>NZ_PVWK01000043.1 GCF_003003795.1 Stenomitos frigidus ULC18 | reverse complement strand
TTATTGGTCTCTAAGGCTATGATTCTCTTATATCAAGCCTTAGAGCCTTTTTTACCCCTTTCCGTCAGTGCCATTCAATTAACACTTCAATTGGACAATTCTCTCAATTCGGCTAGCATTTCACGCAAGCTCTCTCGCCAGTAAGGAGGATGGGTTCCCAGCAGCGTCGAGACTTTTTTGAGGGAGAGGACAGAAAAGGCGGGGCGTTTGGCAGGAGTGGAGTATTCAGGCGTGGTGATGGGGATGACGCGCTTGATTTTGAGGGGGAAGCCAAGTTGCTCTGCTTCTTCAAAAATGGCGACAGCAAAATCATACCAGCTACACACGCCGCTGTTGGTGTAGTGATAGGTGCCTGCGGTCTCAGCAGACAGTTGCGGTGCGAGTTGAGCGATCGCTACGACCTTTTAATCATTGATGACTTCGGTTAGGTCAAAAAGTTAGAGGCTAAGACCTCGGTGCTGTTTGAACTCATCGCCCATCGCTATGTGCGTAGAAGTCGACTCATTACCGCCAATCAGCCGATCAGTCAGTGGGATAGCATCTTCACCGACTCGATGATGACGGCCGCTGCGATTGATCGCTTAAGCCATCATGCGACCATGATCGAGAGGCAAGCCGAGAGTTTTCGCAAACAAGCAGCACTTTCACGCACCCAGACAACTTAAATCAGTGCTGACGAGCTGAGTGCATGCTTGCTTAGCAGGCTGCGACAGGTGCAGAAGTCCCTCACTCAAACGGGTCTGCTGAGCTCTAGCTTGCTACGTCTGGCTGCGTTTTGGCCTCTGTACTACTTGATTTCTAGTCCAGTTTGAGTCCGTTTGGATAGTACAGCCACTTTCGTCGTCGTTTGCGTGCGTCGCGATCTAGTCCTTTCTTTTGATTGTGAGGCGATTCGATTCCATCGATTTTAAGTGCAATTTTGAAACGAAATGAAGGAGAAAATTCATGCCATAAAGTGGTCTATGTAATTGACACGAGACAGCGGAGGAAAATCCAAAAGTACTCGTACCCATCGAGTCGTTAATCAGGCTGCTCAGGCTTTCCGCCTTGCGGCTCAGGCAGTTGGTCGGTCCCAAACTGCTTTGGGAGCGTTTTATCGGCGGATGAAAGCTCGCTTAGGAGCACCCAAAGCCATCACAGCCACCGCTCATAAAATAGCCCGAATGTTCTATATGCTTTGGACTTCAGGTGAACCTTATCGTGACACTGGGGCTGACTATTATGAGCAACGCTATCAGCAAAGAGTTCTGGGCAATCTCAAGAAGAAGGCATCCTCGCTTGGTTTTGACCTCGTTGCCCAGTCTTCGATAGAAAAGGTTTCTTAGAAGTATTGCTGCCAGGTTGAAAAGCTGCTTGACGGATGGCAATTACCGAGGGATGATAGAGAACGGAATAGGGGCTATAGCGCAGTTGGTAGCGCATCTCAATGGCATTGAGAGGGTCAGCGGTTCGAATCCGCTTAGCTCCATACTCTAATTGTAGATGTAGAGCGAAGGAATATGTGATTGAACGCATAGGTTTGCCGAAACGGTAAGACTATGCTTCCAATTCACTTTGGCAAAACTATGCTTCCAATTTTTGCTTAGACGGTTCCTCACTGGCTTCTATAGCTTTTGCAGAAAGTGAAGTTGTTAGACCCAAACCCCTTCTACTACTTTAGTGATGGTAGAAGGGGTTCTTTGATGATCTTAATTCTTTGCAAGCACGAATGGAGCGACAGGCTTTAGCTACCGATCAATTTTATCCCGAAATAATTTATTCTGGTTCTAACCCAAGTTCTTGCTTTGCTGCATACAGTGCTTTTCGAGCCTCTTTGTAGCGTAAGAAACCTGGTCTAGTCAATAATTCCGCAATTCGCCCTTCTGAAGGGTAAACACCTTTCTCATGTAGTTCCAAAATGGCTTGACGTACTTCTTGGCAGCACTGAGCGATCGCTTCAAGCTTGATTGCTTGCTTTTGATCTAGGTATCTAGTAGCAATAGCGCGGCATAGCTCAGGTAGGTGCTTGGCTATCGTCCTTCTGTCTCGCCCCAAAGTTCTAGCAACTTGCTCTAAGGAAGGATATGGCTGCTTGTCACTCTCAAGAATTTCCTTCAAATAAAGTTCTATTGACTGCAAATCTAGAGGTTTGGCATCTGCTCTGGAAGTAGGTTGATGTTTTGTTGGTAGTAGTTGTACTTTCTGGTGGCATTTTAATGAAGTATCCGCTGTCAGAAAATCTGACAAGGAAACTCCTAGACAGAAGCAAATTTCAACAAGCTTAGTAAAAGTAGGACGGTTATTGCCTTGACACCAAAGCCACAAGGTATTTCTAGGGACTTTTAACTGTCTTGCAAATTCAGCTATGTTCCCTTTAGCCAAATGATTCACATATAGACAAAAAGCTTTAGCAATTCTGTCTTTAGTTAAATCAAATGCTGAATTTGAAGTAGACGCTATAAAGCCTCCAACCGTAGTAGCTGCCCAAATTTCAAATGCTAATTCTTCCTTTGATCGTTCCTTTTGATTAGAAGATTTAACTTCAGGAGAAGCCCCAAGCCATTCATGGCATTTTGAGCAGAATCCAGGACGGGAATGCCAAGCAAGGGGATAGTTTTTTTTGTGGCAATGAGGACACTGCTGGAGTAACTCCTGACGATGTAATGGACAAACTTGAATAACTTCTAATGACCAGAGTAGGGGTTCGTAGATAGTTTGTCTTTTACAGAACCAGTCTTGATAGCAAGCAGAGCACCAAGTACGATCATTATGCAGAAGATGCCTGTGAGGGAGAAGCTTTGACCAAGGCAACATTGTCAGTAAACACAGATTATCGTGCAAAGTAAGAGCCTGAAGTGCTTCTACTAAGTTCTTCGCCATCTCGCCTGTTCCATTCAAAGCATCTGTAAAAGAGTAGATGTTATGTAAATTTGCTCCTCCGTATGCTTTATTGATTAATGGATTCATTAATCGTGTCATTAGTACACCTGGGGGCAAACAATGAGCCATCGCCAAGCGAGAAATTAAGCTAGTTAGACTTTCGGTGAAAGGTGTTCCAATTCCAATTGGTTCCAGTTGGTACAATTGACTCCGTAAAGGAATAGAAGATTTATTAAGAGTCCAGGATTCGAGAATAGTTGGGACATAAGTTTTTATATTCATATGCTAAAAAAAGAATTTCATTTTCCCCAGCCAAGTTCATAGCGAACCTCTTTCAGGGCTGCTTTTGCCTCTTTTTGAAGAATCGATCGTGGTTTATTTAGGTAGAGTGAAACTCGGCTAGCAGTCGGTTCTATACCCTGATCCTCTAATTTGGCTGCTACTTGCCTGATCTCCTCTTTCAGCAGTTGTATTCTCTTCACGCGACATTCGCTCAAATAGCTGGCATATCGACTGGAGATACTACAGCACAATTCTGGAAAATGTTTTTTGAGTGTATGGACACTTGTGCTGATCGATTGAGCCACCTTTTGAAGCGATGGGGGAGGGCATACATCATTTGCGATTACTGCCTCTAAAGCACATCGTATGTTTTTTAGCTCTACTACTTTCTGGTACTCAGTATGTTTTGCTGAGATAGCATGACACATGTCTGATGCGTAGTAATAGAGTGTGGTGGTTCGCCTGTAGCCAAGTCGTTCTGCAACTTTTGCCAAAGAGGGTGGTGGATCTTCAGTAAGAGCCGCCTTCATTTGCCGTATCTGTTTTGACACCTCCTCTACTTGGAGGTTTAAGGATGAACTACTCGCAACTTTTGTTTGTTCTAGAGGTTGTTTGGCTTCTTTCGCTAGACATGTGTTTGCGATCGCCTGATTAAAGATTTTTAACAACGGTACTTCAAGGCGAAAGCAGATTTTTAGAAGTGTTTTCAGCTCTGGGGCAGATTCACCAGTAACCCATCTATGAGTTTGTACACGTCCCAAACCTAGCCATCGAGAAAACGCAGAAATATTGCCCTCAAATAGGGTGCGAGCATAACCAGCAAGCGTGAGCGCGATCGCTTCTCTGGATGGCGTGATTGGTTCTCTAGAAGCACTGGCAGTGAGATCACCAATATTGTTGGCGACCCAGGCATGCCAAGCCCATGCCGATTCTGTTATTTCCCAAGACTGAGCTGCTTCTAGCTTTCGATAACTTCCTAACCATTCCCGGCACTTCGAGCAGTAACCAGGTCTAGATAACCATGCCAAGGGTCTGTTAGGTTTCTGGCAAGTGGGGCAAAGGGAGTGTAGCGGTTGCTGATGGTGTAAGCAAACCTCTACACAACTGAATGACCATAGTAATGGCTCATACAACGGTTGCTCTGCGATTTGCGAGTCACCATAACAATTAGGGCACCAAGCTCGAGTGGGTTTCAGCAGACTTTTTTGTGGAATAACCTCTGCCCAAGGCAACATGGTTAGAGAGCGTAAATTAGTTCTAAGGGTTAAGGACTCAAGCGCTTGAACCAAGCTTTTAGACCAATTACCCATACCGTTTAAGGCTCTCGTTTGATTGGCAAAGATTCTGTCTAGACCGCCTTCTTTATCACCAAATGTGTACTCTGCTTTCATTAGAGGAGCAATTTCATTGACAATCAGTAGACCTGTTGGTACACAGTAAGCTTCAGCTAACCGGGAAACATAGCTGATTAAACTTTCTACGGATGGTGTACCTAAACCAATTGGTTCCAACTGGTACAAACGGCTGCGTTCTGGAATGGAAGGAGGCTGAACATTCCAAGATTCATACATCGTGAATTCTTTATGCACTATCCTGTCCCCCTACTTTGCGCCGTTTAGGATTTGGGCTACCGACCCTCCTAACTTTTCGTTTCTTAGGAGGAGATGGATTAGCCTTTCCTGTGTCTTTTTCAGAAGCGTCCGGTTCTGTCGGTTCCCCCTGATTTAGCTTCAAACGATCACGAAGTTTGTTGCAATCCTCTGCGGTTTCTTGCAGCGCCTTTTCACCTTCTTCAATTTCTTGAAGTATCTTCTTACACTGAGTGATGGATAAAGCCCTCTGTTGAAGATGTTTGTAGGTTAGAGTTGCTGCTTCCTCCTCTAAAGCATCTGAAAAAGCACGGTTCAACCATTCTTTGAGAATTCCAATACAACCAAGACATCGTTCATAGAGATACTCCCACTGGCTTAATAGGTCTGGTTCTTCCTGCAATGGTAGATGCCGCTGGAAGGTCAACAGAATATTCAAGAATGCTTCTACATCCTCTTTGCAATCAGCTCTGTAGCGGGAGAAATGAATGTCTTGATTACGACGGCTAAGTTGTCCACTCAGATTACGCATTGTCAGCAACTCGTAGGTGCCGACCAAGACGTGAGGAATCCGGGTCAGGTTAGCAATAGACTTAATGCAATCCATGTTGTCCTGTAACCTTCGTCCACTTGCCATTTTCTGAATGTGCTGAGCTTCGTCAATTAGAAAAGCAAGTGGGTGTCGATGCTTGAGTGCATTCTCTAAAGCAAAACGTAATTTAGCGGATGCCACCGATGACTCAATGACAAGTTGACCCTCTTTATTCCGGTAGATGCCACGGGTGCCATAGTGAATCTTTTGATCAATCAAAGGTTCTTCCAGTGTTGCCAAACTGCGAGTAAAGAAATCTTTCCAGTTGAAATTTCCAGATTCTGGGGCAGTGGCTTCCACCATTACAACTGGAATACAACCTCGATCAGTCTGCAAATCCTGAAGAGCCTCTTGAATCAGTACCTGCTCAACCTTTTGCAGTAAGGTCGTTTTGCCAACTCCTGTAGGACCAAATACAGTGATGCAAGATGCTTTAGCGCGACGATGACCAATAAAACGGACAGTTTGTTTCATCGCTTCTTTGAGTTTAGGATGCGCGATCGTGTAAGCCTCGAAGTAGGCAATCCGCTCCTCATTTGGCTGCCTTAGTAATTCACGGGGAAATCCAATAGCCATGATTAGAACTCCTCATACATAATCAATTGATCGGGCTGAAGAGCACTAGGTGGTGGCGCTTGAGGCTTCGTGTCTGATGTACGATCGCGCCCAGTTGAAGACGCTTGTTCAGGTTGTTGGGGAGTGAAAGGATTGCGATTAGGTGTTCCCCCATCGATAATCGAAAACACTTCTTTGGACTGTGCATCACGCAGCTGCTGGGCTAACAGTTCTTCCTGAGACTCTGCACTAGACAGAAAGGCTCCAAGATGACTCGCTCTAAGCTTGAAGTTTTTGGAATGATTTTGATTTCGTCTACGCAGTTCAGCACTGGCTAAATAAATTTCCTTCTCAGATTTACCCTGAAATTTGGCAAAATGCTCACCATAGCACTCAACCCAGCGCCCTCGAACAAAGGCGTAGGCTATTCCAGCATCAAAAGGGTCGTAACGTATTTCCACCCAAGACTTTTCGATTTCAGGATCACGAAAATCATTAGACCAGTAATAGATGTGGTTAATTTTGACACCAAGATTAGGTTGTACTTTTGCCCTTCCCTCGCGGGTTGTGGGTAGGGTCAAGATTTGGAAATTGATGTCGTAAGGAATCACGCGATGGGAGCGGCTACCATACTGCGCGATCCCAGTAGCAAAAGCTTCTCTGGGACTTTGCCCAAGTGCGGGATGCTCTGTGGTGTCATAGACTTCATAGGCCCACTCACACAAGTACATGTACAGGAGTCCAAGTGTCCAAAGCGCTAGATTTTTAGGATTGACAGACTTGGTCACCAGCCTGACTTTTTTCATGATTTGCGTATTGCCAGCCAAGTTATGGATCAACTGGGTAGCAGACGTTCCAAACAAACGTTCGCCAACGGCATTAAAACGCGCCTTTGCTGCTGGGCGATACTTTTGAGCACAGCTAAAAAGCGCCAGTAACGTTTCAAAATAGATGCTGTGAAATTCTGCACCGTTGTCCGTAACAATGATCTGAGGTAATCGCCCATGTCGCTTGACACAAATCCGTAGCACCATCATGCACGAGCGGTATGAGGGCGCATCGAAGGTGACATAAACTGCCAGAATACGGCGGGTGTTGGCATCGACCAGGAAAGTTGCCCAGGGTCTACCAAGAAGGCGACCTGTAGAGGAACATCGCAACTCAATGTCTAGTTGAGTGTGATCGATATGCCCAATTTCAAAGGGACGATCGCCGTGTCGGGGTGTAGTTATTGTTAGCTCTAGGAAGAAAGGTTCCTGTGAGTAAGCAGCTCGGCGACCTTCTCTCTTCGTCGTTTGTTCGTAACCAGATCGACGTTTGATTGCCTTGATAAACGTCTTGTAGCTAGGAATTTGGTCAAGCGGTACTCCTGCTTTCAAACAGGCATCAACAAAAACTCCATAGACTTCAAGTTTTCGCTTTTGCTTGTGAGTTTCGTACTGATCTTCAATGAAAATTTCTATCTGTTCCAGCAAGTATGCAGGTAGCTTTGGATTGCGATTGCCACTAGCGCTAAGCTTTGGAAGCAGCCCTATGTAACCATATCCATATTGCTTCTCTGCCTGTCGGTATTTGGTACGCCACTGCCGAAGAGTACGTTCGGGAACGGTATGATCCTTGCACTTCTCCCCTTGCAAAAAGCCTTCGATCAGCTTGTAGCGTCGATTAGCTTCCTTTAGATCACCTTCACTCGCTTTACGGATAAACTCCATTGCCTCTGAACTGAGAACGCCTCGCATTTGATTCCTCAGCCCCGATATTTTTCCTTGTCGAAGCAGGTAATCAAAGGTAGAACGCTCCAGTTCAACAGGCTGTCCGTTTTCGTCATTTAGGAGAATCTCTGTTTCACCAACAAGGATGATCGTCAAACTTTTACCATTCCAGCAAAGGGATGAGCCAGGAATGAGATCAATAATTGGGGAAGCAATAGAATCTACGGATGCTTGAGAGAGCACTGTGGCTTTATATGCCAAGGCTGTTTGTTGGTCGGAGAACACAAAGCATCGACTGGATTCAGCCAACGGAGCAGCACTCAAATCGATATAAATTTGTTCTCTAGCAATCAAAAAATAGATGTCATCAGCAGTAGACCCTCTAGCATGATCAAGGAGCTGAGCCAAGGTAATGCCGGGTTGTGCTGAAACCAGCGAAAGGATTGTGTTGGCAGTCGCTTCTTCTGCAGGAGAAGCATTGTAAAAGTAGTCTTCTAAGAAGAGAAAGTTTCGCTGTAAAGTCCAATCGACTTCAGCATCAGACCAAACCCGAAAGTAACAACCAAACTGCTCTGCATATTTTTCTCCTGGTGGACAGTGCCATTGATTGTCATCTCCCAAGAAGTAACGATTTGGATTCTTCTCCTGAAGCTTCTGTAAGCCATCTTCAGTCTTGCACTCGACCCAACCTGCCGTTTCTTTTTCAATGACGAAGAAGTCAGGAGTATAGAAAAAACTTAAATTTCGTTCATTTGCTGATGGATAACTCAGCTTGATTTGAGGTGGTTGATCGTAAAACTCCAAAATGTTTTCATCATGCTCTAACTGGTAGATGAACGGTAGCTCTACTTTGTGAGACTCAAACTGGATAGTCTGCACCATTTTTTTGCTTGGATACCGTCCAGAGACATTTTTCTTTCCGCCGCCTACCCGCCGGGAGGGATCAGTCTGCCGAATTTGTTCAATCACTCTACACCCATCTTCCGAAAGGTCTAATCGATGGCACCACGTACCAAAATCTTCGTTACCCAACATTAAGTCCTCCTAAATTGCAACCGAAAGCTACCCCTGCCGTGTAGTGCAGGGAGAGAAAATGTTGTTATGAAGCTTTAGAGATGCTTTACGGCAGAGCTCACAGATACCGAAAAGTTTATTGCTAGAATATATATAGCATCTAAATGCCTTTAAGATAAAACCTTAGTATATATTTAGGTTCTGACCTTGCTTGTGCGGAATCCGTGCTTGTCCATTTAGTAGAGTGCACAGGCTCTGTCGGAGGTATATGCTTGGTATGCATAGACATCCCTCACGACGAAAGCAGTATGGCGAAGGGTCGCAAGCGAGTTAGAGGTGTACCCGAGTTACATGACGAACTGAAAAAACAAGTCAACGTCGTCCTCACCCCCACTGGGATTGAGGGATTAGATGCTATTGCAGCAGAAATGAAGCTTTCTAGGTCGGAACTGATTGAGCGCATTGGGCGCAATTTAATCCCTCTTGCTCCTCAAGGCTCCGTCCGCTTTCGTGAAAGCCACAAATTGCCTGAACGTCCGGCAATTTGTTTAGTAATAAAGGATGAACGAGTTCTCTACGTTGCTTTGAGTAGTGAATTAAAGCATTTGGATTCTACCAATCTAGGGTTTAATCCAGAAGATGATAGTGTTCGCATAGCTTGGCTAGAATGCAGTGACTCTACATTGCTATCAAGCATTAAAGAAGCGCTTATTAAAAAATTCAATCCTGAACTTCACGAAAGTGTCCAATCATCAACAAATAGCTCTTCAAAGGAAAATAAGGCTACGGGGTTCTTTTATGAACAAATTGGAAATTTATCGAAGCTGTTGGCTCCTAATGGAATGCTTATGATCGAACTTCCTGTTAAACCTGTTGCATCAGAAGCTAAGAAGACGAGTCGTCTGCTAATATCTATGACAGATCAGGGGGCTCAAACATTCCTTGAGGTTAGAAAAGGCGATATGGTTACCAATATTGTTGAAGAATTTTCGGATGAGTTTAAAGAAACTGTGCGAAATCTTATCTCTCAACTCTCTGAGCATATAGTCCCTGTCGAAAATCTTTCTAGTTCGAGCAATACTTTGGAGAAAGTAAAAGATGAGAATGAGAATGTTCTCTAGCCAAAATACCTAGATTTGGGCTAGAGCGCAAATTGCAGTAGAACTCTATAAATTTCTAACATTGCCGAAGTGTCTAGCTGGCAATAAGTACGTAGGTCATTGATTAGACCTTGTTTCTCTACCGGGTCAGTGCAAGCGATCATTGCCTCCCAAACAGCCTGTGCCTGATCGCCGCGCTGCACTGCAAGCGTTTTGTAGCTTAAGGCAGGCACCAAAGTCGGCAGCACGTTTTTGATTGAGGTCGAGCCTCGGAACGCAGGATGTTTGTAGTGTTTCTTGAAAATGTCTTCTAAATCCCACAAGCGATCGGCGATCGACTCTAACTGAAGTGCGTAGTCAGAGAACGCTTGAGCCAGTTTCCGCAGTAGGCTGCCTTCAAAGGATTGATGGTAGACAATGACGGAACCGTTGGCGGCGATGTCATTGGTTAAGGTTGCGATTAGCGGTAGTCTTGGATCGGACGGGTCAGTATGCAGATATTCGTGATGTTCGATGTGCCCATCTTTGTGGAGGACGTGGCAACTGTATTGGAAGGGGAACTGTTCGTAGGGTTTCAGACCATCGAATCGTGGAATGGCAGGGTTCTGAGATTCAAAGTCGAAGAAGTGGATGGGATAGGTGAGTGCAGCAAGGCTGGCAGCGATCGCCACCTCATCCACAACAGGCTGACCGCTAAAGACGCTATCAACATAGGTGCGCTGATTGTTTGACAAAGGGTAGTTGGGTGGCAGGGTGATCGCCAACACTCCTTGAGTAATCAGCAAGTCTTTCTTTTTCCAATCTAGTCGAGGAATCGTAAAGATGGAGACTTCTGGAACGTCCTGCCAACAATCTTTTGTGAAAGGACAGGGGTTGGGATTGTCGCAGTGTTTGCCAATCGCCAACGTGGGTTCTAAATTTTCGGTCAGGATAGCCCCAAATTGCTCAAGTTTTTTGGGTATTTCAGGCAGGAGACGATCAACTTCTGCGGTGATGTCTGCGATCGTGAAGAGGTTGGTCAGATTTGGGAAGAAGCAGGTCTGGGTGTTGATGTGCATCAGCTTGGTTGCACTGATGGCGAGACCTACTCCAGTCAAGACGTATTTTTGCACGGCTAAATCCCAAGGGTGTTCTTCTTTGATTTTGCCGGAGGATTTGACTTCAATCAGTTCCCATGTGCTTGCTGAAAGTTTGTGGAGGATATCGCAGCGGATGAACAAGCTAGCGAAGCTGAACGCTGCTTCAAATAGGCAGGTGGCTCCAGCGGCGATCGCCTTCTGGGTTGCTTGCACTGCCTCTGTACCGTTGCCCTCGATCAGTCGTCCATTGGAAAACTGCTGACGGGCGTATTGCCCAACGTCTTCGCCCTGGTCGATGATGCGCTGCTGGACTGGAGTGAGGGGAGTGGCTCGGTGTGGTTCCTGCACTTGTAGCCAAAGCTGCTTGTGGCATTGCAGTCCGCTCATGAAGTTGGCTTTTGTCAGGAAGGCAGCCATACTCAGTAGTGAGGTGTTTGGAGTCTCTGTTCAGAGCTAGGGTGCCCGCTTCAGGAGGCTGTCGCTTGAATGCACGAAAACTTGTTGGGAAAGTATCTGACTTTGCAGGAATTTTGCACTTGTACGCAGACGTACCGGAAGTATGCTAATCACATTGACCCATACCCGAAAAACCTGGAGGAGACAATTCCAGCGTTGGAGGCTTTGTGTCAGCACATCCTTGATCCCGTGATTGATCACTTTGGCAGGGAGCGGTTTCAGTTGACCTACGGGTTTTGCTCAAAGGATTTGAAGCGTTTTTTGAACCAGAAAGACCCGGAGACGGGGATTAAAAATGGGCGGGTTGATCCGAGTCGGGATCAGCACATGGCACATGAGGTAAACCGAAACGGTAGGTATTACTGCGATCTCGTGGGTGCTGCTTGCGATTTTCTGATTGTGGAGATGGGGAGCGATCGATTAGTGGGCTGAATTTTGGAACAGCGATCACCGTTTGACTCGTTGTATTTCTATGGTAGTGATCAGCCGATTCACATTAGCTACGGCACCCAGCATAAACGCAATATTTGGGCATTTACAGAGGAAGGAACACCTACAAAACAAGGGATAGAAGAATGGATGGAAATTGCTAGGCAAGCAAAACTACAGTTGGAACACAACTAAGCGAGGCACTACCGACTCTCAAAGGCTGTCCAAGTTTCTCCAAATGCTTCAAGTGCAGGATTTGGTCCAAGTTTCTCCAAATGCTTCAAGTGCAGGATTTGAACAAATCACTGTGAGGTAGCTTCCTTCGTTGTGCCGTTTTAGCCGACTCATTGCAACGTATGCTGCTTCGAGATCGGTATCGGGAGTAATGGCAATCACAATATAACGGGCTTCCCATCCCTTAAAGCTGTGAATCGTGCAGGCTTTGATCCGGGCATCGCCCATGAAGAATGCCATCTTCCGGCTTTTCTGCTTCTGCTGCTTTTGATCAAAGACGTGGCGGACCTCGAAGTTCTGGCTCTCAAGTTTTGCAACAGCCGCTAAACCAATGTGATGTGTGGGGACAAGCAAAGTAATGTCTGCGTATGCAACTACAGGGTCTGCTGAACCTGATATTTTTAGCATCGCATTGACACATTCTTCGGCAACACCATCCGTTGTCTTTAGCTGAACCCACCTTAAACTCACTGGATATTGATCAAGTTCAGGTGACTCGGCTTTGGGCAAATTTAGCTTTACCTGGGGAAGATACTGTTCGGCAAAATCTGTGAGCGTCTGAATGAGTGCAGGCGGCAGCCGATAGCAGATGTCAAGCCGCACCCAAGGACCCTTAAACCCAACTCCGTTCATTTCTTCTTCTGTCCAGCTTCTTGCCCGTTGATAGAGATCCTGAGTCTCATCTGCAACCAGCACCATCTCACCACCTGGGCGCAGAACCCTGCGCAGCGTGTTCCACCAGAACGGGTTGTAATCTTGCCCCTCGTCTACCAGAATGGCATCGTAAGTCGTGAGGCTGGAACCAGCAATATCGATCGCCTGATTGGTCAATGCAACAATTTCAGTTTCAAGAACTTCTGAAATGTCCTCGCCATCCTGCCAGAGTGCATTATATTCATTGGCTAAACCAGCTTCGTTACAGATCACCCGTTTGCACCACTCATGAAAATGCAGCCATGTTGTGGTTTGATTAATTGTGCGTGTCGGCACCGGATAGCGAACTGCCAAATCGCGCAGGTAGTGCCACAACGTAATGTTATAGGAAACAACCAAGACTTGTTTCTTCTCACTGGATAAGTGAGCGGCGCGGGCTGCTAGCACAAGAGATTTACCTGATCCTGCGGAGCCACGAATTCGTCGATACCCAGACACTGTACGATTTGTTGCAAGCTGACGCTGTTTTGCATCAAGTTCTAGCGGTTGACGCTGAGTGGCGGCAAAATCGGGTTCAACCAGCCAGCGACGAAGCGCATCAGCAGTTCCAGGCTTCATAAGAGAGGAATCAGTCCGTTCGGATGACGGAAATACAACGCTTAAGTCATTCGCTTGCAGCGCATCAGAACCAGCGAGAGGATGATACTGCTTCGCTTTTTCTAGCAGATTACGATCAACGTAGAATGGGTGAAATAACGATTCAATTTCTTGGGTCGTCGCAGTTGTAACAATAACTCCTGCTGTGATGAGGGCAAGATAGTTATTGTCTTGGTCGATGCTGCTGTTGTTGCCTTGCGGACAATAGAGGTTGGCAATACTGTTTTTGTACAGAATAACTTTTTCTACCGGGTTATCTTTGATCCGAAAAGATTCACCACCTTTTGTTGCCCATAGTGCAGACTCTCTATTCTGATTTTGCCTCTGCTGATCCTGAGAAAATTTAACGTGGTAAGACATGGCTGCAAGATTCCAGTCTTTGACCTCAAAAACTGCAATGCCCACGTTTGGATTGAGCAGAACGAAGTCAGGGCGGAGTCCGTTGAGATGAGGCTGGATGTAAATCTCCCATTCCAGAGCGAGGTTGCGATCAAAAAAAGTCAAGACTTCGATTTCTCCAGGGGTTAGCGCAGTCCTGAGTGTGGCGAGTTCGCTGGGGAGAGGAGAAATCCTCCGCTCTGGGTTTAAGGCTGGGAATGTCATAATTCTGTTCTGTTGGTGTAGGAATCTAAGCTGAGATAGTCATAGGATGCCCAATCCATTGGATTGAGAACGAGAACGCACACCTTATTCAAAGAAAATTAATTCATTGTTTTTCGATGCCTCAATGCGTTGGCACTCCCTCAGAGTGTATTTCTTGGGAGATAAGCCAAGAGTGCTCATTCTTCGCCTTTCCGTTCTGCCTGTTTAGCCCGAAGCATCGATCGCACCAATTTCACCTGATACGGATCAGCATCCTTCTGCCACACCACCCGATGCCCCTTCAACTCAGCACAGTGCTCTTCCAGGCACTTCAGCCAACCTCGCCGCTCGCTAATCTGCTTCCAGTCTTCCAATAATCCCCAATCCTCCTCCTGCCGACTCAGCTTGGCAAACTTCTCGTAGCCAGGGTAGTCCGGCGCAACCAGCAAATCCTTTTGGTGCAGTAGAGGTGGATTGTCGCTAAGGTCATAATCGCGATAATGGACGTGCAGATCCCGCAGGTCAATCTGCATACTGGTGTGCAAAGCGGGGTGCGGATCGGCATCAAAGTCCGGGTAGACCAGATACGTGATTTTGGGCTTGCGGCAGTGGAACTTGATCACGTTTGCCTCCTCAGGACGACCGATCGTGCGTGAAGCACAGCCTTCGTAGAGGCGCAGCAGCGAGTCAAGGGTTTCGATCGCCGACACATGCACCCAAAGCGAACCAGGCAGCTTTTTCCCGATCGGACTGTTTTGGCAACGTTCTGCCACCACCGCTAAATTCCCCAGGCTCATCAACATCAAATCGGCTGCCGTGCAAGCCTGCTGATAGCCGCCAAACAGACTTTTGATATCGGTTTGCACGACAGGTGCGAGATCCCGCAGCTTTGGACGATGACCAAAGTGACTCAGCGCCAGGTAAACTAGCAAATCCCCACGACGGCGATCGCTAATCTCATCCCACTCTTGCGGGTTCGTCGCTTGCAGAACAATCTGAAACGCCCGCCGCAGATTGCCAAACTCGGCGCTCAGTGCCTCAGTTTCGGGCAGTTCTTCCAGCGTCGGCAGTCGTCCCCGCTCGGTGAAAAACGTCATCAGCGGAGCCAACAGTTCCTTGTAAGACTCAAAGCGCTTGTTGCTCAGTTGCACTTTGGGCACGGAGACCCGCGATCGAAACCGCGCGGCACGGAAAGTTTCCGCCTGTGCCTCATCTCGAAACACAAAGTAGATGCCTAGTGCGACTGGAACTGCGTCTACGCCCAACACTTGATCGATGTAAAGCTTCAGTTCCTCCTGGTCGTAATATTTCTGGAAGGTGTTGCGGCTCGTGATCACCCCGTCGCCATAAGCAATCTGGCTATTGCCTTGAGCGATTAACACCTGCGCCGACACGACCAAAACTTGCTGGGTTAGCTCCCACGCCTTGATCAATGCTTCTCGCCGCTCTGTCTGGGACTCAATCACGTTAATGACGTAGCCCAGATTCACAACATCGGCTGCCGTCAGAGCCGTATCAGGTCGGTAGTAGGGGTCCCAACCAGCACTGGCGTATCCCAACTTGGCAACCCGTTCCAAGTCGCCGCCCTGCCCACACCCGTAATCAAAGAAAGTCGTCTGCTGGCTAAACAGCCCTGCCTCCAGTGCTAACCGCATCGGCTTGGAAAAAGCATTGCGGCTGATTGCCGCTTTGTGGCGATCGATCTTGACTTGAGCAGATTGAGTATTGAGGAGAGCACGATGAACCAGCGTATGCCCTTGAAACGCAACGTTGCACTGGGCTAGGCGTTGCTCCCAAGCTAAACGAGTGCCGATCGATCGGGGCTGATCGAGCAGTCCCAACGCTTCTTCCTGGCGAGTCAGAGCAGCAAATTGCTGATAATGGGGGTAAGCGGTGGTAACGAAATGCTCTTTGCGATGGAGGATAAACGGGTTGTCACTGTCGCTGTAGTGGCGATGGTTGACCTTGCGGCTCCGGAGGTCAACCTGAATGCTGGCTTGAAGGGCAGGGTGAGGATCAGCATCGAAGTCAGGATATACCAGGTAGGAGAGGCTTGGCTTCTCAGTACTAAACTTAACTAGGGTGGCGGCTTCAACCGAGGCAAGCTGACGCGCTTCGCTCTCATACGCTTGTAAGAGTGGATCTAGGGCTGCCAGGGCTGAAACGTGGACATACAGAGCATCCGGCAAGAGTTTGCCCACCTTGCTGCGCTGGCAAAGCGTCGCCAAAACCGAAAAGTCAGGGTAACGATCGGGGGCTAGATCCATGATGCTTGTTTTGAGATCGCGCTTTTGAACCCATTTTGCAGTAACGTGAAGCGCGATCAAGTCACGATAGCATTCATCATACAAGCCGTGACTTTTCAGATCACTTGTTCTAGTCTGGTTCTAGGTTGATTGCAGAAGACACTAAATTCATGACTGTCAGCACCCCTCAAGCCCCAACCATGCGCCAAGCCTTTGCCCGTCACGAGACCTTTCACCCTCGGTTTGGTTGGCTCAAAAAAGGATTTGACCAGGCGGCTCAAGATCCCACTATTTTCTTACGGGATGACGCAACGGTACGGCTGGGGGTAGGGAAAAACATGGTGCGCTCCATCCGCTACTGGTGTACAGCCTTCAAGCTGCTAGAGGAAGATCGCCCCACTGCTTTTGGTAAGCAGCTTCTGGGATCGTCGGGTTGGGACCCTTATCTAGAAGATCCAGCGTCCCTCTGGCTGCTGCACTGGAAACTGCTGGAAGATCCTTGCTCCGTGACAACGTGGGCGTTTGTGTTCAATCAATTTCGTAGCGTGGAGTTTACCATTGACGAGCTTTTTAACCAACTCTGTGACTACCGCGATCGGGAAGCCGCACGAGTGGCAGATTCGTCGCTGCGTAAAGATATGAACTGCCTGTTGCGGATGTATGGCTCGCAGCCCTTCAAAGCTTCGGCGAGTGAGGAATCACTCGATTGTCCGTTTGCCGACCTGGGTCTCATTCGGTCTGCCGGGAATGCCCGCTCTTACACGTTTCGGATTGGCTCCAAACCCACACTGACAGCCGAGATGGTCGTGTACGCCTGCCTGCGCTATGTCGGACAACTTGCCGAAGGCGTGCAGAACGTCCCGGTTGGCAAGCTCTTGTACGATCGCGGTAGCCCAGGCTTGGTGTTTCGGCTCACAGAAAGTGCTCTGTACGAAGCCATTGAGCACTGCTCACGCTTCGCGAACGAAACAGTCGGCACCACCGACACTTTGGGCATAACTGATGTGGCTGGAAAGCTAGAGTTTTTCTTCCAAGGTCAGCCATTACCGATGGCAGAGGATATCCTGAACAGGTACTATGCCGCGAGGTAAGCTGACGTGACCGCTCTTTCCCATTACTTCAGCCTGCATCGTCGCTATCATCGCTCTGTCAATCTGGAGCGCGATTTTGACAATCCTGAAGCCGTAGAAGGCTATGTGCTGACAGAGCGATCGCTGGAAGCGTTGCAGCGTATGCTAGCGGCGTTTGACAACCCCAAGGCACAGCGGGCTTGGACACTGATTGGCGTGTATGGCACCGGGAAATCAGCCTTTGCGCACTATCTCACAGCGCTCTGTGCCCCCGAAAAAAGCAAAGCGGCTGAGCAGGCATGGCACGTTACCGAACAGGCACTGCCCAAAGATAGTCCTCTGCTGGAGCAAATTCTTGCTACGCTGCCGCCCCAAGGCTTACTACGCTGCGTGGTGGTTGGGCAGCGAGAGCCACTCAGTTGGACGGTCATGCGGGCATTAGCAAACGGTTGCCAGGAGTTTTGGTCGCGCAAGCAGAAACCTGATTGGTTCGAGACGCTGACGGATTGGGGCGCTGAAGTCGCTGTAGGGCGTTGCCAGATCACCAATCAACAAGTGTTGACCCTCTTAGAACAGGTGACTCAAGCTGCCAAAACCCAGGTGCTGTTAGTCCTCGATGAGTTGGGCAAAAACCTGGAATATGCCGTGCATCATGGTGGCACTGACGATCTTTACCTGCTACAACAGATTGCAGAGTTACGCTACAAAGGCAAGTATCAGGTGCATTTCGTGGGGCTGCTGCATCAATCGTTTGCCGGGTACAGCGAACGACTCAGCGCGATCGAGCAAAACGAGTGGACAAAAATCCAGGGTCGCTTTGAAACGATGCAGTTCACCGAGTCTGCCAGCCAAATGACCCGGTTGATTGGGCAAGCGATCGAGCGTCCCGAAGGCGAAGCCTCAGACCGCGTAGCATCGGTCTGTAATCAAACAGCAAAAGCCTGGTTCAAGGCACTGAAGCCTGTTTTGGTCAATCAAGGTATTGCCGAAAAGGATATCAGCGCCGCCTATCCCTTGCATCCCGTGACGGCGTTAGTACTGCCGCTGCTCTGTACGCGCTACGCCCAGAACGATCGCTCCCTGTTCACGTTCTTGACGAGCCATGAACCCCACGGGCTGACCGAATTTCTCGCGGCTAGAGCGTTTGATGGTGAGCTAGTGCCAACACTGCAACTGCACCAGCTTTATGACTATTTTGTGGAAGCAGCCACTGGTCTGGCATCTCGTATCAATCTGCAACGCTGGGTCGAGATTCAAGGCTTAATCCAGGAGGCTCAGACGCAGAATGAATCGGTCTTGAACGTCCTTAAAACCATTGGCATCTTGAATCTCATTACAGCAACAGGGGCACTGAAAGCCGCTCCTGCGCTAGTGGCATTCGCCTTGTGTGACCATCCAGACGACAGAGCAGCTTTAGAAAGTTGGCAGACCGTGATTCAAGACCTGACCCAGAAAGGCATCATCACCTACCGCAACCAGACCGATGACCTCAAGCTTTGGGAAGGCTCGGACTTTAATGTGGAAGCGGCAATCTATCAGCTGATCGAAAAAGAACGCTTGCCCCTTGCCGAACTGCTTACTCGCGCCCGTCCCCTACAACCTATCGTTGCTCAACGGCATTACACCACCACAGGAAATCTCCGCTATTTCGAGCAGCAGTATGCCGATAGCCTCACACTGCTGGCGGCGCTACGCTGCCATGCTCCTAGCACGGATGGTTTGATCGTCTACTGGCTCGATCGCCAGCTTCCAGAGGAACCTCCAGCGCAGACAGTGGATGGCAAACCTTTAGTCGTCATCACCACGACCCAACTTGACCTGCTCCGAACCCGTGCCCAGCAGTTGCAAGCACTCAAAACCATCCACAAAGAAGCAACAGCACTGCAAACAGATGGTGTGGCACGACGCGAAGTGAAACATCGCCTGGTTGATGCCGAACGGTTGCTCGATGATACGCTCCAGCAGGCGTTCAATTGGTCAGCAGGTCAGAACCAATGCTGGATCGCCGGAGAAGCAACCACTGTTCTGAAAACCCGTGCCTTTCAAGCCTTGCTGTCGGAGCTTTGCGATCGCACCTATCACTTAGGACTCCGGCTTGACAATGAATTCATTAATCGCCGTAAACTCACCTCTCAAGGCGCAACAGCCCGACGCGAGTTAATTGAAGCCATGCTTGAGCACAACCGTCAGCAAAGGCTAGGTTTAGACGGTTATGGTCCTGAAGTCGCCATGTACTACTCGGTGTTAGCGGCAACGGGAATCCATCGCCAGGACGAAGAAGAGTGGGATTTTCAGCCGCCGCATTCAGAGTCAGGGGTTGCAACGATTTGGCAGGCGATCGAACAATTCTGCCAAGCAGCGACGAAAGAGCAACGATCGCTGAACCTCCTGTATGAACAGCTAGAGCAGCCTCCCTATGGTGTCAAGCCTGGGGCTATTCCCCTTTTGCTGGCGGCGTTCTTGCTCTATCACGTTGACGATGTTGGTATTTATAAGGATGGAACCTTTATTCCGATCCTGGGACCAGAGCATTTTGAACTGCTGGTGAAAGCCCCATCGCGGTTTTCGGTGAAGTATTTTGAGATGGTTGGACTGCGATCTCAGGTCTTTAGAGAACTCGAAACTATTTTGAAGTCACCTAACGCCAAGGCACCCCCAGGGTTGCGTAATGCCTCGTTGTTGGCGATCGCCAAGCCGTTGTTTGGGTTTGTCCGTCAACTACCAGAATTTACGCGATCGACGAAACGGCTGAATACATCAACGCTGAAGGTTTTACAGGCACTACAAACGGCGCAGGAGCCAGACGAATTGCTGTTTGTTTCGCTACCCGAAGCCTGCGGCTTTAATCCGATGACCGCTGGGGAAGAAGAAAACGAGCAAGCAGCAAAAGCGTTTCGGAAGCAATTAGTGCAGTGCCTTCATGAAATTCAGACTGCTTATGACAATTTGTTGAGCGATTGCCAAAAGCATTTATATGAGGCATTTGGGGTTCACAGCAAGGAAGCCAACTTAAGAGAGGATTTGCGGGTTCGTGCCAGTTACCTGGTGGGACAGTGCATTGATCCAATCCTGAAGCATTTTGTTGCTAAGGCTGTGGAGGAAGATTCATCAGACAAAGACTGGTTAGAGGCGCTAGTTAGGATTGTGGCAGATAAGCATCCCAAGGGCTGGGTCGATGAAGATTTCAGTCGGTTTGAAATTGCGTTGAGCGATCTGGTGCGTCGGTTCCAAAACCTGGAAGCGCTGCGGAGCGAAATTAGACGGCAAGGTAAAGGCTTTGATGCTCTGCGAATTACGGTCACTGAACCGAACGGTCAGGAAGTTCATGAAGTCGTATGGATTGATGAAGAACATGAGGAGTTGTTCGATCGCTTGATCGAGGAAGCGTTGAGTACGCCAGCATTAAAAGACAACCCTCGGCTTCAAAAGGGGTTTTTAGCGAAGCTTAATGCAAAACTCTTCAGCCGAAAGCCTGATGATGCTCTCAGTGAATTGGGACAGTCTAAGCACAAGCGAGGTCAGTCAGCATGAGTGAGAAAAAGGTAAGACACATACTCGGTCTCTCTGGCGGTAAGGACAGTACCGCCCTTGCCATTCTTATGCGCCAAAAGTACCCTGACTTAGAAATTGAATACTTTTTCTGCGATACCCATAAGGAACTGACAGAGACTTACGACTATCTGAGGCGGATTGAAGATTGGCTTGGGATCAAAATTCACTATCTTGAATCAGAGCGGGGTTTTGACCACTGGCTGGATCTGCATGGCGGCTATCTTCCTTCACCCAGACAGCGGTGGTGTACGGAGCTAATGAAGATCAAGCCATTGGAGAAATGGGTAGGTGATGATGTAGTGGTCAGTTACATTGGCATTCGCGCCGATGAGAACCGTGATGGATACATTTCAACCAAACCGAGTATCACAGCGAGATTCCCCTTCAAAGAGTACGGACTCGTTAAGGCTGATATTCTTCACCTACTTGAAGAAAGTGGCATCGGAATGCCGGATTACTACCGCTGGCGATCACGTTCTGGGTGTTACTTCTGCTTTTTTCAACGCAAGTATGAATGGGTCATGCTGGCACAAGAGCATCCCGATTTGTTCCAGAAAGCGATCGACTATGAGCAGAACCATCGGGATGGCAGAACCTACACTTGGACGCAAGGAGAAACGCTACTGGAACTCGTTGCCCGTAAAGATGACATCATCGCTGATCACCAAAAAGCCATGATGCGACAACAACAAACCCAACCCAACCGTCCCCTAGCGGAAGCATTAGCGACAGTCTTAGATGAGGAAGATGACACGCTACCTTGCTTGGCGTGCCACTTATGAATTTGGTGTAAAGTGCGTCGCCGATAAAATTTGCCATACTGCAAACAGTGATGCTTGAAGTTAGCTGATTGCTCTGTGGCATCCGCCAAATTGCTGGGAACTCTAAGCAGTAGATGTGCTGATTTTGCCCCTTCACGCGACGTGAGTCTATGCCCAAATTGCAGTTAAGCTTCAGCGGCACTTTTGCTCTTAAGAAAGAAGATCTTCTTAAAATTCTTCGGGTTGCTGAAGAAGAACAAGGGTTAAAGAGCAGCACCCAAGGATTGAGCAAAGAGGAGAGCGATCAAGAGTTAAGTGAAAGAACTGGTTTAGGGATTCCAAAGCTACGGATGAGAGGCTGGGCAAGTCGATCGGGTTTGGTAGCAGATGACTTTCTCAGTCCTGAAGGTAAGCTGGTTCTCGATAAAGACCCCTATTTGGAGTCTCCGATCACCAATTGGCTGATGCACTTCTACCTTAGTTTGGGCGACAAAGGACTCCAATCTCCACCCACCACTCCAGCAGACTGGGGCGGTTGGACTTACTTTGTCTACACCTTCCTGCCAAGCTACCGCGCCTTCACCAGCGATGACCTGGTGCATACAAGCGCTCTAGTATTTGAGCAAGAACCGACCAAAAGCCTCACCAAAAACTTCAAGTTTGTCCTGCGGGCATACACTGAGGAGCAAGCGATCGCCAACTGCAAATTTCTAATCCAGGAAGATAACCAGTACGTTGCTGGACAAGCCGATCTGCCCAACCCTTACTTGGTCGGTTATTTCTTAGCGAAGCTTTGGGAACGCGATTTTCCCAATGACACCTCGGCTCTAACAGAGTCCATCCTCAATCATCCGATGGGATTGGCTCCAGTTTTAGGTCTTTCCGTCGCCGCCACCCAAGAGCAACTTAACACCCTAGAGTCACACGGCATCATCGAGCAGCGTCGAGCAGTGCCTCCCTTTCAAGTCATTCCTCGCTGGGATGCTCCTCTCACTTTGCTGGAGAAAGCTTATGACAGCGATCGCTAGCCTCCTCCTGCGCGATGCTCGTCCTGATAACCAGGCACACCTGCTGCTTTGGGACACCCCTAACCCATTTGAACTTGACCAGATTACTCGCTATAACAATGCTCAGCGAGTCAACTATCGAGAGAACCTACTGCAACGCACCGACCCCACTGCCAAATTTTTGACTCTGCACCATCAGGTAGACGAAGAGATGGCGGCGATTAAAGCCATCTGTGACCAGGCAGTAAAGCCCGTTGTGCTGCTCGAAGGCTTAGACTGCCTGATCACCTACCTCAACGTTCAACCTGGTGATTACATTACCCTGTTCTGGAGCAGCTTAGAAAGCACCCGCAAGTTGTCAGCCCTACTGTGGATTATCCTGCCCCATAAACTCGCCCCCAAAACTTGGTCTGAATCCCGCCTTGTCCGCATTCCTCACAACACCCTCTAACCCTAGCCGCGATCGACCTATGCTCCTCAACCAATTGGTCAGAATTAATGAAGCTGGAATTGTTGCCGATTCGGTCAACTTTAGCTTGATGGAGCAACCAGAGACGAATCAAAAGCTCTGTGAAGGCTTTGTTTTTAACTACGACAAAGACAAGCCGGAAGAATCGACCGTTGGCGTATTAGAAGCCTTACGAAGTAGCTACGATAGCCGCAGCCATGCTAATGTGCATTTGCTGGTGCAGCAGTATGGCAAGGGCAAGTCTCACTTTGCAGTGGCGATCGCTAACTACTTCAGTACATCTGCCGATAGCCCCGAAGTTCAGGGTATTTTAACTGCGATTGAAAACGCCGCTGGTCGCAACAGCCCGATCGCCCAAAGGCTGCAATCCTACAAGAAATACGGCAGACACTTAGTCGTCTGTTTAAGTGGCGATCGCGCTGGCGATATCAGAAAACAGTTCTTGCAATCTTTACTCAAAGCGCTAGCAGCAGAAGGCATCACTGATTCAATCGCTCAACATATTTGCAGTGAGCCTCTGAATTACTTGCAAGGATTGTATGCAAACCCACGGGAACGGGAACGCGCTGAAGCGTATTTAGAGAGCATTGGCAGTCCTGATGGTGATTTGGATTCCATCACTCAACAACTGCGGAAGAGTAATTCTGCGGTTATTTCCACCCTTAAAGACCTTGCTAAACACCTCGTAGGCTTTGTTCCTGACTGGAACATCAATATAGACCTTGAGGAAATTCTTAAAGATCTGATCACGACCCACTGCTCAGGTGAAAACCCTCGCTTTCAGGGCGTTCTTATTCTGTTTGATGAACTCAACTTCTACCTGCAAAACTGGGCAAAAGATCCGATCGGTGCAGGCGGAACAGCCTTGCAAAACATCACTAATATCTGCGAAGCCTACAAAAGCAAAATTGCCCTACTCAGCTTTACGCAAATTGATCCGGCAATGGGTGTAGGTATTCCCGCAGGCTCACTGGATGATCATAAAAGATTAGTTTCTCGCCTTGCCCCTAAAGGCAGCACATATACAAAAGTCGCTTCCAGTCTCGAGTTAGTGCTGGACAACTTACTCATTCAGGAAAAAGACACTCCAGCATGGGACTCTTTTTGCACAACCTGGAACAACACTTTACTGGCTGAAACAAACAATGCCTACGAAAAACGAACTACAAGCTATAGACAGAAGGGCTGGAGTCGCAATGACTTTCATCAAATTTTGACGATCGGTTGTTTCCCTTTACACCCTCTTACGGCTTACTTACTTTGCAATCTTTCTTTCACTGTCGATCGGACAGCGTTGCAGTTCATCAAGAAAGAAGTAAAAGCATTTATTCAAAATCAACCGTTAACACTGGAGCAGGCAGACAGCAGACTTAACTTCATTTACCCGATCGCCTTGGTTGACACATTTCTCGAAAACTTTGCTAATGACTCAAACTACAGCAAATATAAAGAAGCTTATAGTGCTGTAGCTGGATCAGATGATCCGCATGAAGCGCTGGTTCTAAAAGCGCTTTTTCTTTACCATGCTAGCAGTGGCAGGCTCACTAAGGACGATCGCGAATCGCATGAAGAAGTCTTAGCAACTTTAACAGGGCTATCGGCACTGGCAATTAAAGCAGCCCTTAATAAACTGATGACAACACGCGATGTCATCTACTACAAACCAGAAGTGAAGTTGTATCGCTTCTGGGCCGGTATTGCACCGACCGGAATTGAAAAAGAAATCGAAAACGAAATTAGGGAGAAAAAAGAGGAAGCCTCTATTGAGCAAGTTGCTGCCTACTGTCGAACTCAAATCGAGAGCTTTTTGGGAAGCAGAACGTTAGCCGCCAAGCATTTTGTAGACCAAAACAAACTTGTCGCAGAAGATTGGAAGTTTGAATACAAAGTCTACACAATTGATAGCTTTAGTCGAGCCTTATCTAGTGACCAAACCTTAAGAAGTACCGAAGAACAAGGCATCTTAGCTTTTGTCGTAGCCGAAACTCAGGCAGATCTGCAAGACTTTAGACGGCGGATAGACGCACTTTTGGCTAACTCTCCTATTCGCGCTCGCATCGCAGTCGCTATCCCCTCTGACGAAACTGGTGAATTAGCCACCGCTTTGTTGAAAATTAAAACGCTGAAAAATAAAGAAGTAGCCGAACGGCGCGGTTTGGGTCAAGCCTACGATGAATTGTTAAACCGTTGGCAAGAGCAGGTCAGCACCCAAGCTAGTAATCTACTGAAATCCTGTACTTACCACTGTGTTGGAGTGGAACGAATTCCTCCCCAAGAACGAGAGCCACAACGAGTGATCAGCGTTCTATTAGAAAACCTGTATCCGTTCGTACCACCGATCGAAGGGGTGGACAAGCTACGGGCAAATCATGTAGTGGGTCGCAAAGTAGTTAGCTTTGTTGCTCGGCAGCTTCTAGCAGACAATCTTACCGCTCCTTTACCCGATAACACCTACGGCTTCGTTGACTCCGTATTTGTCACTCGCTGGAAGCTACTCAAAAAAACTTCCCGCACCTACACTGCTCAAGTCCCTGAAAATGAACGTCTCAGAGCTGCGTGGGATTTAATTTCCACGATGGCAGATTTAGGTGAGCAATCAGAGAAAATTATTGATCTTCAAAAGATTTGGAAAGCGCTCTCTGCACCACCCTACGGTTACAGCGAATACAACTTCACCATGCTCTTGGCAGGATGGCTATCTTACCACCGCAAAGAGGTCTCTCTCAAAGGAAATGCAACTATTCTTGCTGCTGGAAGAAGAGGAAGCGCATCAGTAACGGTAGAAACTAAGTCATTAAAAGATTGGTCACAGACGAACATTCTGGAAAAGCCAGATGAGTTTGTCAAAAAGTGGATTGTCACAGGTAACGCCAAACTGATTCGCCGCAAGAAAGTTTTACCTCCTACACAACCTCAGTCTCCTCTCAACCATAGCCAAGCAGAACAATATCTTCTGGCAGTTGAAACCTACTTAGAAACAGGTGAACCCGACCCGACTGAAATCGGTTCAGTTACCAAAACTAGAGATCAAGTCTATGCAGGCTTTACTCGCATCAGCGAGTGGTTTCAACCTGTAGAAGTGGCAGAAAGACTGGCTGAAGCTGAGCCTCTAGCAACGATTCTAGAGATTTACCCTAAACTGCTCTCGGCACCTCCTGCACTCGTTCTTAGGGACGATATCATCTCTGTTCAGCCCACCCTACAGCAGCGTGATCGCCAAGCCCAAACGTTACAAGCTGTTAGCGAGAAGATCGAACAACTCATTGATGCTCAGAGTGAGCGATCGGAATCTGTGTCTACTGAGGAAGCCTGTGGTGCTTATAAAGGTGAAGTACAGAGACTCCTGGCTCAACTTACTCAGGTGTCGAGTCTGCCGCCCCATCTGACTGACACCTTACGCTACTCACTCCAAACCGCAGATCGTCGGCTTCTAGAGCTTAAAGAAGCGGCAAAAGTGAGAGATTGCTTGTCTCAAATCCACAATCGCTACATGTCTCTGGGTAACTCTCCTACACAGCAAGATTATCTTTTAACTCGCGAGGCGATCGAGGCACTGGCTCGGGCAACTCCAACCGTGAAGCAAGATGAGACCTATGAGCAAACCTTGCTTGACCTTAATCAGGCTTACAATGCACTCGCACAGCAAGTAGAAATTTGGGAAGAGCAATCCATTGGCTTAGTCTCTCCTGAGCAGATCCACGCGCTGAAGGGGGAGATCAACGGTCGGCAATATCGGTTTACTGAAGAATCGAGCAAACAAAAAATTGTCAAACTGCTGGAATACCTTGATCGAGAATTGAGTGTCGGGCGCAATAGAGATGAGGCTGTCAAAGCAATTAAAGCCACTCTCTCCACTGCAAACCGTAAATTGGAGCGTATCCGCGATGTCGCCTCAAATAGGCTTCCTGAAGCATTCCAGAGCTACCAAGAACTCATAGAAACTCGCCTAGCAGCAGTAGATTCCACCATTGATATCGAGGAGTATCAGCAAGAACTCGAGGGATTCAAGGTCAAGGGACGAAGTGCGTTAATTTCAGAAGGGTTCGCTAAAATTTACAGCCTTGAGCTGAGGCGACTCGAAGATTACACACGGCTAAAAACTCGTCTCCAACAACTTCTAGATTTTATTGCTGGTCACGAGGAATTCACGGATGTAAAAGCTAACCTTGAACAAGCACTTCAAACCTTAGAAATTCGGCAAATAGAGCTACAAGCAATACAACAAGAGCAACAGCGGAAGTCAGATGATGATAAAATCATTCGCTTCATCCGTAGTAAATATAGACTACCCGCAACAAACACTATTCAGTCCCTAGAAAATGGAATTAAGGAGATACAGAATTATCAGTCCAAGCTTTACGAACCTGAACCCGTTGCATCAGAAATTGAGCAGATTGTACAGACGCTTCAAGACAGAATCGTCAATCAAATTAGGACCTTGAATGGATTGCGCGATCGCCTACATTCCATCGTCGCTCTTAAGGATTTAGAGCAAGTCCAGACCGAGTATGCCCGTCTAGAGTTCGCTTTCAAGGATTCATCAGAATATGTTGACTATCAGTTGCTTCAGCAGCAGTTTCAGCCGCTAAGGGATGATTTGGAGAAATTGCAAGTCCTAGAAGCTCTTAGCCAACAAAGCTACTCGATCTCAAGTTGTCATAAGGCGTTATCGACAATCCACAGCGAACAAATTACGCTGAACCATCTTGATCGATTCCGACAAAAGCTCGCTGAACTGGAAGGCAACCTACAACATAAAGTACAAACCTATACTCAAGAGCTAGATGATTTTGAACATCGCTCAAAACACCTAGTATCGGCAAAAGAAGCTCAGATGTTGCATGAGGAGTTGCTGAAGCAATCAGCCCGCTATGCTCAGTCTGAATCAAGCGATCGCTATGAAGCCCTTAGCACTAATATTCGACTTCTGATTGAGCTACTCCAGATCTCTGAAGCAGAAAGTAAAACTCTTGAGGCTTGTCAATCTCAACGAGAGAAATTGGCTCAGTGGAAAGGAAATATAGACGTTCTAGATCCCTTGCTCCAAGAACGTTTTGACTCAATCCGTGCTGCTACAGAGCAAACTGAAGCGCGTCTGCTACAACGGCAGCAAGGTGAAGTAGAAAGATGGCTGACAGCACTGGAAAATCAAGCAGCAGAATTCGATCGACTCACTGATGTCTCCGACAAAGGTAAGCTCGCAAACAAGCTGTTGCAAAAGATTGAGCGTGAGCAAGACCAACGTGCTGAAGCTTTAAGCGTTACACAACAAGAAGCTTTGAAAGCGATTCAGCGTCAATGCGAAGCAGAAATTGCCAAGGATTGCGAGAATCAAATCAAGGTTTTATTTGAGCGGATTCCACGTCCTCGACGAGTCGGTTTCTATCGCGAGTTAGAAGCTCTTTTGTCAGACCCAACGGAGGAATTTAATGGCTAAAGTTACTCCCTTCGGGCAACCCGCCAACGACGGAGAGCGAGGTGCCATCTATTATCTGAGCCGTCTGCCCGATACCTTTGAAATCTTCCATAACCTGGAAATTAAACAAAACAAGGAAACGTTTGAGGTAGATCTTGTCATTCTCGCACCTCAATGCGTGTTTGTAGTAGACGTGAAGGGCACTCATGGGCAGATCGAGGTGGTTGGATCACGCTGGTATCCAGAAAATCGGCAGGCTTATGGTTCTCCTGTTGCTAAGCTGAGAAACATCGCTAAAGTCCTGAATACTTTATTCAAGGACTCTAACCGCTTAAAGCTAGAGTTGGGCAGAGTTCATGTCCATGCCGTGACGCTGATGATTGCAGAAGATGTAAGCATCATTGATCGGGACGGCAGAGATAGCGATCACATCACTTACTGCGACCAGCGATGCATCACCTACTTTCAAAGTCGTGACTTAATTCCAGATCATCGTCTAACCGATATTCGTGCCTTCTTCCCAGATATTAAACGAGCACTTCAGGGCAAAGCACGTCCTAAGAGCGCTCCACCCCGCTATCGAGATTGGCAGGTCGAAGAAGAACTCGGTCGCACTGATCGCTATACCGAATATCGCGCTAGACATCTGCTCATGGGAGCCAGCGGCTGGACAGCTCGGCTGCGAGTTTATCGTGCTGACCCTTATCAGGACCAAGCCGATCGTGAAACTGAAAAGAAGCTGATCAGCAATGCCTTCAAATCAATTTACCAAGTTCCCAAGCATCCCAATATCCTGAGCGTACAGGAATTCTTCGAGGCTGAGGATGGAGATTGCTTTGTTCTAGTGACTGAAGATATTCCAGGGCAAGCGCTGCGACAACGCATCAAAAAACAAACTGTACCGCTTAATCAAAAATTTGGCTGGATTGAGCAAGTTTTGATTGCTCTCGATCACGCTCATAAACACAGCGTGATTCATCGGAACTTGACTCCTGATAACATCTTGATTGGGGTTGATGAGCAGGTGCGTTTGATTGGGTTTGACTACGCTCGCGTTATTGATCGCGTTAGCACGATCGCCCATGACATTGTGGACGACCTAGAAGGTGACGCAATTTATCAAGCCACAGAATGCTATCGTAACCCTGCAATAGCCAATGAGAAATCCGATCTGTTTTCGGCAGGATCAGTGTTCTATGAAGTGCTTACAGGCAAACCAGCTTTTGAAAGTGCAGAGCAAATTTGTGACCGAACGGCTACTTTCTTGATTAAGCCCTCTAGCCTAGAGCCTGAACTCTCCGATGGTATTAACAATTGGCTGCAAAAACTTTGCGCTTTTGAACCCGGCGATCGCTTCTCCAGTGCAGATGATGCTCTGCAAGAATGGATCACACTAGCTACCCTACAAAATGTCGATTTAGCAAACTTACCTGCTAACACTCCCATTGACGATCGGTACAGAGTGATTGAGCGGTTAGGTCATCCTGGCAGCTTTGCAGTCGCGTACAAGGTCTTCGACAGCTTAGGAAAAGTGGTTCGAGTCCTGAAGCTGGTCACTCGTGATCGTCGTTCCGTTTATGAACGAATTCAGCAGGAGTACGCAACACTTCTGCAAGTCTCGGATCATCCTCATATTGTTAAAGTCATCTTTGCTGGTCATCTTAAAGATGATACGCCCTTTATTATTTTTGAATATGTGGAAGGGAAAGATGTCGAACATTGTTTAGCATCAAGTTCTCTCTCACTAGAAGCAGCCGTTCAGATTGCCCAACAAACTGCGATCGGCTTGGCGCACCTGCACCAGTCCGGTGTCTACCATCAGGATATTAAGCCTTCCAACTTGCTGCTAACTGAACAGGGTATTCGGATCATTGACTTTAACATCGCAGTCTCTGATCACGATGAAGTCACTGTCAGTGCTGGAACCCGAAAATATCTACCTCCAGATTTCAAACCAAAACTTGATCAAACAACAGCCGAGAAGATTGATCGTGATCTCTACGCCTTGGGCATCACCTTTTACGAATGCGTGACAGGCTGTTATCCCTTTGAAGAGCCAAGTCCTCCTCTAGGCACACTCCCCAGAAATCCGAACGAAGTGCAGGCAATGGAGGAGTTGAGCGATGAGTTGGTACAGATACTTTTGAAAGTAATTGCACCCAAAAAAGGTGATCGATTCGCTACCGCAGTACAGTTTTTAGAGGCGATCGCGGCTCTTAGCAGCTTGCGGAAAATTGAAGGATCTGAGGAAGTTGAGCCAGCAACACTATTAAGTGATCCCCTCTCCAACAATTTAGAGATTGCAGACCTAGCCCTAGAGAGCGTCACGTTACCTATAGATCTATCCGTAGAAAATCCCCCTCCAAAACAGTCTGAAGCCTCCCAGTTGCAGCCTGTCAACTCTATAGCTAAAGCTGTTAATTATGCTTCAGTAGTTGATTTGGAGGGGTTGGTCGCCGCAGAAAGTAGTGTTCAGACAACCTTATTCGATCGTCTGCCTCCAGCGCCTCCAATACAGTCCCTGTCTGACGGAGACGGAGCACCGAGCAAATTAGTTGTGCTCGATCCCACTGGTCTCTATGCGCCTCCTTCTGGATACATTGAAGTTAGAACTGAAGTGGAGTGGATGCAATCCTTTTTTCAGTCAGACACGCTTTATTGGGTGACAGGCAGAGGCTTGCAGGCTAAACGTCTTTGTGACTGGACGCGCGAATGGCTGAGGGTTTGGAATCAGTTAGATGCCATCTTAGAGGAGAAGCAAAATCCTCGCTCTCAACTCCAATTCCTGTTTGGCTCCGTTCCAATACCGACAGCATGGACTGATCCACAAATTCTTCAGCTTGCTACAGCGATCGATGCTTATCCTCCAGAAAACACGATTGCCTATTTATTGGCGGATCTGATGGAGAGCGATAGCACTAAAGCTGATTTGCCAGTGCGACAGGTATGGTTTGAGTCGCCTTCTCTTTCTCACCTAGCTCAATGGCTCTCCATCCAAGTTCCAGATGCCTATAAGTCCCTGGAGCGCATCTGGCAAAATCAAGCTGTAGAAAATGCTTCAGAGCTGGCAGATTATTATCAAACAGAAGACAAACTACAACTGCTCCGGCAATGGACAGGAATCATTCAGCCTTCAGCTAAAGTAAAAGCGCTGGGGCGCTACCCGTTACCTGTACCCCACTTCCTTGCTAGCGAATTCAGATCCCTATGGGAGCGTCAGCTTCTTCGTAACGAAGGTAGGGTAATCGATGAACTGGCTCCTAATCAGCAGTCTGGCATGGAACAGATTGCATCTCTTGCCTACACAATTCTGAAGACCCACCCTAGTTGGATTACCAAAGAGAGAAAACGAAAACTCTCTTCCTACCTCAACTATCAAGAGCTTCGCGATCTAGACAGCCTCCAACCGCCGCTCCAACCAGAACCTCTCGACCTGGAGGCAAGTTCTAAAGACGCTATGCAATGGGTAACTGACCACTACTTACCCTTCCGACGTTGGGATGCTGCCATCAATGCCGCGTCAGCTCGACCTAGAGACAGCGATCGTTTAGCCGATTCCTTTGTGAACTGGATACTCAGACACTATCCAGAATTGAGATTTGCTAGTTCTGCTCTGAACTACAGCGTAGCATCTCTTGTTCAAGACCTTTGCCAGACAAGCCCCGTTCTCTGGGTTGTGGTCGATGGTTTGGGATGGCTCGATCATCAGGAACTGCTGGCAAATCTGACTCGAAACAGCAGCTTCTCGATTGAAACTACGCTTCAGCCTCGGATCAGCATTCTGCCCACAAAAACTGAGTACGCGAAGTGGAGTCTTTATACTCAACTTCCCCCTAGCCACTCTGCTTGGGTTCCTGATGCAAGTAAAGGCTTTCCGATGATGGGCATTGGCAAACGGTATACCGACCGAAAACGGAGTACACTTCATCGAGATCTGAGGCAGAACGCGCATCAACTCTATTGTTGGGATACAGATAAGCTTGACCACCTATACCATACCGAACAAGATTGGCAGAATCTCTATCAAGTCCAGCGCCCACATGTTCTGGAAGGCATTGCTAAAGACATCGAATATTGTGTAAAGCAGCACCCTAACCCTGAGCATCTCAGGATTGTCATCGCCAGCGATCATGGTCAAATGATCGGGGAAGCAGAACATTTACCCAATTGTCCGGAGGGGCTAGATCTAAAAGGGCGAATGGCGATCGGCAAAACCGATGATCACCGCTTTGTGGTGTTGGATGCAGAGCGATACGGACTGCCACATGACCTTAGTATCGTGCGTGGTGCAGGGTGTCTGAATGCCTTCAGCTACACCGAGAAGAATGAAATTATTGGGTCCCACGGTGGACTTTTTCCGGAGGAGGTTGTTGTTGGAGTATCAGTACTACGTCCCTTTACAGCTCGACTCCCAGTCCAGGTCAAGTGTCATGGTGAGGGAGACGCTGGGCAAAGCGGAGAGCTGACTCTAACGATTGACAACTCAAACACAGTGCCTTTGACACAGCTTTGTCTATACATTAATGAATTGACCGCTCTAAAGGCTGGTTATCCTTTGGATACCAAAATTCCAGCCGGACAAAAAGTTTTGATTCAGGTGCCAATTGCCAGCTATCCAGAACTTCCTCCTCATCATGAAGGCAAGCAATTATCTCTAACAGGAGAACTCAGGTTTCAGTTTGCTGGTATTGAAGCGGGTACTACTAGCTTAGATTCGGAATCTCTATTAATCGTGAAGCAATTGTTCAGCAGCGGGTTAGATATTGATGACTTCCTATAATAATGCTTTAGTTCAAGAAGTCTTCGGTAATCTGAGTATTGATAAAACTCGGTTGCCGTCAAGTGGCTTGACAGCTATTGGCGTACCCAGTTTTGTTGCTGAATGGTTGTTAGATAAAATCGTGCCTGGTTTTGGAGCATTGACTTCTCTTGAGCTAGAAAAGGTTAGTGCCTTCGTTAAAAAAGCGTTTCCTCGAAAAGACGACCGCAATGAAATTATCTTTGACCTCACTCAGGGCGAAGTTCGCAAACTCATTGCGTTGGTGCAGGTAAGAGTCAAACTGGAGCAAGGAACAGGTGAAATTCCTGAGCCCTTTGCTCGCATTCCAGTCCTTAACCTATCAGACTGTACGATTCCGCTTAGCTTGATCGAGCGGAATAAAATGCTCCTACGTCAGGGAGTATGGGGCAAAATTAGCCTCGCAATGCAGCCTGACGGTAAAGTCGAAGTCATGGATCTTGACCCGTTCCAATGTTCAACCGTTGATCTTGAAAGCTATGCAGAGCGTCGGGCAAAGTTTACAACCGAGCAATGGCGCGACTTACTTTTTTGCTCGATTGGGTTTAATCCTGACCATCCTAGCTATACCACTGAAGCAAAAACTTGGGTACTGGCTCGATTACTACCGTTAGTGGAGTCCAACTTTCATATCATGGAGCTAGCTCCTAAAGGGACAGGCAAGAGCTTCGTCTTTGAGAATATTAGCAGCAAGGTTGCCCTAATCAGCGGTGGCAAAGTCACTCCAGCACAACTTTTCATTAACGGGAAAACGAAGGAAGTTGGGTTGCTGGGACGGCATGATGTTGTTGTTCTGGATGAGGTGCAGAGTCTGAGTTTCGATAACCCTGATGAGGTTATTGGTCCGCTCAAAAATTATTTGGCAAGTGGTCGCTATAATCGAGCAGGTTTTCAAGATATTGCGAGTGATTGTTCTCTCGTGATGCTGGCAAACATTGATCTGGATGAATATTTACGTCCTCGGAATGAGGAACACTTGGTTGCCGATCTGCCTAAGTTTCTTGCTGAAACCGCTTTTCTTGATCGCTTTGCTGGCATTATTCCAGGCTGGAAAATTCCCAAGTTTCAGCGAGAAATGATGGCTTCTCAAGTTGGCTTAAAGATGGATTTCTTTGGTGAAGCACTACTTACTTTACGCCAAGATAATCGTTTTTTTTCCTACGTACAGCGACATATAAAGTTTGATAAGAGCGCTACTGTTCGAGACCAAAATGCCATTCTCAAAGCAGCCGCAGGGTTTCTGAAGATTCTCTACCCGCATCTAGAGCTAACGCTAATGGACTTTCAAAGAGATTGTTTAGATCCAGCCCGTAAGCTGCGTCAGGCAATTCGTGGTTCGTTGTATTATTTAGACGATGAATTCAGCCAGTTTGGGCGAGAGATTTACGCAGAGGTCAAGTGATTTCACCAACCCAGCCCATCTACCTGGACTACCACGCGACTACACCCACAGATCCACGAGTTGCCAGGTTAATGCTGCATTACATGACCGAAGAATTCGGCAATGCCAGCAGTATTGATCATGAGTGGGGCGATCGCGCTGAAACCGCCATTAAGCAAGCTGCCAAAGAAGTTGCAGACCTCATCGGAGCTTCACCGAAGGAAATCGTCTGGACATCCGGTGCGACCGAGAGCATCAATCTCGCCATTCAAGGGAGCTTAGCCCGTAACCTAACGAAACTCCATCGAATCGGCTTAATGCCGATCGAACACAAAGCCGTCCTCGATACCTGCCGTGCTTTGGAGAAACGAGGTTGGGCTGAATTGGTTCATCTCCAAGTAGATTCCAGAGGCAGAATTGACCTGGAACATTTAGAGCAAGACTGCGCTGAAGGACTGTCCTTGCTCTGTGTTATGGCAGCTAACAATGAAATTGGCAACATCTACCCTATACAGAAAATTGGGCAGATTGCTCAACACTACGGCATTCCTTTTCTATGTGACGGCTCTCAGGCAGTCGGCAAGATTCCAATTCAATTTGAGGAGTGGGGCATCACCTACCTAGCTATCTCTGCCCACAAGTTCTATGGACCCAAGGGGGTTGGGGCACTGGCCGTTCGTAGAGGCTATCCCTTGGAGCCGCTTATGTTTGGTGGCGGTCATCAGCGAGGAATGCGATCAGGCACCCTCAACGTTCCAGGGATTGTAGGGTTGGGGGAAGCTTGTCGGTTGCGATCGCTGGAGATGGAAGTGGATGAAGGGGCGATCGCTTCTAAACGAGATTTGTTACAAACTTTGCTGCTTAAGAAGCTACCTGGGCTTGTGGTTAACGGAGATAGCAGTTCTCGTCTTGCGGGAAATTTCCACATCTCGATTCCTGGTATTCCAAACAGTGCTGTGATTGCCAGGGTTCGGTCACAGTTAGCTATCTCTACTGGCTCAGCGTGTTCATCAGGTGTAGAAGCACCGTCCCATGTGCTTCAATCCCTCAACTTACCGCCAAGGATCATCGAGGGGGCAATCCGAATTGGAATTGGTAAATTTACTACTGAAGAGGAGATAAAAGAGGCAGCTTCAGTTTTATCGGACGCGATTAGTGGGATTGGAAAGGTTCTATACTCATAGACTCAACAGTCTGCTACCAGGGCTTTTCAGCCGCTTGATACAATAAACGGTGTCTTGCGGCAAGGGTATGGCTCCAATTTCGCCCCTCGGCAAAACTATGCTTCTAAAGGCTGAAATCCATAACTGCTCGGGCAACCAGAGAATCGCTATTACAGGATTGTCAACGGCAAAACTATGGTTCCAGTGGTGGCAAAACTATGGGTATAGTCACAGAATATGGGACAACAAGCATTAATTGTCCATAATTGCCACTTAATGCTTGTAATCGTCTTTTGTCACTTAATGCTTGCTCCGGATTATGTGAACCCGAATCGACAATTCTGCCTGTACTATAAGTCCATCTTATTACTCTTTTAGGGTTACTCTCAGAAGGCTGAAAGTTCCCGGAGCCTTATGGTTCACAAACTATTGGCTCAGAAGCACTCTTGATTATGATGGTGTAGTTGCTTTAGAAGAAGCCAACGTCAGTAAGGTTAACTGCTAGGTGAATCAGTGTCTTGAGTGCTAAATTCTAACTTTGCCTCTTCTATAGCTGCACGTACTTGTTTGTATCGTAAAGACCCAGGTCTGGTTATAAGCTGAGCCACCCGCCCTTCGGATGGATAAAAGCCTTCACTGTAAAGTTTTAGAACAACTTTCTTGACTTCTTCACGACTTTGTTCAATGACCCGATGATGAAGAGCCTTTTGAAATTTGCCGTATTTAGCGGAAACGGCTCGACACATTTCTGGAAAAAGCCTGAAGATTGTTTCTCTATGGATCTCTAACCGTCTCGCAACTTCTTCCATTGATGGCGGTGGACATTCATGATTGAGAAAAATAGCCTCTAATTGGCGCTCAACATAATCGGTATCGATTACGCTAGCTTCAGCTTTTGGTTTAGGTTGTAAAGATAATGGGACTTTTGTCGGACTTACATAAGTTTCCTGTTCTACTTCCTGGGTTATGAACGCTAGCAGGGAACGGTTGAGACGATAGCAGATTTGAGCCCAGGTATTTAGCTGTGGCACACTTCTACCATGACACCAAAGCCAGACAGTATTTTTCGGCAGTTGAAGTTGGCGTGCAAACTCAGCCACATTGCCGTTAGAGATGAGATTGATATGTGCTCTAAAGGCTTGAGCAACGCTTTCCTTAGTAATGGGTGAGGTTAGACGAGGAGTAGAAGCAAGCAAATCTCCAACTGAATCAGCTATCCAAAGCAATGCCTTTAATTCATTGTCAGAGGGGCTTTTAAGATTGCCAGTCGAGTCGCTAGGTGATAAACCGAGCCATGCTTGACACTTTGAGCAATAGCCTGGTCGTGAGTACCAAGCTAAGGGGAGGTTTTTTTGATGGCAATGAAGACAGGTTTCATGCAGAAAACAGCGATGCAACGGACATACTTTAACAACATCTAAAGACCAAAGTAGCGGCTCATAAATCATCTGTTTAGTTGTATGCCAGGTTTCGTAGCAAAGTGGGCACCAAGAGCGAATGCGACGCAACAATCTTCTTGATGGCATCAACTCCGACCAAGGTGCCAGCGTAAGTAAATGGAGTTTTTTTTGTCCAGTCAGTCTTTCTAGAGCAGAAGCCAAGCTTAAAGCCATTAGGCCTGTACCGTTTAACGCCGCTGTGTGATCATAAATTTTATGTAAGTTACCACCGCCATGAATTTTGGCAATGATAGGTGCAATTTCCCTTTCCATAAGTACGCCTAAAGGAAGGCAATGTGCTTCTGCTAACCGAGTAGTAAGACTAGTTAAACTTTCTCCTAATTGTGTACCAATTTCTATAGGTTCTACGCAGAATAGGCGACTACGTGGAGAATGTGAGAATGGTCCCAAGTCTTGGTAAGGTTGGTTACTTTTCATTGCCATAAATATGTGCCTGGAACTAGTAAGTCACATTCAAGGCTTAGATTATTTCAGCTAATAAATTCCCATCTTTTAGAAAGCTCCATGCACTGTGAAAACAAGCCAAGCTCATATCTGAGAGAGGCTGCGGTATGCAATCACTAGTCAAACAATTTTATGCCGGCTTCTCTCCAACAGAATCGCGCTTAGGCAAACGTTTGCCTACTCTACTTTTTCTTCGATTTGAGCCAGTCTTTTTTTTGGGATCACTTGCAGGAGTCGCTGATGGCTCTGAGGTGGGTGGGAGTGTGCTGCTATTGGACTGAGTTGGTGGCACTCCTGTGCCTTTCTCAAAGCCTAATCTGATACGAAAAGCCTTCCTTTTATCCTCACTTCTCATTAGCTTTGTTTCACCATTTTCTGCCTCCACAAGCATTTTTTCAAGCTCAAATTCAGGTTTAATCGTCTCCTCAAGATGAGTGCAACTTAATGTCTTAGCTTCTTCAGACAGGCAAAGATCATAGGCATTTATTAGCCAGTTGATTAGTGTGCCAATTTTGCCAATACTGCCTACATAGCACAATTCAAAAAGCTTGTTATTCAACTGAGGTGTCCTTTGAAGAGGCATTCGTCGCAGTAGTTGCTCCAAAACTCGCTTGAATTCTGCTACATCCTCATCAGCTTCGAGTCGATAACGTGGAAAATGAATAATCTTGTCACGTTGACTAAGTTGATCGTTTATCTCAAGAAAATCAGTCATTTCATAAGTTCCAAATGCAGTCCAAGGCACTTTGCTTTCATTAATGAATGACTTGGCACAATGCATATGCGCATTTATCTCTTCCTCACTAGCTAAAATTCCAATATGCTCAAACTCATCTACTGCTAGAGTGTAGGGCTTACGATGTAAGCAAGCCCTACGAGCAGCAAGACGCAATGAGTCTTCTGTAGACCGTGTAAGTAGATCAGGCTTGAAAAGCTCCGGTATGTAAAGTTAGATGGAGGTATCGATTTCAACGATTTGGAGGTGCAGC
>NZ_PVWK01000048.1 GCF_003003795.1 Stenomitos frigidus ULC18 | reverse complement strand
GAAACGATTGCGTCGTTGACCGCCTACAATTTCATTCTCGAAGCCCTATTTGGCGCAGCTTCATATTAAAACGGTATTAAACTCAACAACATCGTGCCGCTGATGATCTTTCACTGGCTGTGGGATTTTGTGTTGTTTGCCTCACCGCTTGTGGGTGAACAAACTAACGCGGCTGTGGGCATGATCGCTCTGCTCAACATTCCTATTGAAATCATTGTTGGCATTGTGCTGTGGTTGCAGATCAAGCAAGTCCCGGAGCAGGCGATCTTCCCCAGCACTTAGTAAGCGGCGATCGTTAAAGGAATGGATATCCAACCCAGAAATGAAACCAGCTAACGATTGAGTTCAGCGGATTTTGTGAGCGGCGACAACTTTCGAGACTGAACCGAAATCTGTAAATCCGCTCACAAAATTCCGTTGCAACGATTTGTTGTGCTGCTGGCGCGACTGCAAATAACACTGCCGTAGAAAAATTGTGCGACTCAAGCAATTCATTCACATTACCCTGGTTTCCACACAATTTGAGATTGCCTTGCAAGCAAGCCTGCCAATCGTTCCGCCTCGGCTAGGTCATCTTCTCGACACGGCAAACCTACAACATTGGCATGATTCACAGAATCCTGTTCTACATCCAAACCAACCTCGCGCACACCCTTAACTTTAAGACTAGCAACCCCGTAGCACTTACGAAACAATTCTGCACACTGCTGCGGAGAACATGCACTTGCCAGGTTAACTGAAAGCCCGTGCTCGTTGACTCTTAGAAAATAGGCATCTGCCTTCACTCTTCCTGTATCCTCATCAATCCATTGTTTCCGTAGCAGTGTTCGATAGACAATGGCATTATCTGGTAGAGGATCAAACTGTCTCATGTTTGGTTCAGCCATTCCAACCACTGCAAGAGGATAGAGACTGTCACTTCTCGTTCTACCGCATAATCGTTGCCTAGTTCGTGGTACAAGTAGGCTTGCTGGTCAGCACGAGCAGGACAAATCAACCGGACTTCGCATTCTGGCTCTAACTTACTCCATGTCAGTCGAATGCTGCCTTGCTCATCCGTTGAAGCGGATGCTTTTGGGAAGCGATCGCCCATTGCATCATAAGCCTCTACAACAAATTGCATTGCCAACTTAAATGCAGCTTGACTCGGTTGTAAAACTCCATACTCATCCACCTCATCCTCTTCTAAGAGAGCGACAAGGCGTTTCAATGTCACCGTAATAGGGCTGCTAGATGGTCTCGTTGATTGAGAAACTGTCATGGAATTCAGGGACATTCAAGAGGAAAGCCATCATTTAGCCTAACATAAGCGATGAGAGTGATTTCAGCTTTCTTTTGGAAAGGGGATCACCCAAAAATTCTAAGAGAGATATTGAGATCCGATCTCTGAAACAAATCTACACGCTTGGGCGATGCCCCAACCCTCTCTATTTAAATTGATCAATATCCTTTCCTCTTGACAAAAGAAACTTGAGCAAAGACTTATTTTGAAATCGGCATGTCTGCATGATTCCAAGAAACAGCAAGTATTGAGCCGTATAACGACTTGTTAGCTGGCTCCGCAGTCAGTCTTTGCACTGGTTTTTCAGGGTTGCCTGTTTGTCCGAAAACGCCCAGAATATTGGTTGTTGAGGCAGTGGATTGGGTCTTGTTTGTGCTGGCGAAAGCGCCCAGAAGGTTATCGGTGAGGGCAGTGGTGAGGGGGGCGATCGGCAAGTCCAAAAACGCTCAGGAGGTTGTGGGTGAGGCGTAGTTGGGGGGCGATCGGTCGGTGTTAGAGGTTGCGTTATTGAGACGTTATCTGTGCGTGCTCCAGCTAACACGGCAGTGCAGCGGATTGTTGGGCGATCGTTGGGGCACTCAAATTCATCTGCAACCGCTGACTTGTGCCGTTAGGCTGCTCTGTCTTTTGGTGGAGACATCTCACCTATTTAAGTGCAATTCTGCTGCCCGTTGCAAGCAAGGTAGAGAACCACTTGCCCTAATCTCGTGACAATCAAGATAGGGCGATAGTCCCGACTGGCACATCGAGCGTAGACATGTCAATTACCAGACGATAGCGTACCTCTCCCCGATCAAGCCGTTCAAACCCATCCTCGACATCCGTAGCCGAGATAATTTCGACATCAGCAGAGATATGGTGCTGGCTACAGAAGTCCAGCATCGCCTGCGTTTCCAATGTCCCACCGACTCCCGAACTGGTCAACCGTCGCCGTCCCATCGTTAGGAAAACAGGACTGAAATCCAGATTTGCGGGAATGCCAAGACAGCAGAGCGTACCGTCGAGTTTGAGCGATCGCAGATAGGAGTTGAGGGGATGACGGGATGAAACGGTATCGAGGATGAAATCGAAGCGAGAGGCTTGATTTGCCATTTGCGCCTCGTCGGTTGATAGGATCGCCTCATCTGCTCCCAGCGCTTTTGCATCGGCAAGCTTAGCTGGAGAGGTACTGAACAGCACAACATAAGCCCCCAGCGCGTGCGCGAATTTCACTGCCATGTGACCTAGACCGCCTAATCCGACAATCCCAACCGTCTTGCCACCTACGTCCCAATGGCGCAGAGGCGACCAGGTGGTGACTCCCGCGCAAAGCAACGGTGCAACGCTTGCCGGATCGAGACCGACGGGGATGTGGTAAGCAAACTGGGCATCGACAACATACTCATTGGAGTAGCCGCCGCGCGTGATGCTGCCATCCTGCCTGTCGATGCCATCATAGGTCGTTGTCACCCCTTCCAGGCAATATTGTTCCAACTGACGTTGGCATGATGAGCAATGACCGCAGGAATCGACGATCGTGCCTACCGCCACCGCATCACCGATTCGGAACGTTGTGACATCCGTGCCAATCGCCGTCACCTCGCCCACTATCTCATGCCCTGGTACGAGCGGAAAGCGGCTTGACCCTCGAATAGCGTGTAGATCACTATGGCAGATGCCGCAGAACTGAATTTTTACGGTGATGTCGGTTGGTCGCAATGTCCTACGCTCGAATGTCCAGGGAACGAGGCGATCACCTTGGTTGAGAGCCGCCAGTCCGTAAGAGAGACCGACCGCTATGTTCTGAATCGTTCCTGACATTTGCTGTTTTCCTGTTGGTGAACTGAGAGCGATGAATGGGTAATGCTTTAGAATGCGCTGGCGGTCGGGCGAACAATGATTTCACTGACATCCACACCTTCAGGTTGAGACACAGCGTATAAGACGGCGCTGGCGATCGCATCGGTTGTGAGTGCAGTCTTGCGAAGTTCTTGTAAGAACCCTTTGCTGGCATCATCTGTAATATCAGAGCCAAGTTCTGTTTCGACTACGCCAGGAGAGATGAGGGTAACGCGGATATGTTTGGATTCCTGACGCAGCCCATCAGATATCGCCCAAACTGCGTATTTTGTGGCGGAATAGATAGCGCTGGTTGGCCCGACCATATGGGCGGCGACCGACGCAGTATTGATAAATTGTCCACCGCCTTGCGCTTCCATGATCGGCAGTCCCGCAGCAATGCCATTCAATACGCCGTGGATATTTACATTGATCATGTTGTCCCACTCCTCGACTTTCAGGGCATCTATCCGCGACAGAGGCATTACGCCTGCATTATTAAAAATCACATCAATGCGACCAAATGTGTCTTTAGCAAAATGAATGAACGCTTTCATCTCCTCGCGATGCGTGACATCCACCGCCTTAAATTCTGCTGTACCACCTGATGCGTAAATCTCCTCGACCAGTTTTTCTAGTTTCTCCGTCCGTCGCGCCCCCAGAAAAACTTTTGCGCCATTTTCAGCCAGCAATCGAGCGGTTGCTTCTCCAATGCCACTACTGGCTCCAGTAATGACGATAACTTTTTCGGCAACGTTCAACATCGTTATTTTTCCTGGTTGATTGGTCTGTATATATTCACAGTAGAAGTAAAAGCAAGAAAGCCAAATACACAGACCTCGCCAATGATTGCCTAATCCTCCAAGTTGGAATTTTGCGAGTGTTCTATAATGCTGAATGGAGCAGGATTCAATGGGTCGATAGAATTACATGGCAACTGAAATCATCAATCCCGTCATTCATCAAGATGAGATCGCGAAGCAGTGCCAAGAATTGGCGGCACTCATCACTCGTCACACAGATGGCAAGGGGGATGGGTTTCATCAAACCGCGATCGATCAGTTGGAATTTCAGCGGGAATCTTCGGTTTCCACGGTACTACGCGGTGTTTGTGACCCGATCTTTGCGATTCTGGTTCAAGGAAAAAAGGAAGCGTTGCTAGGTGAGGAGATCTATCGGTATGGTGCGGCGCAATACCTGGTTGTTTCCGTTGATTTGCCATTAAGCGCATTTATTACAGAGGCGACTCCCGACCAGCCTTATCTAGGATTTAAGCTAACTTTAGATTCCATTCAACTCTGCGACCTGATTACCCAAACCAACGCGATGAAGCGTCAGCCAGAGAACGCCGTTAGAGGCTTATTTGTCAGCACTATTGATACACTATTACTCGATTGTGCTCTCAGACTGGCGAAACTTTTAGATACACCAGAGGATATTCCGATCCTGGCACCGCTGATTGTGCGCGAAATCTACTATCGCCTTTTAACGAGTGAGCAAGGCGAAGCAGTTCGCCAAATTGCCACATCTGGTAGCAATATGCAACGGATTGCAGAGGTGATAAAACGGCTCAAGGCTGATTTTGCCCAACCGCTGCGGATTGAGGATCTAGCAGAGCAAGCGAAGATGTCTGCCTCCTCATTTCATCACCACTTCAAAGCTGTGACATCTATGAGTCCGCTGCAATATCAAAAGCAATTAAAATTACTGGAAGCGCGTCGCCTGATGCTTGCTGAAAACTCCGATGCGTCCCAGTCCGCCTATCAGGTGGGGTATGAGAGCGCGTCACAGTTCAGCCGCGAGTATTCTCGGATGTTTGGTGCGCCGCCGATCCGGGACATTGAGCATTTACGGACAGCCTGAACATAGCCTGTAGGTTGAAGCTACACCAAATGCGATCGCCGCCTAACAAGCCCAATGCACACCGACCGCCGAGAGGTGATTGGCTAGGAGTTTGAGGTTATCTGCGGCGGGTGATTGGGATCGTTATGCAGCTCATACACATTTGTAAATTCGCAAAGAGAGGAGAGAATACATGACGATCATGGGAAGCTGCCACTGTGGGAAGACTGCCTTTCGCATTGAGGGCGATATTCCGGCGAAACTGACTCGGTGCACTTGTTCCTTATGTTCCAAGCGCGGCGTGCTGTGGGCGTACTACCAGCCTAGTCAGTTTCAAGTGACAACCCCATTAACTGACGATGCGACTTATCGCTGGAATACGAAACTTGTGGCGCATCACTTTTGCTCTCAGTGCGGGTGTGCCACGTTCTCCGATAGCCCAGCTTTTGAACCGGACGGAAGTTGGGACAAAAGCACCCGCCGAATCGGTGTCAATGCGCGTCTGTTCGATAACTTCGATGCAGCCGCAGCGTCCGTCGAGGTGATCGACGGCAAGAACCTCTGGTAGCTAGTTGCTCGCCTCGCTTCACCCTGCTATCGGCGATTGCTCGTGGAACGAATCGATCAATCGAGGAAATCCAATAACTTCAACAGCAAGTGAAGGAGTCTCCGCAAAATTAAGCTCGATCAATGTGGCGATTGCGGCATAAGAATCCGGTTGGAGCGAACCGACTAAATTAGTCGATGGTGTGGCGAAAGATACTAGCACACGCTCAACCGGAACGTCATGCTGCTGCACATAGTGAATTGCTGATTGAAAGCCCGCAGATTTGACCTTTGAACCTATCGGATGGTAGAGGGTACAACTTTACTTTAGTGCCAAGGTTTAGGTGTACTCTTGACGCGCTATCAAAGGTTAATCAGATAAAATGGAAGACCTAAGTAAAGTAATTCTGGTGACTGGCGCGACCGGCAACCAGGGTGGGGCGATCGCACGTCACCTTTTGCAGCGCGGCAATTTCACAGTTCGTGCTTTTGTGCGTGACCAAGATAAGCCTGCTGCCAAGTCACTCAAGCAAGCGGGCGCAGAACTCATTGAAGGAGATCTCAACGATCGTGGGTCACTTGATCGCGCTATGCAGAGTGTCTCCGGTGTTTTTTCAGTGCAAACTTTTCAAGATGGATTGGAAGCCGAAATCCGTCAGGGTAAGGCTGTTGCAGATGCAGCAAAAGCAGCGGGCATTCAGCATTTTGTCTACAGCTCGGTGGGTAGCGCCGAACGCAACACGGGCATTCCCCATTTCGACAGCAAGTTTCAAGTCGAAGAACATATCCGAGCCAGCGGTTTGCCCTACACAATTTTGCGTCCGGTTTTCTTCTTTTACAATTACGACTCAATGCGTCCGATGATTGAAGCGGGAACACTTTCCCAACCGCTCAGTCCAGACACAAAATTGCAGCAACTTTCTGAAGAAGATTACGGAGAAATGGTTGCTGAGGTATTCGATCATCGTGCTGATTACTTGAACCGTGAAATCGAAGTCGCCAGTGTAGACATGACCATGCCAGAAGTTGCTGCTTCATTCAGCCGCGTTTTGGGCAAACCTGTTGAATACCAACAAATTCCGTTTGCAGCGTTTGAGCAGCAAGCCGGAGAGGAAATGACCCTCATGTACCGATGGTTTGAGCACGTGGGCTACGCCGCAGACCTGGCGCAATTGAAACGCGATTTTCCTGAGCCGACGGATTTTGCATCCTATTTGCGCGACCACAACTGGGCAACACCAGCCAAAAGTGCGTCTGGGGGCTGAGTCAAAAGGGATATAGAACTGGAGCTAACGATGAAAGTATTGATGGTGGGAGCAACGGGCAAATACGCTAACCACGTCGTTCCTGCATTAAAGCAGCGCGGTGCTGTGGTTCGAGCACTGGTGCGAGACAAAGATAAAGTAGACACAGCGCGACAGCAGGGCGCGGATGAGACAGCGCTCGGAGACTTAACCGATTCAGATAGTCTTCGTGCCGCCACTGATGGAGTCGAAGGTGTGTTCCACATCAATCCTGCCTTCGCACCCAATGAGGCGGAACTGGGTGTGGCGATGGTTGAGGCTGCTAAAGCATCGGGTGTGCGGAAGTTTGTCTTCTCTAGTGTGATTCATCCATTGATCTCTAATCTGAGTAATCACGCCGCTAAACAGCCAGCTGAGGAGGCGCTGTATGAGTCAGGTATGGAGTTCACCGTGCTACAGCCGACTATGTTTATGCAAAATCTCGACAATAGCTGGAGTGCCGTGCTGAAGCAAGGTCGCTTTTCCCTGCCTTACTCCAAACAGATGAAGGCATCCTATGTAGACTACCGTGATGTAGCAGAAGTAGCAGCACTGGCGTTAACGGAAGATAAGCTCGGCTACGGTACGTTCGAGCTATGCGCCCCTGGCATGGTCAACCGTCTAGAACTGGTAGCAATGATGAGCGAGGCGATCGGGCACCCTATTGAAGCGGGTGAACCGACCTTTGATGAGTGGGCACAGGCTACACATATCCCAGATGGACCTACCCGCGAGGGCATGAGAAAAATTTACGCTAACTACGATCAACAGGGTTTTCCCGGCGGTAATGCGCTTGTGCTGCGAGCCATTCTTGGACAGGAACCCCGCACACTGCGACAATACATCCAGGAGTTGGCGAGTCAAAAATCGATTGCCTGACTGCGGAGGGTGAGAATCCAGTCACCGATAATAACCTGACGCAGCCTAACAATCGCGCTGCAGGGGACTGACGAACGCCGCTGGCGCTGAGTTCAAGGTTGATGGCAGCCCCTGAGCGCGGTCGTTGGGCGGCTTTGAGTTATCTGCTGTGACTGTACTGCAAGACTACCTGTAAATGTTTAAGGTCAAGTTAGTTCTCTCACTTAGGTAGAACACCCTACTCGTTCAGAAATCCAGCTAAACTTGCCAGAGAAGCAGCCAATTCTGCGATTTCTACAGGTTTGCTCAGACAAACTTGGAAGCCAGAGCGAAGCGCTTGCCGACGATCGCCAGAACTTGCAGAAGCAGTCAGAGCGATCGTTGAAATTTGCTGACCTTGGGCTGACTCAAGATCCTTGATTTGACGAATTAGCGCATAGGCTTGGTTGTCTGGTAGTCCTGTATCAATAATCAAAGCTTGAGGCAGTATTTCGTCGAACGTAGAGAGTGCCTGTATTGAAGTAGTCGCGATCGCAACTTGCACACCGCAAGGCTCCAGTTCTATTCGCAAAGGTTCTCCTAGGTCAAGACTGACGACAAGCACGCGCAAACCTGCCAGATCTAGGAAGCCAAACCGAAATCCCGGCATTTGATTTTTTCCCCATTCGCACATTAACTCTAAAAGGGGGGTAAGTGTCTCGCCGAAGGAAGTTGTAGAGTACTCCACCCGTCGAGGAACCTCACGATAGGCTTCTCGGTGAACTAAGCCATCTGCTTCTAACTCACGTAGTTGCTGCGTCAAAACTTTGGACGAAATTCCAGGAATGAGAGACTTTAGTTCTCCAAAGCTTTTTGGGTTATGTCGGAGCCACCACAGAATCACACTTTTCCACTTGCCGCCGATTCGCCTTAATGTCACCTCAACTGGACAACCGTATTTAATATTTCTTCCTTCATTAGTATTCATTTGGTAACTACAGGGACGACTGTGGTACTCTTCTTTCGCTGTTGGGTGATGTCTGGAATCGCAAAACCAGAAGCTCATCCTACAGATATAGTGTGCAGGTTGTACGAGGAGAATCAAATGGCAAATCACACTTATGTGCTAGTTCACGGGTCTTGGATGGGCAAATTTTGCTGGGTTGAAGTTGTCCCCAGGCTTGAAACATTAGAGAGCACTGTTCTAACGCTCGATCTGCCTGCTCACGGTGACGATCCAACCCCAGCCGAAAATGCGTCTTTGGATGGCTATCGGGATGCGGTGCTGAACGTGATTGGCGATCGCCACAACATTATTCTGGTGGGTCACAGCATGGCTGGCATGGTGATCTCAGCGGTTGCTGAAGCAATTCCCGCTCAAATTAGGTCGCTGGTTTACCTCTGTGCTTATCTGCCTCAGAATGGAGAGAATTTATACCAACTCTCATCGGAAGATCAGGAGAGTCTGGTGGGAACTTACTGGCGGCAGGAACACCCAGAGAGTTATTCACCTGCATGGGTCGCGCCTGAAGGAGTGGTGAAAGTCTTCGGTGCAGATTGCCCGCCTCAATATCAGGAGCTAATCTTACAGAAGCATCGCCCTGAGCCAGTACCGCCACTCGCGACTCCTATTGCCTTGACAGCAGCCCGATATGGCACAGTGCCCCGGTTTTATATCGAAACACTGGAAGATCGAACCGTCAGCCATCAACTTCAGACCTTGATGTTGAGCCGAGCTGGTGTTCAAAAGCGGTTTCAGCTATCTTCATCGCACTGTCCATTCTTTTCAGTGCCCGATCAGCTTGTCGCTCATCTGACTGAATCAGTAGAGTAAACTTATTTCACAGAATTAACGATCGACAAATTACGGAGAGCAATCATGGAAGTTAGCAATGCAGTCGCACTCGTCACGGGTGCAAATGGTGGCATCGGTTCTCATTTTGTTGAACAACTCCTTCAGTTAAAAGTCGCGAAGATTTATGTTTGTGCCCGCAGTATCGAGAAATTGAACAGTCTCGTTGCCCTCGATCGGCAGCGAATTATCCCGATCGAACTTGACGTCACGAATCCCCAATCGGTCGCAGCAGCGGCAGGTCAATGTTCTGATGTCACCTTGCTCATCAATAACGCTGGGACTTCTTTAAATCAGGGCATTATTTCTGCACCCGATCTAGAAAGTGCCAGAGCCGAACTAGAGGTGAACTACTTTGGCATGGCATCTATGTGTCGAGCCTTCGCACCGATTCTGAAACAGCAGGGGGGTGGCGCGATCGTCAACATTCTCTCCCTCCTTGGTAAAGTAAACCTGCCGTTCAGCGGCTCTTATAGTGCTTCAAAAGCTGCTGCTATTTCTATGACTCAAAGCGTGCGCGCTGAGCTTGCCGCCCAGAATACGCTGGTGATGGCAGTCATGCCGGGAACTGTGGACACCGAATTGGCTAAGGCGTGGCCTGATCCTAAAGTCGCCCCGGCTGAAGTTGTGAGAGCGACGCTTCAAGCGCTGATGGCGAATGAGGAAGACGTTTATCCGGGTGAGCAGGCGACCCAGGTTTCGGCACAACTGCTGGTTGATCCAAAAGGGGTAGAGAAATATATGGCAAGTTTTCTACCAGGAATGGAACTGGCAGGGACGAACGCATAAGTTAAAAACCAAGCGCATCGGATTCTGTTCTATCACGATAAAATTCGTGCCAAACATCTTGAGTTCAACTTGTAAAGGAGCGATCGCAATGTCTACTCTAGTCGGCTTGCCTGATATTTTTGCTAACACTCCGGTTGAGTTGGTTCCAAGTCAGGCGATCGCTGAATTTCCAGCCAACACTTTTCTGGAGAGTATTGCGATCGCGCCCGATAATACGTTGTTCATCACCAATCATTTTGAAGGTCAAATCATTCGCATCGGTCAAGATCAGATTCCAAGCATTCATGCGGTGATTTCAGGCAAAGCGACAGGTTTAGCATTTCTACCTGACTATGAATTGTTATTGACCGGCTGGAATGAGCAAGGTGTGTCTACAATCTTTAAAGTCTCGGCTCAAGGTGTCGTAGAAACCTTGCTTACAATACCAGAGGCATCTTTTCTCAATGGATTGACGCATCTCATTGAATCTCGCTATCTCATTGCAGATTCCTACCGAGGTGCAATTTGGGAGCTAGACGCAGCACAAGCTAGGATTCACATTTGGTTAGAAAACCCGCTCCTTGCTCGAACCTCTATCGACAAAGAACGCCCCGCAGTCAATGGCTTAAAGATTTTCAACGATGTGCTTTATGCCTCGAATACTGAAAAGCAGCATATTGTTCAGATTCCTATTGTCTCAGATGCTCAACCTGGCGAACCCACAATATTTATCGATCGAGTCAACATGGATGACTTTGCCTTTGATGTCAGCGGTAACTTATACGGCACGACTCACATCTATAACAGCGTCGTTAAGATTACACGCGATCGTAAAGTAACTACGATCGCCCAAGCAGAACAAGGAATGGCAGGGAGTACAGCTTTAGCGTTTGGTCGCGCAGAACACGATCGCACCAGTATCTACGTGATTACGAATGGTGGAATGTCTCTATCGTTGCCAACCGGGGTTGAACCTGCCAAAGTTGTACGTCTTGATATTGGCGCTAAGGGATTACCACTCATCTAGCTGGACTTTTGTTTATGAATCCGTTGAACCAACCCGATGACCCACCCGTAACTGTAGATGTTTTGCAACAGGTAAAGCCAGGTTGCGAAGCTGAATTTGAGCAAGTTCTGAGCGATCTCGTGAAAGCTGCTAAAGGGTTTGAGGGACATTTGGGAGTCAACATTTTTCGCCCTGCCAACCATAGCAACCCAGAGTACCGCATCGTCTTCAAATTTGACCACCTGAGTAACTTGCATCATTGGGAAGACTCTGCGATTCGGCGGCGGTTACTAGAGCGAACAAAGCGGTTTACGAGTGGTTCTAACCAATTTCAAACACTGACGGGTTTAGAAACCTGGTTTACTCTGTCTTCTCAGGGCGCGATCGTTCCCCCGCCACGCTATAAAATGTTGGTCGTCACTTTTTTAGCGATTTTCCCGCTGATTAATCTACTAAATCTAGTTCTACAACCGTTGCTCAAGCCACTTCCGACCTTGCTGCGTGGGTTGATTGTCACTTCTGTGATGCTGTCTCTCACAACCTACGTCGTCATGCCACGCATGACTAAGTTATTTGCTAGATGGCTGTACCCAAAATCGAAGGGTTAGATAGTAGCAGGAGCGCTCTATGGTTGCAGCAGCCCAACAACTGTGGTGCAGCGGACGGTATCAAAATTTTGGCGGTGTGGCGAAAGTTACTTGCCGCCGCTGACCAGAACCGTTATGCCGACTCACTTGACTTCTAAAGCTAGTATTGCTTGAGCTATCATAGCCACACTTTGAGCAATGAGGAAAATCAAGGCAACTTCCACAAAATCAATCTACTTCATCCGTGTCCATCCGTTTAAGGTGTTCCTGGCCCCAATCGCACAGCGGTTTTAAGATAGGTATGATTGTTCTGCCATAGTCTGTGAAAGCATACTCAACTTTTGGAGGCATCTCAGCAAGCGTGTTGCGACTAACAATGCCATCACTTTCTAGTTCGCGCAGTTGCTGGATCATCATTTTTTCAGTAATTTCAGGAATTAACCGCTTCAATTCGCTGTATCTTTTTGCCTTATCCTTCAGATGCCACAGGATTAAGAGCTTCCATTTGCCACCCAAGACTTTCAACGTAGCTTGCACGAATGGTGTGCCATCAGGTTGTTCCGATTTCATGACAATCACTCCCTAGCGAATCCAGGAATACTTACTAAAAAGTAAGTACTTCCCAGAAAGACAGTAGAAATATATCTTAGGTATTGTTCAAATTTATTACGAGCATACTCAATGTCTGAAGCTAAAGTCTTTGACAGAAAACCGACCGTAATAACCTTAGAGAGCGGAACTTATCACTGGTGTAGCTGTGGACTCTCTGACAATCAACCGTTCTGTAATGGTTCACACAAAGGAACTGACTTTAAACCCGTGACCTTTCAAGTCGATGAGCAAAGGCAAGTCGCCATGTGTTTGTGTAAAGCGACTGGTAATGCTCCTTTCTGCGATGGTACTCATAAGAATCTTTAGGTTCAGGAGACAATTATGCAGTCTCCTGCAGGAGTTGTGGCGATCGCCCGGCACGTCAAGCCGGGATATGAAGCTGCATTTGAAGAAGCTGTGCGAGGTGTCATTCTGGCTGCCAGTACTTTTCCGGGCTATGCGGGAGGTGAAGTTCTCTATCCCACAACGAAGCGTGGTGAATGGCAACTGATTCTGCGCTTCGACACCCTTGTTCATTTGCAAGAGTGGGAAGAATCTCCCATTTGTCAGGGCTGGATTGCTAGGGCAGATGCACTCACCATCGGTGCTCCAAAGGTTTTGCGGGTCAATGGGTTAGAAGCATGGTTCGAGCTACCTGAAGTGCCAAATGCACTCCCACCCCCTAAATGGAAAACCGCTATAGTCAGCGCGATCGGTATCTATCCAGTCATTTCTCTGATGCCGATTCTGTTGAAACCCATCACAAATGGACTCCCTGCTTGGTTAACAACACTTGTAAGCATTGCCATCATGATGCCGTTGATGACTTGGGTCATCATGCCTCAGGTAACGCGATTGTTTAAGCCTTGGCTTTATCCTCCTGAGGCAAAGCGTTCAGCCCATAAATCATCTAACTCAAACCCAAATTAAAGGAATAGATTCATGGATAATCTGCAATTAGAAAATGGATTCCCGGTCAATCCTATCCGAGTCGGCGATGGGATTGTTCTCATCAATATATTTACACTCGATCCTGAAAAAACTGAGCTGTTTGTTTCTACTCAAGTTGCCGAGTATAAGAGATTGAAAGGTCAATTTTCAGGCAGTTATACAGCTAATCTGCACATTAGTCTCGATCGCACACGAGCCGCCAACTACGCTAATTTTGCATCAGTAGACGATTATGTCGCGATGCGAAATAGCCCTGAGTTTGCCGACCATTTAAAGCGTCTCCAAGGACTTGTTGTTCAGGCAGAACCCCAACTCTATCAAGTGATTTACACGCAGAATCTAGATATGCCAACTTCTGAAGAGCCTTTACCCATGCTGCCCGATCCGGAACTTGCACCGAAACTTGTGCCCCCTTCACTCAATTGATCTTGCACGATATCGCAAATGTGATTACATTGTTATCTTCTCAAGGATGTACGATGGGCGAGCGGACAAACCATTCAAGTGAATGGTAGCATTTTGTGGGCTTTTGATTTAATTAGAAGTACGGGAGATTAACCAATGGACGAACGGATTGATATTCTGACAACGCTTTACATTGCAGAGCAAACATTTGATTCTGGGGACCTGGAGCAGAACATTCAGACCTGGAGCGATGAGGTGCTCATTGAAACACCCTTTGGTTCTGCGGATAGCCTGGAGTCCTACAAATCCTGGTTTAACGGGTTTTATGCACAAACATCTGCCAATGGTGGAACGCGCCATTATGTTCACAATCCTATTGTTCATGTGAATGGTGATCGCGCCGAAATTATTGCCTATCTCTACATCATCAATGCGAGTACGGGTGGTTTTCTTGGCTCTGCAAGAATCCATGAAAAGTTGAAGAAAACAAGTGCTGGATGGAAGTTTACTTACCGTAGCGTAAAAACAGATCAAGATTTATCCAAACCCATCTCTTGAGAGCAAGCGCGTAACATTTATTGTGCCGACGGTATGATGGCAGCATTTGCAGGCATTTGATTATTTAGGAGAAATCATGGACATTGCAAATTCAATTGCTCTGGTCACTGGGGCAAATGGAGGGTTAGGACAATACTATGTTGACGCGTTGCGATCGCAAGGGGCTGCCAAAATTTATGCGGGTGCCCGCAACCCCAAGGCATTGGAAGCGCTAGTAGCAGACCATCCCGATATCGTTATTCCCATTCCCCTCGATATTACAGATGAACATTCTGTCAATCAGGCAGCCGCACAATGTCCAGACGTGACCTTGCTGATCAACAATGCCGGAGTTGGCTTCAATCAGGGCTTGATCGCTGCGCCTAATTTGTCTCAAGCCCGTATGGAGATAGACGTTAACTACTTTGGAACCTTGATGATGTGTCGTGCTTTTGCACCCGTATTGAAGCATAATGGCGGTGGCGCAATTGTCAATATGGTATCGATGGTGGCGCGAGTCAATCTTCCCTTCAATGGCAGCTACAGTGCATCCAAAGCCGCAACGCTATCCCTCACCCAAGGAGTACGAGCAGAGTTGGCAGCGCAAGGAACATTGGTCATTGCGGTCTTGCCTGCAACCATTGATATCGGCATGGGTAAATCCTATCCTGACCCAAAAGTGTCGCCGGAAGAAGTCGTTAGCGATGCTCTAAAAGCTGTGATTGATAGCGCTGAGGAAGTTTACCCTGGTGAGCAGGCAAAACAAATGGCAGCGCAATTGCTCAGTGATCCAAAAGCGCTTGAAAAAGCAGTGGCGACCATGTTACCCAGTTCAACTCAATAGTCAGCAGTATAGGTTTTCAATGAAAATTGCGATCGTCGGTTCAGGAAATATGGGTGGCGGTTTAGGCAAACTCTGGGCAAAAGCTGGGCATGAGGTTGTCTTTTCCTATTCCAGAAATCCAGATAAACTTCAACAGCTTGCAGTTGCAGCGGGCAACCAAGCGACTGTTGACAATATGAAAGAAGCGGTAGCAAAAAGCCAGGTTGTTTTGCTGGCGGTAGGAGTTTCGGCACTTGAAGAGGTCATGTCTGCGGTCGGTTCTCTGGATGGTAAAATTGTGGTCACTTGCGTCAGTGGATTACAACCAGACTTTACCGGGCAGACGATTGGCTTGGCAACAAATTTAGAAATCTCTGTTGCCGAAAGAGTACAACAACTTGCGCCGAATGCAGCCGTTGTCGAAGCGTTCAACATCACCTTTGCAGACATTATTGCTTCAGAGTCAAGGGATTTTGGGGGCGATCGCCCTAGCATTTTCTATTGCGGCAATGATTCAGATGCTAAGAAGACGGTTACTCAACTAATTGAGGACTGTGATTATGAAGCCATTGACGCAGGAATGTTAATTGTGGCTCGTTCTTTAGAAACCTTGGCAACTGCTTGGGTGCAGTTTGCGGTTGCCAGTCAGTTATTTCCGAATCTTGGACTGAAAGCACTGCGGCGCTAAACCACGGCATAACAATTAGCTTGGAGCGGACTGACGAAAGACTTGGTATAGTGCCAAGATTACTTGCAGCCGCTCAAGCGAGCCGTTATGCCGCTCAATCTTGGATGGTGACGGTAGTTTAAAGTGATCTATCAGGCTCAAATACTTTTAGAATGATTGGGTAAGATTATCAATCAGGAAAGTTACAGCCGATTTATTCAGCTCAAACTGCTTTGAGGTTCACAAGTTTCTGTGTGACTGTATAGGGTATTCAAATGAGCTACATTATGGTTGATGTAGAAGCTGATGGTCCAATTCCAGGAGATTACTCAATGATCTCCTTTGGATCTGTAGTTGTAGAGCCTTCGCTAAGCAAAAAATTTTACGCACAACTTAAACCAATTTCAGAGAAGTGGATTCCAGAAGCTCTTCAAATCAGTGGTTTTACGCGTGAGGAGACACTCACATTTGAGGAGCCTCAAGCAGTAATGGAAAAGTTCTTGCTATGGATTGAAGCTGAAAGCTCAGGAAGGGCATTTTTCATTTCAGATAATAACGGCTTTGATTGGCAGTTTATTAATTGGTACTTCCATCATTTTTGTGGGAAGAATCCATTTGGATATACATCAAGCAATTTGGGTTCTCTCTATAAAGGTTTAGTTAAAGATACCTTTGTGAACTTCAAGCATCTGAGAAAAACAGAGCATACACACAATGCCCTAGACGATGCTTGCGGGAATGCAGAGGCACTTTTACACCTCAAGGAAGATTTTGGTCTGAAAATTAGCCTAAAATGATAGGGTATTAGCCTCTATCAGAGATCACCCCATAACATTGCGCTGAACTGGAACAGAGCAGAGGCTATCTGTTGGGTCACGAGGGTTATCTGCCGCCGCACAACTTCACCGTTAGGCTGTGGCAACTACCGTAACTGAGAGCTTGAAAGTCAAGCTCGACCTTGAACAGGCGTATTAAATTCAATGCACCTGTCAAGCTAAAGCTGAGCAACGATTTTATAAATAGCACGAGTAATGGCTGTGAGTTCTGAGGGTTGAATAATATAAGGCGGCATTGTGTAGATCAGTCGCCCAAACGGACGTAACCAGACCCCCTCTTCTACAAAGCGTGGCTGGATCACTGGCATATTCACCGGCTCGTGTAACTCCACCACCCCGATCGCCCCTAATACCCGCACGTCCTTCACTGCCGCCAAACTCCGGCAAGGTTCTAACTCGGCTTTGAGCTGGGATGCGATCGTTTGGATAGTGGATTGCCAATCATAACTTTCCAGCAAGGTTAAATTTTCTACAGACACCGCACAGGCCAAGGGATTTGCCATAAACGTTGGGCCATGCATAAAGACCCCTGCCTCACCCGCTGCAAAACTCTCACTAATCTCCCGCGTCGTCAGAGTGGCTGCGAGGGACATAAACCCGCCAGTCAGCGCCTTGCCCACACATAGAATGTCTGGACACACCGCTGCATGTTCACAAGCAAACATTTTGCCCGTACGGCCAAACCCCGTAGCAATCTCATCTAAAATCAGCAGGACATTGTATTTTTCACATAACGCCTTGGCTTGTCGCACATATTCTGGATGATAAAAGCGCATCCCCCCAGCATTTTGCACTACCGGCTCAAAAATGGCTGCTGCGATTTGATCGTGGTGAGCGGCTAGCAATGCTGCAAAGCTTTCAATATCTCGTTCCTGCCAATCTCGATCGACCGAAAGCTGCGGTGCCTCGGCGAAATATTGCTGGGTCAGCAGATTGCGAAAAAGATGGTGCATCCCATTTACCGGATCGCAGACCGACATTGCGGCAAAGGTGTCCCCATGGTAGCCATGACGAATGGTGAGAAAACGCTGCTTCTGCGGCAAACCGCGATTGTACCAATACTGCACCGCCATTTTCATGGCTACCTCTACCGCTACTGAGCCAGAGTCACAAAAAAAGACCTGCTGGAGTGCCTCTGGCGTCAGGGCAATCAATTTCTGTGCCAAAGCCACTGCTGGCTGGTGGGTCAGACCACCAAACATGACGTGTGACATCCGATCGATTTGCGCGTGGGCAGCCTGGTTTAAGCGGGGATGGTTATAACCATGAATACAAGTCCACCAAGAAGAGATGCCATCAATCAGCGATCGGCCATCCATCAACTGAATATGTACGCCCTGCGCTGACTCTACTGGAAACACAGGTAGAAGACTGGGCATGGCCGCATAGGGGTGCCAAACATGCAGGCGATCGAAATCAAGGAGTTGCTGTAAAGACTGCATGGACTGTGAGGGCTGCTTTGACGCGGTTCAATTTAAGGTAACAGTTTGCGAGCGATCGGCCTAAGGTGAAGACTGCCGTCTTAGTCCTCATTCGCCTCCAAAGCATGATTCAGAGCCATGTTAGACGATCATTGCCCGTGTGAGTAGCTGCTATTTCCAAGGATGTTCAGAAGTTGCAGTCCAACAACGCCCGTGCACACCGATCGCCGAAAGTTGATCGGTTATGAAGCAAAGGTTGCTAGCGGCGGGTGATGGGCAACGTTAGGCAGCTTAAGTTGCTGATAGTGGCGGTACTGTAAGATCCTGGTGAGGCAGCTAGTATTAAGCTGAGTTTTAAGGTAGGACAAGATATATAGGCAAATAATTATGAAGCCGGAATTGTTAATAGCCATCGTGTCCGGATTAATCACATTACTGGCTTCTTCCTTTGTGGCTCTGTATCAAGCACGTACTGAATTCCGAAAACTCGCTGGACAATTAGAGCAGAAATACACAACATCGCTATTTGAAAAACGGCTTGAGGGTTATCCAATTCTCTTCAAAACACTTAATGATTTTAACAATGTGATTGAGTACGACTTCCCAAGCAAGCAACAACTTGTTGAACTTCAGAAGCAGTACGACAGTTGGATTTCTTCTCACGCTATTTTTCTCACTCGAACGACGGCTAAAGTGGTGTGGGGTTATCATCACTACTTGATCGACTTGCTAGAGCAGTACCATGACATTCCCTTACCAAACGAGCGATGGGTCGAGATTAGAAATGTGCAGATTGTTATCGGTAAGTTTTTACGAGCAGAGATCGGTGTATTTGATACTACAGCAGCAGGTATTCCTGAACTCGAAAAACCTTATGTAAAAGCGATTATCGACAAGCTGCATCAAAGCTCAAAGAAAACTCGCAGTAAATTTGGCTATTAGGAGTTCGGTGGCACATCCTGATATATTGAGGCGAGGTGGATAAACTTAAGTAGTGATCGCCGCTCTTGTAGCGATTGTCTTGAAAGTCAAGAGGAATAGAGAAAATTTTCTACACTCCTAACGCTCACGACAAAATGACGGTGCTGGTCATCCGTTAGCATTACTCATGAGAGTGAACTATGAGCTTGACTAAGCAGACGCTTGCCAGGATTTGTTATCGCGGATCATGGCATTGAGGATGACCAACAATTTCCGCATACAGGCGACTAGAGCAACCTTTTTGAGCTTTCCTTTTGCCAGTAACCGCTCATAGAATGTCCGAATGACTGGATTATGGCGAATTGCCACCAACGTGGACATATAGAAGCCACAGCGAACAGAGGTGCGCCCACCCGCAATTATCCGCTTGCCTTTGTGTTTGTCACTGTCATGGTTGATGGGAGCAACCCCGACTAAGCGAGCAATTTGTTTTTCAGAGAGTGTTCCGAGTTCTGGCAATGCTGCCAGACACAGGGCAGCGGTGACTTTGCCAATCCCTTTGACCGACTGCAAAATGGCATCCTTACGCTGCCAATCCTGTTGCTGCTGCGCCAGGGATTGAATCTGCTGATTGAGCGTTTCAATCCGTTGCTGCATTTGCTCAATATGATCTTTGATGTCGGTTTGCACGCTCTCAGCAGCACGGCTGAGGCGGTTTTTCTCCGCGACTTGCATCGCTACCAACTGCTGCCATCGTCGCACCCAGTCATACCAAATCAATTAGTAAAGGCTATAGATCTTGCCCTCATCCCCAACCCTTCTCCCCTTGGGAGAAGAGAGCCGGATTCAAAGTCCCTCTCCTGTGGGAGAGGGATTTAGGGTGAGGGCGTATCTGTAGTGTTTATTGCGAGATTTGGTATCACTCAATTGTTGAGCGTGAGGCGGAACGACCGGCTGGGGTTTGAGTGCCACACTCTGAGCAAAGCGAGCAAAGACCTGAGCATCGAGTTTGTCTGTCTTGGCTTTGCCGATCGCGATTGCAAAGCCTTTGACTTTGTGCGGGTTGGCGATTGCCACTGGAATCATTGCGGCTTGCAAACCTGATACCAGCAATCGCTCTAATCCCCCAGTGGATTCCACCACCACCAAAGTCGGTGCAAGGGGAAGTAATTGTTCCATCAGAGCTTGTACGCCGACTTCGCGATTGGGCTGTTGTAAGGTCAACCCTTGCGGTAGTACGGAGATATCGAGCAGGTCTTTACTGACATCAATCCCGACCCATGTTTTTTCTTGTGTCATCGTTTAGGCTGAGGTTGAGTTATTTTGTCCCTTTGACAACTCGTCCTTGCGAATACGAGGTTCGCCCTCTAGCGATTGTTCGAGCTTGGATCATTGGGCTGACAGCGTTGCTCCGGTGGCTACCATACGGTGTCAAGCACCTTGGTTAAACTGGATGTCCACGCTCTTCTTAAAAATACAGGCACCCAAGCTATAAAGCGGTATTTTCTACCCAGGTTGGGACGGGTTGCCTAAGGCTCAAGATACAAGGTTGGGTTAAGGAACGAAACCCAACGCCCGCATGGGTTACGCTATCGCTTTTCTGGTATGCCGGAACGGCTTTACCCATCCTACAAATAATTGTGCCTTCCTACTTACGAACCCCAACGGTGACACTCAGAATTCCGTCAATAGCGTTTAGAGTTCCACTGATAACTCTCTGCAACCCATCCATGACTCTCGGAGTGTCGTCGTTGGCTCTCAAGATCCCAGCGATGCACTGTCGCGTGCCATCCATGATTCTCGGAGTCTCATCGTTGGGTCTCAAGATCCCAACGATGAGATGTCTGCATACCATTAATGACGCCTGGAATGTTGTCGATGGCTCTCAGAAACCCAATGATGACACTTGGAGTGTGATTGATGAACCTCGGAGTCCCATCTGTCCATCAATTGAGTGTGATGGATGATAGGCTGAGCGCGATCGTTGCCTCCTCAAGTCCCAACAATGACGTTTTGAATGCGATCGTCGGTGATGCTGTTAGAACGGTTTCAATTCTTCCTAGCTAACGTCAAGCCATCCCCGATTGGCACCATGCTGAGGCTCACTCGCGTGTCCTGATGTAGCTTTTCGTTTAAGGCGCGAATACAGTTGGTGCTATTGTCTTGCACCTGTGGATCGGCGACCCGCCCATACCAGAGGACGTTATCGATCACCACCAGTCCGCCCGATCGCACGAGTTGGAGCGATCGCTCGTAGTAGCCGTCATAGTTGCTTTTGTCCGCATCAATAAACGCAAAATCAAACGTGCCTGCCTGTCCTGCTGCCAGCAGTGCATCTAACGTCTCCAGTGCGGGGGCAATGTGGAGGTCAATTTTGTTGGCGACTCCAGCTTGTTGCCAATAGCGACGGGCGATCGACGTATACTCTTCACTCACATCACAGGCGACGACTTTGCCATCGGTTGGTAATGCCAGCGCCACGACCAGGGAACTGTAGCCTGTAAAGACTCCCACCTCTAGCGTTTTCTTCGCGCCCATCAACTGCACCAGCAGCGCCATCAATTGCCCCTGCTCTGGTGAAATCTGCATCCGGCTCATGGAGTGCTGCGCTGTTTCCTGCCGAAGTTGGGTGAGAATCTCTGGTTCTCGCAAGGAAACCGACTGTAAGTAGCGGTGAAGCTGGTCGTCGAGATTGATTGATTGGTTGGACATGGGGAGGAAGGGAAGTTTTGAGTTTTGAGTTTTGAGTTTTAAGTATCGAGCTTGGAACTCGGAAGGTGGAGCTTAGAGGTCGGAATATCGAGCTTGGAACTCGGAGTGTCGAGCTTGGAACTCGGAGTGTCGAGCTTGGAATCGGAGTGTCGAGCTTGGAACTCGGAAGGTGGCACTTGGAACTCGAAGCGTCGAGCCTGGGTTGTCCTCTTCTACTTTCTGACTCCTGACTTCTGACTCCTGACTCCTAGCGCCCCACTCCCTACTCCCCACTCCCCCTTCTCTCCGCAATCCTCAACTTAGCCGATCGCGCTCTCACATTCTCCGCTACTTCATCTTCTTGAGGCAAAATTGGCTTTTTGGTCAACACTTTCAGCAACTCTGACTCACGAAAGCGATGTTTGACAATGCGGTCTTCGAGACTGTGGAAGCTGATGATGGCGATTTTACCGCCCGGTTTGAGCCAGTGAGGGGCGCGATCGATGAAGGTTTCCAGCACGCTCAGTTCCTGGTTGACGGCAATTCTCAAGGCTTGAAAGACACGAGTGGCGGGATGGATGCGTCCGTAGCGATAGGCTTTGGGCACAGAGTAGGCGATCGCTTCTGCTAGTTCCGTTGTGGTTTCAAAGGGTCGTCGCTCGACGATGCGGCGGGCAATCCGTCGCGACAGCCGTTCTTCGCCATAGGTGTAGAAGATGTCTGCCAGCTTCACTTCGTCCCAATGATTAATGATGTCTGCAGCAGTCAGGTCTTGCTGCTGATCCATGCGCATATCCAACGGGGCGGCATGGCGGAAGCTGAAGCCGCGATCGGGGATATCGAATTGCGCTGAACTGACGCCTAGATCTGCCAAAATGCCGTCAAAGCGCTGATCACCGGGTTGAAACGTGGCAAAGTTCGTACGTTGAAACTGGACGCGCCCGTTGAATTCGTGCAGTTTGGTTTGAGCGGCTGCGATCGCCTGCTCATCCTGGTCCATCGCGGTTACCTGTACATCCGGTGCCGCAGCCAAGATCAAGGCACTGTGACCGCCTCCCCCCACGGTTGCATCCAGGTAATGCCCACCCGATCGTATCGCTAAGCCCTCAAGCACCTCACGACTTAAGACAGAAATATGCACGAATGCCGTCTCCAGCGACGGATCGGGCAGGTCGGGTGCGTCTTGGGATAAGTCTTGTACGGGTGCCATGCAACGGAATGGATGAAGAGCGTTCGACCCTACTCTATCGTTTTCCTTTCAAAGCCTGATACCAATCTCAGTTGGCTCTGACACATTCTCCCGCCAATCAGTCCGTATAATCTAAGAGAATGCAGCGTCAATGAAGTTGTTGGTTGGTAGTTGTTAGTTGTTGGACATCCTCTTCGCTAACAACCAAAAACTAAAAGCTAAAAACTAATTCAACCGCAGAGGGAGATTGTCCAGCTATGACAATGATCGAGACGAAGACCGAGCCCATGGTGATCAACATGGGCCCTCACCATCCCTCGACTCACGGCTGCTTTCGGCTCGTTGTGACGCTGGATGGTGAAAATGTCATCGACTGCGAGCCTGTGCTGGGCTATTTGCATCGGGGCATGGAAAAGATTGCTGAAAACCGTACCAACATCATGTACGTGCCCTATACGAGCCGTTGGGATTATTACGGCGGCATGTTCAATGAGGCGGTGACGGTCAACGCGGTCGAAAAATTAGCCAATGTGCCAGTGCCCAAGCGCGCCAGCTATATTCGTGTGATCATGCTCGAACTAGCGCGGTTGGTGAACCATTTGCTGTGGCTTGGCCCGTTTGTGGCTGACCTTGGCGCGCAGACCCCGTTTTTCTACACGCTGCGCGATCGCGAAATGATCCTTGACCTGTACGAAGCAGCAACGGGCTATCGCATGGTCAACCACAACTATTTCCGCATTGGTGGGATTGCGGCTGACGTGCCCTATGGCTGGGTCGATAAGTGCTCAGATTTCTGCACCTATATGATGCCCGTCGTGGATGAGTACGAACGGCTCATCACCAACAACCCCATCTTTCGCCGCCGCTTAGAAGGGGTGGGTGTGTTGACTCGCGAAGAAGCCATCAACTGGGGCTGTTCGGGGCCTATGCTCCGCGCGTCTGGTGTGCAGTGGGATCTGCGGAAAGTGGATCACTACGAGTGTTACGACGATTTTGACTGGAAGGTTGCCTGGGCAACCGAAGGCGACTGTCTGGCACGCTACACCGTGCGGATGGCAGAAATGCGCGAGTCGATCAAGATCATTCAGCAAGCGATCGCGGGTCTTCCCGGTGGACCTTTCGAGAACCTGGAAGCGAAGCGCATGGAAGCAGGCCCCAAGTCAGAATGGAACGGGTTTGATTACCAATACATCGGCAAAAAAATTGCGCCTACCTTCAAGATTCCGAAAGGCGAACATTACGTCCGTCTAGAAGCGGGACGCGGCGAAATGGGGATCTTTATCATCGGTAACGATAATGTCTTCCCCTGGCGCTGGAAGATTCGTCCCGGCGACTTCAACAATCTCCAAGTGCTACCCAGCCTGGTGAGAGGTAATAAGGTCGCAGACATCTTCGCGATTTTGGGCAGCGTTGACGTCGTGATGGGATCGGTCGATCGCTAGCCGCATCCATAAATTTGTCAGAACAGCCAGGGCTAGCCCTGGCTTTTTTAGTGCCTCTACCCTTGCTTGCGTCATCAAAAAGTGGGACGACAATTTTCGTCTGAACCTGCTAGAACAGACGTATACACAATGGAACATCGGTTATGAATTGGCAGTCGCGCTTGGCAACCGCAATAGCGCTCTCTTTAAGCACTGTTGGGCTAGTGGGTCTTTCGGCACAGGCCGTGAAATTAGCCAATGGCACCACGTCCTTTGTGCAGCCACCACGCTTAGAAAGTGCTGTAGCCACTCAAAAAGCAGCCCGTTTTTTGGGATCAACCTATTATTTCACGCTCACAGTGCCTGCTAATGCAGGCGAACCGCTGCGAACGATCGTCATTTCGCCTCAAGAGGCACCTGATCGCGTGGAGTTTAACCTCGACCAAACAGAGACGTTTGAAGGAACCTTCGATCGAGAAGGCACCAAACTTCCTCATCAGACCGTAACTCAAGATGCCAAGACGCAAGCGATTACGATTACCTTTGACCCAGCGATCGCAGCCGGTAAAACGGTGACGATCGGACTTTTCGCCAACCGCAATCCAGATCTTGGTGGTGTCTACCTGTATGGAGTAACAGCGTTTCCATCAGGCGATCAGCCATTTGGGCAGTTTTTGGGCTACGGACGCATCCAAATCTACGATGGCGGTCTAAACTCTTAGTTTCGTTATGAGGCAGTTGGGTACAGCGTCTTGGGGTACAAATTACAGGTGGGTGCTCTGCGTGAATGTTGCCACCCAGTAGCGAGGTAAAAGGGCAAGATGAAAATCGGCAAATGGTGCTTCAGTGCAGCGCTAGTGCTGTGGACAACCGCTGGTATCGGCTTGTCGGCACAGGCAGTGCAGTTAGCGGATGGCAGAACCTACTTCGTGCAGCCACCCCGGTTTGAAGGGGCAACCGCCACGCAGAAGACGGCATATTTTTGGGGATCAACGTACTACTTTACGCTGACTGTGCCTGAGAATGCGGGGGAGTCATTGCAAAAAGTCATGATTGCACCGGAAGATGGCCCCGATCGCGCCCGCTTTGATGTCAGTCAAACGGAGGTAGTCGCCAAAACGCACGATCGTGAAAGTAAACTGCCGCTCAGGGATGTCACTCAAGACCCTAAAACACGCGCGATTACCGTCACGTTTGATCAACCAGTCGCGCCAGGCAGTGTGGTCAGAATCGGGCTCTATGCTACGCGCAACCCAGACGTTGGGGGCGTTTATCTCTATGGTGTGACGGCCTACCCAACCGGGGAGCAACCCTATGGTCAGTTTTTAGGGTACGGACGCATTCAGATCACCGATCGCGACTTCTTCCGTCACGGGTTCTTTTAGGTAGCCAGCAGCGATGCAGTCGTCAATGACCTGCTGCACGACTGCCCACAGTTCTGGAGCACTCGTCTGAATGGGAGCCATCCGCTGCAGCACACGATCGCTCGTCACATCATGCAGTTTCCAGGTATGTCCACCCGTTTGCTGGTTATTGAGCAAGGGCTGGAGTCGATCGACTGCCGCCGCAAACCCTGCCGCAGGGGTTGCTTGCGTTTCAAACTCGTCCCATAGCTGACGAAATTCAAGCGCTTGATCAGGTGGCAACAATCCAAACAGGCGATCGGCGGCTTGCGTTTCTCGATCGGCTTTACTCTGGTTCCCCTGCTCGTCGTAGCAAAACGTATCCCCAGCATCGATTTCAACTAAATCATGCAGCAACAGTAGTTTGATGACGTGCAAAATATCGATGGGAGCAGGAGCATATTCGGCGAGAACGATCGCCATCAGCGCAATGTGCCAGGAATGTTCGGCGCTGTTTTCGCGGCGGGAGCCATTCGTTAATAAGGTCTGCCGTAGCACTTGCTTGAGCTTGTCAACCTCAATGACGAACTGCATTTGCTGTACAAGTCGGGTCGATAGCAATGAAACCTCCTTTACCATCCGCGTTTATAGCAAGCGCAAGATAAAGGGGTAGCGATAGGGCGTCTGCGGTTCAGTAGCAACGCGGACGATCGCAATAATGGGTAGGAGAAGGCTGGCAATGCCCAACAGAATGAGCAAGGGAATGCCGATCGCGACGAAGATCAGAATGATGAACACGATCGCATAGAGAAAGAGATTGATATGAAAGTTAATGGATTCTTTCGCGTTTTCTTTCACCACCGGATCATCCGAGACGAGTAGGATGGCGATCGGAATGCCGATCGAGACGATGGTGGAGCTAAAGAAAATCGCACCGTGACAGGCGGCAGATAAGAGCTTGCGCTGACTAAAGTCGTCCATATCGCGTCTCTAGAGGTGAGTAAATGGGGTTCAGAGGTCGTAAGTAATCGCTCGCCCATTTTACTCCCTACACTCTGACGATTGCCGCTATCGTTAAAGTATTGCTATCAGAGTCCTCATCAGACTCATTCTCTTCATCCCTCTCCCGTAAACGCATGTCTACAGAACTCCAGGCTGAACTGCAAACAGCAGTCGAGCGGCGGCGCAATTTTGCGATTATTTCCCACCCAGATGCGGGAAAAACGACGCTGACTGAAAAACTGCTGCTTTATGGAGGTGCCATTCACCAGGCAGGTAGCGTGAAGGCACGACGGGCGCAGCGACATGCGACCTCAGACTGGATGGAAATGGAGCAACAGCGGGGGATTTCGATCACCTCGACGGTGTTGCAGTTTGCCTATCACGGCTGTCAGATTAATTTGCTGGACACCCCCGGACACCAGGACTTTAGTGAAGATACGTATCGTACTCTGGCAGCGGCTGATAATGCCGTGATGCTGATCGATGCCGCCAAAGGGTTAGAGCCGCAGACGCGCAAGCTCTTTGAAGTTTGCCGGATGCGAGGCTTGCCGATTTTTACCTTCATCAACAAGCTCGATCGCCCTGGACGTGAGCCGCTGGATCTACTGGATGAAATTGAGCAGGAGTTGGGACTCCAGACCTATGCCGTGAATTGGCCGATCGGGATGGGCGATCGCTTCAAGGGGGTTTATGACCGTCGCAGTCAGCAGGTGCATTTGTTTGAGCGGAGTGCTCACGGTCAGCGAGAGGCGATCGACACGGCAGTTGATCTGGGCGATCCACGCATCGAACAGTTGTTGGAGCAGTCCCTTTACTACCAGTTCAAAGACGACCTGGAATTGATCGAAGGGTTAGGACCAGAGCTAGACCTTGATCTCGTACATCGCGGCAAAATGACACCTGTGTTTTTTGGCAGTGCGATGACCAACTTTGGTGTGGAGCTTTTCCTTGATGCCTTTTTGGATTACGCCCTTAAACCAGGTCCCCATGCCAGCAGCAAAGGCGAGATTCAGCCGACCTATCCAGAGTTCTCAGGCTTTGTCTTCAAGCTGCAAGCCAACATGGATCCAAAGCATCGCGATCGCATCGCCTTTGTCCGCGTTTGCTCCGGCAGGTTCGAGAAGGATATGACCGTGAGCCATGCCCGTTCTGGGAAAACGGTGCGTCTGTCGCGTCCCCAAAAGCTGTTTGCCCAGGATCGGGAAGTCATCGAAGAAGCCTATCCGGGTGACGTGATCGGGTTGAATAATCCCGGCGTGTTTGCGATCGGTGACACGATCTACGTTGGTTCCAAACTGGAATACGAAGGCATTCCCTGCTTCTCGCCCGAAATCTTTGCCTACCTCAAGAATCCCAATCCATCCAAGTTCAAGCAGTTCCGCAAAGGTGTCTCAGAACTTCAGGAAGAGGGCGCGGTACAGATTATGTATTCTGCCGATGAAGCGAAGCGTGATCCGATCCTGGCTGCAGTGGGGCAACTGCAGTTTGAGGTCGTACAATTTCGGATGCAGAATGAGTACGGCGTCGAAACGCAGCTTGAGCTGTTGCCCTACAGCGTGGCTCGCTGGGTCGATGGCGGCTGGGACGCGCTGCAAAAGGTGGGTCGCCTGTTCAACACGGTCACAGCAAAAGACGCGTGGAACCGTCCTGTACTGCTATTTCGTAACGAATGGAATATGAATCAGGTGCAGGCAGACCATCCGGAGTTACAACTGAATGCGATCGCCCCCGTAGTTTCTGGGAGAGAACCAGACGCTTCATGAAGCTATCCTAGAAGGGCTACAGAGCGCTCAAGCAATCTACCGTCCTCTTTCGAGTAGGAGCAGCACTATGCCTCCGGTTCCTGACCCGTCATTGATCGCCCAAGACTTCCCCGATCTGGAAGCCGGACTCGCGGCTCTCAAGCAGGGTGATTACAAGACCGCGATCGCGAAATTGGAAGCCATCCCTCTTCCCCCTGATCACGCCCTCACAGTGAAAGCGCAGCTGGGGTTGGTCGCTGCCTACGCCCGTACGGGACAGCCTTTACGTGCAGCTGCTCTTTGTCAAACGCTGCGTCAAAGTGATCATCCCCAGCTCCGCGCGTGGGCAGAACGATCGCTGATCAGCCTGACAGAACGCCATCCAGAGCTTGGAGACCAGCTTGAGGCGGTGGGTACGGAAACCGATGCAGTTCAAGCTGCTGTGGCTCCACGTGCTCAATTGGCCTCGGATGACATTACGGGCTTTACGCCACTTGATCCCTCGACGCTATCGGATCTTCATGCTACTGGCGATCGCCGTCCTTCATGGGAGCTTGACGCACCCCTTTCGCAAGGGGCTGACCAGCCGGTTAAGCCGACTGCAGCAACTCAGTCTGTGGCAGCATCAGAGTCTGCAGCATCAGCCAGTGATGGCAACGGTGTCACGGCTCGCAGGCAGGCGTTAAGTGTGGACGAAACTGCCATTCTGTCTGAAGGGATGATTGGGAGAGTCAGGACATCAAAGCCCGTTGCTGCTTCAGGACGCGCACGATCGCAAGCCCAAGCAGTAGCCAGTGACAAGCCGGCACAAGCTGTTCGGGGGGATCAATCAACGTTTTATCCAACCTGGCGACAGGCTGGACGGCTCAAGCAGGGTAAAGCGATCGGTAAGGTGAAGCTGTTCCGTTTGCTGCTGTTGCAGGCTGGCACGGCAGTGGCGCTGTTCTGGATGGTGCAGACGATCGTGTACAACGCCGCACTCTACTACAGTATTGCCCTGACCAAAATCCCCTTCCTCGGCTTGTCGCGCGAATTGTTCCATCCGCCCGTTGTGTCCATTCTCGTCTTCCTGGGCATACTTTTTGTAGCCTCTCGCTGGTTGCTGGATGGGCTGCTTACGGTTGGCTATGGGCTGCAGCCGCTGTCATTGCATAAACTGGCAGTCTACAGCCCTGAAACAGCCCAATCCCTCCAACGCTTCTGCCGTCAACAGCACATTCCAATACCAGCTTTGGGCGTGTTGCCAACGGCTGCCCCGATCGCGTTTAGCTACGGCTGTCTGCCCCACGTCACGCGTACTGTCGTCAGTCAAGGGTTGCTAGAACAACTGGCTGACGATGAAATTGCTACCGTGTATGCCAGCGAAATCGGTCATATTTCCCGTTGGGATGTGCCGTTGCTGTCACTAGTGACGGTGTTGCTGCAAATTCCTTATACCGTTTACTGGCTGGTGAGCGCTTGGGGTAATCGCAAGCAAGCAGCCATTTCACGGGTGTCAGCAAGCGTTTTGGCTGCCATTAACTACGGTGTGTATGCCTTGTTGCGGTGGGTGGCACTCTGGCTGTCTCGCCAACGGGTGTATTACAGCGATCGCGTGGCGATTGAACTGACGGGGAATCCCAACGGCCTGACTCGCGCCCTGCTGAAAATTGCGATCGGCACAGCAAAAGACGTCCAGACCCAGAAGCAAACCAGCTATCTGCTGGAAGGGTTTGACCTGTTAGCACCATTGGGATACCGCATGGCAACGACGCTGGGCAGCGTTTATCCCCATGCGCCGATCGAGTCTGTGCTGGAATGGGAGCGGACAAATCCGTATCGCCACTGGTTGGCAATCAATAATTCGCATCCCCCCACGGGCGATCGACTGCATCTGTTGACGCATTATGCGCGGCATTGGAAATTGGACACGGAACTGGAATGGGGCATTGAACGGTCAGCAGTCAGCAGCCAGCGGTCAACTAGACTGACATCCCAGCAATGGCGAACGCTGTTGCTGCAAGGTGCACCGTTTTTTGGACTGGTCTTGGGGTTGGCGATGGCCTATTTGTTTGCCACGTTGGGCTGGGTTGGTTGGCGAGCCGGGATTAACCAACTGTCGTGGATGTATGGCGATCATGCGTTGCTGCGAGGGCTCCCGCTGGTGGGGTTCAGCATTGGCACCTTCATTCGCATCAATCCACTGTTCCCGGACGTGCCCTTCTCGAATACCAAAGCGGCTGGTTCATCCGATTCGCTGGTAGATTTACTCAAGCCTGCTGATCCTGTGCCCGTTGATGGGCAGACCGTACAGCTAGAGGGTCAATTTTTGGGACGTGCTGAAATCAGCAACCTGCTCAGTCAGGATCTGCTGCTGCGAACGACCACAGGGATTGTCCGACTCCACTGCTTGTCAAATTGGGGGCCGATCGGCAATTTGTTTTCCCAAGCGGTTCGTCCAACCGATGTCTTAGGACAAACGATCGTGGTCACTGGCTGGTTTCGACATGGCGCAACCCCCTGGATTGATGTGGATACGATTCGTACACCGGGCGGACGCGTGAGCCGTAGTGGACATCCCGTTTGGTCTACGATTCTCGGCGCGATCGCTGCTTCCTGGGGTATCTATCTCCTCTTCCGTGGTGGCGCCTTTTGACGATGCACTTGCCGCCTGGTCACAGGTAGACAACCGCTGCCAAAATCCGTTCTCCCTGGCGAGGCTTCAAACCGAATACCTTCGGTAACTCTTGAAATCTTCCATCATCGTCTTCTACAGTGTCATCAAGGTGAAAACTGGGAGGAAGCTTGATGACTGCTGTATTAAAGGACTTTGAGCAACCTGTTCCTGAAAGTGTGCCCGGAAAGCCGCGCTATGTGCCCCAGAGCCAGCGCCGTATTCTTTGTGTGTTCCCCAAGTACAGCCCGTCTTTTGGCACTTTTAATAATGCGTATCCACTGCTAGGCAGGGTAAAAGCATTCATGCCACCGCAGGGGATTCTGCTGGTCGCTGCCTACTTGCCTCAAGAGTGGGAAGTACGCTTCATTGACGAAAATATTCGGTCTGCGCAACCAGGCGATTATCGCTGGGCAGATGTGGTGATTGTGAGCGGGATGCATATTCAACGATCGCAGATCAATCACATCAACGCGATGGCGCATCGGTATGGCAAAATTACAGCGATCGGGGGGCCTTCGGTATCCGCTTGCCCGGAGTACTATCCCGATTTTGACCTGTTGCACCTTGGAGAATTGGGCGATGCGACCGATCGCATGATTGAGTACATGGACTTACAGACCGATCGGCCACCACAGCAGATCCGCTTTGAGACGACTGAGCGACTGCCGCTAAGTGAGTTTCCTGTACCTGCTTATCACCTGATTGATCTCAACAAATACTTCATCGGCAACGTGCAGTACTCTAGCGGCTGTCCCTACCGCTGTGAATTTTGCGATATTCCCGAACTCTACGGACGCAATCCACGCCTGAAGGAGCCAGAGCAAATTACGGCTGAACTGGATGCCATGCTAGCGTCCGGCAATCTGAGAGCCGTGTATTTTGTGGATGACAACTTTGTGGGCGATCGACGCGCTGCCATGAAGCTCTTGCCTCACTTGATCGACTGGCAAAAGCGGAACGGCTATCCCATCCAGTTTGCCTGTGAAGCCACACTAAATCTGGCGCAGAACAAAGAACTGCTGGCAATGATGCGCGAGGCCTATTTCTGTACGGTCTTCTGCGGCATCGAAACACCTGAAGCCGATGCGCTCAAATCGATCTCGAAGCAGCAGAATTTGATGGGTGGGATGTCTATTCTGGATGCCATTAAAACCCTTAATAGCTACGGCATGGAAGTGGTTTCGGGCATCATCATCGGGTTAGATACGGATACACCGGATACGGGCGATCGCATTCTGGAATTCATCCGCCTGTCTAACATTCCCATGCTGACCATTAATCTGTTGCATGCGTTGCCCCGTACTCCTTTGTGGCGCAGGCTAGAAGCCGAAGGACGGCTTAACTTTGACGAAAAGCGAGAGTCCAACGTGGAGTTTCTCATGCCCTACGAGGATGTGGTGGAACTGTGGCGACGCTGCATTACGACTGCCTATGAGCCGGAGTTTCTCTATCAGCGGTTTGCATACAATATGGAACACACCTTCCGCAATCGCATTAAGCGCCCTTTAACGCCAGAACGCCTGTCGAAGAAAAATATCCGCAAAGGGCTATGGATTATGGCTAACCTGATTTTGCGGATTGGTATACTCAGCAACTATCGCAAGACGTTTTGGGCAATGGCCGCACCGAAGCTGAAAACGGGCAAAATTGAGAACCTGATCCACATTGGGCTAGTAGCGCATCATCTCATCACGTTTGCTCAGGAATGTGGACGGGGTGAACAGGCCGCGTCATTCTATGCTCAGAACGTAAAAGCAGCGCAGAGATTTCGCGTTGGAAGCCTTGCTCGCTAGTAGTAGCGCCGTTGCTGCAGCAAGCGATCGCCGTTAATGAGCGCTTAGCCAAAGGTTGTCATCGTTTCACACTGTGTCCCACAGCAATGAGGTAAAACGATCTAGGTAAACGATCTAGAGACTGTGATGCTGTTTTGTTGTCACCATCAGCGAGTATAAACGTTACGGTGCGGCTTTTATGATGGCTATGAGGCGATTGCGCATTGGTACTTGGGATACCGCCTCTACACCCAACTCCCTGTACACTTTGCTGCAGCAATTAATCTAAGATCTGTAAATTTTATGCCTACACTACTGGTTAAAAATATTCATACCCTGGTCACAATGGATACAGCGCGACGCGAGCTTCGCAATGGTGCGCTGCTGGTCAGAGATAACGTGATTGAGCAGGTCGGAACAACCGACGAACTGCCTCAAACCGCCGACGACGTGCTGGATTTGCAGGGAAGGCATGTGGTGCTCCCTGGTCTTGTCAACACCCATCATCACTTTTACCAAACGCTGACGCGGGTAATTCCGGCGGCGCAAGACTGTACCTTATTCAACTGGCTGCAAACGCTGTATCCCATTTGGGCGAAGCTAACGTCAGAAGGCGTTTACATCAGCGCTCAAATGGCAGCTGCAGAGTTGATGCTGTCGGGCTGCACCACAGCCAGCGATCACCTTTATCTCTATCCCAATGACTGCACGCTGGATGACGAGATTGAAGCGATTCGGGCGATCGGGCTACGGTTTCATGCCAGTCGTGGCAGCATGAGCGTTGGCGAAAGTCTGGGAGGTTTGCCGCCCGATTCGCTGGTGGAAAAAGAAGCCGACATTCTCAAAGACTCCCAGCGGTTGATTGAGCAACACCACGATAATTCCCGTCATGCCATGCTGCGGATGACGCTGGCTCCTTGTTCGCCCTTCAGTGTGTCGCCCGACCTCATGCGCGAGTCGGCGAAAATGGCGCGATCGTATCCCGGTGTACGGCTGCATACGCACCTGGCAGAAAACAAGTCGGATGTCACCTACAGCCTGGAAAACTTTGGCATGATTCCGGGTGACTTTGCGGAATCTGTTGGGTGGCTGGGCGAGGATGTCTGGCACGCTCATTGCGTGCAACTCAGCGACGATTCGATCGTCAAGTTTGGCAGAACGGGTACCGGCGTTGCCCACTGTCCCTGTAGCAATATGCGCCTTGCCAGCGGTATCGCGCCGATCCGCAAGATGTTGGATCATAACGTTCCGGTTGGGATTGGTGTGGATGGCTCTGCTTCCAACGACACCAGCAATTTATTGCAAGAAGCCCGGATCGCCTTCCTGCTAGCCCGTGTCCGCGACTGCGATCCCACTGTGATGTCAGCGCGACAGATTCTTGAAGTTGCCACACTAGGAGGTGCAAGAGTACTGGGTCGGGACGATATTGGCGCGATCGCCCCTGGCATGTCCGCCGACTTTATCGCCATTAACGTCGATCGCCACCAGTTTTCTGGTGCCCAGCACGATATCGTCTCTGCACTGATTTTCTGTCAGGTTGATGCGGTTGATTACAGCTTTATTAATGGGAAGAAAGTAGTCGATCGGGCACAGTTAACCACGATCGAACTACCCACGTTGGTAGAAAAACACAACCAAATTGCTCATCAACTATTAGCTTCAGAGTAAGAGCAGAGTTGAGTTTGAGAATGAACAGAAGTGGAGCGTACCACGATAAAGCATCGATCGACGGCTTATTTTGTACCACTACAAATGGGCTAGCAACTTGTCATACTCTGCATGAGAACCAACCCAAAACCAGATGATTGTGCCTTCGTCCAACTGTCCCATTGCTCGATAACGTTTACCGATTCGAGCTGAATAGATGGGCAGCTTTGAGTGTATCTTTTTGAAGCGTAAACTTGGATGCTTGGGATCCCGCCTGAATTGGCGATGGGCTTCGCGCGCTTGTGCTTGAATTTGCTCAGGGAGGGCAGCAAAGGCTTTACGGAATTGTGATGTAGTGCGTGACTTCACAATGGCTCTGGATCTAACGCTTGAGTTTTGCCTGCACGATACTCTGCCATCGCTTCGGCTGCAAGCTGAGCAAGGGCGTCCTGAGACTGCGCAAATGTTGCATCCCATCGGACTTCATCTTCAAGCTCTTCTAGAATCAATGCAGCGATCGCATCCTGCTCATGTTTCGGCAAGGCTTTTAACCGGGTAATCGCTTGTTCCAGCAGTTCAGTCACAAGGATAAACCTCACTGAAGAGAGACTAAATCAATTATCGCGTTATTTTCCACAACGAATTGATCGGCGTTGGCATTGAGGAGTCTCTAAGAAACGGCAACTGTTAAGTTTTTGCACGATCGCCATCCTATCCTTACGGCATCAAGTCATAAAACGACTCTTTGCCCAAATGCTGGCCGTATTGTTTGACCAGTGCGTTCAGGTCGGTGGAGCGATCCAGCGCGATCCAATCATCCACTGACCCTCGAAAACACCATCGCTCCACGACAAAGGCTCTAGTTTGGGTACTCTCCAGCACAAACTGCATCATGGGCGAGTAGGAGAGAGACTCCACCAGCGCTGCTCTCATCCTGGCGGCTTCTGCACTGCTGACAGGTAACGCGATTTCCATCAGCGCATCCACATTCTGGTCACACAGATAGACCACAATCTGGTTGTCTTTCACATCCACGATAAAGTAGTCAAGCTTGGCGTGTTTTTTGATGCCATCTTGGACGATCGCAACCTCTTCGGGCGTAATGATCTGAGGCGGGATCTTCCGCAAAAACACCTGAGCACTGGGATGCTCATAAATTTCATAGCCGTCAGGAATGGCGTTTAACAGGGTGCCTTCAGCCTTCATGGAGAAGAAATACTTGGGCTTACCCGTTTTGGTTTTCCCTTCGTGAAGGTAGTGTTTTCTGCCTCTTCGGTTGGTATATTCAACGCTCATTGTCACTCTCTTTCATACCGAACGATTTAGCAGTAGCAGTAGGGTTTGCAGTGCCCACCACCACGACTTCAACGCTGACACCGATCGCTGGATGGAGGATGTAGCCCCGTTTTAAGCCAAAAGCGTCTTGCTTCTTAAATAGAATCATGATCTGGATAACGTAAATCATTCAGATCAAGACGGACGCAGGTTGCTCGACCAATGGGTGTAATGCCCTGAATGGATAATGATGTGATCAACGGTAAAGCGATTTGCACTCAACCGTTCTGGTGAATGGCAATACTCACATAAGTAGCTTGCGCGCTCGCGGATAGCCTGTTTAATGGCATCATTAATTGGCATTTTGAGCTGCAAGCATCGCATTGATGTGGGTAAAAATGCGGTCTAACTCCCCGATCGCCTCTAGCTCTGTAATTTCGTCCAACGTTAGCTGATCTGCTTTCTTCTTTTCCAGAAGTCTCTCCATCCGTAGTTGAAGGGACTCACTGAACTTGAATAAATTCCAGTCGCCAACTTTTTCAAGCTGAATTTCGTGAATCAATGATGATGGGTTTCTAAGAGCGGTATTCATGGTCAACCCCTTTTAGTTTATTAGCTCCTGGTAGACGAGAGTCTTCAGCAAGTAGTGATCCGTGTAGCTCATGAGGCTTGTGCAGACCGATCGGCGATGTAGTCCTGAAGCGTCTGATACTCTCCTGCTCTGTAGGCTCTCCGCGCCTCTGCCACGTCTGCTAGCACCGTTGGATCTTGCTCCAGCAAGTCATCTTCTGCTTCAGCAATCTGTGCTTCTAGCAGCTTCAGCTTTTCCTCCAGACCTAAGGACGTAATCGCATCCATCAGTGACGTAAACGGAATCTGCAACGCAACGCTATCTGGCATCATTTTTCCTTTAAGCGTTTCGCTTCATCAACCTGAAACCAGTGTACCAACCGTAACGACTCGCTACACCCCACGCCCTACGCCCCACACCCCACACCCTACCCCCTATTTTTCATTCTCCCCCACAGCCAATGCGCCACCCGCAGCAACCAACCGACCAAGCGGCTCAGCCAACCGCGCCGTGGAGTGGAAAGATTGTCAATCGGCGGAGTTGAAAGCCTGCCAATCTCCTGGTCGCAGTCTTGAACATCGCTTTCTAATCCCATCTGTTGATAGAGCAACCGGGCATTTTCGTACGCCTGGATTGCTTGTAATGGTTGTTTTAGCTTTGCCTGCGTTTCTCCCAGATTAAACCAGGCATTTGCTTCGCTATGTTTATCCCTAATCTCCTGCGCAATGGTGAGCCATTGCTGCGAGTAATCGGTGGCCTCCTCATAATTGCCTTGATCGAGGTAGGCCAGTCCCAGATTGCCCAGTGCTTTGCCTTCCGACGCGCGATCGCCAATCTCCCGCGCAATGGTGAGTTGTTGCTGCGAGTAATGGGTGGCCTCCTCATAATTGCCTTGATCGAGGTAGGCCACTCCCAGATTGCCCAGTGCTTTGCCTTCCGACGCGCGATCGCCAATCTCCCGCGCAATGGTGAGTTGTTGCTGCAAGTAATCGGTGGCCTCCCCATAATTGCCTTGAGAGAGGTAGGCCAGTCCCAGATTGCCCAGTGCTTTGCCTTCCGACGCGCGATCGCCAATCTCCCGCGCAATGGTGAGTAGTTGCTGCAAGTAATCGGTGGCCTCCCCATAATTGCCTTGAGAGAGGTAGACCAGTCCCAGATTGCCCAGCGCGACTCCTTCGTAAAATTGATAGTTAATTTGGTGGGCAAGCGTCAATAGCGATTGATAGATGTCCATTGCCAGAGCATACTGTGCCAGGGAGTTATAGGCATTTCCCTGGTTAAGGATGGCTCCCAACAATGCGTTTACATCTTCAGTCTGCTCAATGTTCCAGTCTCCCTGTTGCCATGCCTGCACCAGTCGCCCATACAGTTCCAGGCGTACCGGGTTGTATCCCTGTAAATCCAGGAAATTGTTGCAGGGGATGATTTCCTGATAAGCCTGTGTGTACTGCCCCAGTTCGCACAGATGGTGAAAGGCTTCCAGGTGGGCGGTGACATCTGCCAGTTGTTGCCAGGGTTCGGGTTGGGCAACCGAGCGGTAGTAGGCAACCGCCTGGGTGTGCGCCTCGGTCAAAGCGCCTGCTTGCTGCTGGGCAAACCGTTGCACCAGGGGCAAGAATTGAAACTGCCATCGCTCCTCCAGGGTTTCTACGGCTCCTTCCACGGGCTGTTCCTGTAACAGCGAGCGTCGCGCCAGTTCCCACAGGTCATCCAGGGTGGCGGTTGCCATCATCGCTTGCGCGGCTGTCCGATTAAAGGCAAGTCGATATACGCTCAGGGCGTGCCACAGGGTTTTCAGCGTTGGGGTGAGCCGTGCCACACTCGCAGCCAAAATGCGCCCCACGCTAGCATCCGGGTTGCCCCGGTGGTCGCCCACAATCTGCTCAAACCGATAGAGGTCATCCTGCTTCAGCGCATAGGTCACGTCTGGAGCCACGTTCTTTTTGGGGTTGAGCAACCATCCAGCCGTCAGGCTCAACGACAGCGGGTGTCCATCCACCAGCGTCACAAACCGCTCCAGGTCTGCCCGTTCTCCCCGGATGCCCTTTTCCTTTAAGAGTGCAACCCCTGCGTCGGTGGTCAAGCCCTGCAACGCATACCAGCGGCTCATCCCCTGCTGATTGTCCGGCAGCGAAAAGCCTTCCCGACTGGTCACGAGGATGGTGCACTGCCTGCCATGACTCAGCCAGCGCTGAAAAAAGGCTCCATAGACGGGTTCCTGCCACTGCCCCTGCTCATTCAACAGGGTTTCCAGGTTGTCCATCACCAGCAACCCACGCTGCTGCGACAACTGCTCAACCACCGCCAGCAGCAGAGCCTCATCGGGCAGCTTTTCATCCACCGTCTGCCCAAACTGTTGCAGCAACCAGCGACCAAACGTCGCAAACGCATAGGACTGGTTAAAGCTGATCCACAGCGGCAACGACACCCCCTCAGCCTGCGTCAACGCCTTCGCCACCAGAAACGTTTTGCCATAGCCCCCCGATGCCGTAATCCCAATCAGTCGGACAGACGCATCCTGCACCCAGGCTTGAATCTGCCCAAGCTCCGCCTCCCGTCCCTGGAAGGTGTCCACGTTGGGCGGTTGCTGGTCAAGGATGATACTGGCAGCTTTTTCCTGAAAGACAAAGGTGTTGTCGTGGATGTGGACATTACCACCGTCCTTGACATCCTTGAAGTTAATCCCGCGCCAATCTTCAGTCGTCATAACGGGTTAAAAGTTCAGCGTATTGCCGGAAATCGTGTTTTCGCCACCCTTAATGTTGATGCCCTTCCAATTCTCGATCGTCCACCCCTGCTGATTTTCCTTTGCCATTGCTGCCAGCGCCTCTACAATCTGCCGTGCTTCCGGGTTCGCCGCCAGTGCCTCAGCCGCCAGTTTCACCTCTGGGTGAGCGATCGCCGCCTGTTCTACCTGTTGGCTCAGGGCTGTCGCCTGTTGCTCATCCAGTTGTGTAGGTGCCTGCTCGATCGCAGTCGCCGTTTCTGGTGCCTTTTGCTTCAGCAGCGACAGCAGATGACTGCCCAGCTTCATCACGCCTTCTCCCAGCTTCTCTCCAGACTTTTCCAGACCTTTCGTAGCGATGATCGTAGCAATTGTAGCGATCGACCAGGTTGTAATTGGTTCCATAGGTGCAAAGGGGGCGAATGGATTGACATCTTTTCTACCCCAACAGCATAACAAGGTCAGAAAAATGGGCAATGCCCATCCTAAGTTTGCTGCTTCCCCTGCCCCCTCCGTTTGCCCTGCTTCCCCTTTTCCCCTCTCCCCTCTCCCCTCCGCCCTCTCCCTTCTCTCCCCCTGAGGGGTATCAACCCTTTGCGTATAGCGCGTAACCTTTAGCACCTTAGAATTATCCCTTCTACGGGTGCTTCACCCGCCGTACCGATGAATCCCATTAGTGCTACTCTCTCACCCGACGATCGCGCCACCATTGCTCAGGCGCTGGAACAGATCCGCGATCGCCTGCCCTTCCTCGTTGATTTGATGGCAGAGGAACGCAAATCGATCCCCAAAATGGGCGACAAAAGCCGCACCTTCGTCAACAAAGCATTGGATATGGCAAGCAAGAATGCCGAGTTTTTGCCACGCTCGTTTGATGTCGCAGAGATGCGAAAGGATGTGCAGTTGTTTGATGATTTATCGTCCCTGTCGCTCTCGCTCGTGCAGTTGCAAGATCTGGTGGATGATACCTGCATGGCGCTGGGCAACGAAGCCTACACCGCAGCACTGACCGTCTATAACTATGCCAAAACCACCGGGCAGAAGACCGATGGCTTAGAACCCCTGGTGGATGAGATGCGCCAACACTTTCGCAAACCCCGCAAAGCGAAAGCAAAAGTGGCTGCGATCGCTGGCTAAACCACACCCAATCATGCCTTTCACGATAGCAGGGCTGATCTATCAGCCGTAGAAAATAGACAATAAGGTGGTTGTTTCCATAGCACCTGCAGGCATATGAGTCTG
>NZ_PVWK01000109.1 GCF_003003795.1 Stenomitos frigidus ULC18 | reverse complement strand
CGTCATTCAATTGAAGGCAAGGGAATCCTTCTCAACTTTACCCCCTTGTGACCCGTCAACAATTAATTGACAGACCACTAGCCTCTACACTAGAAGAATAATCAAATTATTTTTTTGCAGCTATTGAAAGCAGGAGACCTGCCTACGACAGCGAATGTGAACGGATGGGACTGCTTGCCCCATAACCTCAAGTTCAGCTAGATGCACCACGGGAGAAAAAACCTCAGCGGCGTTGTCAAGATGATGCGCTAACACTGTAATTTGCTTGTGTGCGAACGAAACCCTTACCTATAAGGCAAGCGCGATCTGTGAGTGTATGTGCTTCCATGACCCAGTGTTGTTCAAGCATTGGTGTTGAGCAGCAACTTAGCTTCAACTTGAGCAACACAACCGATGAAAACAAAGCGTGGTAGATACGAAGGAGTGAGAGCGTATCAAGTCTGAGCAATCTGTAAGTACTAGGCGATTGGGAGACTTGATGGTCACTTGAGATATGGCTCTGGTAGATGTAAAAACAACTCTCTGCTACACTCCCCGTGGATCGTGCAGCATGGGTTTAGCACCGTTTGGTTGCGGCCTTTGGATTGCGGCCTCTTCCCGTCCATCGTCCACATTTCACTTATCGTTTGACAAGAAATGGCTCAAGGTTTTACCGAATCTTTAAACTTCTTATCATACCCAACGCATTATAAAAGTATACCAGTACAAATGCTGAAAAAAGTCAGTACAAGTGCTACTGTCGTTGGTTGTACTCAGCCGTTTAACTGAAAAGCTCTTTGTAAACTAAAAAAATCTTTCTCAAGGCATGTGGGTTATAACTCGGATCACGGTTTGAGAGGATAGTTGAAAAGCCCTCGCTTATGGCACCACTTGCTCGTGCTTGGCAAGCCGGACTAACGAGAAAAAATTGTTGATAGAAGTTAAAAATTAAATCCGGTCATCGCTGTAGTGCGTTTGCATAGCGTGCGCGTACCACAGATGCCTCGTTTCTTCTCTGGAGAGGCTGTGCCACCGCCGGCAAGAGGGCCGCACTATAAATTACCCAAATAAATCTTTAACTTTATATCAATGGGTTCAAAGTTTGCTTGATCGAGCCTTAAGCCCTTTTTGTGACCGGATGGTGGAGCCGTTCCCCGTTTTTGATTTCCTTTTGTGAACGGTCTTCTAGCCTAGAGTGCTATCTTGCGACTCACGCCATCTCAATGACTGCCGTGGTTGAATGCAAATAAGTCGCAAACAGAGCACGCTCCTCGGAACGCAAGCGTCTGGGTCGCATGGTGTCGCGATCGACAAACAAGCCTTTTTGCCAACCTTCTGCTGTCAGCGTTTGCTGTTGGTTGTAAAAGCGAAATTGCATGACGGCAGAGGCCTGTCGTAATTCAGAAAGCCACAGCTCGACCCCCACCCGATCGCCCAAATACAGTGGTGACTTGTACGTGATGTTAGTTTGTACCAGAACAGGCGCAAACCCTTGCTGAAAGATGTCCTGCGTTGGCATACCGATCGCTTCGAGTAGCTTTGTCCGTCCAATTTCCATCCACTGTACGTAGACGATGTTATTGACATGGCCGATGAAGTCGATGTGAAATGAATACACTTCCAGCTCAAAGCTAATCTTCTCCATCGTTCGCCCTCGAAGTCACCGCTAAGTGACAACGTATCATAGTCACTAGCTGGTGACAAGTGGAGCGATGAGACATGGTAAGAGACAAAGCAGAAACGAAGGCTCGTATTTTGGCAGCGGTTGGCAAATTATTGGCGGAGTCGGGGTTTCAGCAACTTGGGGTCAACGCGATCGCCCGTGAAGCCGGTGTCGATAAGGTTTTGATTTACCGTTATTTTGAGAATTTACCCTCGCTGTTGCAAACCTTTGCCAGGGAAGGTGATTACTGGCTCACGGCTGACGCCTTAATCGGGGATACACGCACTGCGGGGGCAGAATCGCTGGATGAGTGGATGCTTTTGCTGCTCACTCGCTTTTTACATGACTTGCAACAGCGTCCCGTTACCCAAGAGATTCTGCGCTGGGAGTTGCTGGAAGGGAATGAACTAACCCAGGCATTGGCTCAGGTGCGCGATCGTATGGCAACTGAAAGCCTGGAATTTTTAGAACAAACGTGTTCGTTCCCACCAGACAAAGACGTACCTGCGATCAGTGCCGTTTTGATCGCAGGGCTGGTTTATCTAGTCTTGCGAACCAAAGTTAGCCCTACATTTCTAGGGATTGATTTTACGTCTCCTGCCGGGTGGCAACGCATTGAAGCCGCGATCGCCTCCCTGGTACAAGTGACTGTGCTAACCGGTATACCACCTGAGTCAGTAACCCAACCAACCAGCCACAACAGCTAAAGAGGCAGCCTTTTACTCGGTCAGTGTGGCTTCTCTGTCCAGTAGAGCCTGTTTACGATCGCGCCCCCACCGATAGCCTCTCAGACTGCCATCGCTGCCCACAACGCGGTGACAAGGAATGGCAACGGCGATGTGATTATGGGCGCACGCATTTGCCACTGCCCGTACGGCTTTAGGTTTGCCGATTTTCTGGGCAACTTCTGCATAGCTAACCGTTGTGCCTGGTGCAATGGTTTGCAGCGACTGCCAAACCTGCTGCTGAAAGGCGGTTCCCTGAAGATCGAGGGGTAAGTCAAACGCTTGTTGGGGTGTTTCAATAAGGCTGAGCACCTGCGTAACCCAGTGCTCAAAGGCACGATCGCCCTCGCAGAACCGTGCCTTCGAGAAATCAACCCGGAGTTGCTTTGTAAGTGCCTCAGGCGTGTCACCCAAGGCGATCGCGCAAATGCCTTTGGCTGTGGCTGCAACCAAGATCAAGCCCAACCAACAGGGCTGCACGGTATAGCGAATTTCAACGCCGCTTGCCCCGTTCTGGTATTGCGACGGGGTCATTCCCAGTAAAGCCGCCGACTGGTCGTAGAAGGTACTGCTGGTCTCAAACCCAGCTTCGTAGATGGCTTCAGTCACGGTTGCACTCTCCTGTAAATGTTGTCGGATGCGGTTAGCTCGATGGGCAGCCGCGTATTGCCTGGGGGTAATGCCCACAATGGCTTTGAAGACGCGCTGGAGATGGGAGGCACTCAGCCCTGCCATCTGTGCCATGACGCCTAAAGAAGGCGGTGTCTCCGATGCTTCAATCTGTTGGCAGACTGCGGCTATGACTTTAGCCTGTTGCTGCTGTGGCGAGATGGAGCGAGGGCTACAGCGCTTACAAGGGCGAAAACCAGCTGCTTCAGCTTCGTCACAACGGTCAAAAAATAAGACGTGAGCGCGTTTGGGCTGCCGCGAGGCACAGGTCGGGCGGCAATAAATGCCGGTGGTTTTAACGGCGTAGAGAAAGGTTCCATCCGCACTGGGAACGCGGTGAACGATCGCGTCCCAGCGTTCAGGCTCGGCTGAGACAATAGTTGTCTGATCCCTATCTGTCATTTTCATCATGGCGTTACTGCCGCTGTCAACTCAGTAGTTTAACGTTCTTAGCCTGACGCTTGCTGACGGCTGGAAGCATTCGGCATCAGTCTATTCTCTGAACATTCAATGTGTGTGACTATCTGTTTCTTGTGATGTAATTTTGTGGGCTGCACGGCTTGAGCAGCAGATGACTCGATCAGTTTTGAAAGTGCCTCCATTCGTGTCGAATCGTGTCGAAGAAGAGAGAGAAGATCGGCTATAGCTAGAACATCTGTACGTTGATTGCGCTATGACTGGGCAGCGTAAAGTCATCCACGTCGATCTGGATGCCTATTTTGCATCCGTCGAACAACGGGATTATCCGCATTACCGGGGCAAGCCTCTGGTGGTCGGCGGTTTTTCCAACAAGCGTGGTGCCGTTGCAGCAGCCAGCTACGAAGCACGGCAGTATGGCATTCATTCAGCAATGCCCTCGCGGACGGCTGTGCAGCGCTGCCCGCATCTGATCTTTGTGAAACCTCGGTTTGAAGGTTATCGCGCTATTTCTGAGCAGATTCGCAGCATCTTCTACCGCTATACCGATCTGGTAGAACCGCTTGCGCTCGATGAGGTATCTGGATGTGACTGACAACATGCCAGCGCGATCGCACCATCCTTGCGAATCACCCTTCAGAAGCCTCTTTCAGACCTAATATTCAGAAATTAAGCTATATTTTAATACATTTGTACTGAAAGGACGACTGTTGACGACACGTTTTCAGCGGCATGTCGTGCCACTACAGTCATTGTTCTGTAGCGATCGTGTTGCAAATGTGGCTTTGCTGCGTGGGGTGAGTCAGGCGAAATAAGTAAATCTTTATCTATAGGATAGAAACTCTGTATACCTGATCTAATTGATCTTTTAACCTTCTGCTATTAAAGTGATTTAAGGATAGAGTTTTAACTATCAAGTTTATAGAATCAATAGAGTAATATCGATATCTTTGTTGATCGCTTTACTTGCTTCTAGGGGGTAAACCTCAGCGTTTGGGTGTTTGCGGGTGGCTCAACCTGGCAACGGTCTCATGCGGTTGATGGTTTCATCTTGAACCTGAAAGTTTTGTCTTAACCCCTTTTTGTTTGCAGTTCTATGTCGGGCTGGTAGGAGATTCCATGACTCAATTTTCAAGACGCAAGTTTATTTATACTGCCGGGGTGGCAGCGCTGGGTTCTGCGGCGATCAAGGGTTGCGCCAGTGCTCCGTCAACTAGCGGTGGTGCCAGTCCAGTTGCTAGCCCAGCCGCAGCGACGGGTGGTGGCGGCGGATTGGAAACAACCGAGGTGCGTCTGGGCTTTATCCCCATTTTTGAAGCGGCACCCCTGATTATTGCCAAAGAAAAAGGCTTTTTTGAGAAGCATGGGGTGAAGGATGCCATGGTCATCAAGCAATCCTCTTGGGGCGTGCTGCGGGACAACACCGAAATCGGTACCGAAGGCGGCGGCATCGATGGTGGGCAATATCAAATGCCCATGCCTCACCTGATTTCGGAAGGCAAAATCACCAAGGGCAATAAGAAAATTCCGATGTACACCTTGGCGCAGTTGATCACCCACGCCAATGGGATTGCCATTGCCAACAAACACCTTGGCAAAGGCTTCAACATGAAAGATGGTCAAGCAAAAGGCAAGGCTTATATCGAAAGCCTCAAAGCGGCTGGCACGCCCTTTACGGCAGCACACACCTTCCCCCAATCCAACCAGGAGCTTTGGATTCGCTATTTTCTGGGTTCCCTGGGCGTTAATCCCGACACTGATGTCAAGCTGATTGTCATCCCACCGGCTCAGACCGTTGCCAACATGAAAGTTGGTACGATGGATGGATTCAGCACCGGCGACCCATGGCCTTACCGGATTCTGGCAGACAAAATTGGCTACATGGCAATCTTGACCGCGCAGATGTGGGAATTTCACCCCGAAGAATACTTTGCGATGCGTGCAGACTGGGTAGACAAGCACCCCAACACCACCAAAGCCTTGTTGAAAGCAATCATGGAAGCCCAACAGTGGCTGGATGTTGCTGAGAACCGCAAGGAAGCGGTGGAAATTCTGGCGAAGAAGCAGTATATCAACGTCAAAGCTGACTTGATGTTGCCCCCCATGGAAGGCAATTACGCTATGGGCGATGGTCAGCCGGATGTCAAAGACAAGAACAAGGGACCGCTCTACTGGAAGGATGGCAAGGGCAGTGTTTCCTATCCCTACAAGAGTCATGACTTGTGGTTCTTGACTGAGAATGTGCGCTGGGGCTTCCTGCCCGGTGATACTGATACCAAGAAAATTGTGGATGCGGTCAACCGGGAAGACCTGTGGAAAGAAGCGGCGAAAGAAGCCGGTATTGCCGCTGCGGATATTCCCACCGAGACTTCTCGCGGCGTTGAAACCTTCTACGATGGCGTCAAGTTTGACCCGAAAGATCCTTCAGCTTATCTGAAGGCGCTCAAAGTCAAGAAGGTTGCTTAGGAAAGGTTCGGAGATCCCCCTAAATCCCCCTTAAGAAGGGGGACTTCCGGATGGTTCCCCCCTTTTGAAGGGGGGCTAGGGGGGATCTCTACAGCCCACTCGTGGGCTGTCAACAGTGCAACCAAAGTTAGTCGATCCGGTGTGGCTGAGTGGGTGATGCTCACTCAGCCACATGACGAGGCAAGTGGCGTGTTTGTCGCAGCATTCGCAACGGTGACTGATGTTTGGCGTTTTTAGCAACGCCTTTATTTTTTACGTTAAAGACCATACGGGCAACACAAAGATAGGGAGACTCAAATGACTGCTAATGCTGCAACTCCGGCAAAGAATCCGTTTAAGCCGGATCACGTTCAGAATATTCTGAAGAACATCACACCGCCAGCGATCGCGCTCTTCGTTTTGCTAGCGTTGTGGGAACTGTTTGTCAGAATACAAGGTGAAAGCGCAACCTTGCCTTCGCCCCTACAGATGGCATCCGACCCAGATATCCGCAAGCTCATCTTCAATCCGTTTTATGACGAAGGCGACATCAACAAGGGGCTGGGTTTACAGCTACTTGCGAGCCTTGGTCGGGTTGCTCAGGGCTACTTCTTATCTGCCGTTGTGGGTATTGCGCTGGGTATGGTCATTGGCGTTAGTTCCTTGATGTATCGCGCGCTTGACCCCATCTTCCAACTCTTGCGGACGATTCCGCCTTTGGCATGGTTACCCCTCTCACTTGCAGCCATTCAAAAGAACGAACCTGCAGCGATCTTCGTGATCTTCATTACCGCTGTTTGGCCGATCTTGATCAACACGGCTGTGGGTGTGCGCCAAATTCCGCAAGACTACAACAACGTTGCGAAGGTGTTGAAACTGTCCAGGTTTAAGTACTTCACGAAGATTGTCTTCCCCGCTACTGTTCCTTATATCTTCACCGGTCTAAGAATTGGGATTGGTTTGTCTTGGTTGGCGATTATTGCGGCTGAAATGCTAGTCGGTGGTGTTGGGATCGGCTTCTTTATTTGGGACGCTTACAACAGCAACAAAATTGGCGACATCATCATCGCTCTGGTTTATATCGGTTTGGTCGGTTTAGTGCTTGATCGGCTTGTGTCGTTTATCGCGACCCTGGTTGTGCCAGCAGAGCAAAAGTAGAACGTTAGAAGTTTTGAGTTTTGAATTGGCTGCTCATTTCCAATCACCGATGACTCATGACGCATCGCTCTAATTTTGTTCACCTGTCCACCGAGTAACTGAGTTTAACTGCCATGTCTGTTTACGTTGCTGTCGATAAAATTGATAAGATTTTTCCCCTAACGGGCGGCGGCACTTATGTCGCCCTAGAAGGGATTGGGCTAGAGATGAAAGAGGGTGAATTTGTTTCCCTCATTGGTCACTCTGGCTGCGGTAAGTCCACCCTGCTGAATATTTTCGCTGGTCTCGATCGCCCCACAGAAGGCACTGTCATGCTAGGTGACCAGCCCGTGACAGGGCCGGGACCCGATCGCATGGTGGTGTTCCAAAACTATTCACTGTTGCCCTGGATGACCGTGCGGCAGAATATTGCCCTCGCAGTGGATGAAGTGCTGAGCCACCTACCGGCGGCTGAGCGGCAAGACATCATCGACCACCACATTAAAATGGTCGGTCTAAGTCATGCTGTGGATAAACCACCCGCTCAACTGTCGGGTGGCATGAAGCAACGGGTGGCGATCGCCCGTGCCCTAGCCATTCGTCCCAAACTGCTGCTGCTGGATGAACCCTTTGGTGCGTTGGATGCGCTCACACGGGGCAACATGCAAGAGCAGTTGATGCAGATTTGCGAAGAAAGCAAAGTCACCTGCCTGATGGTGACTCACGATGTGGATGAAGCGCTGCTGCTGAGCGATCGCGTGGTCATGCTCACCAACGGCCCAGCCTCCAACATCGGGCAAATTCTGGAAGTCGATATTCCACGACCCCGCAAGCGACTGGAAGTCATCAACCACCCCAGTTACTACAGCTATCGCAGCGAAATCATCTACTTTCTCAACCAGCAAAAGCGGATCAAGCAACTGCGTGCCCGCAAAAAAGGCGTCATTGCCCGCCACGGACTGGAGAAAATCAACCTGGAGATTGGCTTTGTCCCCCTGACGGCCTGCGCCCCCCTCGCCGTTGCCCACGAAAAAGGCTTTTTCACTAAGCATGGGCTAGATGAAGTTAGTCTGGTGCGTGAATCCAGTTGGCGTGGCATTCAAGATGGGATCGCGGGTGGGCACCTCGATGGCGCTCAAATGCCTTCCGGGATGCCCGTGTGGCTCACTCTCGGTGGAATGAACAACAAACCGTTGCCCATCGTGAGTTCGCTCACCATGACGCGCAACGGCAACGCCATCACCCTCGATAAGCGCTTTTATGAACAGGGTGTGCATACTCTGAATGATCTGAAGCGCATGTTGTTGGAAACCCCCGATAAGCGCCATACCTTCGGCATGGTGCACCCCGCTTCTATGCACAATTTACTGTTGCGCTACTGGCTGGCAGCAGGCGCGATCGACCCCGATCACGATGTTTCGCTCAACACGATTCCCCCGGCGCAGATGGTGTCCAACCTCCAGAGCGGCAACATTGATGGCTATTGTGTGGGTGAACCGTGGAACTTGCGGGCAGCCGTGGAAGGGATTGGTTATACGATCGCCACAGATCTCGAAATCTGGTCGGGTCACCCCGGCAAAGTGCTGGGTGTGCGGGAAGACTGGGCGCTTGCCTACCCCAACACCCACATTGCACTGGTTAAAGCCCTGCTGGAAGCCTGCCAGTACTGCATGGATGAAAACAACAGCGAAGAAATTCGCCAGATTCTCTCCCGCCGTGAATATCTCAGCACGGACTTGGAATACATCCAGCTTGGTATTCCGACCTCGCTCACCGAACATACCGAGCGTGAATACGCCCACCATCAGTTCTACGGCACCAGCGTCAATCGCCCCAGTCGTACCGAACACCTCTGGATCATGACCCAGCTCGCGCGTTGGGGGAACACCCCCTTCCCCCGCAACTGGGTCGAAATTCTAGAGCGGGTTTGCCGCGTGAATGTGTTTAGCACCGCAGCGCGGGAACTGGGGCTGAGCGATATAACCTATAGCCGTGGGCCAGTGCAACTGTTTGATGGCGTCACCTTTAACGCCGAAGACCCGATCGGGTACTTGAATAGCTTGGCGATCAAGCACGATGTCTACATGGCAGAAGTGGTGCTGGACGCTGCTTTGGCAAAAGCGGGTTAGTTATTTTGAGTGTTGAATTGAGGACACTACTTCAAAACTCATCACTCAAAACCCAAAACTCTTTCTTCCAAATTCATCCTTACCTTCTGAACCATGCAAACGTTAAGCGACACAGTAGACCAAGCTAGTCAATCCCAGCATCTAAGTGGTCAGGCTCCTTTTCTGGTCATTGAGGATGTGTCCAAAATCTATCCCACGCCGACGGGCACCTACACGGTGCTCGAAAAAGTCAACCTGACCGTTCAAGAAGGTGAATTCATCTGTGTGATCGGTCACTCTGGCTGCGGCAAAACCACTTTGTTGAATATGGTGGGTGGGTTCTCTAAACCTACTATTGGCAGCGTTTGCTTGCATGGCAAGCCGATTACTGAGCCAGGACCTGATCGCATGGTCGTGTTTCAGGGCTATGCGCTGCTGCCCTGGCTCACTGCCTTCGAGAATATCTACCTGGGCGTCGATTCAGTTTATCCCCAAAAGTCCAAAGCCGAAAAGACTCTGATCGTCAAAGAACACCTGAATATGGTGGGTTTGACCGAAGCTGCTGACAAAAAACCACCCCAACTCTCTGGTGGTATGAAACAGCGCGTGTCGATCGCTCGTGCCCTGGCCATTCGTCCCGAAGTGCTGATCTTGGATGAACCCTTTGGTGCGCTGGATGCCATCACCAAAGAAGAACTCCAGGAAGAGCTACTGACCATCTGGAACGAACACCGCTGCACCGTGTTGATGATCACCCATGACATCGACGAGGCACTGTTCCTCGCCGATCGTCTGGTGATGATGACCAACGGCCCCTCTGCCAACATTGGGGAAGTGTTGACGATTCCGTTCCCTCGCCCCCGCGATCGCGCTCGGATTATGGAAGACCCAAAATTCTACAATCTGCGGAACTATGCCCTTGATTTCCTCTACAACCGCTTTGCCCACGACGATGTAGAGTAAGCAACTGTCGTTGCCCGGTTTGCACTGTCGATACTGCGTATCGGCAGTGCAGGCTTTCCTTACTTTTTTACAGATTAATCTGGAGCAGATAGCCCGCATTGGTAGTAACAATCAAATTGCCATTGCTCACAACAATTCCCGAGGGAATGCCTAACCTTGCCTTGAGCAAATCCACCAATAGGGACGGTACACCTTGAGGGTTAACTCGAACAATGAGCCCAGCATTCGTCGTAACAACCAGATCATCCTTTCGCGCTGCCATATTAAACGGAATACCAAACCCGCCCTTGAGTAAATCAACCAGCACGGCTACTTTGCCGCCGGGACTGATTTGGAGCAGTTGACCATTCTGCTGTGCTACCACAAAGCCTCGTTGGGTGGCAATCACCCCAAACGGAATACCAAACTCACTGAGATTGGCGATCGCCCCCACCTTGCCCGTTGCACTCACCCTCAACAATGCACTGGTAGAATCCACTACATCCGTGGAGACGGTGACAATATATTCCCCGTTATAAGCCGCAACCCCAAAGGGCGCACCATAAAAGCCGCTTGTTTTGGATAGATCAGCGATTATCGTCAAGGCACCGTTTGGCTTGACCCGCACTAGATAGTGCACAGGCAGATACCCGGACACCGTAACGACAACATCACCGTTGGTTTCGGTAATGCCGAAAGGAATACCCAATTCTGCCTTGAGCAAATCCACCAACACCGTTACCTTCCCTTTGGGGGTAACTTGCAGGAGTTGCCCATCCAGAGTCGGTACAATCAGCGTCTGCTTGTCGATCGCCACCCCTTGCAAGGTGTAAATATTTAAGCCCTGGGCGATCGCGATCATCTTTGGTGCCGGATTTGGGCTGGGTTGAACTTTTGGTGATGGTGAAGCCGATGGCGATGGTGGCACCAATGGGCTGGCGTCAGTCGGTGAAGCAACAGGTGATGGCTCAATGTTCATCGTTTAAGCGAGGCTGACTGCCAATAAGCTGCCGGCGGTGGTGGTCACCAGGTAGCGCTGATCGCAGACCGCAATCCCTGATGGAATCCCAAACCCATCGGCGGTTAAGTTAGCGATCGCCGTCACTGCTCCACTGGGCGTCACTTGCAGCAGTTGTCCAGTATTGGTGGTCACAATCAACTGACACTGACTCACTGCTACACCAAAGGGAATCCCATAACCTGCATCAACCAAATTTACCAGCGATGTCACCGTGCCATCCGTAGCAACTTTGACCAGGTTGCCCTTTTCTTGCGCGACGACAAAGCCACCGTTGAGCGCTGCTACATCAAAGGGAATGCCATATGCCGACAGGTCAGCCAGGATGGTGATGGCTCCAGCATGGTTTACGTTGATGAGGCATCCGGTGGAAGCTGAGACATCCGTAGCGATCGTCACGGCGTAGCCATCTTTGGCGATCGCCACACCAAACGGTGCTCCAAAGCTCCCGCAAATATCCGATAGATCTGTCACGCCTAAGACTCTGCCGTCAGGGGCAACGCGCACCAAAACATCGCCAGATTCTTCCGCAGAAATCGCCACAACCAAGTCCCCAGCGCACTGAGTCAGACCAAAGGGAATACCGTAGTGAGAAAGATCTGCCAGCGTTTCTGTCTTACCATCCGTTGAAACTCGCACGAGACGACTATCGAGGGTTGTGACCACGACGCGACCCGCCGTCGCAACAACGCCTTGAAACGTAAATAAGTTTAGCCCGGTGGCGATCGTAGAAACATTGACTGTCAAGCCGTTACCTCCAAGCTTGCATCTAGCAGTGCTAAAGATTGATGAGAGGGAGAGCCGTTGGAAGTCAGGATTCTGTAGGAATCTCTGCTCACAATTCAAACTAGATCGTCATAGGCTCTAATCGATTAGTAGTCCGTCAGAATAGATTTGAGTTACCCCCCTCAAGTCTACGAAGCCCATTTTTGAGATGAGGCTCTCTCCCATCTATTCATTATAAAACTAAATATCACTATTACTAGAAATTGATGTCATTCATCCAAATTTATAAATTGATTTTCCATCACTTTTATTTTTTTAGACTTGAGCCCTCTAACGACCAAATTTTTTTGACAAAAATAGCGCGCTCTTGTATCTAAGTTAAGCTATTTACATGATTGAATTGTCTCTATGCACTTGCAGAAGATGATTTTATTCAGAATTCAAACTAAAAGCTGAAACCTTCTCCCAGAAAGGGTTTAATTAGGCGAAATGAGATTAATTGCGGGATCTAATCATGACGCTTAAGTTACTGAATCGATAGACTATGGCAGGGCAATAGACCGAAAAGTTGCTGCATTTAGAAAACTTATTGGTGAGCTTGATAAAATTAATTTTACGAGCGATCGTCTTATGAGACACTTCACTGTATAGTTAATTCCATGTTCAGATAATTCATCAATTGATGCAGTTAGCAAAGTAAGAAAATGCAATATTAGCTGATAGATCTTTAGGCTTTGCTGCACGATTTAGTTGTGTCTATCCAAACGGCAAAGCATAGAGTTTGCCTTTAGTTCATGTGTTTTGTAAAGGTTCATGTCTTTCATAACGATCGTTCTCTTTTGAGTTGGAGGTATTGGTATGGGTCGTCGATTTTACGGTAATTTGGGTCTTGGTCGTCGAGATTTAATTAAGGCATTGGGTGCTGCTGGGGTCGGTTTCGTGGCAACAACTGCTTGCAGTTCTGCTCCTACAAATCAAGCGGGCAGTCAGGCGACCGCACCAGCTGCCAGCCCGGTTGCCGCAACCAGTCCCGCTGCTGACACCGCAGCCCTCAAGCGACCAGATGCAGAGAATATGACGCCTGATCAGGCGCTCAAACTTTTGCTGGAAGGCAATAAACGCTTCACAGAAGGCAAAACGGTTCATCCCCGCCAAAACCGGGCGCGTCTAGCTGAAACGGGTGCGGATCAGTTTCCGTTTGCGGCATTCTTGAGCTGCGCTGACTCTCGCGTACCCGTTGAAGAAATCTTTGACCAGGGGATTGGTGACTGCTTTGTCGCCCGTGTTGCGGGTAACATTGCCACACCTGAGCAGGTTGGTAGCTTAGAGTTTGGCACATTAGTGCTTGGTTCTAAAATCCTGCTGGCGGTCGGGCATGAGCGGTGTGGTGCAATCATCGCCTCGATGGGTCGCATTACGCTGCCCGCCGATCCAGGCAAGATTCCAACCCTGGTGCCTTACATTAAGCCTGCGGTCGATACCGTTGCGGCAGAAACGAAAGCGAAAGGGATTGCCGAGGTTGGCAATGACGTTGAGCTAACGGTCAAACAGAATGCCAAGAATCAGGCTAATGCTCTGGCGAAATCCACCATCCTGGCTTCGCTCGTCAAAGACGGCAAATTGAAGATTATTCCTGCCTACTACGACCTTGATACCGGCAAGGTTGAACTGCTCAATGAACAGAAACAAGCCTGGGTAACCAGTGATCATTATCTCGCGATGCTGCAAGGCGAGACATCAGTTGCCTAAGCATGCCGTCAGTGAGGGTAGGTGGGCAATGCCCACTCTGCCTAAATCTGGTTGCTATAGCAGCCAAATGCCTCAAAGCAATTCATTGATGAAGCACTATTCCTAGCCGATCGCCTCGTGATGATGACCAACGGTGCTGCTGCCAAGATTGGCGAAAGCATCAACATTCCCTTTCCCAGACCCTGCGATCGCGATCGCATTATGGAAGATCCGGAGTTCTACAAACTACGGATCTACATTCTGGATTACCTCTACAACCGCTTTGCTCATGATGATGAGTAAGCCAACTTTTCAAGCTCTGATGGCTTTAAAGCAATAGCGGCAATGATGGATCTCGCTCAGTCAGCCATTTTACCCATTGCATCGCCCATGAGGAGCTGCATTTCACTAAACAATTCAAATTTTGCGTGAGGAGTCACTGTGCAGATCAATTCAAGTTTCAGTCTTTTAGTGTTTCGCTTTCACACTAGCCTTTTGAGTGTATGTGCTGGTGCTTTAATAGTAGGGTTGTTGCCTGTTTATGCTGCGGCTACTGCTAATTCATCACTATCAGTTGAGCCATCTTCTCCTCAACAAGCAACAGATGATCAGGCGATCGTACCTGAAGCGAAACAGCTTCGTCTTGCCCAGGTAAGCCTTCAGGGTCAGGGCGATCGTGCCTCTTCCCAGTTGGAAGATTCCCTCCTCCAAACGCCAGAATCGATGGCTCAGGTGACCTCCGTCTCTCAGTTATCGGATGTTAAACCAACCGATTGGGCGTTTCAAGCGCTGCAATCCCTGGTTGAGCGCTACGGTTGTATTGTGGGGTATCCCGATAAAACCTATCGTGGCAACCGTGCACTGACCCGCTATGAGTTTGCGGCTGGGCTGAATGCCTGCATGGATCGCATTAACGAGTTGATTGCAGCAGGTACGGCTGACCTTGTTAAGAAAGAAGACTTGCTGGCGGTGCAAAAGCTGCAAGAGGAGTTTGCGGCAGAACTGGCAACCCTGCGGGGTCGAGTGGGTGCGCTAGAAGCCCGCACGGCAACATTGGAGAAGCAGCAATTTTCTACTACTACCAAGCTGAGTGGCGAAGTCCTTTTTAGTCTGGCAGCCGCCTATGGAGCCTACCCTGGACCCAGACGGAATGCGGCACCGTTTAACACTGCCCGAACGGGACTCGGTGCAGCAGCCGATACAACACCTGGAAGAGACGCACAGGTCGTTTTCAACGATCGTGTGCGGCTCAAGCTGCTCACCAGTTTTTCGGGCAAAGATTTGTTGATTACAGGCTTACAAGCCTATAACTTTGGCGGCGGTGCAGGTAGCCTTGCTTCTCGCTTGGGTAGCCTGTCGGGAACGCTGGGCTATGGTGATGGCGTGTTTGGCACGGCGAGTAACGTCCGGTTGGCGTATGAACCTCAATTTGGCACAACCAACCCATCAACGTTGGGTAACGCTCCAGGAGCCAACAATTCTGTCGGCTTGTATAAATTGCTCTACATTTTTCCTGTGGCTTCCACCCTCACGGCGTTTGTGGGTACAGGGGCAGAAGTGGATGATGCATTCCCCACGATCGTCCCCTTCTATGGCGATGCTCAGGAAGGCATTTCCCGTTTTGGACAGATGAATCCAATCTTGCGGATCTCTGGTGGAACGTCAGGTATTGGCTTAGCAGCAGCAGGTGGTTTGATTTGGAATGTCTCCAATGCGATCGATATTCGAGCGCTCTATGGCAGTGTAAACGCCAACTTGCCAAGCAATCTGGGTTTTCCAGGAACACCGTTAGGGGCAGGCGTGTTTGGCGGCAGCTATGTGGCAGCAGCACAGTTAACGCTGAAGCCATTTAAGACGTTGGACGTGGCGTTAAACTATGCCCACAGCTATCATCAAATCAACATTCTGGGCTTGGGTGAATCGGCAGTGGCGATCGGGGCGATTCCCAATGTTGCGGCTACAACCTCTGTCAAGTTAGATTCGTTTGGCTTGACGGCGGCCTATCGCCTCACACCGAAAATTAGCCTCACGGGTTTCTTCTTTTACAGCATGGTGGATGCCGCATCCGGTGCCGACGCGGGAACCGACTTGCTGAGTTATATGGGTGGTATTCACTTTAAGGATGTGCTGAGTTCTGGCAGCACGGCGGGCATTTTGTTTGGGCAACCGCCTTCTCGTGTGAATACGTCTGGTCTTGCCTCACGACTGCCCACGCTCGAAAACGCCAAACCTTACCATCTTGAGGTGTATTACAAATACCGCCTCAGTGACAATATCAGTATCACACCCGGACTCTTTGTGGTCTTCAATCCAGAAGGGTTTAGTGGTAACCCAACGGTGTTTGTTCCCGTCATCCGCACAACGTTTAGTTTCTAGCGCCTGTTCAGGAAAGCTCTTTTGCAAGCACCCTTTTGCCCTCTAACGCCTTGTCTCTCAGCCTTGAGAGACAAGGCGTTAGAGGGCTTGAAGTCCTTCTCCCAAGCTTGGGAGAAGGATTAGGCAGTGCTTTAAAACCTTCGGGTCGTTTCCTTGACTCCTGGTGATCCCCCTTAAACTCCTCTTCAAGAGGGGGACTTTGAACAGTCTGGCTCCCTCCTTTTTACTAGCGCCAGCGGCGCGAAGCGCGAGAGTTGGGGAGGATCGAGGGTTTTAAAACACGCCCTAAGGTGAGGGCAGAGAGTTGGCAGCGCAAAAGAGGTCTGTTGAAATCACACCAGGTGTTCCTGAAATTCTTGTAGTACTGTTGTTAGGCGCTTTTTACCAGGATCTCATCTAGAGAAAGCAAACAAAGCCATTGCTTCTCGCAATGTTGTAACTTAGCAACTGTACACTCAATTAAACGTTCATTCACTATGGTTACATTGTTCAGCCTGGTTCAAAAAGGTGGCGTTATTATGGTGCCAATTTTGCTTCTATCCATAGGCACGATCGCTTGTGCCTTGGATAGAGCCTGGTTTTGGCATCGCTTATTGAGCCAAGAAAAACAACTGGTTCACGATATTCTTGCTGCCGCTAGAGTTGATTTGCGGGAGGCCGCCATCATTGCTGAAAAAGCTCAAAGTTCTCCAATTAGTCGCTTTCTCTTGGCTGCTTTGCAATTGAAACAACCCAGTCCTGAAACGTTTCGTTTGGCAATGGAAACCGCTGCTGACGAAGAATTTATGCACATGTCTCGAGGGAATACAGTACTGGAAGCAAGTACGACGATCGCACCCTTGCTCGGCTTGCTTGGGACGGTTACAGGTCTCATTATCACCTTCAACAATTTGAATATTGGCGGTGGTGGTAGTAATGTTGATTTATCTAAAGCTGCTGTAGGCATCTCTGAAGCGTTAATCACAACGGCTGGCGGCATGATTGTTGCCATTATTGCAGCCAGTCTTCTGCGTTTGTTTTCAAGATTACAACGTCAGCAGGTGGACTACTTTGCTCAAGTGGGCAGCAAGCTAGAATTAATTTATCGGCACGTTTGGTATGAGCCTCACTTTCAAAAGAACCAGACCTTTTCCGAAACAAAGGTTTAGTCAGTGCCTCGTTTAGCCAATGTCCAACAGCGCTGAAAAAATATTCTTTTGACGTACCGATCACCCTTCCCGAGCGATCGGTATAAGTGCTGTGGGCGAATGGCTTGTGATTATTTGCCTCCCTCGCAGCGTCTTTCCGGAGAAAGATTGCCTGATCCCCAGGATCATATGCTACATTGCATAGCTATAACTGTAGCCAGTCAGCTTAATCCATTTTGAGCCAGAGCCAGAGCGGCTTCGGCATGCAATGGAGCGGAGGACCCAAACCTTGGGGCGAACCATTGAAACGGTTAAGGGCTAAAGGTACACAAAATAATCCTTTATCCTTCATACTTTATCCTTTCCATGGAGGGCATCTCTCAGCCCTAGCCCGTCAGCTAACCCCGTCAGCATTGAGGGAGGACTGAAAAGCCAGCATTTTAAATGCTTCAGGCTCATCGGTGTCTCTTGCTAGTACTGCTCAGTTTTTTGTACCTGCTTTAGACTCTGAGGCACTGAAGATGATTTTTCAGATAAATTTGGCAGCGGTGTTTGCTGCTGTAGCTCAGGCTAGCTGGCAACGAACCAAGCCTGTGCTCCTTCGCGATACGGTGATTCTCCCAGCGCTAGGATTCTTTGGTATTATTCTGCTGTGGTGGGTGCTAGCGCTGTTCCGGCGCGACTTGATGCCGACTCCAGCCGAAGCCTTGGTGAATGACCTGGACTTGATTTTGCACCCTTTCTACCGGAGAGGTCCGGGAGATCTGGGCATTGGTTGGCTGTTACTAGCTAGCCTGCGTCGAGTGCTGTTGGGCTTTCTGCTGGGAGCGGCAGTCGCGATTCCAGTTGGTTTTTTGATCGGCATGTCTCGCCCGGTGATGCTGGCCTTGAATCCAATGATTCAAATTTTTAAGCCTGTATCGCCACTAGCCTGGTTGCCCATTGCCTTGGCCATTTTCAACCTTGCCGATCCATCTGCCATTTTCGTGATTTTTATCACATCCCTATGGCCTACCATCATCAATACCGCTTTAGGTGTCTCTAGCGTTCCTCAAGACTATTTGGATGTGTCACGGGTCTTAGAAATGCCGCGGTGGAGACAGGTTGTTAAGATCATCTTGCCTGCCAGCCTGCCTTACATTTTTACCGGACTGAGAATTAGCCTGGGCATTGCGTGGCTCGTTATTGTTGCCGTAGAAATGCTGACTGGTGGCGTGGGGATCGGTTTCTTTGTGTGGGATGAATGGAGCCGCCTAAACTTGAGTTCTGTTTTTCTGGCAGTCTTTGTCATTGGCTTCACTGGCATGTTGCTCGACATGGCCATCGGTCAATTGCAAATTTGGATTACCCATCGACGGCCGACAGCAGCCAATCTTTAAAAGGCTAAAAGCTAAAGGCTGAAGGCTAAAAGCTAAAGAGTGAGCTTTGAGCCTTTAGGTTTCCTTACACCTCACACCTCACACCTCACCATCAATAACGCCATGAATCACTGGACGCGACGAAAGTTCGTGCTGGGCATGGGTGTCACGGCAGCGGGAGCCGCATTGTCATCCTGTGCAATTAACGCCGATCGCTCTGCTAAGGGTCTCACGGAAGAAGCCAGAGCGATCAAACAAGTGGTTAATCCTGGCGAGCTGGAAAAGCCGGACATTACGGTTGGCTATGTACCCGTGAACGATTGTGCACCCTTTGCGATCGCCTGGAAGAAAGGGTTTTTCCGCAAATATGGGTTAAACGTCCATCTCAACCGTGAAGCAAGCTGGGCAACCTCTCGCGATGGACTCATTTTCGGTCGTTTGGATGCGTCCCCGGTAGTATCAGGCGCAGTGACCAACGCCAGAATTGGAGCCGAAGGCGCACGCCATGCGCCTCTGTGTGCGGGGATGACCATTCATCGTCACGGTAACGCCATGACCATGAATAAAGCCATGTGGGATTTTGGCTTGCGTCCCTGGCACGAGTACAACGGCAACCTGGAGGAATTTGGCCGGCAGTTCCGTAACTTCTTTGAAAGCCAACCCCCCCAAAAAAGAGTCTGGGCAGTCGTGCTGAGTTCGGCTATTTACGAATACTTCATTCGCTATCTGGCGGCAGCAGCAGGCGTAGAGCCAGACAAGGAGTTTCGCATCATCATCATTCCACCACCTCAAATGGTGACCAATGTGCGCATCGGTGCCATGCAGGGATACATGGTAGCGGAACCGTGGAATACCCGTGCCATTACCGGGAACGACAATGTTGGGTTCACGTTTGCCCAGGGTAAAGAGATCTGGTTAGGGCACCCCGATCGCCTGCTGGGAGTGATGGAATCCTTCATTACCGACTACCCCAAAACCTATCGATCGCTCCTGAAGGCCATGATTGAAGCCTGTCAGTATTGCAGTAAACCGGAAAACCGAGAAGAAGTGGCGACATTAATTACGGATCGATCCTTTACCGGAGCCAAACCCAAAAAAGGACCTGTTGATAAATTTACTCGCCCCGCGATCGTGGGTGAGTACAACTACGGCGGCTTTGATGGCAAAGAACGCATTATCAAAGCAGATGACACCACTCTCTTTTTCGACATTCCTAACAGCGTTCCACATCTGCCTAATGAACATTCCACCTTCATGTGGCGATCGCGCAGCCTCTGGCTGATGACGCAGGCGGCCCGTTGGGGTCAAATTAAAACGTTTCCTAAAAACGCTGAGGAGTTAGCCAAAAAAGCATGGCGAACGGATATTTATCGCGAAGTCGCTGCTGAACTGGGTATTGCTTGCCCTCAGGATGATTTCAAAGTCGAACCCCCAGAGGTTTTTATCGACAAAAAAGGCTTCGATCCCAGCGATCCCATTGGCTATCTCAACAGCTTTGAAATTCGCGCCGATCGTCCCACGAGAATTTATCTGAGCTAGGGGAGGGCTGAAAGTGGGGGCTGAAGGCTGAAGGCTAAAGGCTGAAAGCTAAAGGCTGAAAGCTAAAGAACTCAAAACTCCTACACCTCTCCCCTCTCCCCTCTTCCCTCTCCTGAAACTCAAAACTCAAAACTCTCCCCCCTCATCCCCCATTCCCCTTCCATCCAAGGAGCCATCATGACTAAATCAACGCTCTTCTCATCAGATACAAACCCAAACAAGCCTGTCAATGTTGATTTTTTGGTCATCGAAAATTTGACTAAGGCCTATCCAACTTCAGACAAGGGTGAATTTGTCGTGCTGGATAACATTAATCTCACCGTGCGAGAAGATGAATTTGTTTGCTTGATTGGGCATTCTGGCTGTGGTAAATCGACCTTGTTAAAAATCGTGGCAGGGTTAGAGCGATCGACGTCTGGGCTCGTAACGCTGGAAGGGAAAGAAGTTCGCAAGCCGGGATGCGATCGCATGATGGTCTTTCAACAATATTCGCTGTTACCATGGCTGACAGTGCGAGACAATGTGCGCCTGGCGGTAGATGAAGTGCTGAAAGGGCTTTCCAGCAGCGAAAAAGCGCAAATCGTGAATGAACATCTGGCAATGGTGAACTTGACAGCCGCTGCGCATAAATATCCCGATGAAATTTCGGGCGGTATGAAACAGCGAGTTGGCATTGCCCGTGCGCTGGCCATCCGCCCCAAAATGCTGCTAATGGATGAACCCTTTGGGGCACTGGATGCCCTGACTCGCGGTAAGTTGCAACGACAGGTACTGAATATCTGGGAGAGCCAGCGTCAGGCTGTGTTGATGGTAACTCATGACGTGGATGAAGCCCTTTATATGTCCGATCGCATCGTCATGATGACGAACGGCCCCTCTGCCAAAATCGGCGAAATTCTCGAAGTGCCCTTTTCCCATCCTCGCGATCGCCAACAGCTGCGAGAATCACCTGAATATTTTGAGTTGCGGAATCATGCACTCAATTTCCTCGATCGCTACTTTACAGCGGACGATTAATGAGAGCAATGGCAACTGTAGAGAGCCATAGGTTGGGTTGAGTCTAACGAAACCCAACAGAATGCTGGTGTCAAGCATTTGGCATGGCTGCGCTAGGGTTTTCATGCTGTTCAACCCAACCTATGATTCTGTTAATTACTTGGGCAGCTTCCTAAAGAGAGCCTGTTAATGTCATGCCTCTACAGAATGATGGATCTAACACTATATCTGTGTCGGGATATGGCATTGACATGCCCCTATACATGATGGATCTAACGATGGATCTGTAGAGATCGTTCGCTGAGTTGGTCGCATTTAACGACTCCAGCTTTAACATCTTCTCGAAACGTTACTGTGCTTAGAGACGATGCTTTGGTCTTAGAAGGCATCCCCTAACAGGCATGCTCCATGTCGAGCTGAGGCTTGCTTATGGATCTTTTCAAAGGTTCCGGAGAACGCTATTCCCTTGTGGATAAAGGATGATTGATCCTCCATCGCGGTATTTTGGATGGTCGAGCCGGTTGGTATTACGCCTTTCAGCGCGTCTTGGCAGAAATCTTGCTGTCCCTTCACTTACTCAAGGCATGGCGGCAGGAGACAGCACCACTGGCAAAGTCATTAACCGGGATCAGCACAGATTCGCTTTGACTGTCAGATAAGCGTTCTATCGCAAGTGCAGCGTCAAGTCGTTCGTTGTTAATGCAGCTATTACTGTTAGCGAGTAGTATGATTCTTCAGCTCACATTAGAGGCACAATTTGAGGAACTTGTGGGGAAGGAGGGTGTGGGACAGTACCATAGTCTGTAAGGCTGCGATCGACTGCTATTCAACACGGTGATATGAAAATCCTGGTTGTAGAAGATGACGCACTGACGGCTGAAGCACTCGTTGCAACGTTAACGCATCAAAACTATGCCGTTGAGGTTGCCTCTGATGGGCAGGCAGGATGGGCGTTGGCGGAAGCCTTTGTCTACGATTTGATCTTGCTGGATGTAACGCTGCCTCGGTTAGATGGTATTAGCCTGTGCCAGCGGCTGCGATCGCACGGTTATCAGATGCCGATTCTGCTCTTGACAGCGCACAACAGCAGCCATGACAAAGCAGTTGGGCTCGATGCAGGAGCTGATGATTATGTTGTCAAGCCATTTGAACCGGAGGAGCTAACGGCTCGCGTGCGGGCGTTGCTGCGACGAGGCGGCGTGGCAACCTCTCCTGTGCTGGAGTGGGGCAAGCTCCGGCTTGATCCAAGCGTGTGTGAGGTGAGCTACGCTGATCAACTGCTGCTGCTGACGCCTAAAGAGTATGCGTTATTGGAATTATTTCTGCGCAATCCCCATCGAGTTTTTAGCTGCGGCATGATCCTGGAGCAACTCTGGACTTTTGAAGAGATTCCTAGTGAAGAAGCCGTTCGCACTCATATTAAAGGGTTGCGACAGAAGCTAAAAGCAGTTGCAGAAGGCCATTTGGTCGAGACGGTCTATGGCATTGGCTATCGGCTGCATGCAGGGAAGCCGCAAGGCGAAAAGCGAACGATCGACGGTGCCGGTGATCCACCTGATGCTACCTTCGCCAGCAGTGGCAAACAAGTGGGGCAACAAACACTCGCTGCGATCGCTGGCGTATGGGAAAAATTTCAAGCACGGATTCACCAGCAGGTTGCCGTCTTAGAAGCGGCCATAACATCTCTGGAGGCGAGATCGCTGGAGCCAGCACTCAAGCAACAGGCCATTCAGGAAGCCCATACGTTAGCAGGGGCGTTGGGCACTTTTGGCTTACCAGGAGGCTCTGATTTAGCACGACAAATTGAGCAATTGTTGAAGTCAAAGCACGCTTTAAAGCAGAGCCAGGTTAAGGCGTTGCGGCAATTAGTTATGGCATTGCGACAAACCGTTGAGCGATCGCCTGCTGATCCAACCCCATTAACTCAAGCTCCATCAACTCAAGCTTCATCAATGTTGTTGGCGGCGAGTGAGTGCGATCGTCCGCCAGCGCAGACAGCCCAAGTTAGCGTGATGGTAGTCGATGATGACCCCAAGATCCTCGCTCTTTTACAGAAAATTCTGGCACCCTGGGGACTGGCGCTAACAACGCTGGAAGACCCGCGCCAGTTCTGGGAAATCCTGGAAACGAGTGCCCCTGACTTACTGATTCTGGATGTTGAAATGCCCTACAGCAACGGCATTGAACTCTGTCAGGCCGTGCGGCATGATTCGCGTTGGAGTGGCTTGCCCATTCTGTTTCTCACGGCTCATACCAATGCCGAGCTTGTGAATCAGGTGTTTGCCGCTGGTGCCGATGATTTTGTCAGTAAGCCTATTGTTGGCCCTGAACTAGTGACTCGCATTCTCAATCGTCTGGAACGAGTGAAACTGCTCAAAAACCTGGGCACGTTGCGCCAGTCTGAGCAGTCAGAGCGCCAGCACACCGAGGCGACTCTCCAGAAAGCGAAAGATGAATTGGAACTGCGTGTTGCCGAACGAACGGCTGAGTTGGTCAGCGTGAATGAGCAACTCCGGGCTGAATTAAGTGAACGCAAACAAATTGAGGAAGAACTGCGGGTGTCGCAGGCTCGGTTTGCTGGCATTCTAGAAATTGCCGATGATGCAGTGATTTCGGTGGATGCTAACCAACGGATTACGTTGTTTAATCACGGAGCGGAACGGATTTTTGGCTATACGGCTCAAGCGGCGATCGGTCAGCCGTTGGATCTGCTCTTGCCGCTTCGCTTTGCAGTACCCCACCAGCAGCACGTGGCTGCTTTTGCCACATCGCCCGGTGAAGCACGCAAAATGGGTGAACGCCGCGAGATTGTGGGTCGTCGCCAGAATGGGGAAGAGTTTCCAGCGGAAGCCTCCATCTCTAAGTTGCAGCTTAAGGGCGAAGCGGTGTTTACAGTGATTCTGCGTGATACAAGCGATCGCAAAGTGATTGAACGCATGAAAGATGAATTTATTTCAGTGGTCAGCCACGAACTCCGTACCCCTTTGACCTCTATTCATGGATCGCTGGGCATGCTGGCAAGTGGCTTGCTGGATGCCGAACCTGAAACTGGAAAACGCCTACTCGACATTGCAGTTGATGGCACCGAACGTTTGATCCGCTTGCTGAATGACGTTCTTGATGTGGAACGGATTGAATCGGGCAAAGTCACGATGGACAAACACCGCTGCAATATTGCCGCTTTGATGACCAATGCTACGGATGTCATGCAAGCAATGGCAGAAAAGTTTGGGGTAACATTATCGTTTTCACCCTTATCGATTCATGTATGGGCGGATGGCGATCGCATCATCCAAACCTTAACCAACCTGTTGAGCAACGCCATTAAGTTTTCAGCTCAAGGTGCTACGGTTTGCCTATCAGCAACCCAACAAAATGATCACGTTTTACTCCAGGTCAACGATCAAGGGCGTGGCATTCCGGCAGACAAATTGGAAACCATCTTTGAACGCTTCCAGCAAGTCGATGCCTCCGATTCTCGCAATCAGGATGGCACTGGTTTAGGTCTGGCAATCTGTCGCAATATTGTGCAACAGCACGGAGGCCGTATCTGGGTCGAAAGTACGTTAGGAGAGGGCAGCACGTTTTACTTTACGTTACCAGTTGATGGAAAAGAGGGTGGGGCGATCGCCCCTACTCACTGATTGAAGCGCTAACGGCAAAAGGCAGAGGTGGCTCTGGCTCGCAACTAATTCAATCGTCGCAGCCGCTAACCATCAAGGACAGCAAACTAAGATGCATTAGTCTCCCTTCCCTAACATTGCAGGCACACCGATCTCTTTAAGGCAGGTGGCTCGCGACAAGGAGAGAATGCAATCAAGAATGCTCAAAAGATCCGTTAGAGGAATTGCCTCAGCACTCAATAGATTATCTGCTGCGAGATCAGCCAAAACTTCAGGTGTGCCGACATTATCAGGATTAATCACCGTCACACCGATTTGTTGCGAACGCAATTCTTCGCGCAATGCATGCACCACACCCCGCAACCCAAACTTAGACGCACTGTTGGCAACTTCTTGCAAATTTATGCCTAAATCGCCGCGCCTCATTGCTGAGATACCAGTATCGACTGGCCCAATCCATTCCATGCAGAATTAACCAGAGGTAGTGCACGAGCTTTCCCATCGCGATGTTTTGTAAAATCTCGACCGCAAGCCATCTCATACTACTTTGTTGAAGCGTGTACAGGTTGGAAAAAAATCATAGCGTCTCTAACTCTGAAGATTGTCGAAGATGGCAAGCTTAACTGTACAGACAATCGAGAATGGTTTCGTATAGATTGACACAGTTTGTTGTGATTGATGGCATTTCATCACACGACTGTAATTTGTATTCCCAGGCACTATTCCTGCCTGTATTTTAGCTTTATCGTCTCTAAAGATTATCTAATTCAGTGTTTTCGCTTATGAATTATTTGCAAGCTTAGTGATTCAGTGTCTCAGTGTTATCTCGTTAAACCGACTAAGAGTCACTATCCATCTGCTCCTAGTTTTCAGGTTTTCTAAACGGTAAGCGTTTCAAGAATGCGGTTAGAGATTGCTTTATGTTTAAGCTGTGACTTAGCCTCAATAGTTTTTTTGAGAGAGTTTTAGACTTCGAGTTTTGTAGATCCATCACTGTTCTCTGTCCTGAGTTTGATCTGGCAAGTTTTCATGCTGGTAAAAACAAAGACGCTATGAAATAAAATTATCGGTGGAGGAATGCAACATGCGACGACGGCGGTTTGTTCAGTATGCGGGGTTTGGCGGCGTTGGATTGGCGGTAGGGCTGGGAAATCGTTCGCTGGCGGCGTTGTCACCTACCAACCTGGATTTAGGTAGTACCCGATCGAATCTCCAAACGTTTGCGTTTGAAGCCATCAACGTGGGTCGTGATGGTCAGGAGAACGACCGTCGTTCCCATCAAGCCCAATTTTTTGCGGAAGCCCTGGAGGCTGGGCTAACCATAGATATGGTCGCCATTTCCAAAGGTCGCTTTTTGATGGGTGCAGCCACCACCGAGCGTTCTAGCCTGGACAGTGAGAGGCCACGACGTCGGGTGACGGTTCCCGCTTTCTTCATGAGTCAGCAGCCTGTGACGCAAGCACAGTGGCGTATGGTTGCTACCTTGCCGCGAGTGAAACGCGGGTTGCCTCTGAATCCATCTCACTTTAAAGGCAATGATCTTCCTGTGGAATCGGTGTCCTGGTTTGATGCTGTGGAATTTTGCGATCGCCTCTCCAAACACACGGGCTCGACCTACCGCTTGCCCAGTGAAGCAGAATGGGAATATGCCTGCCGTGCGGGTACCACGACCCCCTTCCATTTTGGTGAAACCATTACCAGTCAGTTGGCAAACTATGGCAGCGCCTTTACCTACGCTTTAGAGTCCGAAGGCGATTATCGTCAGTCAACTGCGCCAGTTGATGGTTTCTCATACAATGCGTTTGGTTTAGGCAATATGCATGGGAATGTGTGGGAATGGTGTGCCGATACCTGGCATGACAGCTATAGCGGTGCATCGAGTCGTAGCGTTGCCTGGGTCAACGGTGGCACGTCTGATTGGCGATCGCTCCGGGGTGGAGCCTGGTCAGATACCCCTGATCAAGCACGTTCTGCGAAGCGATCGGGTTATCCGGCTGCTGCTTTGAATCGCATCATTGGGTTTCGCGTGTGCTGCGCTTAGTGGGAAGGAGAAGAAATGGCACTGGTTAACAAAATGCCTGTCACCGTGTTGACTGGTTACCTGGGAGCAGGCAAAACAACCCTACTGAATCGCCTTTTGACCGTCCAACACGGTCAAAAAGTGGCTGTGATTGTGAATGAGTTTGGTGAAGTCGGGATTGATCATCAGCTAGTGGTTGGTGCCGATGAAGAAATTTTGGAGATGAATAACGGTTGCATTTGCTGCACTGTACGCGGGGATTTGATCCGGCTCATCGGCAAACTGCTCGATCGGCGGGAGCAGTTTGACCATCTGCTGATTGAAACGACGGGGCTTGCCGATCCCGCACCGGTGATCCAATCGTTCTTTATGGATGAGGTGATGCAGACTCAAACAGCCCTGGATGCGATCGTCACTGTTGTCGATGCTAAACACATCTGGGAGCACTGGGATAGCAGTGAAGTCCAGGAGCAAATTGCGTTCGCTGATGTGATTCTGCTCAACAAAATTGACCTCGTTACCCCTGAGGTGCTTCAGATCCTAGAGCACCGGGTACGAAGCATGAACGCGATCGCCAAAATCTACTCCACCCAAAACTGTGATGTGGATCTGAAAGCTGTTCTAGGGATCAACGCCTTTGACCTGAAGCAGGCGTTAAGTATCGACCCTCAATTTTTAGAGGAAGCGGCGCATGAACATGATGAGTCAGTCTTTTCGGTGGCTATTACTGAATCAGGGACGGTGAGTAGCGACAAGTTGAATCGCTGGCTCTATCAGTTAGTGCAAGCTCAAGGTGCCAACATCTTTCGGATGAAAGGAATTATGAATGTGGATGACGAGGATCGCCGCTTTGTCTTTCAAGGGGTTCACATGACGCTAGAGGGTAGACCAGGCAAACCCTGGAAACCCAGTGAAACTCGCCGCAATGAATTGGTTTTCATCGGACGCGACTTAGATGAAGTCGCGTTGCGGGATGAGTTTCGCACCTGTCTGGTTTAAGTTTCAATGCCGCGATCGTGGTCTCAATTAAACACTGCATAGCATCAAGAGGAGGAGTGTATGAAATTACAGCATCAGCTGGGCGGACTTGAGGGTTTGGGGCCCGTTACCTTTCAGAAGCGCGTCTTTGTTGAAGAGTGGGAAGAGCGCATTTTTGGTATCCATGTTGCCATGATGGGATTGAGTAACCATCTAGATGAGACCTTGCCGAAGTACCCCATCAAAAAAGTGCCAACCGCCTTCAAAGACTTTTGGACGTGGGGGCATCTGCGCATGGGTGCTGAGGGGATGAATCCCTTCGATTACTTCCGGTTGCGCTACTACGAAAAGTGGTTGGGTGGTATTTCTGGTTTCTTTATCGAAAAGGGTTATGTCACCCGCGCAGAATTGGACGCCCAAACCTCTGCGTATCTGGCCAGTGGCAACCTGGGTCAAGCGCCTCTACCGAAGGGTGGCAATCCCGCGATCGATGACCAGGTGATCCGGTACTTGCGCGAAGGCGATTCACCGAAGCGAGAGGTGTCTGCGAAGCCCAAGTTTGCAGCGGGTATGAAGGTCAAGGTGAAAAATATTCCACCCGTCGCCCACACTCGGTTGCCCGGACATTTAAGAGGCAAGGTTGGGGTGATTGATTCGGTCTATCCCGATGCTTACACCTACTTCTTCCCCACAGGGCCAGATGGTATCGGGACTCCGATGCCGGTCTACCTCGTCTCGTTCCGGCCCAAAGATGTTTGGGGCGAAGCACTGTCTGAACTCAACTCAACCTACTACGACGACCTGTTTGAAACTTACCTTGAAGCTGTGTGAGGAGAATGCTGATGAGCAGTTATGACCATTTTGATTACGATACCGATCGCGAAATTTACAGTGCGGCTCGTGTACGGGCACTGGAAGCATTGCTCATTAAGAAAGGAGTCATTACTGGCAACACTGTTGATAAAGTGTTGAACTACTTCAAAACGGAAATGGGCCCCTTTAACGGTGCCAAAATTGTTGCTCGTGCCTGGGTTGATCCAGCTTTTAAAGCCCGCCTTTTGGCAGATGCCAACGCCGCGATCGCTGAGATGAAGTTTCCACCCGGTATGTCAGGCGCTGAAGGGGAACACATGAAAGTGGCTGAAAATACGGCGAAAGTGCACAATGTCATTGTTTGTACCCTCTGTTCCTGCTATCCCTGGACAACCTTGGGGCTACCGCCTTACTGGTTCAAAGACCCAACGTTCCGATCCCGTGTAGTGCGAGAGCCAAGGGCTGTGCTGAAGGAATTTGGCTTGGCGTTAGCTCCATCCGTCGAAATTAAGGTCTGGGATAGCAGTTCCCAAATTCGCTGGTGGGTACTGCCTGAACGTCCGGCAGGTACTGCTGGCATGAGCGAAGCCAAACTAGCCTCTTTATTGACCCCAGAAGCCATGATGGGTGTCGCGAAAGTGAGTGTTGCTTGATGTAAGAGACTGTAAAGAAATAATGTCGTGGACTGCAGCGGCCAGCGATTAGCAGTCAGCAGTCAGAGAAAAGCTGATCGCTGACCGCTAATCCAAACGTATGCAGTTATTTTTTAACCAGTCCTAAGGAGGAATAATGCAAACGAAGTTTGAACACTTTGCCGCTACCAGTATGCTAGGTGCTAAAGACTCTCCACCGCGGTGTAATGGGGAACTGAGCTTTGACGATTCGTGGGAAAGCCGTGCTTTTGGTATGGCGATCGCGCTCTCTAAAAAGGGGCATTACGAATGGGAAGAGTTCCGTCAGCAGCTCATTGCGTCTATTGCTACATGGGAAACTGAGCATGCGTTAGATGACCCAAGCTGGAATTACTATCAGCGATGGCTTGCTGCGCTGGAGCATCTAGCGCTGGAATCGGCGTTAATTACTCCAGAGGAGTTAGAGCAACAGATGGCAGAGTTTGCAGCAGCGACGGTAGGGCTCAACAGTGGAAGTCTTAATACACCGGGGCAAGAGAACTGCCTGATTGACTAAGGGGCCGTAAAGAAATAACGTCATGGACTGTAGCGGTCAGCCGTCAGCGGTCAGCCATTGGAGAAAAGCTGACCGCTGATGGCTGATAGCTGATCGCTAATCCAAAAGTATGCAGTTATTTTTTAACAAGGCCTAAGGAAGGAACGGAGCGATCGAGCTTAAGGTTAGTAGACGGGCAAGGCCTGAAGCGCTATACTAATTGGTGTGAGGAGCTATGTAGAACTGAAAAGCCCCTGGAGTCGAAACACGGACAGACGCCCAGGGGCTTTTCTATGCCAGGAAATACGCTGATGCCCAAAAAAACACCGAACTCAGTGAGACAGCCAAACCCGCAGGTGCGCGCTATCCCCTTCTTGCCGCCACCGCCAGCGTTTGAGTATCAGGCTTTTGGCTTTTTGGCCGGAACCTTGAGTGAACAGGGAGAGCCCTATTTACTGCTTAACGACGGTGAGAAGCTCACTCTGCAAGGTTTCGACGAACGGTTGCGCCGTTGGCTAGACACTCAGGATCACTCCCCTTCAGGCTATTTCGGCTTGTATCCCAGGTCTACCCGGAATGGCCCTGTTTTCTGGGCTAAATCTTTTCAGACTGAAGAACCGGAGCCGGAGCCAGGCATCTTTCTTATCGCTGGACAACTGTTCTCAACCAAAGGCAGTAAGCATCTGTTGCGCATCCATCGCAACCGAGCCAATAGTCTAGAAAAGCCGTTTATGGTCAAGGTCTCCGGATTCTTACCGCAGGCGAAACCGGGGCAGTTCTGGAAATTGGAATGTCTTTGGGAAGCAGGGCACTTTGCACTTCAGGATGGGTACCGCTTGAACGCTGCCGCACGCTAGACTCCTTTCTGAGTTGAGTTCTAGACTCAAAGGCTGGGGCGGAAGCGGCGAAAACGAGACTAATGTCTATGTCATATTGGTTTCTGTCAATAGCTTCCGATAGCCAGTCACAATGCGGCTGCCATCTTTAAGAATATGGATCTCAGTTTGGTCGCTGGTTCAGGTTGTACGATCGTTCAGCGCTGGATTGAAAATATGTACCCGTTGATTGGTCGATGAAACAAGAGAATCGGGAGCATGGATGACTAGCGACTCTACATAAGGGCCAGAGGCATTTCCATCAGCGCGATCGATGGATTCACTTTCTGGTTTTTCATGCATGCTCTCCTCATAACTGAGGCCTATAGAATTTAATCGTTAGTCCAGTCCTCGCGCCCCAGCAGGTCAATGACGGGGTCTCGGAGTAAATAATTGTTACTTTCTAGTTCACGCTCTGCGCAGAGCCATTCACGATAAGGAATATACCGACAGAGTGTATAGATGGGTTGATAACGGCTGACAGTGCCTTTTTCAACCAGGTGTCGAACATCATCTCTGAGTGCATCAATGCTAAACGCAGTCACCTTATGTGCAGTCATTTGTTTCATGGCTTGTCCCTCAATTCTGCTTGCGCATACTCCTTCGTCATCTGTAGCAATTTAGCGTGAGTCTAAGAACTAAACATAGATGACAAAGATGAGGAACTTGTGAGGATACAACGACTCATCAGGGAACAGATTCACCTCGCAGAGGACGTCGGTACTGGCTGAACCGAGATTCTAAAGAGCCCAATTTTTTCCGCTCGCTTAAAGGCTTGTGGGAACGTTTCGCCCTGACGCATCGCAATGTACATTAACACCATTGCAGCCGCAAGCATTTCATTGCTGCAATAGACCAGTGTGGGCTTAGCTAATTCATTCAGTTGTTGAATGACTCTGAGTACAAGCTCAGCACTCATGACTTCATGATCAATCGGTAGGTGGGCATAGCATAAGCCCAAACTTTCAACGTACCGTTGCTCGTCGCGCAGGCGATACGTGTCCAGCGATCGTAAATTCAATACAGACTTAAAGCCTGCTTCGGGAAGCTGCTGTAACTGCTTAACTGTAACGAGTCCCGCAATTGCAAGCTCATCATTAATCTGCCTGACCATCTCCACTGAATCCCTCCCAAGCCAACCACAACTACATGCGGCGTGAGATTCTACTCCCAGGTTAGGCAAACAACTTGAGAAACTTGTGAGGATGGTAGGAACTGATGAGCATTGAGTTGAATAGTGTGAATTCAGAAAGCCACTCAACCTTGATCGTTTTTTCAAAGCTTCCAGCCTAGAACGTTTGCAACCTGACTGGCTAGCTGTAGCGGATTGAAGGGCTTAGCGATCGCGCCTTTAACACCCATCTCATCATAGCGACGGCGATCGGATGCTTGCACTTTTGCGGTGAGCAAGATGACTGCAATCTGTTGGGTGGCTGGATTCTCTTGCAATTTTTGAAAGGTTGTCGGTCCATCCATATCGGGCATCATCACATCCAGCAGAATCGCATCGGGCTGTTCAGCTTCTGCTTTGGCAATGCCTTCGCGTCCTGAGCTTGCCATCAAAACTTGCCAACCGGCAGTCGCTCGCAAGCAAATCTGCGTTACTTCTTGAATGTACTGCTCGTTATCGATGACAAGAATGCGTTTAGTCATTGGCCAATGGTTTCATAGCGTCTTGCTTTTTATTCTGGAGCAATCGTATCCGGCTATTCACTATCGTTGGGCGAACTAACCAAAACCCTCTAAGCGGGTGTATAGCAGGCACACCGTTTGTTTGCTATGATAGGCTCTTAACTAATGGGTGACTGGCGCAATGGCAGCGCATCGGACTCTTAATCCGCTGGTTCTGGGTTCGAATCCCAGGTCACCCATTGTCTAGGCTGTTTTTACAGGCTGATGACTATGCCTTTGCCCTCAAGAAACAATTCTAAGGGCAATTGACAATGGCATGGTTCACCAATGCAATTGCTCAAAGGTTACCCGGTATCCGCACACAAAAATACCGGGTAAAGTGTCACAAACACTTTTGTGCCCAAAGTGCTGCCTGCAAGCGATCGCGCACCCCAAGCTGACATAAAATCCGCGTGATGTGATTTTTGACCGTCCCTTCAGTCAGATGTAGCTTCTGAGCAATTTCGCGGTTGCTGTTGCCTTCGCCAAGCAGTTTCAGCACGTCTCGTTCGCGATCGCTCAACAGCCAATATTCAGTCCGTTTTGCTAGCGTTGCAGGTGACTGAAGCTGGGCAAATACTTTAGGCGCGATCGTGGGTCCCAGTTGGCTATAGCCCTCATGCACGAGTCGGATGGCAGCAGCGAGTTGCTCGGACGGTGTATTTTTGAGCAAATACCCTGCTGCGCCGACTTGTAGCGCTTTGAACACATACTCATCTTCATCAAAGGTTGTGAGCACAAGAATCCGCATCTGGGGATACCGTTGGTGAATGTCACGAGTGGCGTTCACCCCGTCGGCGATCGGCATCCGCACATCCATCAAAATCACATCGGGCTGCAGTGTTTCAGCCAGGGCCACCGCTTCTCTGCCATCGCTCGCCTCACCAACAATCGCCAAATCCGGTTCCAGGGAGAGTAAAAATGCTAACCCTTGCCGAAAGAGAACCTGGTCATCTGCCAGCAGCAATTTGATCATTGTGGAATGCTGACCTCAAGCTGAGTGCCCTCACCGATCGCGCTCTTGACCGTGAAATCTCCCGCAAGAAGACTGACTCGCTGCTGAATGCCCTGTAAGCCAAACCCACTACAGGGCAATGTCGGATTAAAACCCCTACCATCATCGGTGAGTGTCAGATGGATGCGTTCTACTGTGCTGTAAAGCCGCAGTTTGACACAGGAGGCACTGGCATGTTTGCGCACGTTGGTTAACCCTTCTTGCACAATCCGATAAAGCTGTTGGCTGGTCTGTGGTGGCAATGATGGGAGATTGATTTCAGTGGTAATCATCAACGTTGTGTTTTGCCTGACCTGGTCAATTAGCACCCGTAACGCCTGGTCAAAATTGAATTCAGAATTATTGGTTGTGTGCAGTGCCAGTCTGACATCTTCCAGGCATTGATCGGTCAAGGCTTTCGCCATGTCGATCGCATCCAATGCCTGCTCCGGATTGCGCTGGCGCAGTTTCTGAGCCACTTCCAACTGTACGCCCAAGGTAGTGAGGGTATGTCCCAACGCATCATGAATGTCTCGCGCGATACGGGTGCGCTCCACAGCTGCCGCTAGAGTTTTTACCTCCTGGGCCAATGTTTCTGCCCGTTGCCGACTCTCGCGCTCAGCCACGATGACAAAGCCGAGTAGGATGACAAAAATGCTAATGCCCAAGTACTCGATCGATGCCGAGGAGAGAACAGCCAGCGGGTTTAAGAGTTCTCCCAGTTGCTTCGAGTTGGCAAGCTGTTCCAGGGTTTGTTGTTGTAGTTGGCGGATATTGCCGACTACGCTGGTGAGATAGCCTGCCCCTACTGCAATCATGAGGAACACAACTTCTCGACGGCTGAGAAAGAAGCAGCTTTTGATGAGAAAAAAATAAAGCAGAATGCTGGATTCAATGCCCATAAAGCTGGCAACCAGCACCAGGCCCATCTCGATCGCAATATAAGCGCGGCGCTGCCAGAGTGGACGCTCGATCGGAAACCAAAAGCTCAGCAGCAAAAAGAGACTGTTGAGCACAATCACCCTTGGCAGCAGCGTTCCGGCATTAAAGGTCACAGGGAAAAACCGCTCGATCGCATACAACAACGTCATCATCAACAGCAGCACCCATTCAGCGTACCGGATGATTTGCCGCAGCGGTGCCGATGCAGGCGCGATCGTGGTGGGACGATCGCGAGGCAGCCAGGGAAACTGTTTCAAGTGCTTCATCGGCGTATCAGTAGCCACAATGAGTGTTGTCGCAATACTTACCACATTTTGCAGTATCCATCCTTTTTTCTACCATGACCAACGTCATTGCCATGACATGACTAATGGCAACCCAGCTTGATGATGTTTGGTAGGGTCAGCAGCCCTGTGCTTTGCGTATGCTGCAAAGAGTGTAGTTCAAGCGTCGCAAGTCTATGTGGATTCGCCATTCTATCGGTCAGGTACGGAGGTTTGCCGTATTGGTGGGAGTTGCCAGTTTGTGCGCGGCTTGCGGTCTACCCAATCCCACGGCTTCTTCACAGACTGCAGTGCAGGCAGCTCCTGTAACGGCAGTGGTTGCCCTCGGACGCTTAGAGCCAGAGGGTGAAGTCATCAAGCTATCGGTACCCAACGCTCAGGACAGCCGAGTGAACCGCATTTTGGTGAAAGAGGGCGATCGCGTGCAGGCGGGACAATTGATTGCCCTGCTGCAAGGCATCGATCGCCGACAAGCCGATGTGCAAGATGCCAGAGCCGATGTGCGGTTACAACAGGCGACTCTGGCGAAAGTGACGCAAGGAGACGCTAAACAAGCCCAAAGCGTGGCTCAACAGGCGACGATCGCCCGCTTGGAAGCGCAGCTTAAAGCAGAAACGCAGCAGCGCAAGGCAGCGATCGCCAGCGCCGAAGCAACTCTCCACAATGCTGTTTTAACCTATCAACGACGGCAAACTTTGCAACAGGAAGGTGCGATCGCCCGTGCCGATCTCGATACTGCCCAGCGAGAACTCAACACGGCTCGCGCTGATCTGGCAGAGCGTACCGCTACATTGCAGCAAACTCTCACCACGCTTCCTGCCGAAATTGCACAAGAACGCGCCAAATTAGCCGAACTGCGAGAAGTGCGTCCGGTGGATGTGCAAATTGCCACCGCGCAGTTAGACAAAGCCAAAATTGCCGTCCAGCAACGTCAAGCGCTGCTAGAAGATGTGCAGGTGCGCGCTCCCATCTCAGGGCAGATTCTCAGAATCAACACGCACGTTGGCGAACAGGTGAATACAGCTCAGGGCATCATGGAACTGGCACAAACGACCCAGATGATTGTCACCGCTGAGGTTTCAGAAATTGATGTTAGCAGAGTGCGGAACGGGCAACAGGCAACGATTACCAGCGAATATGGCGGGTTTAGCGGCGAGGTTCGTGGCACGGTCGAGTTCGTTGGGCTACAAGTGGGTCGCCGATCGCTGCAAGAAGCGAATGCCGTTAACACCCCCACCACGGATAACAATGCCCGCACCATTGCCGTCAAAATTCGGGTTGATCCCACCGATAACGCTAAGGTTGCTGCGTTTACCAACATGCAAGTGCGCGTCAAGCTTACGGATGCTAGACGTGAACAAGCCAGCCGTAGAGCTATTGCATTTTTACCATTCACCCAGAGGGAGAGGGGGTTGTTAGCGGTTAGAAGCAGGCTGACCGCTGACCGCTGATGGCTGGAGTTTTGAGTTTTGAGTTTTGAGTTTTGAGTAGCGCTTTGCGCCGACAAGCTAGAGCATTTTGCGTTGGGTGTCCTCTACTCCTGCCCTTGCCCCCCGTTCCCATCTGGATCAACACTATGACCAAAGCACACCATCTAGTGGATTTCAAAGCATTCAAGTCGTTGCTCAATGCTTGGCAAATGCAGCGACCGCTTGCCTGGGCACAGCTTTCGCATCAAAAGGTGCGTCTGGCAGTGGCGATGGGTGGCATCTCCTTTGCTAATGTCTTGATTTTCATGCAGTTAGGTTTTCTGTCGCTCTTTACTGGTGGTGCAACGGCCTTACCTCAAAGTCTAAAAGGGGACTTGTTTTTGCTCAACCCCAGCACCGAGTTTTTGGGATCGAACGGCTTCGATCGCATTCGGTTGTATCAAGCGGCTGCCGTTGAAGGCGTGCTCTCTACGACGCCGCTGTACATTTCGCCAACGTCCTGGGCGTATTCCGAGCAAAAGAAATCCTTTGAAGGTCGAGTTTTTGCCTTTAACCCAACGCAAACCGTGTTTGACCTTCCAGCGGTCATCCAGCAGCAGCAACGGCTGACGACGCCCAATAGCGTGCTGTTCGATCGACAAGCCAAGCCTGATTTTGGCCCCATTCCCCAGCTTTTGGCCGAAAAAGGCACTGTCATGGCAATGCTAAACAACCGTCGAGTCACTGTTGAGGGGCTTTTTAACCTCGGCAACTCGTTCTTTTTGGGTGGTGGCAACGTGATCATGAGCGAAGCAACGTTTGCTGATATCTTTGGTGCCAATTTGCTCAATCAAGTCAGTGTTGGTGTGGTGACACTAGCAGCCGATGCAGACCCTGAAGCGGTGAAAGCTGGGATTGAGAAAAGCGTCCCAGGCATCAAGGCATACACCCACGCAGAGCTGGTCGCGAAAGAATTGGCGTTCCAGGAAAGCACGGCTGTAGGCCCAATCTTTAGCTTTGGCACCATCATGGGCTTTATCGTCGGCGTAGTGATTGTTTATCAAGTTCTTTACAGCGATGTGAACGATCATTTGGCGGAATACGCCACGCTCAAAGCGATGGGTTACTCCGATCGCGCCTTACTCATGGTGATTTTTCAGGAAGCCACGATTCTCGCTGTTCTAGGGTTTATCCCTGGATGGTTGATCTCCGTCTGGATGTATGGCTTTCTCGGTGGTTTAACTCGACTGGAACTGCTCATGAGTCCAGAAATTGCCCTCACGGTTTTTGTGTTGACGTTTGTGATGTGTACGGTGTCAGCCGCGATCGCGTCTAACAAGCTACGGTCTGCCGATCCTGCAGATGTTTTTTAGCCCTTTACTTTCCACCCTTTGTCTCTGTTCAAGCTTTACCTCGCTGCAAACTTTGCTTGCCAGTCTATGCTCCAAACTACTGTGTTGCAAACGTCGGTGATTGCGATTCACAAGCTGAATCACACCTTTGGTAAAGGCATACTGCAAAAACCGGTTCTCATTGATATCAATCTTGAGATAAAACCCGGAGAAATCGTCATCCTGACCGGTCCATCCGGCAGCGGCAAAACCACATTGCTAACGCTGATTGGCGCACTGAGGGGAATGCAGCACGGCAGCCTGAAGGTTTTGAACCAGGAATTGAATGGCGCCAGCCAACGCAAGCTCATGCAGGTGCGCAATCAAATTGGCTTTATCTTTCAATCGCACAATCTACTCAAGTGCCTCACTGCCTGGGAAAATGTGGCGATGTCACTCAAGCTCCATCACTCCATCCCACCACTAGAGCGGAGACACAAAGCCACTGCCATGCTTCATGCCGTTGGACTGGCAGACCGAGTCGATTACTATCCCGAAACGCTTTCTGGTGGGCAAAAGCAGCGTGTGGCGATCGCCCGTGCCTTAGTCAGCCAGCCTCAATTGATTCTTGCCGATGAACCCACAGCGGCACTCGACAAACAATCCGGGCGCGACATTGTCGAACTGATGCAAAAACTCGCCAAGGAACAGGCGTGCGCCATTTTGCTGGTGACACACGACAACCGTATTTTGGATATTGCCGATCGTATTATTTATATGGAGGATGGTCGTTTAGCTGATCCGCCAACGTTAACCTAGCAACTGAATCAGCGAGATACATGATGAGGCATGCTGAAATCATTTGTTAGTTACGGCGATTGCTTCATGATGGAGGCAAGCTGTGGTTTCAGGTTTTATCATCTCGAATGATGATCTCGAACCCTTAAGCTGCTGGTTCTGGGTTCGAACTCCAGGTCACTCATCTCTAAGGGATGCCGCGATAAAAGCTTGGCAGGCTTGATGTTTCAGGTCTTGATCAGTCAAAATCAGTTTTAGTCAATACTCTACCGATAGGCTCAGTGCCATGTTAGCGACATCTCAATTAACCAGTGGTCTTGCTGTAGGGGCACTGCGATCGGTGCATCATATCGCTTTCAATGTGAAAGATATGCAGGTCTCCCGTCACTTCTATGGCATGTTTCTGGGGTTGCGTGAGTTGACAGGCGATGCCGTGCCAACCACCCTTAAGGCATTGGTTGCCGAGGGCAAAGTTGCCAACTTTGTGACGCCTGATGGTACGGTAATTGATTTGTTTTGGGAGCCGGAGTTGTTGCCGCCTCATCTCGATCCATGTCAACAGTTTACCCGTGCTAATCATCTGGCCTTCGACGTTGCGCCTGATGGATTTGACCAGGTAGTAGACATACTACAAAAAAGCCAGGTGACCATTGATCACGGCCCCGTGACGCGCCCGACCGGACGAGGCATTTATTTCTATGACCCGGATGGCTTTTTGATCGAAATTCGCTGCGATCCTGCCGACTGTTGAGCGCTATTGGATTCTCGATGCTCCGATGGAGCCACTTCGTGAACGCACAAATTTATCCAATCGCTCCATGCCCCGCTTGATGGTGTCCATATCGGTAGCGTAGGAAAGGCGAATAAAGTCATCAGCGCCAAAGGCAATGCCAGGAATCAAGGCAACCTTTTGTTCTTCTAACAAGGCATCGCAAAACTCTAGCGATGTCATGCCTGTTTGGGCGATGCTGGGCAAGAGGTAAAAGGCACCATCTGGTTTCGCACAACTCAATCCAGGTATCGCGTTGATGAGGTCAAACATAGACTGACGGCGTTCGGCAAAGGCGACTCGCATGGACTCAACGCAGTCCTGAGAACCTTCCAGCGCCGCGATCGCTCCCCATTGAGCAAACGTACAAACGTTCGATGTGCTGTGCCCTTGAATCAACGTCGCCGCTCGAATAATCTCTACTGGTCCCGCTAACCAACCCACTCGCCACCCGGTCATAGAATAGGCTTTCGCAAAGCCACTGCTGACCAGGGTTCGCTCATAGATCTCTGGGCCGAGTGCGCCAATACTAACGTGTTGGGCACCGTCGTAAATCAGCTTTTCGTAGATTTCGTCAGAGACAACCAGTAGATCATTGGCAACCACGATCGCCGCCAGTGCCTCTAGTTCCGCTGGTGTATAAACCATCCCAGTGGGGTTGGAGGGCGAATTAATAATAAAAAGCTTCGTTTTGGGTGTGATTGCTTGCTGGAGCTGCGCGGGTGTGATTTTAAACTGGCTTTTCTCATCGGTTGGTACAATCACCGGGATGCCACCTGCTAGCTTCACCATTTCGGGGTAACTGACCCAAAACGGGGAAGGAATAATTACTTCGTCGCCAGCGTCAATAATGGCCAGCATCAAGTCAAACAATGAATGCTTGCCGCCATTCGTGACAATAATATTTTCGGCACCAAAGCAAAGCCCATTATCCTTCTGCAGCTTTTGGGCGATCGCCTCTCGTAAGCGGGGTTCACCAGCGGCTGGACCATAGCGAGTCTTACCGTCATCAAGCGCTTGCTTTGCGGCTGCCAGAATATGATCTGGTGTTGGGAAATCAGGCTCCCCAGCGCTAAAACTGCAAATATCCACTCCCGATGCCTTCAGAGCCTTGGCTTTGGCATCGATCGCCAAGGTCAATGAGGGCGTTACCTGCTCAACTCGCTTTGCCAACTTCATGCTGCTTTCAGAGCCTTTTTTGCCGTAATTTCGATTGTGATTACGTTCAGAATACCCCAGTTGCTGGAGACCGCGCATGGATTTTGGTGCGTTTGTCAGTTAACGACCATCAAAGTTATCACCATCAAACTGAAAGGCTCCCACTTCACAGTAGGGGCCTTTCAGTTAAACCCAAACTAGCCTTGATTGACGCTCAAGCGTTAGTCGAGGTTAGGCATGGAAAGCACGGGCTCAGTGTCGCGATCGATCCCCTTCTCAAAGCCAGCCACCGCGGCACGAGCACGACCCGCATGCCAGAGGTGACCCACCAGGAAGAAGAAACCCATCACAAAGTGGAAACATGACAGCCAGGAACGAGGAGACACGTAGTTAAAGGAGTTGATCTCCGTTGCTACGCCGCCCACTGAGTTCAATGAACCCAAAGGCGCATGGGTCATGTACTCGGCTGCCCGACGTGCTTGCCAGGGTTGAATGTCGTACTTGATTTTGTTCAAATCAAGACCATTAGGACCACGCAGAGGCTCCAACCAGGGGCCTTGGAAATCCCAGAAGCGCATCGTTTCACCACCGAAAATAATTTCGCCAGTCGGAGAGCGCATCAGGTATTTACCCAGACCGGTCGGGCCTTGTGCAGACGCCACATTGGCACCCAAACGCTGGTCACGAATCAAGAAGGTCAATGCTTGCGCTTGCGACGCTTCAGGACCCGTCGGACCGTAGAATTCGCTGGGATATGCAGTGTTGTTAAACCAGACAAAGCACGCAGCGATAAAGCCCATCAAGGACAACGCACCGAGGCTGTAGGAAAGATAGGCTTCGCCAGACCAGATCAAGGCGCGACGAGCCCAACCAAACGGCTTAGTCACGATGTGCCAGATACCGCCTGCAATCAGAATCAGACCCAACCAAATGTGACCACCGACAATATCTTCCAGGTTATTGACGCTGACAATCCAGCCTTCACCACCAAAGGGAGACTTCAGTAAATAGCCAAAGATGACTGCAGGGTTAAGGGTTGGGTTGGTAACGACACGAACGTCCCCACCACCAGGTGCCCAACTGTCGTAAAGACCACCAAAGAACATGGCTTTTGCTACCAGCAAGAAAGCACCAAGCCCAAGCAAGATCAGGTGAAACCCGATGATGTTGGTCATTTTGTTCTTGTCTTTCCAGTCGTAGCCGAAGAAAGAAGAGTAATCTTCCAACACTTCAGGGCCACGAACGGCGTGATAAATACCGCCGAAGCCGAGTACAGCAGACGAGATCAAATGGAGGACGCCAACAACAAAATAAGGGAAGATGTCAATGACTTCGCCGCCAGGACCAACGCCCCAACCTTGGCTTGCCAGGTGAGGTAGCAGGATTAAACCCTGCTCATACATGGGCTTTTCAGGGATAAAGTGGGCGACCTCAAAAAGAGTCATCGCGCCTGCCCAGAAAACAATCAGTCCCGCATGAGCAACGTGAGCGCCCAGCAGTTTACCAGAGAGATTAATCAGGCGAGCGTTACCGGCCCACCAGGCAAATCCAGAGGATTCCTGGTCGCGGTTGCTGCCAACGATATTACTAGAGAGCGTTACCACGTGGGAGTACCTCTTCGGGGAAGCTAAAGTGTTCATGCGGTTGGTCTTGAGGGGCCATCCA
>NZ_PVWK01000051.1 GCF_003003795.1 Stenomitos frigidus ULC18 | reverse complement strand
AACGCTTGTGCCTTACTTTTTGCAAGAACATAAGAATATTCTAGAAGCTTGGGTAAATTCTTTGCCAGAAATCTCCTTAACTTACTTAACGGTGCTTGTCTCCAACTTTGTCAAGGCGAAAGCCCAGGTCGAGGCTCTCTGCTTGCCTCTTCAAGACATCGCTCTTGCCTCTGAATTACATTCCTTCCAAGCAATCCTTGCTTAGCTTTGCACAACTCCGGTGCCAAAGTGCCAGTACGGCCATCGCTGTTTGGACGGCTGCGTCGCGGGGCAACTAACCAACGCGATCGCCCCCTCCGTCTATCCCAACTTCGATCCACACTTTGGGGTTCTTGGCACGACCCCGCCTCACGGTACCCTATAGCGGCTAACGCAGCACCTTTAGGGGGCATATCTTGGATCTCCTTGTATGAGCGCCGCTCGTTCAAGACTGGCGCGTGACAGATTGGGGTTTATTTGCAACGCACGATCGTAGGCAGCAATTGCTTCTATTTTCTGATGCAGTCTGGCAAGCGTGAATGCTTTTTTCCACCAGACTTGCTCGATGAGAAATGTGTCCCGATCCATATCCGGTTGTAAAGCCGTTTCAAAACACGGGAGTGCTTCTTGATCACGTTGCAAGTACATTAGCACCAAGCCCTTGTCATACCAGGCTTCGACCTGCTTAGGGTGCATGCGAATCGCACTGTCGTAAACAGGTAACGCACTTTCCAAGAATGAACTGTTGGTTATCCCTTCTTCCAAAAGCAGATTGGCCTGATTCAAGAGCCGATAGTAACGAGCTTGATGAGCAGAGAGACTCTGATCTCCCCTTAATAATGGCCAAACAACCAGGGAAGGAGCGATCGCAGTGATGAGAAGGATGGCGACACGCGATGGTTTTACGGTTGCAAGGCTCAAGCGTACACCAGACAGCGCCTTCCAGAGTTTGGCTAAGTTAGAGATTGGGGCAAGATCAACCTGGCGTAAGGCTTGCAGTGCCGCTCGCGCGTCTGGATAGCGATGCACTACTTTGGGTGCCGTCATCGCCATCAACCAAGGTTTGAGCGCTCGTCCTTGCTTGGGCAGTTGCTCAAACGCAATGCTGTAATTTTCGTTGATAAGTCGCCCCACATCGCTCGATCGGGTGCCCGTTAGCAGACAGAGTAGCGTTACACCCAGACTGTACAAATCCGAGGCAACCGTTAGTTCACGGTTAAAGAGTTGCTCTGGGGGCATAAAGCCCATCGTGCCTTTGACCATACTGCTCACTGCCAGTTCGCCGCCACCCAAGCGAGCAAACCCAAAATCGACCAGATAGACGTTAAAGCTGTTTTGTCGATCGACCAGAACATTTTCTGGCTTGATATCACGATGAATGATCGGTGGCTGTTGCTGTTGCAGGTAGATCAGCACGTTCAGCAAGGCTTCGGCAATCTGTCGGACTTCACGCACTGTCCAGATACGGCGTTGTGCTAATGAGGGTGCTGGTTTGTATGCCTGCACCAAGCAGAAGCCCGTTGGTGTTTCAAAAGCGCTGAGAAAACTTGGAATACTGGGATGCTTGAGGCGTTGCAGCAGCTTCATTTCTTGCTCATACTGCTGATAGTCTGACCAGGTAGACCCCGCTTGAGCAAACTGAAATTGCTTGATGACGACGGCTGCTTGCGTGCCCTGATTGATTGCCAGATAGGTGACACGTCCATTGCTGCGGTTGTGCCCCAGTTCGCGATCGATCTGGTAGCCGTACTCTGTAAAGTCAGGAAAATCGCTCATGCGGTCTTAAGCACTGCCTGGGAATTGTTTAACTAGAGTTCCCGTTGCCACAAACAGAAACCGCAGCCGTCAGATCATTGCTCGCGACACCCGTGACCAGAACGGTTCAGGGGTAAGGTGAGCGAGGTTTGCGTACCCTGACTGTCCCATCGCTGGCGACGCGATCGCGGTCGCTCCTTGCCTGCAAGCGGAGACTGGGGACCGTGTGCCGTCCCCGCCATGATTGGCCGTTAAAGCGAAGCGCAGTCGCAGGGAGCCATCACGCTCTGCCCCAACGCGCTGACAGCAATTTTGCGCCTCAGCTTGACTAAAAGCAGCCAGATCACAGTCTGAAACATCTCCGAGGAAAGTTTTTAAGCGCTGTGCTCCTTCCTGGCCAGAAACGGTGTCAGACCCCGCCATCGACAGAGTCCAGTGGTTTGAGTTGGAAGTGTTTGCGCCCCAGCACCAACTCAAACGTATCACCCGGCTGGAGCCCCATTTGCTGGGTATACGCGGTCCCGATCAACAATTGACCATTCGCTTGCACCGTGATCCGGTAACGCGCACTGCGCCCATCTCGACCACGTTCAGCAGCTGGTTTGTCCAGTGCAATGCCTTCCGCTTCAATGAGAGCCTGCAGAAACTGCAGCAGGTTGACGCGTTCCCCGCCACCCTTCGTGACCGTGTAATAACCGCAGGCTTTCGCTTTCTGGGTCTTGCTCAGAGCCGCTAACGTCTTTACCTTCTGCAGTAATGCTGCGCCTGTCAGGGGTTCGCTCGTCTTCTGTTTCGCCATGCTGCTGCTTTATTGCCAAGAACCTGCACTCTTATCATGCTGGATCGTGGGTCACAATGATTGACTGAGTGCTGGCCGCGATCGCTGAGTGAACGGGGAAGTGAGTGGTTCAAGAGCAACCGGTTTTTTGGGGTGTACTAGTGGCTCTGGACCCGTTTTGGACTAATTTTGCTCAAAAGTGGGTAGTACAGCGGCGTTTTTACCCGTTTTCAGAGGCTGAAACCCTGATGCCACGTGGCACTTCTGCTCACCTTAGCAAGAGACCAACAAAATTAGCCCTGTTTCGAGCTAGATTCTAAAAGCCTCTCTATGAAGGGCTTTAGCACTCATATGATCAACTTTCGCACGTATCTCGGCTCAATGCCTATCTCAGCCCATTTAATGAGGGACAACCGAGCCGGCAATGGCAGATTCACTGCATTCGCTTTGCGCCCAATTGTCCTCAACAAAATCCCATTGAGGATGCGTAACTTTGAGCGAAGACCTAGATTCGCCATTTTTGTGGTTTAGCCCATTCGTTCCTTCAACTCAAGTGGTTGTTGGAGTGGTTTCTGAAAAATACCACCTTTAATTTTCCGAAGCTTCAAATGTACGGAGCTTTTCAAAAATCAAATAGGATTTCTATATGAATCGTTGTGAGCCACCCATAATTCCTATTTTATTTCTCAACTAATCGTTTAGAGTTAAGACAGCTATTACTAGAGATCTATCAGACATCGAGGGATTCTCGTATCTTCAGGTGCAACAAGTTGCTTGGGCATGGCAGACGCAAAGATAGGGATTGGAACCTTAATCAATAACCGCTATCAAATTCGGGACGTGCTTGGGCGGGGTGGTTTTGGGCGCACGTACCTAGCGTCTGATGTCGAGCGTTTTGATGAGCCGTGTGTTTTGAAAGAATTTGTGCCGACTCATACGAAACAGTATGCGGTACAAAAAGCACGGGAGCTGTTTGAGAGAGAAGCGAGGATCTTATACAAAATCAATCATCCTCAAATTCCGAGGTTTTTAGCACTGTTTGAGCACGATGAAAGTCTGTTCATCGTTCAAGAGTATATTAGCGGCAAGACGTACTTTCGGTTGCTGCATGATCGACTGTCCCATCAGCACCAACCCTTTTCTCAAGCGGAAGTGAGCCAATGGCTCCAGAGCCTGTTGTCTGTGCTGGATTATTTACATCGCAACGATATTGTTCACCGCGATATCTCTCCCGACAACATCATGCTGCCCGATGGTCAATGGCAGCCAATATTGATTGATTTTGGGCTAGTCAAGCAGAGGGTTTCGCAAATTTGGGAGATGACATCCGATCGCTCCAGTCCTCCGCCCGAAACGTCCTTCGTGGGTAAATTTGGCTATTCGCCGCCAGAACAGATCCGTATGGGGCAATGTTACCCCTGCAGTGACCTGTACTCACTGGCAGTAACGGCGATCGTGCTGTTGACGGGTAAAGAACCCGGAGGCTTAATTAATCGCTCCTTGGAATGGCAATGGCAGTCTCATGTTGAGGTTGACGATCGCCTGTCAACGATTCTAGACAAGATGCTAGCCGAGAAGCCGGATGATCGGTATCAATCGGCCTCAGAAGTCCTTGCCCTTCTACAGCCCCAACCGTCTACTTTTTCTGGAGAGAGCTTAGCGCTAACACTTGAGATTGAGATTGACGAAACCGATAAAAATCAGCAACTTGCTGAAATTGAAGAGACAGACTATTTTAAACAATTGCAGGCGCAGGCCGATTCCCTGAGGAATGAACGTTATACAGACCCTGATCTCGATACTTCGGTAGACTATGCGGCTGCCTTACTCGATACAGACGCTGACCGATCGACAAGTTCCCTTTTCGGTCAACTGCAATTTAGCAGCCAGGCTGAAGCGTTTTCCGATCTAGACCCAGCGTTTCTCAAGCAGTGCCAGCAAACCCTCAGCCAGTATATTGGCGTGGTAGCAACGTGTATTGTAGAAGACACCCTGGAAGATACCCCTGGTCTGTCCCAGGAGCAATTGATTGAGGCGCTTGCGGCTGAAATTCCTGATCCTCAACAATCCGCTGAGTTTAAGAAGAGTGTTGCCACGTCATTGGACACTCAATTCATGCCTAGATTAAGCCTTGAATCAGCAGAACCGATTGGAAGCCAGGACTTTGAGCCCTTGCCAATTGATACAGCGTTTGAAGGCGCTTTACCCCACTTAGACTCAACGGTTCTCGACCTGTGTCAGCAAGCCCTCAGTCGTTACATCGGCATGATGGCAAAGTGTATTCTAGAAGACACGCTGGATGATCACCCTGGCTTGTCTCAAGAGCAACTGATTGAAGCGCTTGCGGCAGAAATTCCTGACCTTCAGCAAGCGGCTGAGTTTAAGAAACGTGTTGCAACGTCACTGGCAGCCTTGTCTAAGAGTGAGACTCCCACCCAAGCAATGCAGTCAGGCAGAAAAATGGACAACCTGCCGCCGCAATCAACGTCCCATCAGTCGGGGAGTCAGACCAAAGCAGTGTCGTCGTCTCAACCCACCCCAACCTTTGCTAGCCAATGTCAACAAGAGCTAACCCGTTGTATTGGTCCGATGGCGAAATACATTGTGGAGGATACGTTGGAGCAAAACCCCCATCTTTCTGTTTATCAGTTGATTGAGACGTTAGCGGCAGAAATTCCGAATACCAAACAAGCAGCAGAGTTTCGTCAGCGTCTACTACTGTCACTAAACTCATAAACGACTCCGTAAGCCTGTAGTAAACTGAAGGCTAAAATCACTGTCCTGTATCCTGGATCATCAGCAACCGCCCAACCGTGTTAAAAGCAGAGATTGAAATTGGCACTGTCGTCAAGAACCGCTATCAAATTCAGGGGGTTCTGGGGAGGGGTGGCTTTGGGCGTACCTACCTGGCTTCAAATGTCGAGCGGTGCGGTGAAATGTGCGTCCTGAAGGTCTTTTTGCCGACCAATACGGATCAGGCCGCCATTCAACGCTCTCGTAAGCTCTTTGAGCGAGAAGCCAGGGTTTTGTACAAGATCAACCACCCTCAGGTGCCCAAATTTCTGGCCTGGTTCGAAGAAGCAGAACAGCTATTTATTGTGCAGGAATATATTGACGGTAAAACCTATTTCCGTCTCTTGAGAGAGCGGCAAAAGCAAGGCAAGCTCTTTTCGGAGTCGGAGATTACGCAGTGGTTAAAAGACTTGCTGCCCGTGCTCGCTCATCTGCATGAAAACAATATCGTGCATCGCGATATTTCTCCAGACAACATTATGTTGCCCAGGGGACAAGCGAAACCAGTTTTAATTGATTTTGGGCTGGTGAAGCAGAAGGTATCTCAGATCTGGGCCAATAGTGTCCAATCAGCCAACGAGTCAGAGCATCTGTCGTTTGTTGGTAAGTTTGGGTATTCTCCTCCGGAGCAGATTCGGGTTGGGCAGTGTTATCCGTGTAGCGACCTCTATGCACTGGCGGTCACCGCGATTGTGCTTTTAACAGGGCGAGAACCACTGGATTTAATTGATCAACGCTCCCTTGAGTGGCGCTGGCAATCCTATGTCAGCAGCACTTCCAGGCTCAGCCCGATTCTGAGCAAAATGGTGGCAGAGAAACCAATGGATCGGTACCAGTCGGCTCAAGAAGTGCTGTCGGTGTTGGAGCGATCGACCGAAGCTGGGTTCCAGAGTGCGATGCCGCTAGCAGCGGAACCATTCATGGCCAACGCTGTGAGTGACGCAGCACCGGGTTTCAACTTGAGTGCAGAATTTATCGAGCTTTGCCAGCAAGAACTCACTCAATATATTGGGCCAATGGCGAAGTACATTCTGGAAGAGATTCTGTTTAATGACCCAGAAGTGACGTCTAAAGAACTCATTGAAGCCGTCGCTGCTGAGATTCCCAATCCTGAACAGGCGACTAAATTTCGGCAACGTCTGCTGTTAGCGCTGCCATAGGGCTAGCAGTGCAGTAGGCCGATCAGTGGCGTTACCGCTCCTGAGAACTGGGTGGTCGATCGACACTACGATCAACGCTGCGACGGCTACTACGATACTGCTCCAGGCGCTGCATTGCCATCGTCAGGCTCATTTTCATACGCGAAAATGTTTCTGCCAGACTGCCCACTTCATCATTGGATGTGCGCTCAAACTCTGCCGCTGTATCGCCCATACTTACCGCTTCTGCGACCTTCGCCATTCGATTGAGAGGGCGCACCACATACCGTTTTAACCAGAAATTGACGACCAGAATTGTCGCGGCAAAGATCAGTAGGAAAACGCCGATCAACAAGAGAAAGGATTTTTGAGCATTTTGTAGCACGGTGGTAGCAGGAACAGAGATAATTTGTGCGCCCACCACTTCCTTGAGTTTCCAACCGAAGCCATTGGTCGCGCCATAGCGCTCAATCATGCTCTTGGGCGCAGCCTCGGGCGTACTGTGGCATTGCAAGCAACTGTCTTTAGAAATGGGAAGTGGACGCGCAATATAGAAGAGTTTGCCACTGGGAGAATCATGAAAGCCTCGCAGCTCTTTGAGATTGGCATCCTTGCGAAATTGCTCAACCAGCGGCGCTTCAAAGCTATCGGCTTTGTCTCTCAAATTGGTGGGATTCAGCGTGGCTTCTTTATAGAAAAATTCCTTGTATTCCGGATCAGTGCGCACCTTTTCGAAGACCTCCCGTGCTGAGTAGGACGGCACCGTTTGAGGTAAAAATTCCGTTGCTAATTTATCTTTTAACTCTGGTTTCACTTGCGTGTTGGTGTAATCTCGCACTGAAATCATCGTTGTCATGAGCATGAGTGCTTTTGACGTGACTTCATTTTGAGCACTGGTGTTCAGGATGCTCGATAGCGCGACACCACTGGCCACGACTCCCACAGCAAACACTACTAGCAAAAGGAGGGTCAGTTTTTGACCTAATTTAAAGTTGTTTAGAACCGATCGGAGAGGTTTGAGCATGGCTAATTCCATCAAGACGGTAAATGTTCACATCGAGGTACAGTGCTTCGACTGTTTTAAAGCAGCCGGGGCACTTCGTTCTGGCCTTCAGCTTTTCAACACATCAGGCAGCCAGAAGGCGATCAAAATCAAAAAACAAACCAGGCATAAGCCGACCGTGAAGAAGTCCATAATTGTTCACACCCTTTTCCATCAAACGTAAGTTTGTAAAATCATTCCAACTGCCGTGCGGCGAGTCGTGCAAACAGACCCCCTTCCTGCTGCACCAGTTCATCAAAGTGACCCATCTGCACCACGCGCCCCGCTTCCACAACGTAAATGCGATCGGCATCGCGAATCGTACTCAGGCGGTGAGCAATCACTACCCGCGTGGCATTCATGCGATACAGGCTCTCGGTAATCACCGCCTGTGTATTGTTATCGAGAGCGCTTGTGGCTTCATCCATCAAAATAATTTTGGGTTTGAGCACCAACGCTCGGGCAATTAACAGCCGTTGCCGTTGCCCACCGGAAAGGTTAGTGGCTCCTTCACTAATGACCGTGTGCATACCCATCGGCATTTGCTTGATGTCGTCAGCAAAGCCAGCGTTATTGGCTGCTTCCCACGCCTCATCCATCGTGACCAGTGCGCCGCCAGTGATAATTTCAAACAGAGAGCCGGTACTAATCCTGCCATTTTGCAAGACCACCCCTAACTGCCGCCGCACCGCGTTGACATCTAAGCCCGATAGATCTTGACCGTCATAGTAGACGGTGCCTGAGGCAGGTGTTTCAAACCCGAGCAGCAGTCGGAAGACTGTGGATTTACCGCTCCCTGACGGACCAACAACCGCTACAAATTCTCCCGGTTCAGCACGAATGGTGACATCATCCAGAATCAACGGGCCATCCTCGCGGTAGCGGAAGGTGACATGTTCTAGCGCCAATCGACCCGTCAGTCGCCCTGGATCGGTTTTGCTCGCATCTACTTCCGGTTCCGCCTTGACGATGGATTGTGCCCGCTCCCACAGCGGAATGATGTTCAGGGTGTTGATCAAGGTATTGCTTAAATCTCTTGCCCCTTGAATAAAAATGCCAAAGGCCGCATTAAAGGCCAGAAAGACACCTGCACTCAAACCCGTGGTGGCATCGCCACGCGACTGCTGAATAAAGAGAATCGCAAACCAGAAGAGAAGTACGGCGCTCACCGTGGGCAATACTTCATTGAACACAGCGACGCTATCATCAATCCGCTGGGATTTTGCCATCAGTTTTTTCTGATGACTATACTTCTTGCCCCAGTAGGCAAAGGCGCGCTCTTCAGCAGCAGCTACCCGCAGTTTGGCGACCCCATTAATCAGTTGCACGGTTAACCCCAGCAGTAACCCATCCAACTGTTGCAGGGGCCGCACCTGGCGCAGGTTGAGCATACTGGAGGCGATCGTCACAAAGACTGTAATAAAAGCCAGCACGCACGCAATGAGCGCGAGTTGCCAACTGTAGACAAACATGAGCCCCAGGTTGAGGAGCGCAAAGACGCTGCTAAAGACAGTGCGAAGAGTCGCCCCGCTAACCTGCCGCCGAATTTTGCCGACCGACAGCACCCGCGATTGAATATCCCCAGAGGAATACTGGCGGAAAAAAGACGGTTTGAGGCTGAGTAAGTTATCCCAGACTGCCGGTTGCAGCACCGCATCGGCAGCGGTTTCAACTCGCAAGCTGACCACGCCCCGTGCCATTTCAAAGGCGGTTTGACCGATCGCCACTGCAAACAGTGCGAGACCCAACTGCAAGAGCAGGCCGCGATCGCCATCAGGGATGGCGCTATCGATGAGAATGGCCGTTGCTTGCGGAATCAACATGCCGAGCAGGGTCGCTGCTAGCCCCGTCACCACCAGCAGGATGAGATCGAGTTGATGACCTTTGAGACTAAAGAACAGCAAATCCAGCGGACGCTTCACGCTGTCACCCAGCGGGCGATAGAACATGAAAGCCTCGGGAGCCAGCGTTGCCGCTACCTGCTCATCCACCAGAACCCGCTGTCGGCTGACGGGATCAAATAATTCATAACGACCGGCTGCGGCTGGCAGTAACGCTACTGGGTCGCGGTCTGGGTCGGTGTAGGCCAGCAGGGGACCGTTATCGCGTTGCCACCAGCGATGGGTCAGCAGCACTCGCCGCATCCGTAAGCGGGAGGCACGGGCGATCGCCTCTAGTGGATCTTTAACCCGATTGAGTGCTTCTGAGCGGGCTGGGGGTTGAATCGTGACAGCCATGGCTCTACCCACCGCACCGGCTGCCACAAGGAGCGGCGTGCCATCGGTAGGGAGCGCTGGTAGGCTCTGAGGCTGCAGAACCGAGGCGAGTGCGTCTAAGGTGGACTCGGTGACCTGACGATTCAGCACTTCTCGTTCTTGAAACCGCCGAAACGCTTCTGCTGTGGTCTGTTGCTCAATGATATCAAGGCAGTGAAGGAACTGCCCATGCAATTGGGTTAACCCCGCCAGCAGCGTTTCCAGATCCTCCAGTTCATTGGTTTCTAACAGCGCAATTTCGATCGTCGTTTCTGCTTGCAACCATAGACCCTGACTAAACGGCATCATCGCTGACGCAGACGTTAGAGGAGCCGTAGCCAGCCCCATCCAGCGAGCCGTACCCTGCTGCACCTGCACCCAGGCAACCGTGCCTTTGAACGGTTCGAAGGTTTGACCGGGCGTTAGGGAGAGAAACTTGCGGCCGATCGCGGGCACACTGACGGCGTCCGTTGCCATTAGTTTAAGGGCCGCACTCACGTGATTAATCCAGGTTTCTAGCAGGGAAATCGCATCCAGATCAGTCGTTGTTGCCGGATTGCCTAACTGCCAGATGGAACATTGGAGTAGCTCGGTTTCTTCAATAGCAACCGCCAAAAGACCGCGACCAGATTCCATGCCGCGATCGTCGGCTGTGCTAAACAGGGCTTCTCCTGCACTGGCATTGAAAAGATGGTGACGGGCACCGCTGGGCATGCCGTCCGCAAGCGCCACCGTAAAAACAGACATGGAGCCTGCTTTGATGATCCAGAAAGACTCCGGATCATCCAGCAGTACAGCTTGATTTCCCTGGATTGTGCGTAACTGCGGCTGCAACTCCGTATCGTCTAATTGCTTAAGCATGGCTCACCTCCTGCAATGCCCCGCCTTCACGGTGAATGAGGCGACCGTAGGCACCGCCTTCCTGACTTAACGACTCGTGGGTGCCGCGTTGCACCACCTTGCCCCGTTCCAGCACGATGATTTCATCACAATCTCGAATCGTGCTCAAGCGATGAGCCACCACAATGCAAGCACAACCCCGTCTGCGGAGGTTGCGATCGATGATTACCTCCGTTTCCGCATCCAGGGCGCTGGTCGCTTCATCCAGTACCAGAATGGATGGATTTCTCACCAGGGCGCGAGCAATTTCTAACCGCTGGCGCTGTCCACCGCTAATATTGGCACCCGCTTCGATCAACTCGGCATCATAGCCACCGGGCATCAGCAGTACAAGGTCGTTAATAGCAGCATCTTTGCACGCCTGAATGATATCGTTGCGCGGAACGGTGTCGTCCCAGAGCGTGAGGTTTTCGGTCACGGTGCCAGCAAACAAAAAGATATCCTGCTCTACCATCGCGACTGAATTTGCCAGTACCGATCGGGGTAGCTGTGATCGAGGTTTGCCATCAAACCGAATCTCACCATCCCAGGGTTCATACAGCCCACACACGAGTTTGGCTAAGGTAGACTTGCCGGAACCGCTGCCGCCAACCAGTGCTACCCGCTCTCCGGGCTTCACCGTGAGGCTGAAATTTTCAATCAACGGGCCATCCAGTCGGCTATAGCCAAAGGTGACATTGCTTAACTCGACAGTGCCCTGTAGGCGAAAGGAGTCTATATCAATCTGATAGGCGGTCTCTTTGCGATCGGCTTCTGGATCGACGGGGTTTTGCAAAACATCATCCAGGCGGTTGAGATCGCCTTCAAGCTCTTGCAGCGTACTGCCAAAGTTAACCAGGCTATTGACGGGAGCCAGAAAACTACCCATCAACAGTTGGAAGGCAATGAGCATGCCGATCGTCAGGTTGCCATTCATCACCCGCAGCCCGCCTACAACCAGGATGGAGGCCGTAATTAACGTGCCGAGCAGCGTGGGCAAGACCGAGAGGATCTGATTTTGCAGGGCAAGCTGCTGTTGTGAATTCACGGCTTTGGCATAGTAGCCAGCGAACTTGGCAAAGAGATCGGATTCCAGGCCAGAGGCTTTGACGGTTTCCATCGTTTGGATGCCGCCGATCGTGACCCCAGACACCTTGCCATACTCCTGTGCCAGACGCATGTTGGCATCCACACGAGAGCGAGAGAGTAACTGCAACGCCAGAACATTGATCCCGGCAAAGAAGAAGCCAATGAGCGTCAACACCCAGTCGTAGAAGAACATCAGAAGGGCATAGAAGACAATCATGACCGCATCAATGACGGTGGTGGCCAGCCGACCCGACAAAATACCCGCAACTTTGTCATTCATATCCAGGCGGCTGCTGATCTCCCCGGCAAACCGCTGGGCATAAAAGCCAACGGGTAAACGAAGCGTATGCCAGAGAAACTGACCCGACATGCCGATTGACAGCTTTAGCATTAATCGCCGCAGGTAATAGAGCCGCAGGCGAGCCAACAGCCCAATCAGGACCACCGTCACCAACATGCCCACCATCAGCAAGCGCAACCATTCCTGCCGACCCTGCACCAGCACTTCATCGACAAAGATCTGCGTGAATGCCGGGATTGCTAAGCGAGGAATCGTGAGCAGCAACCCTGCTAACAGACAGTACAACAGCGCCCCTTGCACCCCATTGAGACGACGACCCAAGCTTTCGAGGATGCTGGCTTTCCGTCCACCCTGGCTGAAATTAGGACCCGGTTCCATCACCAGCACCACGCCGGTATACGCCTGGTCAAATTCTTCTAACGAAACAGATCGGGGGCCTGTGGCGGGATCATTGAGATACACCTGCTCGGGCCCAAACCCTTCCAGTACGAGGAAGTGATTGAAATTCCAGAACACAATGTAGGGAGGACGCAGATCCTTCAGCGTGTCCAGCGGCTTTTGGAGACCTTTAGCTTGTAAGCCATAGTGTCTAGCTGCTTTCACCACGTTGGAGGCTTTACTGCCATCGCGTGAGACACCGCACTCCTGCCGTAGTTCTGGCAGTGGCACAATCCGACCGTAGTAGCCCAGGATGATTCCAAGTGCAGCGGCACCACATTCCACCGCCTCCATTTGCAGGAGGGTCGGCGTTTTGACCCTGCCAGAGACGTTTGGTTCGAAAAGTTTGAAACCCAGAATGCTTGCCATGTGACTGATGGATCTACGAGGAGGATGGGGCGATCACGAAGGCGAATCAACTATCAGTGACTGACTTCAGCAGGGGAATGATGTAGCTAATCGGGCTTTGCTCCCCGACTTTGACCCGCACAGTGGTGGTGGTGGCAGCCGAAAGCTTTTGTGCTGGGCCCTTTGAAGACGACCATTTGTAGCCGCTCTCCGTGGTGGGATCTTCTTGAAGCTGGGTGAACACTTCGATCGTGCGATCGCCCGACATCAGGTTTTTCACCGTTTCTTCATTGCCAATCAGTACCAACGCACCTTGAGGCGTAGCAGGTAGGGATGACACACTAGTCACTGAGCCCAGAACGCCACCAAAGCGCTCACGTTTGACGGTGCTGGGGGTGACCTGTACGGGCATGCCAGCCTTAATGCGCTTGCCATCTTGCACCGTAAAGTAGGTCACGCTGACCAACTTGTCAGAGGGCGTTTCGGCATTGAGCGTGGCGATAGTGCTGCCCGCTGCAATGACTTGCCCCGGCTTCACCGCAATTTCTTCGACTCTGCCGGTGTACCCGCTGAGAATTTTGCTCTTTTCCTTGATTTCTACTTCCAGGCGAGCGATGCTGCGTTTGACTTCTTGCAGCCGATTCTGGCGACTGCTCGTCGTCTCCAGGTTTTGCTGCGCTAAACCCGTTTCCTGGCTATCTAAGGCCCGTAATTGGGCGCTGATACCAGACATGTTGGTCAAGCTACTGAGATACTGACGCTCTGCCTCTGCTTCTTTGGTATCCAGTCGCTTCAATTGAGACTGGGCATCGGCCAGCGTTGCCTGGTTATTCAGGTATTCCTGCTGTGCCTGTAGCACCACTTCGCTAGACAGGGCACCTTCCTCAAAGATTTGCTGCCGTTTCTTGACCCGATCCTGTAGTACCGGCAGTAGAGTTTGCAGCGCTTGCACCCGCTGCTGCAAGCTTTGGCGATCGGCGCGCAGTGATTCCAGGTCTTTGTTTCGCAACACTGGAGTCAGGTTTTGCGCATTCTGTAGGCTTTTGAGCAGGGTCTGACGCTGTTGGGTACTGGACTGTCCTTCCCGCTCCATTCGCTGCCCCTGGAGGGCATTGGCTTGTCGATCTTGATCTTGCAGCTCTGAAAGTTTGCTGAGTTCTTGCTGTAGTTGCTTCTTCAGCTCCGGATCGGGATCGAGGGTGGCCAGCGTCTCACCCTGCTTCACCGCATCTCCCGCTTTCACATTGATGGTCAAGATCTGTCCGGCACCGGGTGTTTGCACCAACACCACTTTTTGAGGCCGAATCAATACGCCTTGCCCCGTCACAGTAATGGGTAGCCGTCCGACAATGCTCCAGACGATCGCCACAAAGGTGAGTCCACCCAAAGCCGCTAAGGGCAGCCAGGATTTCGGCCCAACCACTTGCATCAATTGGTCTAACTGCTCTGGAGACGATAAACGCGCCAGGGGTTCTTTCCTGAAGAGTTCACGCTTTTGGTCTAACATTTGGCATCACCCCAGTACAGTGCAAATTGAAATTAATCGTTAGTTACAGATAGTTTGATTGGCTTAACGGCATTCCGTATCCATGCCAAAAGCGTATGGCTTCTTGAAAGGATGCAATCATCGCTCACGCTCCTTTCACGTTGAGGCACTTCAGCAACCAATCAAAACGTGCGCCTGCTAAGGAGACGTGATCCAGCACATTGAAATCTAATTCTTCTTCATATTCGATGTTGTTATCCAACGCCTGACCTTCGTCGTAAGTGCGTCGGCCATAGCCCAATCGGCTGCTGATATCACGCAAGCGATTGAGGAGCAAGATTGAAATGACTCGATAAAAGTGAGAGGCAAATACCTCATCTTGATGCAGCTTGACCACTAACTGCTGTTTGGGAACCATCAAGACCAGAGAATCTTCGTGCGCTTTAATGGTGGTTTCAGGTGGGCGATCGTCCACAAAGGGCATTTCACCGGCAATATCGCCGCGCAGCAAGCGAGCAATTTCACGACCGGGGTCTTCACTGCTGTCCAGGGAGGCAAAGACGATCGCCAGGGGATTGTTGTCATTGTCTGAGATCGAAACCGTCATGGTGCCATTGAGCAAGATGTACAGCCCGTCCACCGGCCGACCCTTGTGGATCAGGATTTTGCCCGCCGGGATCTCTTCCCGCTGCCCAGCCGCAATAATCCAATCAATATCGCTATCGCTCAATTCGCCAAACACAAAGAGGACTTCTCGAATTTGAGCGCTTTGGGCAAAGCGGCTATAGCCAAGCTGGTTCACGACAGACCGCAGTCGGTTAGAAAGCAAAACGGCGATCGCGCGGTACAAATGAGCGGCAAAACTCACATCCTGTTGCAGTTTGGCGACGATTTGACTTTGTGGAATCGCTAAAACGAGTGAATCTTCCAATGCCCGAACAATGGTAAAAGGCGCACGGGAATCGAGAAAGCATTCTTCACCCACCAGTTCACCGCTGGCGATGCGAGCAATCTCTCGTTCCGTGGTTTCCCGACCTTCCAACACTGAGAAGGCAAGGGCTAACGGATCGCTTTCCGCCTGGGGAATCCCAATGGTTAAGGCTCCTTCTAGAAGGAGATAGAGGGTATGAGCGGCTTCATTTTGCTGAAGCAAGACCTCGCCTGCTGCAATTTCCTCACGCTTGCCGGTAGCGATCATCCAGTTAATGTCGCTGTTACTTAATTCTTGAAGTAGAACTTCTGTCATAACCAATAACGCCTTATGGTTTACTCACGACACGAGGATGCATAGTTGCTGCGAACGACCGACGAGGCAAGGATTTTGTGCAGACAAGCTTCAGAAGCGCCACAGGCTGCAGGGGGTGTTTTACAGTGCGTCAAAGCAGTGAAGCGATCGTTAAAGCAAAGAGATCAAACAATTCACCAGCAATCTGCAGGCACAAGACTGCGACGATTCATTGGGAAAATGCTGTCTATGGAGCAGCCGTTAACGATGATGAGACGCTGACACAATGCGTCACAGCAGCAGCGATGGCTCAACCATGACCAACCAGAGGCTGATGCAACGGCGGCTTGGCGACACCACCGCCAGCTACGGCTTCTAAGGTTTCATCCGATATTTCTGTTTCAGCAGTTGAGGTTGCCCCGGTGGCTGCGGTGACATTCTCTAGCGTTCTGCTGGGGTGTGCTTGATTGTCGCTGGCACGATCGGTAGACATAGATGCTCCTCCTGGTCTTGGTAACGGGAATCGGGTGGGACTCAATCAGGAAACGAATTCTGCTTCTTTGAACGCTGCCACCCATACGGGTGATGAAGAACGATCAAAAATGCGCCAAGGGCACGCTTCTACAACAGGCAAAGGGAGTATGACATGGCTGCGTTCTTCACACGCTGCCCTCACTACTAACAGCACCGATCGGACAACCATGCTGCTTGTGCGATCAGGAACGAAAATTTGGCCCATAGTGATTAAAGCCTTTTTTCGTCAGTTTTGAAGCGTTTGTAATGAAGCATGAACTCTCATCAAAGCATGAATGAGAAGAAACTAGAATGCTCAACCGATTAGTATTGGTTGTATCCAGTACTATAGGGAATCCCCAAAATAATGTAAATATAGAAAAATTCAGGAAAATTGAGGTTCTTGGCAAAAAAGTTTGCCTGATCGCGCTTCTCTCTCACCGACAATTCATTCTGGCTTCTGACTCAAGCATTTTTACCTTGCTAAGCAAAAATTAACAAATCTTATTTAGCTCCTATTGATGCACTATTTATGCTTTTCGGAGTTCAAGCCTATTTTGCTGTAAAACAAACTCGCTGTAATTTGATAAATCACTAAGTTCAGTCAAATTCAGAATGAGCTCAGTCGCTAACCAAAGAATGAGGTGTAGCAGTAGTTCTTTCCAATGTACTCGACGGTTCATAGGTGCCTCCCAAGCTAGAATTTTTACTTTTTAAAAGGTTCGTTTAGGTCAACTAAAGCAATGTAAATAAGAGACTGGCCGTCTTTTTTAGGCTATCTTTAGTAACCGTTCTTAAGGTCTCAAGGTAACAATATGCTTAAGGCTTCATTCCCTTGCTGCCGTCACTGTATGCCTGAATCAGCTTGCTCACAATCTAGAAGTTGTGAGCTAAATCCAGGAGTTGAGTTGAGTGAAGACAAAGGAGAAAAACGACGATTACTCAGAAAAATTCAGAAAAATTCAGGTAATGCTCAGAACCGCGATCGTTTGCTGGAATGAAGCGGCGATCGTGTGTAGTCCTGCTGAGGATTCAAAGCATCCTTTCGCCTGACCAAAACACATCCTGATCGATGCCATTCCTGAATTTTACTTAGGTTACCTGTATGGTCATACTGGTTGATATTTCTTATAGTGATTGCAGCAATGGTTGCCTGCGCAGTGCTACTAGTAAAATCAAGCCAAAAATGATATAAGCCAAACAGGTTTCCGCTCAAGAGCATTGCTTCTGATGGAATTGATTATGACCATGCAGGATGTGGCAGGTTGAATTCTTTTTTGCAGAACTCCATCACTTTTTACATTGAGGTGCGTCATGTCCCAGATTGTGTCTATTCACTCCTTTCGAGGCGGCACTGGTAAATCAAACACAACAGCTAACTTAGCAGCGATCGTAGCTGGCATGGGAAAGCGAGTGGGGATCGTTGATACCGATATTCAATCACCCGGTATTCATATTCTGTTTGGTCTGAATGTTGAGAAGATTAAGCTCACTTTAAATGATTATTTGTGGGGTCGTTGTAAGATCGAAGACTGTGCTTACGATGTCAGCCCTGAAAGCATTAAACAGGCAAAGGGCAATATTTTTCTGATTCCTTCTAGCGTTAAAGTCGGTGAAATTGCTCGTGTTTTGAAGGATGGTTATAACGTGCGTCTGCTGAACGATGGGTTTCGGCAACTGATTCGCAGTCTCAATTTAGACTATCTCTTTATTGATACTCATCCTGGGATTAACGAAGAGACCTTGCTTTCCATCACCATTTCAAACACGCTCGTTATCATTCTGCGGCCCGATCGTCAGGATTTTCAAGGCACTGCCGTCACTGTAGAGTTAGCCCGGAAATTGAAGGTGCCGAAGATGTTGCTGTTGGTGAACAGAGTTTTACAAAGTTTGAATTTTGACGAGGTGCGGCAACTGGTTGAAAAAACCTACAATTCGCCTGTTGCGGGCGTGTTGCCTAACTGCGATGAAATGATGAAGCTTGCCAGTAGTGACCTTTTTTGCTTGCGTCACCCTGATCATTTACTCACTCAGGAACTGCAAAAGGTAGCGAATCAAGTGTTGCAAGAAGATAAGAAACCGCAAGCAACTCCTTCTGTGTTGTCTAAACTCCGGTGGCCTGGTCGTTAATTGGGATAGCACCCTTGGATACCACCAGACGGGCACGGAGGGCTGAGATACTGGCAGCCTATGGGGCTGTCGTTGGACAAGTAGAAGAACTGCTTGTCTATAGCGATCATGCGTTTGCTCAACAGCATCTGGAACAGGCTCTAACGCTACCACTAGAGCCAGAATCGCATGTGGCGACCTGGCAGCAATATGCTGCGATCGCGCAAGAAATTGGCGCGTTTGAGGCATTGAAACAACGACTCGTACAGCTACAGTTTCCTATTCAGGCGGGCATCAGCCAAACGGATGCCTATCGGGCTGCTACACGCAAAGGTATTTCTCCGACTGAACTAATTGAAGCAACAGGTTTGGTTTTGCAACAACCAGACCAACTAGAGCTGGTGATTCATGAGAGCCTGGCAGGAGCAATCCCAGTCCTGATGGTCAGCCAGCGGGAGGATTTTGTTGCCCTGGTGCAGGCGCTGGCACTACGCAATGAACCAAAGCCAGTACTTGACTCGATGGGAGCCTGTATCGTTTCCGGTTTCAACAACTGGGATCGGATTCGTCAGTATCGCCAACAGTGGGAAACGACCAACCCGACTGCTTGTTCTGAGAGTGATTGGGTGGCAGAATTCCAGCGTGTGGCACCGCAAAAAGCACTCTATCAAGATCGATTCATCATTCTTAGTGATGGTCCCTATAGTGCTGTGTCAGCGTCTGCTATGGGGTTGCCAGAGACAGACTGGCAACGCCTCTCGTCGATCGTTCGTCTAGAGCATGAGTGTACCCATTACTTTACCTACCGCGTGCTGGGCTCTATGCGCAATCATCTGTTGGATGAACTCATTGCTGACTATTGGGGCATCGTCGCCGCAGCCGGACGCTATCATGCTGACTGGTTCTTGCGGTTTGTCGGTCTGGAAGCCTTTCCTCCTTACCGGGAAGGCGGACGGTTGCAAAACTATCGGGGACAGCCGCCACTTTCAGAGGGTGCCTTTCAGGTGTTAGGGGCACTGGTGCAGGCGGCAGCAAGGAATTTAGAACGCTTTGATGTGCAGTACAGATGTGAACCTAATCAGCCTCGGCAAGACGCCTTAGTCACGATCGCGCTCACACAGTTAACCCTGGAAGAACTGGCCTCAGACGCAGGAGTCCAGCTAATTCAAGCCGCTTACTCTGTACTCATCACGGGTCTATAAACGTACGACGCGATGGATGACTTAAGTTTTGTAGATCCCATGAATCCAGGGAAGAATTTGTTGAAATTCCTCCCTGGATTCATGGGTTAGCCAGATGATTAACGCTAAAGGATTGGAAAAAGTCATCCATCGCGGCAGAAAATCAGAGAACTGTGCTCCTTCACCCGTTTGCTTCAACGACTCCGCAAGCAATCCGTGACCCTCCGGCACCACCAGTGACGCCCGTTGTCCCCCGGTCTTCATTTGCATGGACAATGATAGCACTGCCATTGTCGTCAAAGAGGCTGAGTGGACCAGCAGAGAGCGTGATACGGCTTGTGGTATGTTTGACCTTCGCTATACCCTGATCATTCGCTCGCAAGTTTGGAAGATCACCCATATGAAAGGGATGATTGGCATCGGGATCGGAGTTGCCATTTGGACCTGGATCGTAGTGCCCGCCTGCGGCTGCAAAGCTAGGCTCGCATGTTCCATTCTCATGGATATGAAAGCCGTGTAGCGTGTTTGGCGGCAGACCTGTGACTTCGGCGATGATCTGGACGGTGGGCAAAATGCCTTCGCGGGTTTGGATGAACAGCACATGTCCAGAGATGCCGGAGTCAGGTGCGCCCTGAAGGTTGACTTGGGCACGCAAAGCGCGATCGGAGGCATTGGCTTGATGCGGCAAGAAAATCAGTGTCACCGCTAAAAGCGTACCAAGAGCTAAAAGCAAAAGAGGTGCGATTTTTTTCATGGTGCGTGGTGGGTGGGTAGCGTACACGGGGTGAGTCGATCAACGGACAATTGGGATTGATTGGCGTGGACTAGATCAAAACATGAAGCGATGTAGATCAATTTTATTCGCGTGATGAAAATTGTACCAGATCTGGCCTCATCTAATTTGTTGGGCGGAGCAAACCCTTTGCCAGAAATGTGCCACGGGTCGAGCCAGGTTAGCGATCGTTAACCTGGCTCTTCAGTCGATTGATGTGGTTGACTCGCCAGCAATGCTTCATTAGTAATGGACACGTACTCACACGCCAGCCTGGATAGTTGAGTTGGTGAATCGATGTCCCTTTAAGGCAAGCAGAGACTGTAGCTTGAACAGCGTGGCTAATTCGAACCTAGGGGAGAGATGGCTTGTTGACGCTCACTGCCACACCTGCACCAATGCCAGCGCCAACAGACGCAAAGCCATTTGAGAAAGCACCTGTGAAGGCTTTTGTATCTGTGAAGGCCAGTTCACTGCCCTGAGCTACTGTACCAATATCGATAGTGACTCCAGCAACGCCTCCAGCGACCGCTTCCAAATCTTCTTCGGAAAGCTCGATGCTGGTATCTTGGGATTGAACGAGGTTGTCTGACATGATCATTCTCCTGTAGTTGTGTAAGGGATTAAGTTTCTTGATTGCGGTTCTCTGAAAGTAGTCAGCGAGTTTCTTCCTGTCACTCCAGAAGAGAAACCCGCTTGCTTAAGTAGGTTCTAGCCAGCGATCGATGCGGAGTGAGCTTGACCGGTAGCAAGGTTGAAGTTAGGCACCGAGATGCTTTGTGTATCAGAGCTGTTGACGGTAGCCGCGAAGTTCTTACCAAACGCAACGCCAGTGGCATCAGCGATAGAGAGAGCAACGCCACCAGCGACGCTATCTAAATCCTGTTCCGAAAGTTCAATGCTGGTGTCTTGAGTTTGAGCAAGTTTGTCTGACATGGTAGTTCTCCTGATTGTGTTTTGGATTGTGTTTTGGATTGTGTTTGGAAAAAGCTTTGAGAGAGTAGTGAAACGAGTGCTAAGGTCTAGCCAGCGATCGAAGCGGAATGAGCCTGACCCGTAGCGAGGTTGAAGTTAGGCACCGAGATGGTTTGTGTATCAGAGCTGTTGACGGTAGCCGCAAAGTTCTTACCGAACGCAGTACCGGTTGCATCAGCGATGGAGAGGGCAACGCCACCGGCAACGCCTTCTAATTCGTCATCTGACAGTTCGATGTTGCTTACTTGAGTTTGAAGCTTGTCTGACATGATGGTTCTCCTGAGGTTGTAGTTAAGTAGAGGTTGAATCGGCAGTGGTTGGGTGAACCGCTTGATTCAGTTGATGTCCTTACTATAGGAGCGTTTCAGGCTGCTCACAATCTAGGAAAACTGAGGTAAATCCAGGAGTTAAATCAGATTTAAGGCTTTGCAAAACTAAGAGGAGTTCAGAAAAGTTAAGGTGCGCCTTTGCCCCCTATACCAAAGCAAAACCCTCACCAATGGGCGAGGGTTTTTGATACTGCAAGCATTCGTTTGAAGCACTTGTTTATGGATGAGTCGGCTTAGCCAGCGATCGACGCAGAGTGTGCTTGACCCGTAGCAAGGTTGAAGTTGGGTACTGAGATGGTTTGGGTATCGGAGCTGTTGACGGTAGCGGCGAAGTTCTTACCGAAGGCGACGCCAGTGGCATCAGCGATGGAAAGGGCAACACCACCAGCAACGCCGTCTAGCTCGTGCTCGGACAATTCGATGCTGGTGTCTTGGGATTGAACAAATTTGTCTGACATGATGGTTCTCCTGGTTATGTTGTGAATTGGGGTGAAGTAAGGATTGAAGCGGTTCAAGAAGCGAGGTCTAGCCAGAGATCGAAGCGGAGTGTGCTTGACCGGTAGCAAGGTTGAAGTTGGGTACCGAGATGCTTTGTGTATCGGAGCTGTTGACGGTAGCGGCAAAGTTCTTACCAAACGCAACGCCAGTGGCATCAGCGATGGAAAGGGCAACACCACCAGCAACACCTTCTAATTCGTCATCCGACAGTTCGATGTTGCTGACTTGAGCTTGTACAAGATTGTCTGACATGATGCTTCTCCTGAGGTTGTAGTTAAGTAGCGGTTGAATCGGGAGTGGTTTGGTGAACCGCTTGATTCAGTTGATGTCCCTACTATAGGAGCGTTTCAGGCTGCCCACAATCTAGGAAAACTGAGGTAAATCCAGGAGTTAAAACAGATTTAAGGCTTTGCAAAACTAAGAGGAGTTCAGGAAAGTTAAGGTGCGCCTTTGATTTCTATGCCAAAACAAAACCCTCACCAAGGGGCGAGGGTTTTTGATAATGCAAGCATGAGTTGTCATTCAATTTAAGCGTTCGGTGTGTGAAAGAGTGCCTTGAGAAAGAGCGTGTGAGTCAGGCCATAGAGGCTCAAAAAAGCGATAAAAGTCAGCATAAAGACCTCCCAGAGGTGTTGTGAAGGAATACACCCTTGCCAAAATGACAAGGGTGACTTCGAGGTATACGTTTGTCATTGCAAGGATTTAGCCAGCGATCGAAGCGGAGTGTGCTTGACCCGTAGCTAAGTTAAAGTTAGGCACCGAGATGGTTTGTGTGTCAGAGCTGTTCACAGTAGCCGCAAAGTTCTTACCGAACGCGACGCCAGTAGCATCAGCGATAGAGAGAGCAACGCCACCAGCGACGCTATCTAAATCCTGTTCCGACAGTTCGATGCTGGTGTCTTGAGCTTGAGCAAGTTTGTCTGACATGGTAGTTCTCCTAAGGGTTGTGTGTGGGTTGAGATGAAGTAGGGACTGGGAAAAGTGAAAGAGGGGCGGTCTAGCCAGCGATCGACGCAGAGTGTGCTTGACCCGTAGCAAGGTTGAAGTTGGGTACTGAGATGGTTTGGGTATCAGAGCTGTTCACGGTAGCGGCGAAGTTCTTACCGAAGGCGACGCCAGTAGCATCAGCGATGGAAAGGGCAACACCACCAGCAACGCCTTCTAATTCGTCATCCGACAGTTCGATGTTGGTGTCTTGAACTTGAGCAAGATTGTCTGACATGATGGTTCTCCTGAGGTTGTGGTTGAGTAGAGGTTGAATCTGGAGTGGTTTGGTGAACCGCTTGATTCAGTTGATGTCCCTACTATATGAGCGTTTCAGGCTGCCCACAATCTAGGAAAACTGAGGTAAATCCAGGAGTTAAATAAATGGCAAGACAAGGAGGATGTGAGAGGAATTGAGAATAGTTCAGAAAAGTTCAGGTTCTACACTTTCTTGCCTGAAAAGAGCGCTGATCAGCCGATATGGATGATATATTTTTGCAACCAAGGTTCATTTCAGTTGTCAATGCCCTTAAACTGCCAGTTAAGGTATCAAGCACTCGCAGTGGCAACCGCGCTCAACTGACCTTGAGTTAGCTCAACGCTTGTGTCTGCTCTCTTACCCAGTCCAGCGTTGCTGTCGGGCCTGTTCACCTGATACAGCAGCATGTCCATTAACTGAACCGTGTTCCGATTTTCGTCATTCGCTTTTTGTGATTAAATGTATGCGGTTACCCCTTCGGTTGCGTCATCTGCTGCTCACTCAATTATTTCTGCTACCAGCTTTAGCCTTTTCAAGCTGTAGCCAAAACAGTTCTGAGCCGGTCGAAAAATGGGTTGTTGGGCTGGTCAGTTACGATACAGGCGCACAATCGTTAGACAAATATCAAAACTTTAAAGAATACTTAGGCAAGCAAACTCATAAAATTATTGAACTTGAACCAGCACTGAATGAATTGCAAGCAGTGCAACAGATTAATAACAAAACCTGGTCTGTTGTTTTCGCGCCTCCCGGTTTGGCAGCGATCGCGATCGGTAAAAATCAATATACGCCGATCTTCCCGCTCCAGGGTTTGAAGAATCTACGCTCAGTACTACTTGTCCGCGATGACAGTCCAGTCAGTACTATCGCAGACTTAGCGAATAAGGTTGTGGCGCTGGGGCAACCAGGGTCTGCCTCTGGCTATTATTTACCCCTCTATGATCTCTATGGTTTAACGCTCAAAGAGATCCGCTTCTCACCGACTCCAGCAACAATTTTGGAGTGGTTAAGCAAGGGCACGATCGACGCCGGAGCGTTGTCTGAAGAAGAGTTTCAGCAGCATCGAAACCAGTTTGGCACCACAAAATTTCGCGTGTTGCATACCAGTCGTCCAGTGCCTGCGGGTGTTGTTTTAGTCAGTCCAACCGTCGATGCCAATGCTCAAGAGCAGATTAAAAAAGCCATGAATGAGGCTACTGGAAGCATTGTCGAAGATGCGGGTTACATTCCCAATGTCAAAGTGCCTGACTATAGCCAGTTTGTGAAGCTGGTCGAGAAAGTACGCCCCTTGGACGCTCAAGTGAAAAAGAAACCGGCTGTGTTGGAATTCAATCAAACGAGTGCGGCTACACCACAGCCTCAGTAACGTGTTTTTCCTGTCTGTCAGACGCTTAAGTTAATTGAGGATAGTTAATATGTCTATGCATAATCGCTTACGGGTCAGTCATCTTGTTGCCGCTTTTGTGACCTCGATCGGTACGAGCGTTCTGGTAGGAGTTCCCGGTTGGGCAGCCACATTCTCCAGTTCTGAAGCCACCTTTGAAGTCAACAACTTTAGTGTGTTGCCGCTGGATGTTACTGCTTTACATGATGCCAAGACGCAAGTCATTGCTCCTGATGGGTTGGTTAAGAGCAATGCTGATGCCGATGCACTATTTCTCACCGATGCCTTAAATCAATCCAGTTCACGGGCGAGTGGCTCGTCTTCTAGCGTTGTGAGTGGCAGTGGCAACAGCTACTTTGGCTTCGCTCAGAGTATTGCACAAGTGGTGGGCTACTCCTTTCAAATCGGTCATGGAGAGACCTTTTCGTTTGATTTCACTAATTCATTAAACTTACAGACTGCGATCGATCAACCGGGGATTGAGACGGCTACTGCGATCGGTACGATCGGCTTGGGGTTATTTGATGCGGCTGATCCAAACAACCTGACCCTCCTGGACTTTTTAACGATCGCGGGTAGCTTAGGAACGCCGGGTAACAGTAATGCTCTCACTGTGGATCAAAGCGCTGGCATTACGTTCAGTACCAGGCAAACCGCTCTCAATAGTGCTTTAGATGGTAAGCAGGCCTCTGCATCGGCTTCAGTGCAGGGCAGCCTTTCGCATTTCTTTGCTAATCCCACATCCCTGCTGTTAGTTGAGTATGGTTCAAATCAAGCCGCTGCTGCTGTTCCTGAACCATCCAATGTCTTAGCGTCCTTAGTTTGTCTTGGCTTGCTGGGTCTCCGGTTCTGGCGTAAACCCAAGCTGAAGCAACCGTAAAAGGTATGAAGACTGCTGTTAACGGGCTTTTCTCAATTAGAAAACTCCATTTCAACAGCACCGAGAGCCTTTAAGGTTGCTTTTTGCGCGTCTGTCAGCCCTTTGACATCAGTGATGTTCATCCCTTCGTAAGGTCTTTTCGCAATCAGGGTCTTGAGGCAATGACCCGTCTTGAGATCCCACAGTTTGATGGTTTCATCTTGCGACCCACTGGCTAACCGTTGACCATCGGGGCTAAAGGCGACTGACCAGATCCAACTGATGTGTCCCTGTAACGACTGTTGGCATGCCCCGGTTTGCACATTCCATAGCTTGATGGTGTTGTCACAACTCCCACTGGCCAAAGTTTGGCCGTCGGGGCTGAAGGCTACCGTTTGAATCCAGCTTTGGTGGCCTAAGAAGGTGTGAAGGCATGCCCCGGTTTGCACATTCCATAGCTTGATGGTGTTGTCGCAACTCCCACTGGCCAAAGTTTGACCGTCGGGGCTGAAGGCCACCGTTTGAATCCAGCTTTTATGCTCAGAGAGCGTTTGCAGACAGTCTCCCGTTTCGGCATGCCATAACTTGATGGTTTTGTCGTAGCTGGCGCTGGCTAAGGTGTGGCCATCGGCACTAAAGGCGATCGACCAAACCCAACTCGTGTGCCCAGAGAACGTTCTGAGGCAGGCTCCCGTTTGCACATCCCATAACTTCAGCAAATGGTCGCCGCTGCCGCTGACAAGGGTGTCACCTGACGGGCTGAACGCGATCGCCCGCACCCACCGCTGGCTCTGCAACGTGCTGGAGCAATGTCCCGTTTGGGTATCCCATAGCTTGATGCGGTAATCACTGCTGCCACTGGCAAGGGTCGAGCCATCAGGACTGAAAGCCACGGAACACACCCAGCCTTGATGCCCTTTCATCGTGGTGCGGCAGTCTCCCGTTTCCACATCCCACAACCGCACCTGATGATCTTCACTGCCACTGGCTAAGGTGTTGCCATCAGGACTGAAGGCAACCGATTGCACCCAGGTTGCATACCCCTGCAACGTGCGCAGGCATTGTCCGGTACTGGTGTCCCACAGCCGCATGGTGCGGTCTTCTCCCACACTGGCAAGCGTTACCCCATCGGGACTGAAGGCGACTGACTCTAAACGATGGCTGTGTCCATACAGAGTTTTGAGACATTGTCCCGTCGCGATATCCCATAGCTTGACGGTATAGTCCCCGCTGCCACTGGCTAAAATGGTTCCTTCGGGGCTGAAGACGACAGATCGCACGCGATGGCTATGGCCTTGAAGTGTTTTGAGACACTCACCCGTTTCTAGACCCCAAAGTTTGACTGTGTTATCTCCACCCCCACTGGCAAGCGTTGCACCATCCGGGCTAAAGGCGACCGATCGCACCCAGAGCGTATGTCCCTCCAACGTCTGCAAGCATGTGCCTGTACTGGTATCCCACAGCTTGATCGTTTTGTCTTCACTGCCGCTGGCCAGCTGCCGACCATCGGGGCTAAACGTCACCGACCATACCCAATGTTGGTGACCTTGCAGCGTTTGCAGGCATGCGCCTGTGTGAGTATGCCAAAGCTTAATGGTATTGTCCCCACTGCCACTGGCGAGGGTGGTGCCATCGGGGCTAAAGGTGACAGAGCGCACCCAACCCGAATGTTCCCGCAGTTCTTTAAGACAGTCGCCACTGGCGACATCCCACAGTCGAATGGTCTGATCACTGCTGGCACTGGCGAGGGTAATGCCATCGGGGCTAAAGGCGACGGAGCGCACCCAACCCGAATGCCCTTTACAGGTCAGCAGTTGTCTGCCATCCGCGACCTGCCACAACCGAATTTCGCCACTTGCATCCCCGGTTGCTAATAACGTGCCATCGGGGCTAAAGGCCACAGACCCAATGCTAGTCAGCCGTTGCGCAAACACTGATTTGGCTAAATCTGCGCCTGTGAAATCGACCTGATGCAAATTGACGTTCTGCAGGTAGGCCTGCCAGATGGTGAGATGGGAAAAATCTGCACCTTCTAAATCAACGTCCAAAAAGCAAAGGAGATTGATGGCGTTGCCCCCGGCGTAACCTGGCTCTAGCGTCGAGTCATCTCGCAGTGCGGTGAGAATCTGTTTTAGTTGGGCAGCAGCATTCTTCTTAAAGGTAGAGAGCAGCCGATCGCCAATGGGTTTCAGGATAAAGCTGGTTTGAATCGCTCTAAGATATTCCTTGGCTTGTGCTTCAATCAGGGCATGACTTTGAAACAGCGCCAACTGACCGGTCGCAATCTCGGTCGTAATCTGTTGAATCAAGCAATCGGTAACATACTCCATCACCACGGGTTGTAAGGAAAAGCTCGATCCATATTTCTCAATCAACGATCGTCGTCCTAAGGACTTCACTGCCTCCAGCAATTCTCGTTTGGACACAGGCGCAACAATATAACCATCTAAACCCTGCAAGGATGTGGGTTCTCGCTTAATCGCAAGCCAATATAAAATAGTTTGCTCTAACTCTGAGAGGCGATTGAACTGTTGATCGAGCAGCTCACCCAAATCATCAAAAACAACCGTCCCCTGCTGCAAGAACTCAGCAATATCGCTATCAAATAACTCTTGAACCGTCGTTGAAACAATCTTCAAGGCCAGGGGATTGCCATCATACCGTTCCACTAAGCGTTGCCATTCCGCCTCTGTTCCCGACAGTGTTCCTTTGAGTTTACAAATGGCTTGCCCTTCTTCAATGGTTAACCCTTTGATTTGTAAGGAGCGAACGGGTAGCGCGTCCCCTTCTAAAAGAGCCACTTCTTTGTGTTTTTCCCGGCTCGTCACAATCACACAGCTCTGGTGTCGATCGGCACCGAGATGATGGAAAAGCCCGCCATAGCCTTCGTAGCCTGCCTGATACTGTCCGACACAGTCGCCGCTTTGTAAAATCGATTCGGCATTGTCTAAGATGACCAGACAGCGTGTGGTGCGTAACTCTTGAATCAGCCGTAAGACTCGACCAGCAGTATCTTCTGGCAGATCAGTCTGCTCAGTCTGGCTCAAAAATTGTAGTAAATCAGCCAGAATGACGCTGATGGGTGGCGCATCCCGCAGCGATCGCCAGATAATACGCTCAAACTGATCTTGTAGTTGTTGGGCGAGTTTCACTGCCAGAGCCGTTTTGCCAATGCCACCCATGCCTAAAACCGCAACTAAACGGCAGTGGTCGTTAACAATCCACTGCTGAAGTTGGGAGAATTCTTCAGTACGCCCATAGAAGATGGAAACATCAACCGCTTCCCCCCAATCTTGACGCAGGCTGGCAATGTCCTTTTCTGGAGTCAAGGCGATCGCCGACTGAGCAACAAGCGTCGCGGGTTGGGCGACACTCACTGCGCTGGCTTGCCATTGCCGTTCGATCGCCGCCTTAAAATTCGTTTTGCTGACCTTTTCCCCTAACACCTCCGACAGCAATTTCCATAATTTTGGCCCTGTATCTTGCTTGATGTAGTTTGGCGAATACCCATAGGTTTCCGCAATCTGGTCATAGCTTTGATTTTTCAGGGGCCAGGAAGCGCTGAAGACGGCTGTTTGCAAATCAGTCAGGTGTTTGCCTGTGTGTGCAAACACCTGCGAGTCGGTAAATTCCAGTGCAGCATCAAGCTCCATTCATTCACTCGATAAATTAGCCTCTGCCTTAACGCAGCGCTAGTTATTTCCAGTCGCTTGTCAAGCTAATAACACTCAGAGAGTTATCCACTCTCTTGCATATACTTGCATGCATTTAATGTCGTTAGGGCAAAGATATTTTTGTAACCAACCCTGACCCCTGCCAAATGACTATCAGTTAGACAGTTTACAGCAGAGCATTGTCTATAGCTTTCAGTAGCACATGATTGAAATAGTAATCTGAAAGGCCTTTATTTCGATACTTCAAGATGGCTCCTACCCACTAACTATTCCTCAGAAGTTAGTGGGTGGAAGGAGGGGCTGGAAAGACTGCTGTGCTTGAATTGCATCATGCTGTAGCGGAGACGTGCCCAAAAGGTGGTGCAGCTCACTGACTAAGTATTCAGGCTAAAATGCTGGAAAGTTAATTAAGTGAAAGGGTGATCGCGATGCCGTTTCCGAAGGGGCAAAATCCCAATCATCCCACTGCCGGATCGACCATCAAAGTGGAACCGATTCGGGATAAAAAGGCGATTAGTCGCATTAAGAAAATCCTGACGGATCGTCCCCGTGATTTGTGCCTGTTCACGCTGGGGATTAACACGGCCTACCGTGCCAATGAGTTGCTGTCGCTGAAGGTAGGGCAGGTGCAAGCGCTACGAGCGGGAGATGTTTTAGATCTGAAGCAGCGCAAAACGCATAAGTATCGTCCCGTGACGCTGAATGCCACCGCCGTCGCGTCAATCCAAGCCTGGTTAGCGAGCGGGGACTTGAAGTCGGACGATTACCTCTTCACAGGGCAACGCGGCTGTTTGACGGTAGAGACGATGAGTACGCGGGTGAAGACCTGGTGCCAGGATGTGGGACTGAAGGGCAACTATGGCAGTCATACGCTGCGGAAGACGTGGGGTTACTGGCAACGACTAGAGCGCGGTACCGCCATTCCGCTGTTGATGGAAGCCTTTGGTCATGCGACGCAGCAGCAGACGCTGGCGTATTTGGGGATTCAGTCCAATGAGATTGCGGCGATCTATGAACTGGAACTGTGAATACCTTTATCGCCCCTGGTACTAAAAGGTCGGAAAAGCAGTCATGCAGTCTGTAGTTATGCCGCATCAGTCCTATTCAGGGTCGATTAGCGATGGCTCATGATCAGGTAGAACTCTCTCCGATTCTCATCCTGAGCGCCCCTTCACAGAGGCAAATTCAGGTAGCCGCAGAATGGTTAGCAAACCAACATCATCAAAATCCTGACTTAGAAATTGCGTTGCATCTAATTTTGCAAAAGCAGATCGTGCCCCACGCCCAGGGTGGACTGGTTGCCATTGCTTATAGTGAAACGACAGCAGGTGAATTAACCCAAGCTCATATGCAGGGCGTTGTGGTGGCAAAACCTGGAAATATTCATGTGTCGATCGCAAGCGCCAATCTTACTGCTACCGAGGCTCTACTTTCGCTGCTGCTTGCGAGAGAGTGCCCTCATCGTCTCTGCACATCTGAGCAAACTAAAGCCTGGATCCGTCCATGTCTACTGCAGCACTACCAACTTCAACGAGAGTACGACCAGCAGGTGCTGTTTTGCACTCAACCTCCCGATGGTGCCGCCGGCCGATGGGCAGTGCCGCAAGACAAACCAACCCTACAAGCTTACGCGGCTGCATACTTGGCAGAGCGAGGTAGTGGCAGTCTCGATTACCCTTGGGAGCAATGGATACAACAACAGCGAGTAGCAGTGCTGGAAGAGCGTGGGCAAATTGTGGCAGTGGTCAGACGAGCTGAAACAGCGCATCACGGGATTGTCGTAGCCCCCTTCACCTTTCCACCCTTTCGGCGACAAGGCTTTGCTCGTCGCTTGTTAGCTTTTTTGACTCAACAACTGTTGCAGGAATTTCCAGCTGTCAAGCTGTGGGTCGATCACGATAATACTGCTGCGATCGCACTTTATACCTCCCTCAATTTTCAACCGCTTGGGGCTTGTTACACAGGCTATTACGTCAATCGGTAAGGGGCTGTTCGGCCTGTGGGCACCATACGCCCCCTTGCATTTAGCATTGAGGCGGTTGTGAAGCAGCCGTCGTTCAACCATCGTTTTTGATTAGCCTCACCTTTTGGCGCAGCAACGACAGGATGCCGTGATCCGTGCCTGTCTGTGTCTACCGCGCGGGACTCCCGTCTATGGCTATAGGTTTGATTGCTGTTGTTGGTTGAATCAGCTCCGACAGGCAGCGATAGCGGTCAGCAATTGGTTCTTGAAGCGCTGGTCATCATCCAAATCAAGCACAGAGAGTAACTCCGTCAAGCGAACGAACAGGGCAGGATCAGCGAGTATCTCCGCAGCCTCTAGACTCAACAGACTCACTTCGTCGTCTGCCCATTCGTGCAGCAGCGCGTCGCGGGTGCGATCGTCTTGGCGACGCGCCAGACCAACGAGTGCTTCGCCGCGGATCTCATGGTTTGGATCCTTAGTTCCGGCAGCAAGCGCGGCACGAATGGCCGTGCTGTCCACATCACTCTCGCGGCCTAACCCAAACATCGCCCAGTTGCGCGTGTCTTCGTCATCATCGTAGGTGAGAGCGGTTAGGGTTTCAGCAACTAGAGTCGCGGTCGCCTCATCGCGGGCCATCCGCCCAAGCGCGATGGCGAGAGCGTAGCGGATAGCCGCGTTGGCGCTTTTCGCGAACGGAAGCATGGCCTTGACCGCGCGAGCATCATTGCGGTGGCCGAGGTTAGTGATTGCCGTTTCGATGACATCGAGATCTGGGTCTTCAAGCAAGCCCATGAGGATAGCGACACTTTCCTTAACGAAGGTCGGCGGCCTTCCTAATTGCCCCAGCAAGTTCGCTCCGATCATGCGATCCTTAGAATCGCTGCTGCAAGTGAGCTGGCGAGCCATCTCGAACTCTTGGGGACCACCACGGTAGCGTAGAATCCAGAGTGCGTCCCATTCGTCGTCCGTCTCCAACTCAACGCGGTGGGTGGCCAGCAGTGCCTCCGACGAGCGCGGATCCTGTGCTTGTCTGGTCCAGAAGTCATTCATCTCTGACTGTTGCGCGCTCATGGTGCCTTCAGTCTCCATGTATGGTGTCAGACTCACTGGGTAACACCCAGATTTCCAGCAATACCCTGCTCCTGTGCGCCCTAGCAGCGGCGGAACTCACCTTAATTATTGCCAAAATCAAAGCATTATATAGAGTCGGATTTTGGCCGTCTTCAATGTATCCAAAGTAGACAAAACCAGGGTTTTTCATTCATTGAAGACACTTTATATTGAGTCTGTCTTTAACGTAGGGAGAGTCTTTAGGGTACTCCCTTATGAAAGTTCAACGGATCCGACTCCCGGATCAAACCCAAAGTTGGTTGGTGCTTGACGACAACCATCTGCCGGTGCCCGCCATTCAGGCTTACCTCCGCTACTTAGAGGGACTGGAATGCTCTCCCAACACCATTCACAACTACGCTACTCATCTCAAGCAATTCTGGGAATTTCTGCGCGACACCCAGCACGAGTGGGATGCAATCACTATCGAGCACTTGGCCGACTTCATTCGTTGGCTGCGACGCCCTGCCTCTCAGGTCATCGCGCTACAAAAGCAACCGGCTCGGCGCACCGAGCGCACGATTAATACAATTCTGGCAGCGGTTTACAGCTTCTATGCGTACCAGGAACGGCTTGGCACCGTCGCTAGTTTACAAGCTTACCGCTATGGCGCTCGGCACAGTGGCAAGTACAAAGCGTTGCTGCATCACCTTCAGGCGGGCAAGGAACAGAAGACGAAACTACTGAAGTTGAAAGCACCCAAGCAAAGCCCAACGGTGCTCACAGCCACCCAAGCACAGCAGATCGTTGCGGCTTGTCACCACCTTCGTGATCAGTTGCTCATCTGCCTGCTGTATGAAACGGGAATGCGCATTGGTCAAGTGCTAGGGCTACACCATGCTGATATGCGGTCATGGGACAACGAGCTCCAGGTGGTGCCGCGTGCCGACAATGCCAATGGTGCTCGTGCCAAAGCGAAAGAGCCCTACACCGTTCATGTTTCTCAACCCTTAATGCGTTTGTACACGGACTATCTCATCCATGAATACCCAGAAGACCTTGACTCAGACTACGTGTTTGTCAACCTGTGGTCTGGGCAGATTGGACAGCCCCTGCGCTATCAAACGGTCGTGGCGCTGCTGCGGCAATTGGGTCAAGTGACAGGACTGGACTTCCATGCTCACTTGTTTCGGCATACCCATGCCACCGAGCTCCTGCGACAAGGATGGGAGTTGTCCTACATCCAGAAGCGCTTAGGCCACGCTCATATCCAGACAACCGCCAACACTTACGTGCATCTGCAAGATGCCGACCTCAAGTCTGCCTATCAACAGTATTTGGAACAGAAGGAGACCTAAATGGAAGCTACCAACCTTGTGTTTGCGACCGCTGGCTTGCAGCCCCAGCCAGACTACGACGAAGACCTGTGGGATGTGCGTCATTGGGGCATCGCCGCTCAACCAGCGGCTGGCGATTGTCACTTAAGTTTCACGACCATTCCCCAACCCTGGCTGCGACAAGCCACCAAACAATTCATTGGCTATACCCTGCCACGTTAAGTTTTGGCTCAGCCAAAGCGAGGCTCTCTGCGCTCAAAAAGTTTGCTGGTTTTCTCGCTCACTCTCATCCATTGCTGCAGCCTGCTGCCATCAAGCGACCGTTAATCATCGAATATCTGAGTTACTTGAGTGGTTGTGCCTTGTCCGCCAGCTTCCGGTCTGCGCTCATTAGCAGCTTAAACAGTTTCTTGGCTCTGAGTGTTCGTCATGCTTGGCTCGCGATACCACCAGAACCCCTCATTTTTCGAGAAGACTATCCTCGCCTAAAAAAACGTTGCCACGCTATATTCCAACCGAGGTCTTGGCACAGTTGCACCAGCATCTGGACTTGCTGCCACTGCCACAGCAACGGATGGTACTGGTTCTGCTCGAAACGGGGTTACGCATCTCAGAGGTGTGTCATTTAGACTTCGACTGCATCAGTCAAGACACCCAAGGGGATTGGTGGTTAAAAGCCTATTCCTTCAAAATGAAAACCACCGCAAACAAACCCATTTCTCGCCCACTAGCAACCGTTGTGCAAGCACAGCAAGCCTATATCCGCCAGCATTTGCCCGCTGATTATGCCTACCTCTTCTGCGCCAATCAGAGGGCGGCCGGGCGCAAGGACAAAGTGCTGGACGGACAATTCAGACCCAATCCCAAACCGCCGCTCCGAACCAGTGTGGCTCGTGCCCTCAATCTGTTGGCAGCGGAGAAAAACATTTGTAATGCCGCCGGTCAACGATGGCATTTTCAACCGCATCAGTTTCGCCACACGGTTGGCACTACTCAGATCAATAACGGTGTGCCACAGCATATTGTCCAGCGCTATCTTGGACATCGGTCTCCCACCATGACGGCGGTCTATGCTCATATCCATGATGCTACGCTCAAACAGGAAATCGCCCAGTTCTACCGCAAAACGGTCAACATGGCGGGCAAGGTGATTGCACCAGAGCACCCAGAACTCGAGACGACCGATCTGCAATGGTTCAAGCGCAATATCCTGGCGCAAGCACTCCCCAATGGTGCCTGTGCCCTGCCCACGCTGGCAGGCACCTGTCCGCATGCTAACGCTTGTTTAACTTGTGCCCATTTCCGGACAACGACGGAGTTTCTAGACCAGCATCAAGCCCACCTGCATCAGACTGAGCAACTGATTGAGCAGGCACAAGCAAAGGGTTGGGCGCGCCAGGTGGAGATGAATCAACAGATCGCCGCAAACCTGCGCAGCCTCATCGCCTCCTTGCAGGAGGAGTCAAAATGAACTGGCAACGCAATACGGATGGTTTAGCAGCAGCAGCCCAGAAAAAGCGACTGGCAGCCTTGACTAAAACGGAGGCCGCCATCAAGCAACTGTTACGACAGGGACACCTGGTTACCTTTGCCTCAGTCGCTCAACTGGCAGGGGTCACACGCAACTGGTTGTACAAGCAACCGGACTTGAAAGCACGGATCACTGCTCTGCGTGAACAAAGTCCTGCCCAGCCACCGGCTCGCCAACCGGCTTCGGAGGCTTCTCAAAGTGCCCTGATCCGCACGTTGCGGCAACAGGTGAAGGCCTTGCGGCAAGAAAAGGAGAGCCTGAACCAGCAGCTAGAAGTGGCTTACGGTTTAGCCTCTAGAACGCCAGCAGAGCGCTTGGCCGCTGAGCCGCACCCACACTTGGCGAAGACAGAGCAACTCCAAACGCTGTTGGAGCAAGCGCTCAAGGAGAACCAGGTGCTCGCGCAACAAAAGCAGCAGTTGCAAGCTCAATTGTGTGGACTGGAGTCGCTGGAAGCGGAACTTGCCGCACTCACCAAACAAAATCAACACCTGTTTAACAAGGTCCTGCAACTGACAGCAACGGACCGAGACCAGGAGCAGCGTCGGTTTGCTCAAGCCAGACGCCCAACAAAGCAACCAGAAATTCCAGACGTGGAATTTTAGCTGAGAGCCTGTCGTTTACCGTACCCGGCGCAACAACGTGGAGCAGGGGGGAAAGGTAAAGGACAGGCCGCTCCACGCTGAAGGAGACTGCAAGCCTCTACGTTAAAGACGTGTATTCAAAGTGGAAGCACTGCTGTATGAGGGGTATGCGGATCCGACTATATATAACAGGCATTTTCGGCAGTTTTGCTCCAGTGTCTCAAAACTCATCTATAACAGACTGCTGTGAGAGTTTGATTTTGAGATGGGTTTCGAGACAGCAGAAAGCCGATGCTGCCGTCAAGGCGCGATCGCCTGCTCAGGTGTGTCTATTGGGACCGTTTGTTTTACAGGTTCAACTGGCACACTTCTGGCACTCTAACTTTCAAATAGAGATTCTAAATCCTGCAATAGCTTCTCTAGCCGCTTTTGCTTTTTAGGATCATCCAATCCCTTCAACTTACGAGAAATTGATACCAGTCGATCACTCATTGTCGCTTGATCTGTTTTTGAGCCTACTGTTAATCCTTTAGCTTGTTGCTTAATTTGAGTTAGAGATAGAGACAGCTCAATCGCATCTTTTAATAGCTGCTGGCGTTGCTGCTCATCCTTCACTCTGGCAATCGCTCTTGCTTTGGTATATTCCAACTTACCCTGGCGAAGTGCGTCAAGAATATCTAAGGGTAAATTGAGTAAAGGTAACCTGGAAGTTCGGAAGCTCTCTGGGGTTAGGTTAATTGTTGATTCCAGAATATTAGCGATCGCTTCTACCTGTCGGGAAACGTTTCCCGACAGCTCGATCCCCTTCTTTTGAGCCGTTGCCATCTGGGTCAATGCTTCTGAAATCTGCTCTCGGCTACAGCTCATTGTCAGCGTCAGTAGTTCCAGAACTCCTTCGGTTTCTTCAACAGGATTGAGATCCTCACGCTGCAAGTTTTCAACTAAGGCAAGCTGGACAGCTTCTTGATCCGATAGTTCTCGAACGGTGATAGGAACATTGTCTAAGCCACTCGCTTTAGCCGCTCTATACCGTCGTTCTCCCGCAACGAGTTCATAGCCCCCTTGTTCGAGTGGACGTACCAATAGCGGTTCTAAAATGCCGTGTTGTTTGATGGAGTCAGTCAGCTGCTGCAACTTTTCCGGATCGAAGTAGCGCCGGGGCTGACTAGAAGGAAGATGGATTTTAGAGATTGAGATAGTATTTGTTGAAGCAGGTGCTTCAGTAGACGTACTTAGAAAAGCGCTAACCCCTCGCATTTGAGGTACTGTTGATCGATTCTTGGTCATGACAGCTTCTCTACTCCAGTCGCAATAGATTCCAGAATTTTGACTGCACTGTGATTGGGGCTATACAGTGCCAAAGGCAAATGCTCCATTGAGGCATCCGCAAAAGCTGTTGCGCGGGGAACAGGCGGATAAATAGTAGCGATCGCTGCCATTTGCTCCTGGATTGCTGCCAGGATTGCTTTGTCCTGGGCATTGGCAGAAGCATAAATCGTCGGAACAATACCTGCAATTTTCAGCTCGGTGTTAACCTGTTGTTGTACCTGCTTAATGCTGTCTAACAACAGTTCCGTGCCTTTATAGCTTTTGTACTGCGTCTGAATTGGGATTAAGACATGCGTCGAAGCAACTAAGCTTAGGACGCTTAGAACACCCAAACTAGGTGGTGCATCAATCAAAATGAAATCGTACTGTGCCTGAATCGGCTCTAAAATTCGTTTTAATCGCCATTCTCGTGCCATTGCCGAAACCAAACGCATCTCAACAGCACTGAGGGTAATATTGGCAGGTAGCAGATCCATCCCATGCAAATCCTGATGGATTGCCAAAGGTGAATTGTCAAGAATAGTGTCTGCAACGGTTTGCTCTAAATCAGCTGGCTCCAACCCCATAAAGACAGTCAAACTAGCCTGGGGATCCATGTCAATCAGCAGCACAGAATGGTTATGCTGTGCAAGCTGATACCCCAGATTCATCGTCAGGGAAGTCTTCATCACGCCGCCAGACTGGTTATAAATCGTGATGACTTTCACCAATGCTCTAAATCCAACAGCAACAATCCAAAGTGTATGGGATTAGCAAGCGATCTGCTCAACCAATCTCACACAAAACTTGCTGCTTTCAGGTCAGACTGCCGCTCTATGATCGCTTTGCTTTAATTCGTTTCAAGCTTCTGTGCTTTTGGTTGAGTCATCCGTCGCACGGCTGCTAAGGTTACTCCAAGCTGCCGTGCAATCTGTTCTTCACTCTTATGCTCACTTAATAGAGCTCGGATCGCTTTAGGCATGACTTGGCTTGTTTCAAGTCCTAAACGTTGGGCAATTTGCTTAACATTCAACTCTGACCGCACCAAAGACGAGATCGCCGCATCCGTAACGACGCTCAGCTCTAAGTCTAAAAGCTCAGCCATTTCTCGAACATTAAAGTCTCGAGTGAGCATCCGAGAAACAGACTCAACTTTTGCTTTGCGCTCACCTTCTTGAAGTGCTTCCGCGCGCACTTCTTGTTGCAGTTCTTGATAAACTTTGGTGTGTTTGAGATCAGCTAAGCCCAACATCGCTTCTAACTCCTCTCGGCTCAAATTTGGGAATCGATATAGCACGATCGTCTGCACCAATTCTACTGCCTCTTCTCTCGATAACGCATCCCCTCCTGAGAGAGTCTGACTGGCTCGTGCAATTAGCCGTTGGGCACGCTCTCCTAATTTACGCTTGGATGTGATTGCAAGAAGCTGCACCAAGCCTACTCCAACCGATTGCTGCGCCAACGCTTCAATGTCATCGAGATAAACCCGAAGCACTCTTCGCTCCATGACCTCCTGGTAGCGCAAAGGTGCTGCAACCTCAGTATTGCGGTTTTTGAAGATCACCACCGCGTACCAATCTTCGTAGGGTGGATCGTACTGGTTGAAGTAGAGATTGATTTCGGCAAACAGGCGCGTGTAAAACTTGGCGCGTTTTTGAAACTGGATCTCAATGAAATACAAAATGTCAGTGGGTGAATTTGTCTTGGGTTTGAGTACCCCGTCAAAGCGGAAGGTGGGCTGTTTGACCTCAGGAGAGGTGAATTCATAGTTGCTGACATCGACATTAGGCTGACCCAGTAAGTCGAAGAAGATGGCTGGAAAACTTTGGAACAGCTGATAGAAGAGAGCATCGACTTGCACAGTAGGCGGTGGGAATCAAGGTCAGACTCAATCATAGAACCTGAGCGATCGTCCAATCTCAAGCAGAGCTAAACGTTGAAAGCCATTAGCAAAGCTAACGCTGAGTTACCTCCATCAATCACTGGCTACCATGGAGAAACTTCTTACTGCTGACTCTAATCCGCTCAACGCAACGAATCATGGCTGATTTTTCGACTCACTCGCTGAATGGTCCTCCCAAAACCTCGGTTTGGCATCGCCGTCTCTGGGGACTGCGCTTTATTTTTCACCCTCTAGAAACACTAGAAGCTCGTACTCAAGTCTATGGGGATGATTATCGCCTCTCGCAGCCCGATGCTAAAGCTGCCTTGGTCTACTTCAGCAGTCCTGAGGCACTGGAAGCCCTTTTCACGGCTAAACCAGAGCAACTGAGCGCTGGAAGGGCGAATCAAATTCTGCAAGCCCTTATCGGTGAGCAAGGTCTTGTTTTGCTTGAAGGTGAAGCGCACCAGCGGCAGCGGCAGCTGCTAATGCCCCCTTTCCACGGCGATCGGATGCGCTCGTATGCCCAGGTGATCCAGGCAATCACGACTCAAACCATGAGCCAGTGGAAGCCCGGTACAACGTTTGCGGTGCGTCCAGCCATGCAGTCAATTTCCTTGCAGGTAATCCTCAAGGCGGTGTTTGGTCTCAACGCTGGATCACGCTACGAGCAGCTACGGCAGGCGCTTAGTCAGATGTTGGATGGTTTTGGGTCGCCCATCAGTGCCATGCTTTTGTTTTATCCCTTCCTCCAAAAGGACTGGGGAGCCTGGAGTCCCTGGGGGCGCTTTTTGCGTCTCCGGCAGCAGGTCGATGCCTTACTCTATGCCGAAATTGCCGATCGCCACCGTCACTCTGACGCGAATCGAACCGATATTTTAGCGTTGCTGATGGCAGCACGTGATTCTGAAGGACAACCATTGAGCGATGTCGAACTGCGCGATGAGTTGATGACGCTACTATTTGCAGGGCATGAAACAACGGCCTCTGCTCTAGCCTGGTCGCTGTATTGGATTACCTTTTTACCAGACGTTTACACGCAGCTCCTGAGCGAAATCAACGCATTAAAGGTTACGGCTGATCCTGACCCAATGACCATTGCCCGACTGCCCTATCTCAATGCTGTTTGTCAGGAGACCCTGCGGCTTTACCCAATCGCTATTAGTGCATTCCCGCGAGTGGTGAAGCAACCCATCACCTTGGCTGGCTATGACCTGGAAGCCGGTACGGTGATCATGCCCTCGATTTATCTAGCGCACCACCGTGCTGCCGTCTACCCTGAACCCAAGCGCTTTCGGCCAGAGCGCTTTTTAGAACGGCAGTTTTCGCCTTATGAATATTTGCCCTTTGGCGGGGGCGATCGTCGCTGCATTGGTTCTGCCTTTGCGCTGTTTGAGATGAAGCTGGTTTTGTTCCAGCTATTGTCAAACTTGGAGTTGAGGCTGGTCAATACTAAGCCCGTCCGTCCGCTGCGTCGCGGCTTAACAGTGGCACCGTCTGATCAACTCCGTCTGCAAGTCACTAGCTTGCGTCGATCGGCTGTCGGTGACTGAGCTAAGCGCCATTAAAGTACTCATCGTTCAGTAATATGCACAAAACCTTGCCACGAGTCTCTTTTTTTCTCGCTCTTTGGTTATCAGCGCATACTTTGCAGCAGATCTCTTGGCATTAAGTCAAGGCTCATCTTTCATATGTCTTGCGTCAAGCGGCTTAAACATAGACAGGTTCAACCTTAACTATCCCTTTGCCTGCCGCCAAAGGAAGGTGGACCCAGTTTGGACTGATTTAGTCTTTCCTTAACCTTGAACGATCGCTCCGACCCCGATGCCTTCGTCACCTGACTGGCACACTCTCCCCGAGAAATCAGGCTTTCTAGCCCGGCCTTCTGCTGCGCGGGGCAGTTAACCATGACCTTCTGACAGCTCCAACTGGAGTGGTAAAGCCGACATAGCCTGAAAAGCCACAAGCGAAGCCGCAACCGCAGCGCCAATTGTCCTCTTAACCCAGTTTTCCGTTCCACTGCACGTGCGCCGAGCAAAGCTCGGCTTTGTCTATGGGGTGCAAGTCCCCATTCTGGAAGCTCTGGCAAAGCACCAGGTACTGAGTGTTGCGTCGGTCTCGGCAACGAGGACGGCGAAGCGTACACAAGGAGGTGATGGGCCACAATGCGAAAGCGTGAAGGGATTCAGCCCCGATATGAACGTGAAACTGTGGATGCCGACGCCTTGTGCAGCGCGGAAGGCAATATCAAGGCAGTCAATCGCCACGACTGCCGAGAATCCACCGGGGTTGTAGACCGTGGCACGTCACTATGGCAGAGCCGGGAACTCGGGAGATCCCATGGACTCCCCGCTTGGCGGGGTAGGGCGGCACAACTGGTCAACCAGGAGGAAGCCCAATAAGCCATGGGAAGTCGGATGTCCTCATAGTAGTGACGAAGTGGGGTAACGCCCATGGAGCGAAGGGGGACACATTGGGTCGAACACTCGATGGAAACGTCAACCATACTCAGAGGTGGAACAATGGCGGTCACTGGAATCGAGCGGATAGCGAGACGGGCAAGCAGCCAACCGGCATCGGCATTCACAACGCTGATGCACCACTATACAGTGGAAAACCTGCGAGCCTGCTTCGAGATGCTGGACGGCAGGAAAGCGCCCGGAGTCGATGGAGTGACAAAAGCAGCATACGGTCAAAACCTCGAGGAAAACCTACAGGCATTGCACCGGAAACTGCTTCAGATGTCGTACCGCCCTAAAGCCGTACGACGAGTGGAGATACCCAAAGAAGATGGCACGTGCCGTCCCCTTGGGATCAGTTGCCTGGAGGACAAAATCATCCAGGCGATGACACGTCAGATACTGGAAGCAATCTACGAGCCAGTGTTTATCGAAACCTCCTATGGCTTCCGCCCCAAGCGGAGTTGTCACGATGCCTTGAGACAACTGGGTTCCTTGACGCAAAGGTACGTAAAGCGACATGCCCCTGCGAGGAAAGGCGCTAAGATCCACCGTTTACATGGGT
>NZ_PVWK01000049.1 GCF_003003795.1 Stenomitos frigidus ULC18 | reverse complement strand
TGGCGGTTTACGACAGCCGATGCACGCATCAAACTACAGCGACTTTACCCATCAACTGAAAATTGACAGACCACTAGAGAGTTTTGAGTTAATTCAAATCCCCTTGCGTCTTCTGCCCCCCTTGCGTCCTCTGCCTCCTATCTTTTTTAGCCTTTAGCCTTTAGCCCTTATCCTTTCTAATGTGCGCTTCCCGGAAATTACCTGCTAAGCAGCAACGGGCGATCGAAATTCTCCTGCGGCTGAAGCGTCTCTACCCTGATGCAACCTGTTCGCTAGACTACGAAACGCCCATGCAGCTTCTGGTTGCTACCATTCTGTCCGCTCAATGTACGGATGTGCGGGTCAACATGGTGACACCAGAACTGTTCCGACGCTTCCCCGATGCGGCAGCAATGGCAGGTGCTGATTTAGACGAGATTGAGACGTTAGTTAAATCCACGGGCTTTTACCGCAACAAAGCGAAGAACATCCAGGCGGCCTGTCGCATGATCATGACGGAGTTTGGCGGTGACGTGCCACAGGTGATGGAAGACTTGCTGAAGTTGCCAGGTGTCGCACGTAAAACAGCCAATGTCGTGTTGGCGAATGCGTTTGGCATCAACATGGGCGTCACCGTCGATACACACGTCAAACGCTTGAGCTTTCGGTTGGGCTTGACGAAGCATACCGACCCAGTCCGCGTTGAGCGCGATTTGATGAAGCTGTTGCCGCAGCCTGATTGGGAAAACTGGTCGATTCGGCTGATTTATCACGGTCGCGCTGTGTGTATGGCGCGGAATCCCCAGTGCGATCGCTGCGCCTTTGCCGACATCTGCCCCTCTGCAACGCTCTCTCAAAAACCACTGGCGACTCCAGAACCCGATGATCTGGCGATTACACCCGAACATCCCCAGCCTGCGAGTGTTGAGAAGTCGGGGGTCTGAGCTAGCCATTAGGCTCAGCGGTCGTTGTGCATGAAGACCCCCGACTTCTATCGGAACGCTTTAAATTTAGTTGGCAAAAAGTCCGCTTAATTCACTACAATAGTAAGCTGTGTCTTAATTTAAAGAGTATCGGAATGACTCATGGCTAAAAAGAGCATGATTGAGCGCGAAAATAAGCGCAAGAAGCTAGTGGCAAAGTACGCCGAGAAGCGGGCAGACCTGAAAGAGCAGTTCGCAGCAGCAACCTCGCAGCAGCAACGGCTGACGATCCATCGCGAGATTCAACAGCTTCCCCGCAACAGCGCTCCCACCCGCGTTCGCAATCGTTGCTGGGTGACGGGTCGTTCTAGAGGCTTCTATCGCGATTTTGGTCTGTCTCGCCACGTTTTGCGTGAAATGGCGCATCAAGGTCTATTGCCTGGTGTGGTGAAGTCAAGCTGGTAAAGGAGTTTTTAGTTGTAAAGCCCTTTGGGCATACGAGAAAGGTTTTTAGTTGTTAGTAAAAACGCTGCTTGAGCTGATTCCAGGTTTGGTTACAGCTCGTGTGTCTAACAACTAAACACTAACAGCCAACAAGTGTCTTATTGTCCACAGCACCGATCGATTCCCAAGCTGTCTAGCAGCAAATCGCTGACGGCATTGGCGACGGTGAATTCGCCAAAAAAGCTGTTTGAAAAATCAAAGGATTCCATTTCGGTGACGATCGCCATCACCAGCGAACCGAGATCGTTTTCACCTTCCATGCGCTGCCGGACAAAGATCTGAGCGGCGCGTTTTGCTATCTGCCAGTTTGCGTCTTCTGGAATAAACTCTTGATTGAGCCATTGCAACAAGGCTGCCCGCAGCCATTCCCCTTCCTGTACGGGGTTTCGGGCAGGCGGCAGTGTAATGGGAGGAATCGGTTCAGCCATGAGCACGATCGGGTTTCACACGTTGCTGCTCTTTAGTGTAAGCCTGCCGGGGGGCGTTAGCAGGCGATCGCAACGCCAAACGCTAAAATCAACTGATGCAGCCCAGAGAAACACAGCCCAGAGAAACACAGCCCAGAGACTACGATGCCGTGCTTGGTGGTTCCAGCCCTTCACCCACGGGGGCGATGGTACTGGGTGGGTTGGAGGGTGTCAAACAGCGCTTTGGTAGCCCGATCGCCACACAGCGAATCGCTGCATTGCTGGAGGCACGGAAATACGGTCAGGTCGAGCTAGAGTTGCTCATGCAGGCGCTGCACGATGAATCGCTTCAGGTGCAAAAGGCTGCCTACTTGCGGCTGCAAAGGCATAAAGATACGATCGCGCAACGTGCCTTGGAGATGTATGACCCCTATGTTCTGTTTGAGTGTCTGGGAACATTGACGGGACACATGAGTGGTGTGACAGCGGTGGCAATCAGTCCCGATGGGCGATGGCTTGTCAGTGGTAGTCGTGACGAAACCATTAAGGTGTGGGACTGGTGGGCGCAAGAAGCGATCTTTACGCTCAACGCACGCACCTTTATCTATGCCATCACCGTTAGCGAAGATGGGGAAACCTTTGCCATTCGGGGGCGTGATCAAACTGTGAAGGCATGGATTTTGCGCACGGGACAGCAGATTCGGCCAGAAAAAGGAGCGCTACGCGCGATCGCGTCTGTCACGCTTACGGACGATCGTCACCTCATTAGCAGCAGTCAGAACGCGATCAAAATTTGGAACCTGAAGACTGGACGGGAACTCTGCACCTTGAAGGGACACACCAGCTTGGTTACTGCCGTTGCAGTCAGTGCCGATAAAGAACTGATTAGCAGCGGCAGTGAAGATCGAACGGTACGGGTGTGGGGAGTAGCTTAGAAGAAAGGCTAAGGGCTAAAGGCTAAAGGCTAAAGGCTAAAGTAAAAAAGATCCTGCTTTAATTTGCAAGGCTCGATCGAGCAACTTTTGCCCACACCTCATACCCAGTTCCAAATGACTCAATCGTTGAATCAGCCTGGTAAAGATGACGTCGTTTTGGGTGGTTCTGGGGTGATTCCGACAGGGGCAGTGATTCTGGGTGGCTTAGATGGGGTTCGCAGACGGTTGACTAGTCCGCTTCCAGAGCAGCGGGCGGCAGCGTTGCCGGATGCACTCCAGTATGCGCAGCGTGGACTTAATCTGGTGATTCGGGCGTTGGGCGATCGCTCTCCAACTGTGCAGCAGGCAGCCTATGAGCTTTTGCAGGCATGCACCGAGCCCAAGGTTGTCCGAGCTGTGGAGCAGTTTTATGCGAGTGCCTATTACGATCACCTACAGCGGCTTTTGGCTGGGAAACAGTGGCAAATGGCAGACCAGGAAACACGAGTGGTGATGCTAGAGCGCTACGGTCTGGGTGTGGATGAGCCGTTGCAGGCAAATCAGCTCAGGGGCTTTCCCTGTAAGGATCTACGCACGATTGACCAACTTTGGATGAAGTATAGCCAGGGGCGCTTTGGGTTTAGCGTACAGAAGGCAATCTGGCAGAAGTACGATCGCCTTTACTGGAACAAGTCCGATGTATGGTGCGCCTTTGCCGATCGTGTGGGCTGGCGTACCCACAACCTGCTTGTAGACAACCACTGGAAACGTCACGGCGAAATTACCTTCAGCCTCAGTGCGCCTGTAGGACACCTGCCGTTTCTAGGCGATAAGTTTGGGATTTTCACGGTCGAGGCGATCGTCAATCGACTGGGTGACTGTCAGCGATGACACAGGAAGCGGTTTTCTTTACAGCCGCCAAGCGTTGATCTTCTGATCATCAAAAAAAACAGTTTTCTAATACCTCACGCTACCTGGTTCGAGGTCGAAGGTTGGTCGATATGGTTTGGGTGTGTACCTGCATTGCCTGGTTTAAGGCAGCAATGAATTGTTGGATATGCGTTCTGTCATGGGTTGCCATGAGGGTTAGGCGAAGACGACTGGTCGGCACCGTGGGTGGACGGATGGCTGGCGCAAAAATGCCCGCTTGTCGCAGCGCCGCTCCCAGGTGAAGGGCGATCGCCGGACTTGCCGCCTGTAAACACAAGATGGGTGATTCCGACGGTAGTAGCGTCAGGTCTACATCCGGATTGTCTGCAAGCTGCTGGGTTAATGCTTGCTTGAGTGCGGCGACGTTTTGCCAAAGTTGGGTGCGGCGTTGGGGTTCTTGTCGGGCGATCGCAACCCCTGTTAATGCGGCTGCGGTATCCGCCGGAGAGAGTCCCGTCGTGTAGATCCAGCCAACCGATCGGTTTCGCAGGTAATCAATCAACGTTGCCGAACCTGCAACATAGCCACCCAAACTGCCCAATGCCTTGCTGAGCGTACCCACCTGGATTAATGGACTGCCAGTGCAGCCAAAGTGTTCGACACAGCCTGCCCCTGTTGCGCCTAAGACCCCTGTGGCGTGGGCTTCATCGACCAGCAGCATGGCGTCAAATGACGTTGCTAAGGCTAAAAGCTCTGACAACGGGCACAGGTCGCCATCCATACTGAAGACGCTGTCGGTCAGCAGCAAACAGCGACGGTAGCGATCGCGGTGCTGCTCCAAACGCTGCCTCAACTGTGCAACATCGCAGTGGGGATACGTCAAAACAGTTGCACCACTCAAAATGGCACCATTCTTGAGGCTGGAGTGGTTGTATTGGTCGGACAAAATGAGATCGCGTTTGCCGACCAGAGCGCTGACCGTTCCCAAATTAGCGAGATAGCCAGAGCTAAAAACCAACGCGTCTTCTGTTTGCTTCAGCGTTGCGATCGCCCGCTCCAACTGCTGGTGAAGATCACGATGCCCACTGACTAACCGCGATCCGGTGCTGCCTGTACCGTACTCCTGGGTAGCAGCGATCGCGGCTTGAATCAGGCGATCGTCTCCAGCCAAGCCCAAATAGTCATTGCTGGCGAAGTTGATGACGGGTTGCCCATCCAGTGTCATCACTGCACCAGAACGCCCATGAAGCGTCTGCATCGATCGATACCACCCTGCCCGATGAATGGTCGCAAGGGCATCCTCCATCCAGGAATAGGGATCGGCAGTCATGAAGGGTACGCAGTCATGAAGGGTACAAAGTTAGTGAGGGATTGTAGGTAAAGAAGAAGTTGTCAGTGGTCAAAAACCAACCTGATTGGTTTCACAAACAAAGCCGAAGTTCAATTGCTCCAAGGCGTCAGGAATCAATGTTGTCCGCATAGCTGATAGCTGACCGCTGATAGCTGCTCACTCCACAACGCCTAAAAAGCCATGCCTATCTGATGCATGTAGCTGAGCAGCCAGTTGGCGATCGTGGCGCGTCGCGTTTTACGGGGTACAAGTTCGTTGACTTTATAGCCTTGAAACCCCAGTTTTTCTTTCAGTAACTGTTTGTCCTCGGCGGGAATCGATCGCGTCAGTTTCACGGTGGCTGGACGACTGGCAATAAAATCGGGCGGTTCGGGATAGGCTTCTTGCCAATCGGGTGCAACGGCGGTAATGTCCCAGCGATCGTCTGTGCCCGATCGATAGCCTAAATAGTGCCACGCCAGGCGATTGACTGTATCATCCTCCAGCGTTTCATTGAGGATTGCCCAGATGGTTTCGGTGGTTAGCGGTGGAAGGTCAGACATCAGTTTTGTTCGCGTCAATCAGCCATCAGAAGACTACAGCGGTTTGCATTTGCATTCACCCCACCCCACCCCGTTCGGCTGAGCGCTCACGTCGAAGCCCCACACCCCACACCCATATTGATCCAGCTTTGCCTGACTAATCTGATCATGGCTGTATGTTATGCCCTTTGCAAGATGCGGTTCTATTCCTGTAGGTCAGAGAATGCTCTCACCATAAATATTCGGGTGAACCGTCGTTTAGAGGGTCATTATGACAAGTGCTATTGAATTCAGCTTATTTGCACCTTACAACAAAGAAGCCGCGTTGATTGGGTCATTTTCTGATTGGAAAGCCATCCCAATGACTAAAGGCAAGGACGGTTCCTTTCGGGTCAACGTTGACTTAGAAGACGGGGTTTATCAGTATAAATTTCGAGTCCGCTCCAAAAGCTGGTTTTTTGAGCCCGAGCAGTGGGTTGATGTTACCGATCCCTATGCGACAGATGTCGATGGCACCAGCAGCGAGGAGAACGGTATTGTTCGCATCAAAGGCGGTGAGCGCATTGTTGATACTTATGTCTGGAAGCATGATGATCATCCCTTACCCGCTGATCACGAACTAGTGATTTATGAACTCCATGTCGCTGATTTTTCGGGTGGTGAGGATGATAAAAAAGCACGTGGGCAGTATAAGCATGTGCTCGAAAAGCTGGATTATTTATGCGACTTGGGCATTAATGCGATCGAACTGATGCCCATTAAGGAATATCCCGGCAGCTACAGTTGGGGCTACAATCCGCGTCACTTTTTTGCCTCCGAAACTAGCTACGGTGCCAGCAGAGACTTAAAAAAGCTGATTGATGAGTGTCACGCCAGAGGCATTCGCATTTTGATGGATGGTATTTACAACCACTCTGAAGCCTCCTGCCCGTTGACTCAAATCGATCACGACTACTGGTATCACCACGAACCCCGCGATCCCGACAACAACTGGGGCCCAGAGTTTAACTACGAACATTACGACGAAAACTTGGAAACGTACCCTGCTCGACGCTTTTCTGGCGATGCGGTTCGTTACTGGGTGGGGGAATACCACATCGACGGCATTCGTTTTGATGCGGCACGACAGATTGCCAACTATGACTTTATGCACTGGATTGTGAATGAAGCCAAACAGACGGCGGGTGCCAAGCCTTTCTATACGGTTGCAGAGCATATCCCTGAAACCCCCAGCATCACGAATGTGGATGGTCCGATGGATGGCTGCTGGCACGACAGCTTCTATCACTGCATTTTGGAGCACATCTGCGGCGATACTTTCGATCTGGAGCGGCTGAAGGATGTGCTGGATGCCAAGCGTCAGGGCTTTCTGGGTGCAACGAACGTAGTTAACTATCTGACCAATCACGACCACAATCATGTGATGGCAGAACTGGGCGATCGCGAAATTTTGGGCGAGGAAGCCTTCCGTCGCGTGAAACTTGGTGCCGTTCTACTGATGACGGCTATGGGTGTCCCACTGCTCTGGATGGGCGAGGAGTTTGGCGAGTACAAGTACAAGACGATCGAACAAGCCAAAATCGACTGGACGCTACTTAGCGGCGATCTGAACCAGGGGCTATTCGCGTACTACAAAGGCTTGATTACCCTGCGGAAGGAGAACCACGCGCTCTACACTGAAAACATTGAGTTTTTCCACGAAAACCCAGACGGCAAAGTGCTTGCCTACACGCGCTGGAATGACGAAGGTTCCCGCTTAGTGGTCGTTGCCAATTTCTCCGATCAGTTCTTGGGCGGCTACGAAGTCGTTGATTTTCCCGCCGCCGGCACCTGGCACGAGTGGACGGGCAACTACGATGTTGCAGTTGGCGATCGTCGTCTGGCGATCGATCTTGGCCCCTTTGAAGCCAAAGTGTTTGTCTGGCAGGCTTAGGATGGTGAGGGGATGAGAAAAGTTTTGAGTTTTGAGTTGTAGGACAGGAGTGAGAAGTTCTAAGCTTTGAGTTGATTCTGACCCCTCTCCCCTCTCCCCTCTCCCCTCTCTTCCCTTGAGCCTTTCCTCCACAAACTTGCCTGATCACCAAAAGGGCTATGGTAAGATAAGGGACTGCGACTCTATATCAACCAGGAAGACGTACGAGATATGCCTCTGCTGCAACAGCGTAAACAAGAACTGATTTCCGACTACCAGGTTCACGAAACCGATACTGGATCTTCGGATGTCCAGGTGGCGATGCTAACTGAGCGTATCAACCGTCTCAGCCAACACCTCAAGACCAACAAAAAAGACCACGCCTCTCGTAAAGGGCTGCTGGGGATGATTGGCCTGAGAAAGCGCCTTTTGTCATACATCCAGAAGCAGGACAATGCTCGCTATCGGGCTCTCATTACACGGCTGGGTATTCGCGGCTAAACGATTCGCGGTAAAATAAGGTCAGGGCTGTCTATGACTGCGAAGAAAAAGAAGGCTCAAAATAACGCCGCTTCTACTACTTCTACAGATAAAGAAGTAGACGAATTGATTCGTTTACCGTTTGAACCTGCTCAAACCCGTCCAAAGCCATCGAAACAAGTTGCTCCAGTCAAGCAAGGTGCGACAGTTCAGGGGGCAACATCGCCAGCAAAGGCGTTTGCTAAAAGACAGCCGAACATCTCGCCGATCCCTGAAGTCGTCAATCGCCGGATGGTGAGCCGAGCGGCAAAGTTTTGCGGCATTCCGACTGCTGGTGCATTGCTTACCTTTGTGGTTAGCTACGTTTTGATCGCCAACGATTTTTTTAAACCACCTACAGTTGTCGTACTTCTCGTTAGCCTGGGCTTTTTTGGTCTGGGCGTGTTGGGCTTGAGCTACGGTCCCCTTTCTGCCTCCTGGGATGAGGAGCGAGTGGGGCACTGGTTGGGCTGGGACGAATTCAAACTCAATTTTGGGCGGCTTCAAGAGACCTGGAAAGCTGCCAAATATGAGAAAGACTCTCCCCCTTCTGCTTGAACTTGCCTGTAACTCATCGACCAGATGTCACAGCATGCGGTCGGTTGCCCTTCCTAATTCCAATTCTTAATAGTTAGTGACGTTTTAGTGCCGCGATCGTTCAGATCCTTACCATTCTTTATTTACTAATCTATTCACTCAGCAGCAGGGAGACAGACCAATGATTGTCGTCATGAAAATCGGTGCCCCAGAAGCCGAAATTACCCGACTCACTGAGGAATTCTCTAGCTGGAATCTGAATTCAGAAAAGATTGTTGGGAAGCACAAAGTCGTCATTGGTTTGGTTGGCGACACCGTTGATATGGATCCACTCCAGATCCAGGAGTCTAGCCCCTGGATCGAGCAAGTCCTGCGAGTAGAAAAGCCATACAAGCGCACCAGTCGGGAATATCGTCACGGCGAAGCGAGTGAGGTGATTGTCCCGACGCCGAATGGGGCGGTTGCTTTTGGTGAACACCATCCTCTCGTAGTGGTGGCTGGTCCCTGCTCAGTTGAAAACGAAGCGATGATTGTTGAAACGGCGCGTCGAGTGAAAGCGGCAGGCGCACAGTTTCTGCGTGGGGGTGCGTTTAAACCCCGCACATCGCCCTATGCGTTTCAAGGGCATGGCGAAAGTGCGCTTGGCTTGTTAGCTGCTGCACGAGAGGCGACTGGTTTGGGCATCATTACCGAACTGATGGACGCGGCTGATTTAGAGATTGTCGGTGAGGTCGCCGATGTGATCCAGATTGGTGCCCGCAACATGCACAACTTTTCACTGCTGAAGAAGGTTGGCGCTCAAGATAAGCCCATTGTGCTGAAGCGCGGCATGTCAGCCACGATCGAAGAATGGTTGATGGCAGCCGAATACCTCCTTGCCGCTGGCAACCCGAATGTGATTTTGTGCGAGCGGGGTATTCGTACCTTTGACAACAAGTACGCGCGGAATACATTAGACCTGTCTGTTATTCCAGTGCTCCGATCGCTCACCCACTTGCCCATCATGATCGATCCCAGCCACGGTACCGGGCGATCGGAGTATGTGCCGTCAATGGCAATGGCGGCGATCGCGGCGGGTACTGATTCGTTGATGATTGAAGTCCACCCCAACCCCAAGAAAGCGTTGTCTGACGGCCCTCAATCGCTGACACCAGAACGGTTCGATCGTCTCATGCAAGAGCTTTCTGTCATTGGTAAGGCAACGGGGCGCTGGTTTGCCGAACCTGCAACAGTCGGCGTGTAGGAAATTTCCAGCAGACATTTTTTTAGAAATGTCCTTAGGGGCTGTAAAGAAATAACGTCATGGACTGTAGCGGTCAGCCATTAGCGGTCAGCCATTAGACAAAAGCTGACCGCTGATAGCTGATAGCTGATCCAAAAGTATGCAGTTATTTTTTAACAAGTCCTTAGCTTAAGCTGCTGCCATTCGCTTGTGCTTGGCAAGGCGAGTTTGAGGCCGTCAAGGTTTACCCTTGTTGGGTTACAGTCATAGAGCAATCGTTTCGTTCACTTTTTGCCTGTGGATTACCAAACGGCGCGGAGTTTGTTGGTCAATCAAGGGATGGCGACAGAACAAAATCCAGACGCGCTACTTACTCACCTGAAGCAGGGACAGCCTCCTATCCCGGGTCAGGTCACATCAGTTTTGCTAGCGCTGAAGGTCGTCTTTGAGTCGCTGCGAGAAAGCGCTGAGTTTGAGCGAGAACTAGCTTGCGCGCTCTATCTTTTGGCTAGTGACAGTCGGCAAGAGTTTGAAAACGGTCAGCGCTTAGGGGTTGATTGGCCACCGTTGCTGGATGAAGACCTCGCCCGCATTGCCGCAGCCGTGAAGAGTATATTTGTGGGCACGTGGCAGGGGTCAGAAAGGCTAAAGGCTAAAGGCTAAAGGCTAAAGTACCTAAAACTTATCCTTCATACTTTATCCTTTCCCCTTTTCCTCACCGATTACGCAATTCCGCTTCTAGCTTTGGTAAGTCGTCCCTCAGAAAAACGATGATTTTGCCAGAGTAGGCAAAGCCGTTCTTTTGTCGGGCAATTTCGAGCCAGTAGGCATAGCGATCGCCTTCGCGAACTTCGCCTTGCAGCGCTGCCAGCAAGGGAGTATCGCGATTGACCGCCCGATCGAGGGTGTTCTGGGTGGGATAGGCGTAAAGCGTTTTTGCCTGAGCGAAGTCCTGGTAAACGGTGGGCCCGTAGATGACGCGCAACGCTTCTTGCAGGCGATCTCGGGTCACGCCATTCTGTATATCGAAAAACGAGGTTTCTTCAGTGCGAATAATGCCACCCGTTGAACCCGACGAGGCTCTCCCAACTTGCTGTGGGGATGCGGAAAACATAAAGCGCTGAGCGGGTGTGTCACTTTTTCGCACTAGCAGCTTTTCGCCACGAACGGGGCGTAGCGTTGGATTGGCCTGAATCCACACAACTGCCTCGTCGGGCGTTTGCCCTGGCAATGCCTGAACACGTCCCGCTAGCAGACTGAGGGCAACACTGAGCCCGATCGAGAGCCGTCGAGTATAGTGCTTTTTCGGGGGGACTAAGTGCTGCGTAGGAGATGTATGAGGCCGCGTCCTACGCCCTAATCCACCCTTCAGCCGATCGTGCATCACCGCAAGTCTGTCATCCATTGTCCCTGGTCTACTTGTCTAGAGTTAAGCCATCTTGCCATCACTTTCGCCGTTTGGCACTGCAATGTCTTAACTATTCACTAGGCTCATTGGCTCAACGCGGAACGGGAACTTGGCTGAGTAAGGCACTAATTACAGTATCTACCTGGAGTCCATCAAGTTGGGCTTCGGGGCGCAGCATGAAGCGATGGCGCAGCGTCGGTGGGGCAACCGCTTTAATATCATCTGGTGTGACAAAATCACGTCCACTTAGCCAGGCGGTTGCCTTACTGGCCTGAAGCCACGCAACCGCCGATCGCGGTGATGCACCCAAGGCGAGATCGGGATGCTGGCGCGATCGCTGTACCAGGGCAAGCAGGTAATCAAGCAAAGAGTCGGCTACTTTGACCGATCGCACTCCCTGTCGTGCAGTCAGAATTTGCTCTACTGACAGCAAGGGCTTTAGCTTTGCCAGATCCAGCCGTTTTGTTTGCAGCCCTGTCTGACTGTTCAGCAGCATTTGCTTTTCGGCTTTTGGCTCTGGGTAGTCCACAATCAGCTTGAAAAGGAAGCGATCGAGCTGTGCCTCTGGTAAAGGGTACGTGCCTTCAAATTCCAGTGAGTTTTGTGTGGCAATCACCCAAAACAGATCGGGTAGAGGCAAACTTTGCCCATCCAGTGTGACCTGCTGTTCTTCCATTGCTTCTAGCAACGCCGCCTGAGTTTTGGGTGGGGTGCGGTTCACTTCGTCTGCCAGCAAAATCTGCGTAAAAACGGGGCCTTTCTTCAGCGTAAAGTTCCGAGTATTCAGGTCAAAAATATTGGTGCCCAGAATATCAGAGGGCAAAATATCAGGCGTCAGCTGAATGCGGCGAAAATCTGCCTGTACCAGTTGTGCTAACACTTTTACTAGCAGCGTTTTGCCCGTTCCTGGCACGCCTTCTAAAATGACGTGTCCGCCTGCCAGCAGTGCCACCATAAACTGCTGCACCAGCGCATTTTGCCCCACAACAATCTGGCTTAGGGCTTGGGAGAGGCGATCGAAGGCGGCGTTGAGTTCAGGCATGGGGAGGGGAGGGGAGAAGTGAGAGGGCAATTCTACTTTTAGTTTTTAGTTTTTAGCTTTTAGCTTTTAGCTTTTAGCTTTTAGCTTTTAGCCTTTAGCCTTTCCTCCCTAGCTGTTGTCGAATGGTTTTTATTTCCTGCAACCACTTTAACAAGTCTGATTCACCGATTCGGCGGGAGTGTATCGCTGGATGCAGTGCCGCTTCTAGTATGGCAGCGGGTTGTCCGGTTTGCTGTGTCCAGGCATCAAGTAGTGTGGCTAACGGTAGCGGCTCTGTGCCTAAGCCAAGGGCTTTTTGGACTTCCAACTGCTCTGCTTTACAGACAGTTGTAACAACAAACTGGCTGCTTTCAGCTTTACGCAACACGGCTGACAGCGCTTGAATATAGGCTTTGCTATTGTCAGTCGATGGCGTAGGGAGGGCGATCGCGGGGCCTAACCGTCGATTTTGTCCCCAAATGAGTACTAATAGTATGACGATCGTCTGCAGGACGACTAGTAGAACGGGCGTTTTTGCCAGGTAGCCTAGCAAGCTGCCAGATGTTTCTTGCTGAATCACATCACTATCTTTATAGCCGTGTGAATATTCGTCTACCCAGATCGGCAAATTTGGCGTGGTAACGAGTCTTGCTAAAAATTCATAGTTCCCTTGAGCATTCTGATAAGCATTCGCTGCCAGATTGGGAGTGGATGCAAAAATAATCTGTCCCTTGCCCACCGCTTGTCGCCAAACAATAGAGCCAAAGGAGTCGTTTAACAGTGGCTTGGTTTTCGCGTCGCGATCGACTCCACGACGGCTGGTCTGAATGCGGATCTCACCAACGGGATTGGCGATCGTGCTATCAAACGGCGCTTTCGTCACCGGAGTATTGACACCGAGTAGCACCAAGACGTTGCCGCGTTCCACCCATGACATACTGGCAACCGAGAGCGGCTCGCCATTGCTGATCTGGAGCAAAGTGATTGGATCGGTAGGTGCAGCGGCGGTAGCAGAGAACGCGGCAGCGCTGATCCCTGCGGTTGAGGCTCCAGGGGCAAGGGTTTCGATCGCAGGCGTTTTTGGCTCACTGGGTTGGAATAGCGACTGCAGGGGCTTTTGCCAACGGTGAATGGTCAACCCTCTGGACTCCATCAACGCGTACCAGGCTCCATAGCCATGAGGTGCTCGCCCATAAGTAGAGCCACTCTGAAGCCGATTGCCTGGAGCCGCAAAGAGACTGAGAATAACTAAGGTTGCCAGGGCGATCGACAGTAGCCAGATTTGTCGCTTAGAGAGGGACATGGGGGAGAGGAAAGAGGGGTGAGGAGAGAGGGGTGGGGGAAGCAGGGGCGGCAGAAGGCATGGGACAGGAGGCAAGAGGCGAAGAAGAGGAACGTCTTTTGAGCGTACAAGCAAGGTTTTTAGTTTTTAGAAGAAAGCTGACCGCTGACCGCTGACCGCTGACCGCTAAACGCTAACCGCTAAACGCTAACCGATTAAAACACCCCTCACTCCTTACCCCCCACCCCTCTCCTCTTCAATGTCTCGATAGGCTCTTTGACAGCGATCGAACTCAGCCACTGAAATGACGGTGTTGTCGAAACAAAGTTGTTCATGGGTGCGAATGAGTACTTGATACGGCGCAGAGCGTGGCAGCGTTTGCACGATTTGAAGATACTCGCCATCGGTCCGGCTGGGCTCGTGGGGAATCGGTTCTGTGTCATTCAAGCGCTGGAGTGCTGCCAGATAAAGGGCGCGGCAGGCTTCGCGATAGTTACCTTGTTGGGCAAAGGTACGCGATCGCTGGAGCCATGCTGCTACCGTTAAAGGGGGATTGGTAGAGGCTTTGCGATCGGTCTCTCCCGCTTGGGCGATCGACATGGCATTGAAGTAAGGCCGCGCAAGCTGGTAGATCTGCCAGCCTAGCCAGCCTAGCAAAAGACCTGCTATCACCCAAAACAGCAGCCTCAGAAGCCATTCTGGCAGTGACCAGTTGGGCAACCGGGCGCTATCGACAGGCGCAAACAACCGTTCCAGACCTTCGCCTATGCGTTGCTGCAGCAATTGAAGCTGCCACTCAGGGCTGTTTTTCTCGAAGGAGCCTGCCATTGGTTTGCGTTCCTTAGATTGCGCGATCGGTGACTGAGACGCCGGATGTTAGAGCGGAAACTGCCGACTAATCCACTTCTTCTGGGGCTGGCATTTGCACCAGGATGACACTCACACGCTGACTATCATCCAGCACAGTGAGTTGAACGTCATCAATCTGTAACGTATCGCCTGCTTCTGGGGGGCGCTGCAACTCTTCTAAAAAGAGCCCCGCCAGGGTTGCGGCTTCGTCGCGAGGTAACTGCACATCCAGTTCATTGTTCACGGTTGCAATGCTGGCACGAATTTTGAAGATGCCTTCGTGCGCGCTAATCTGGCGAAATTCGCGTTCTTCTTCAGCATCGTACTCATCGCGGATTTCACCCACAATTTCTTCCAACACGTCTTCTAACGTCACCAGTCCAGCAGTGCCACCAAACTCATCGCGCACAATGACCAGATGCAGACGATTTTGCTTCATCTCTGCCAGCAGATCAGTGGCTGACTTGGTTTCGGGGATGTAATGAACGGGACGCAACAACTCGCGAATGCCAGGAGGCTGCTCCAGCATCGGAGGCAAGGGGCGAATGAGATCTTTGACATGCAAAATGCCAACAATATTATCCAAATCGTCTTCACAGACAGGCAAGCGAGTGTGGGCGTTCTCAGAAACAATCTGACACGCTTCTTGCAAGGACGTAGTGCTTTTGAGGTACTGAATCTGTACTCTCGGCACCATGATGGCTCGTGCCGTGATGTTGCTCAACTCAACGGCACCATGAATAATGCGACGCTCTTGCTCACCTACGGCACCACCAGCTAGCCCAGCATCGATCATTGCCTTGATTTCTTCGGTGCTGACAGAGCCTTCCTCCTCGATCGCAGAATTGCCCGTTAGCTCCAAAATTAGATTGGTGGAGACGCTGATCAATTTGACGATCGGCGCTGTCAGCTTTTGCAACAGGCGTAACGGACGAATGCAAAAGAGAGAAAATTCTTCAGCATGACGAATTGCCAGTTTCTTGGGTACAAGCTCGCCAAAAATCAGGCTTACGAGAGCGATCACAGCCGTCACACCGACTAGCGAAATCTTTTCGGCTAAAGCTGGGGCAATAAACGGATGCAGCACCTCGGCAAGTGGAGTCGCCAGATTTTCAGCAGCGAAGGCACCATTAAGAAAGCCCGTTAGCGTGATGACCAGTTGAATCGTTGCCAAAAAGCGAGTGCTGTCTTGGGTTGTTGCCAGCACCAGGCGAGCACGGCGGTTACCTTGATCTGCCAGCAGTTGCAGGCGAACATCACTGGCGGAAACGAGGGCAATTTCTGATGCTGCAAAGAAGGCATTGATGGCAATCAGAGCAACGTTGATTCCAATGAGTAGGGGAATGTTGGTCGCTGTATTCATGTCGGAGGTTGGGGATAAAACGGTCTTCTCTAAGAAGACGCGCTAAATTATCCAGCCAATAATAAAGTTAGGGACTGTCCAAAGTTTAGCGTCTATCCCGTGTCCTTTCTCAAGGGGGTTCGCACAGACTCAGATTACAGTCGCGCCTTCTCCGTGAAACATGCTGTGAAACACTCCGTGAAATATGAAGATGGCAGACGGGTGTCTACTTCTCCCCCAATGAGATGAGACTTTGCGAGGCCTGATAGGGACTCTTGCGCTCTGCAGCAGCGCTACTCCGTAAACCACTCATGATAGAAGGGAGGGTGATGGGCCAAAGAAGGGAGGCCATGATCAGCATTATCCACGAGTCAAAATGGGTTTTGGGCGTCGATTCATCCTCTAAAAAGGCTTGCAGCGCTGTTGAAAAGACGAGAGCCGCAGGAATCAGATAAAACACCATAGAACAAGGAAGCAACAATAGGCACATCCTATGAGTCAGTATGAGAGGAAGTCAATGAGCAATGTGCGGAATCTAAAGCCACACACCCAGTAACGGGAACAGTATTAGCGGTGTTTACACGGTACGTGTCCGCTACTGCTTAAAGATGTGATTCAACCCATAAAAATGCTGGTTCACTTATGGTACAAACGTATTGTAGTTCAAGGGCAGAAAGATGCAGCAACGTTTGGGCATGGTGACACTGGGTGTGCAAGATTTGCCACGATCGCTGCGGTTTTACCGCGATGGGTTGGGCTGGAAGCCGGATGACGGTGAGTACGAAGATATTGCCTTTTTCTCGCTCGGTGACGTAACGCTGGCACTCTATCCACGCCTAAAACTGGCAGAGGATGCAACAGTTGAGCCGTTGGGAACAGGTTTCTCAGGCATCACGCTATCGTACAAGGCAAAAAGTCGGGTGGAAGTCGATGCCATCCTCAAACACGTTGAACAGTTAGGCGAACAGGTTGTGAAACCGGCACAGGATGTTTTCTGGGGTGGCTACAGCGGTTACTTTGCCGACCCAGATGGTTATCTTTGGGAAGTTGCGTGGAGCGCCTCCTGGGGATCTGAGACGTCGGACTCTTAAAGGTTAGGCGTGAACGAACGGTGTTGGCGCTTTTAAATCTGCCTCCCATCGCTCCGATTGCTCTGAATCAGTCTCAGCGTTAAGGGCTCTTTCCACTGCACAACTGTTTGGTGACCGCTTGTAGCGTTTTTAAGCCTTTGAGAGACCCACGCACCAGGCGAGCCGCCGCGATCGGTTGCCGCATCATCCCCAAAGCCAACGGCAGTGGTCGTAGTGCCCCATCAGCGCTAATCGCGTTCGTAAGGGTTGGTAAAGCGTGCTGTGCGTTGTCGCTAATGACCCTCAACATAGCGACAGTAACGCCCGCTTGCTGCAGGGATTCTAACGCGGCAAAGCCTTCCATATCGACAACATCTGCACTGTACTGCTGCGCAAGTTGGTGCTTTTCTTGGGCAGACGAGACGAGACGATCGCTAGTTAACGCTCTGACCAATCGTGCTTTCTGTATTAAGGTTGACTGCAGTCGTTCAGTCAGCGCTGCATCACAGGGCAAGAGGGTAGGCGGTTCGGCCCGATTGATGCACTCTCGGTAAAACACGATGTCCCCAATTGCCTGATGTTGGGTCAGCCCGCCGCATAACCCCATAACCAAAAGCGCTTGTCCAGGCACCATAGGCTGCCTCTGTTGCAATGCTTGCAGAAAGCGACTGAGTGGTGCTGGTCCGACCGGAATCGGCACCACTATTGGAGCCGTTGCGCCTCTAATGCCCCGACGTACTGCCTGATACTCTGCTCCCTGAGGGACAAGAATCAGATCAATCACTGAGCTTCGCGCCCTGAAAGGCACAGAGCACAGACGCGGGGAAGCGTTTTGGAAAGCAGGAAGACAAGATCATTTAGCTTGTAATCGTTTCGAAATTTTAACGTTTGACAACAACAGAAGCTATCTCTATCTACTTATCTACTAAAGTTGTGCGGGCTTGTTATGTTTTTACGATCGACGTCCATCGGTATGAATGCTGTGCCTATTGTGACATGATTGCAGTCGTTTCAAGCGATCACTTAAAGCACGCGAGAAAGCGAAAGAATTTAGTTGTTGAAAAAAGGTTTAAAGCCAAGCAACCACTGTGAGTAAAGACATTGATGGTTGTGTAAAGGCGCTGGCATAACAAAAAATAGTGATCTTAAATTATCTTGTAAATTAGATTAATTGAGCACAAACAAACGTTACGATCGAGAAAACTTATTCAATAAAAATCATACATTATCGATAACCGCTTGAAAAAACGGCAAGCAAGTATTTGCAGGCTGCTTGCGAGTCAGCGGCGTTACGTGAGGCGATCGACCATCAGTTTATACTCTAAAGATTTGTACGGTAAAAGATGATATATTGCTGAACGAACTGATGCTAAAACGCTGTGAGATTAGCGCTGGCTTGTGGTTATGCTATTTGTGAGATTAATACTGACATATCAGGACTATTGATATGAAGCGGTTGTGTAAACAAAAGACGTCCATCGTTTCGTTGGTAATGCTGTTTGTAGTAGCGCCTACTGGGGCAGCTACAGCTAAACCGCTGGCAGCCTCCTTAAAGATTACGTCTAGTCTGACTCAAGTGCTTAGTACGCTCACCTTTCCGTTGCCTACGAACGTTCCAGTCGGCACTTCAATCCGCATTGGTGGTTCTAGTAGCATGGAGACCATCAATCTAGTGCTGAAACGGCGGTTTGAGCAGCAGTTTGTTGGGACAGAAGTCAGGCTCAATACGCAGGGTACCGGGCCAGCTATCAAAGATCTGCTGGATGGCAATACTGACTTGGCTGCTATCGGCCGATCGCTTACAGAGCAGGAGAAAGCGCAGGGGCTGATTGCTGTGCCTGTCTCACGACACAAGATTGCGATCATTGTGGGGTCTGAAAACCCATTTAAGGGTGACTTGACCTTTGAGCAATTCGCCAAAATTTTTCGAGGTGAAATTAAAGACTGGTTGCAGTTGGGTGGCGTGCCAGGCTCCATTCGGTTTGTCGATCGCCCTGACAATAGTGACACTCGTCAAGCCTTTCGCAATTATCCAGTCTTCAAGCAAGCACCGTTTACAACGGGGAAAACGGCTAAGCAACTCGCTCAAGACAGCACCAGTCAGGTTGTTCAAGCGCTTGGAAAGGATGGCATTGGGTACGCGATCGCCGATCAGCTCCAAGGGCGAGGGGACGTGCGGGTCATCACGATGCACAAAACCTTACCGAGTAATCCCAAATATCCGTTCTCTCAACCGCTTATTTACGTTTACAAAGGACCACAGCCAAATCCATCTGCGCAAGCCTTTTTGGGGTTTGCTACGGCTCCTGCTAGCCGCAAAACGATTGAAACGGCCCGGAAGGAAGCGAGTACCGCGATCGTCACGAACACTGAAGCTGCCGCTCCTCTCCCTAAAGTGACGGTTCCCAGCCCTGTAGCCGTCTTGCCCCAGTCAACAGCTATACCACAAGGGGTTTCACCGTCTCCCAGTAGTCCCGCTGCCGATCCAACCGTTACTGATCAAGCCATACCGTGGTGGCTTTGGCTGCTAGGTCTACCGCTGTTGGGGGCGCTGCTCTGGTGGCTACTGCAAAACCGTCAGGCGCAGTTTGAGGCAGAAGCAATGATGCCGCTTCCCACGGATCAGCCCGTGCCACATGGGGGAGCGTTCGCGCCTGACCCTGCGACACCTGACCCTGCGACGCCTGACCTTACGACAATTCCACCTGTGCCCTTTGATGATGCTGCCAAGATTGGTGGCGCGGCGCTGGCAGGCGGTGCTGTAATGGCCGGCGATCGGAGCAATGTTCTGCCCAGCCCCAATGACAGCCGGATCATCCTGGTGCCTCACGATCGCAGCGATGCATACGCGTATTGGGAAGTGCCCGATGAGGCGAAAGAGTTACAACGCCAGCAGGGGGGACAGACACTGGCATTGCGCCTCTACGATGTTACGGATGGCGTTAACCTGGATCAGCGGCCATCTGGCTTTCAGCAGTTTGATGTTGATGAACTGGTGTGCGATCACCATCTCCCCATTCGCGCAGCAAACCGTGACTATATTGTAGAGCTGGGTTATGTGACCAGCCACGATCAATGGCTGAAACTAGCGCGATCGGCGGCCGTGCGGGTACCCTCGTCGCCAGGAACGGCTGTGGCTAGTGAGTTGAACACTAGTGGGTTCAATACAGGCACTGCTACGGTTACAGGTCGAGAGTCCTTTCAAGCAGACGCCTTTTCCCTGGCAACGGGGCTAGAACCAGCCAGCCTTGGATCAACTACTACGCCACTGTTTTCTGGTGAAGCGGCGCATGAGATGGCAAGCGATCGCATCCTGGATACTCAGCCGACCAGTCAAAGTCAGATTTCTCTGCTCCACCGCAATGCCCACAACGCCTACGTTTACTGGGAAGTGACCCAGGCTGATAAAGATGCACTGAAGCATCAGGGTGGGCAACAGTTGGTGCTACGAGTGTATGAGGTGACGGACACGGAGTCCGCCGCTGCTTATAGCGTGCAGCAGTTTCTGTGCAATGAATGGGATCGAGACCAGCATGTACCCATTCCAGTGAGCAATCTCGACTATGTCGCTGAACTGGGCTACACCACGCTGGATGGACGGTTTCTCACACTGGCACGATCGCCACATACTAGAGTTTCTGGCGGTTAAATAGCGGGGCGGAACCGCTTCAAGAGGATGTGGGTGGTATTGCTTGCGGTCTAAACCCCTCAAACCGTATTTGACAGAAACGAGCCACGGACGATCGCTCAATGTCGCCTGTCTGCAGCCTAAAGCGATAGGATGACTGGTAGCGTCTGCGTAGTGATTAGACTGACTTGCCTTATGTCCTTGCGATCGCGTTTTAACCTTTCCAGGCTTGCTATTGACTACCCCTGGCTCACGCTAGGCTTTTGGATCGCCGTCTCTGTGGCAGGGCTGCTAGCCTTCAGTTCGCTCAAATATGCCCTTTTCCCAGATATCACGTTTCCGGTTGTTGTGGTCAATGCGTCGGCAGAGCTGACGACGGCTCAGGCTACAGAAACCAAACTCACTCAGCCTCTAGAACAGGCGCTACAAAAGTTAGAAGCTGAGGGCTTAAGCGGTGTTCGATCGTCGACGTATCCAGGTCGGGCGATCGTCAGCCTATCGTTTGATGTCGGCACCAATTTAGAGCAGTCCGTCAAGCGCGTTGATGCAACGCTGAAGCCACTCAAGCTGCCCAATGGTGCGACGTACAAAATTACTCCGGTCAACTTGAATGAATCGGCTGTTGCCAGCTATGCCATTGAGAGCAAGACGCAGACGCTATCACGGTTAACGACCGTCACTCAGGAACGGATTCTCCCGACGATCACGCAAGTGCCGGGTGTGCTCAAAGTAAATCTGCTGGGCGTGCCTGTGGGGGCACCGGTCAAAACACCTCCCTCCAAGCCTAATGCCGCAGAACAAGTAGCGTTGGATGCGGGTTCGTCGGCTGTACGGTTTAACGGTCGGGAGGCGCTGTCGTTTGAGGTTGTCAAGCGTAGCGATGCAAACACGCTGGACGTCGTGAAGGTGGTTGACCAGGCCGTTGTAACGTTGCGATCGCAATTGCCGGATGTACAACTGACGCTAGCCGCCACTCAGGCCGACTATATTCGCGAAGCAACCGATTCGACGGTAGACGCCTTGGGCTTGGCGATCGCGCTTTCTGTCATTGTCATCTTCCCCTTCCTGTGGAACTGGAAGGCAACGTTGATCTCGGCACTGGCCATCCCCACGTCGCTGTTTGGCACCTTTATTGTCATGGCGCTGTTTGGGTTCAACCTGGAGACGATCACGCTGTTGGCGCTGGCGTTGGTGGTAGGGATCATTGTCGATGATGCGATCGTGGATGTGGAGAATATTGCTCGACATTTGGATGAAGGCGGCAAGTCGCCTCGGCAGGCAGCCATCGAAGCAACTGACGAAATTGGCCTGACGGTGACGGCCGCAACGCTGACGATCGCGGCGGTCTTTCTTCCCGTTGGGCTGATGCAAGGCGTGGTTGGACAATTCTTTCGTCCGTTTGGCATCACTGTTTCAGCAGCGGTCATCATTTCGCTGCTGGTTGCCCGGACGCTTTCCCCCTTACTGGCAGTCTATTGGCTGCGACCGCGACGCAACCATCCCACTACACACAGCTGGACAGGCTTTGTCCAGGTTTACTGGACGCTCTTGCGGTGGTCGTTGAATCATCGCGGCATTGTCATTGGCATTGCCTTGCTGAGCTTTGTGGCTGGTCTGGCACTCATTCCCATTATCCCCAAGGGGTTTATTCCAAAACTCGATCGCGGTGAATTTAACATCACCTACACGGCTCCTCTGCCCCTTGCAGCACAGGCTCAAGCAGCCCAAGCCCAAGCTGCACAACAGGCTCAAGCGACTGGTAGTAATGTGACTGGGGGTAATGCGGCGACGCTTCCTCCTGGCGTTGACCCGGCGGCGTTGGCAGCACAAGCGCCCCCAGTTAATCCGATCGCGGACTCGCTAGAGACCGCGAAAAAGTTAGAGGCGTTTGTGCTTAAGTCTCCCGAAGTCGAAACGGTCTTTACGACTGTCGGCACACGGCAACAGCCTAATAAGGGCATACTCTACGTCAAGCTGAAAAAGGGTCACACAGTTCATACCGCCGCACTGCAAGACCAATTCCGCCAGCAATTGCCTGTCATTAAGGGCGTTACGACTAGCATTGAGGACATTCAGTTTGTTGATACAGGCGGCGAGAAACCGCTTCAGATCGCCCTTGTGGGTGATGACTCGCTGGTTCTAAGCCAAACGGCAAAGACCATCAAGCAACGGCTTGAGAAACTACCAGGCTTTGCCGATGTCACCACGACAGGTAACGCAAACACCAAAGACAACATTTTTGAAATTGAGCGCTGGAATGCCCGACGGGTTGCTTATGTGAGCGCTAATCTGCGACAGGATATTGCGTTAGGCACTGCGACCGATCGTGTAGTGGCGATCACAAACGAAGTCAAGCCAGCTGCTGTGACACTCGATCTGGGTGGGGATTCTGCCAGAGTGGGCGAGATTTTTAGCAGCTTTGGTGTCACGTTGGGTCTGGCAGTGATCTCCATCCTTGTTGTGTTGCTGCTCCTCTTCCGTAGCTGGACGGATCCCTTTGTGATTGTGTTATCCCTACCGCTGTCAATCGTCGGAGCGTTGCTGGCCTCTTTATTGACTCGTAGCGACTTCGGGATGATTTCCGTCATCGGCATCATTTTTCTGCTGGGTCTAGCAAACAAAAACGCGATTCTTTTGGTAGATTACATCAATCAACTCCGGCGCAGTGGCCTATCGCGCACCGACGCCATTCTCAAAGCCGCGCCCGTTCGTCTGCGACCGATCCTGATGACGACTGCCGCTACCATCCTGGGCATGTTGCCGATCGCCCTTGGTCTGGGAGCAGGGGCTGAATTACGCGCACCCATGGCGATCGCCATCATTGGCGGCTTGATTACGTCTACGCTTCTGAGCTTGATCGTCGTTCCAGTTATTTATGCGTTATTGGACGACTTACGTCTACGCTTAACCGGCAGAAAAGGGTGAGAGGCTGAAGGCGCGCTTCCTGATCAAGTTTGTCTGTAGGGACGCAGGGCTTGCGTCCCTACAGGCGATTGGCAAACGATGGTTCATTGATTGGGTCAAACGCTCCCAACCTTAAACCCTTACCGCATGCGCAAAACGAATTTTGAGATAGTCATCTTCCATCTTTGCTCCTGCAGGATCCAGTGCGGCTAGCGCTTGTGGTAGCACCAGATTGCGACGATGATTGCCAATGCGGATGTTGAGCTCATCGCCAGATTTACTCAGTTCGATTTGATGTTTTTCAATCCCTGGTAGGTAAACTTCCAGACTGTACTGCTGTTTGTCTTGCACCACGCGCAACGTTGTTTCCTTGTAATAGACCTGCGAAGGATCTTCGTTGTTGGGATAGAGGGTTTCCTTCAGGCGATCGAGTGCTGCCAATCCACACATCTCTTCGGAGTACAGCGGCACTTCTTTGATGGGTAGCGGCGAGAAGTTTGAGTGGATTTCCTGACGATACTGCTGCTGCTGTTCTTTCCAGCGCTGAAAGAACGGATCGGAAACAGAATCAGGAAGGATGCGGTTTGCGACGACCATATCCGTTGCCACGTTATACAGGCTCAGATACGCATGAGCACGAAGCGATTCTTTGATCACCATTTTTTCGGGGTTCATGACCAAGCGCACCGAGGTTTGGGTGGCATCGGTCAACACTTTTTCTAACGCCTCGATTTGTTCATAGAACTCGTAGGGGGCATCCATCACCTCTTTGTCAGGCAGAGAAAAGCCCGCGATCGGTCGAAAAAGGGGTTCCACCAATGGACGCAAAGCAACAGAAATACCCTGAAACGGCTTGTAGAACTTTCGCATGTACCAACCGCCCACTTCCGGCAGGCTCAACAGTCGCAACGCGGTTCCTGTTGGGGCCGAGTCGATGATCAGGACATCGTATTCGCCTTCGTCGTAGTGGCGCTTCATGCGCACCAAACCGAAGATCTCATCCATACCGGGGAGGATCGCCAGTTCTTCGGCCTGCACGCCATCCATGCCGCGTGCTTGCAGGACTTGCGTGATGTAGCGTTTCACGGCACCCCAGTTGCCTTCCAGTTCCTTCAGCGCGTCCAGTTCAGCTCCCCACAGGTTAGGACGCACGAGTTTAGGATCGTGTCCCAATTCCAAATCAAAACTGTCTGCCAGAGAGTGTGCCGGGTCGGTGCTGAGAACGAGAGTACGATAGCCCAGTTCAGCGCAACGCAGTCCAGTCGCCGCAGCAACGGACGTTTTACCCACGCCCCCCTTGCCCGTCATCAAAATTACGCGCATGGCGATCGAACCTTTGCTGAGAATTGTTTACGTTCTTTTACTTTATCGAGTTTTCGACCGAAAGTGCTGCTTCAACACATCCAGACGCGAACAATGCCAGTAATCAATGTGGGACACAATCAAGCCCTCGGCATTAAGCGTGATTTCACTCCAGCCAGGAATGTTGATGCGAGGGTTCCAGGGTAGCGGTGTATGCCAACTCAGCGTCCAATCAGTGCGAATAGTGTTGCCCGTCTGCTGAATCGTGTGCAAATTCATTTGGCAGTGGCGAAACCAGGTCTGGATGAAAGCGATCGTTTGCTTGTAGCGATCGATTCCTCGAAACTCACTCGTCGGGTCTTTGAAATACACGTCATCGGCGTAGATGCTGTAGGTTTGGCTCTTCGGAAAGCGCTGATAATCCTCTCGTAAGATGGTAAGAGTATCCATTGCTATTACAGATGTAGATTTCCTTGTGCATCCAGTTCTAAGCTTACAAGCGTTTGCTGTACCGTCTCAGGAATGGCAGTAAAATCTTCGTGGTTGAGGCGTATCCAAGCCTGAATTTGTGGCAGTAAAGCCTCCCATTGGGCTGTGCTTAAACGGTGAATCAGACAAACTTCTGGGGATTCGCTGATATCTACTGCTAGCGTCATTAGCGATGTAAACATCACTTCGTTTAAGACCATTTCAACATCAGTAGGATCAGCTCCAGCAGAGCGATCGGCATAGACTAACAAAGCCATCTTTGCCTGTTGAGAATGTGTCAATATTCCTTTAAGCACGTTTTCTAGCTCTAAATAAATCGCTTCCAGTGGTTGTTGCCAATCAGGAAAGATGATTAAATTGATCGCTTTTAAATGGATTATTTGCTGTTGCTGGAGATCCTGATTCAACAGGGCATTTTGCAAATCAGTCTGAGCTGCCAGAAAATCAGGTTGAAGCTGAATTGCTTGCCGAAAACATGCGATCGCGTCGTCCACTTTACCCAATTGCTGATAGGCTAAGCCCAAATTGCGATGCGCTTCTGCCCAGTCTGGTTTCAATGCCAATGTTTCCAACGCATTACACATTGCCGTATGGTCTGCTGATGCCTGAGTTTGCCCAATTTCAGCATAGGCATACCCCAGATTTCCGTAGATGAGCGCGGAGTTGGGCTGTAGTTCTAATGCAGATTGATAGCAGCGAACAGCCTCCTCAGCCCGATTGTGCTGAATTAAGGCAACACCTAAGTTGATGTAAGCACCCACAAACGTTGGTAATAGTTGAATGACAGTCTGAAAGCAGTGAATCGCATCAGACGTCTGCCCCTGTTCCAACAAAGCACAGCCTAGTTCGTAGTGAGCTTCAGGTTCCGCAGGTTGGGTTTGTCTAACCGTAGACCAGTGCACAATGCTCGATTCTGCTTGACTGTCTAGCTGAGCATTGCATTCATGACTAAGATGCGTTGGTAGACGATCGCCCGTAAAGTAGTCTTTGATGGAGCGTTTTGAACGCCCTTGAAAATGTAGGACTTTGAATCGGATGGTTTTATCTGAATCGAGATGCTTACCGAACGGCTGTTGATGCTGGAAATGAATCGCTTTCACGCCGTTGAGCAGCTCAAAACCATCAGAGGTTGTCATGCCCGCATCATACGTCGAGTCGTCCTTAATCTCTAATAGATCGCCTACTTGATGGGGATACTGTCGCCGGTACTCTGCAAACGCAAACATATCGCTAATAGATGTTGCTAAATTGTTTTGCAACTGTGCCTTAAAGGCTGCTTCAATGATCTGAAAAGAATCAGGGTTTTGATACAGGTTAAAAACAAAGCTACAGAACCGTTCTAAAGATGCAAAGTCATTCACAAAAACGGCACTAGGAACATCAGCCGTCAAGGCAATTTGAACGTTTTTCAACCTCTGTTGATCACGCGTAATATCTTCATATAGCATCACGTCAGAGTCTAGATAAAAGCATTGTTCTAATGCCTGTCGAGACATAAAATCTTTCAAAATAAACCATCGCTGAAAGCAAAATAGTTCATATTCAATTGGATTGGTACTCAGATGCCGATAGACGTGAGCAAACTCCGTCGCTGCATCCATGTACTTGGCAAAAAAGTCATGCTCGACCAGCTCATATCGATTACTTTCATCGCCAATGAAGAAGAGCCGCGATTTCGGGTTCGTCCACTTCGCCTGAGCAATGGTATAGGGCAAGTAGTTGCTATTGCTGCGATGAATCAAAATGATTGGAATCGCCATCTTCAAGCTTTTGAGTAAAAATCACTACCTTTTCATTACGGGCGAGCAGTGCAACGAGCAAGAGCTTTTCGAACACCCTCTTACAGGTCGATTCAAGCGGGTTGGGGATCGTCTTTATAGCTCTTGCACCGTTGCTTCGTTTGTCAGCATATTAGCCTGTCAGCGTAATCGTTGCTCAAGCGTGGATGCTGCAATGCGTTTAGTCGTCATAGCGCATCAGCTTGCGATAGAACGCTTGCGAAAAATCTGCTAGACGCACGCGTTTGAAGTTCATGATGACTTCGATGAGGAAATCTACGAACTCAAAATTTGCCATCATGAGTTCGTAGCTAAGCTCTGAGTTGCCATCAAACTGAATGCGGCAGCGGGTTAAGTCGGCGGGTAAGGTCGAGACATTCCAAGTTGCAATAAACGGGATACTTTCACCGCCCTCAATTTTGCGTTGACCTTCTAAGGCCCCTTTTTGGTAGAGGCTAATTGCTAGCGGTAAGTGCGATCGCTTAGCTGCCTGTGGGTAGTAGGGCACATAAACGCCTACCTGTTGGTTAGCAGCGGGTTGCAGTTGGTCGATGGACATGCTCAATCTTCCTAAAGTGCGCTCAAATTGGAAGCTCGTTGAAGTAGAACACTGCTGACGCTACGGCAAGGCCTTGCAGTCGTGCAGGGCGAAAGAGTGTTGGGAGAAAAGAATCTGGCTGACAGTGATTTTAGCTCAAACATCGATCATGTCCGACGCGTAGCGCAACAATCTAAGTCGCTGCGGCATGGCAGAGTGCGAAACTGGCTAGTGAGAGTCGGAGATTTTAATGACATCGCGGGTTAGTGCTGAGTCAACATTCTCGTAAGATCGCTAGTGCGGCTTCTCTAATAGCCGTAGTATGCCCTAAAAAACCGAGCGATAACGCATGCATGAACAAGGCTCATACCTGCTGACAGGTTCAGTGAAAGGCGAAGAGCATTCGCTGAGCCTGTCAGCAGCTCACTATGGCAAGAATCCGAGAAGCGACCCCCAAAATACTCTATAGTTAGTTGCTTGTCTTCCTCACGCGATCGACTTATTGTGTTTTCAGCGGAGACTAAACGTTAAATAATTTATGGCACCTCTGGTTGCAAATTACTATCTGACTTACCGATGTAATGCTCGGTGTCATTTCTGCGACATTTGGGCGTTGGAGCCGAAACAAGAAGCAGATTTTGAGACGATTCGCCGCAACTTGGCAGATTTAAGGCGTCTCAATGTCAAGTATGTAGACTTCACGGGCGGAGAACCGCTGCTGCGAACGGATGTTGGGCAAATTTATGCCGAAGCCAAGCAGCAAGGGTTTGTCACTAGCATGACGACCAATACGATTCTCTATCCAAAGCGGGCGAAGGAGATTCAGGGTCTAGTCGATTTTCTGAACTTCTCGCTGGACGGTGCTGATGCCGAAACGCATGATCAATCCAGAGGTGTGAAGATTTTTGACACGCTGGTTGAGTCGGTGAAAATTGCCCATTCCTTGGGTGAACATCCGGTGCTGAATCACACGGTCACGGCTCAGAATTATCACCGCATCGGCGAAGTGGCAGAACTGGGGCAACAGCTAGAAGCAAGAGTGTGGCTAAATCCGGCGTTTACGGCTCATAGCAACTACAACTCAAAAAAGAATCCGACTCCGGAGTTGGTGACGGCGATCGAAACGGCTGCTAAACGATACAACAACGTAGGCTACAACAAAGCAGCCCTGGCATTTATTGAGGCAGGCGGCAACGATACCAGCAACCCACGCTGCAAAGCGGTGGATGCGGTCATTGCAATTTCGCCTCACGACGAATTGCTGTTGCCCTGCTATCACTTTGCCCAGACGGGTTTGCCCATTAACGGTCAGCTGTATGACCTGTATAAGCAGTCCGAAGTGGTGGAAGAGTATCGGCAATCTCAAGGTAAGCTAGCCGTGTGTGAAGGTTGCACCGTTTGGTGCTATCTGATTCCGAGCTTCTTCAAAGGTTTAGATAAATATTGGTGGTTGAATCAAGTAACTTATGCCGGAGAGTTCCTGGCCCGAAAACGATTCTTACAGCGAGCTTGAACCGCTGGGCTCGTTGTTTGTCGATCTGCCTGATCGACCTGAAGTAGACAGTGCATCCAGTGAACCTCATAAAGGTGATAACCGACGGCGGAGAGCCGCGATCGCGCTAGTTGCCATTTGGAGTGGCACGATCGGCTTGCACCTCGTTACCTGGGGCTACTGGGTTGTGATTGGCTTAACGGCGCTGATGGGGATTCAGGCAGCGAGAATTTTGTTTGCACGTCCGCTGTCAACACCAGCACTGCTATCTTCCGATAGTAGCGATGTTTTGCCACTGGTATCGATTCTGGTAGCAGCAAAAAATGAGGAAGCGGTCATTGCCAGGCTGGTCAGGACGCTTTGTGAACTGGATTACCCAACTAGTTGCTATGAGCTTTGGGTGATTGATGACAATAGTACAGACAAGACCCCCACGCTGCTACAGCAACTGTCTCAGCAATATAAGCAGTTACGCGTGTTTTACCGTCCAGCCGATGCGGGTGGCGGGAAGTCGGGTGCATTGAATCAGGTTTTGCCTCTGACAAACGGCGAAATCATTGCTGTGTTTGATGCGGATGCGCAGGTGTCACACGACATGCTGCGGCGGGTTTTGCCACTGTTCCAGCGTGAAGCATTAGGTGCCGTGCAAGTGCGCAAGGCGGTGTCCAATGGGTCGGAGAATGGCTGGACTCGCGGTCAGGTGGCTGAAATGGCGTTGGATTCGTTTTACCAGCGGCAGCGGATTGCGATCGGTGGCATTGGCGAACTCCGTGGTAACGGTCAGTTTGTCCGTCGTGAAGCGTTAGAACGTTGCGGTGGCTGGAACGAGGCGACTATTACGGATGACCTGGATTTAACGTTCCGTCTCCATTTAGATCAGTGGGATGTGGACTTTATGGCGCTGCCAGCCGTTGAAGAAGAGGGCGTAACGCAGGCGATCTCGCTCTGGCATCAGCGCAGTCGTTGGGCTGAAGGTGGCTACCAGCGCTACCTTGATTATTGGCGACCGATTCTGCAAAACCGGATGGGCACACGCAAAACGATCGATCTACTCATGTTCTGGATCATTCAATATTTGCTACCTACCGCGATCGTGCCTGATCTGTTGATGTCTGTTTTGCGCAATCGTCCGCTGTTGGTGAGCCCGCTGACGACCTTAACACTGGCTCTATCGGTCATAGGGACGGTTGCTGGGTTGCGGCAAATTCGATCGCAAACCAGCCCGCAACTCGCTCAAAACGCTAAGTACCCATCCAAACGAGCGCAGTTGAGTATGCAGCTTGTCTCATCCCTGCGGCTATTGTTCCATACGGTCTTTGGCACGCTGTATATGTTCCACTGGCTACCCGTCGTGGCTGTAACAACGGCACGATTATCGATTCGTCCCAAGCGTTTGAAGTGGGTAAAGACGATTCATCAGGGAGAGTAAGGACGTCACCTGTGATATCCTTACAGGCCGTCTAGCGGTTAGTTTCAGTTTTGACGCGCGCGATCAGGCACTCCAACCGGCGACAAGCCCGCGATCGAGCGCAAATTTTGTGTGCGCAGGAGTTCGGTAAAGTTCAGCGATCGGCCTTCGATTTCGGCGACCGCTTCAATGGCAGAAAGCAGGTGTCGTGAGGCTTCTGCTTCCTCATAGCCACGCCGCTGAGCCACTCGAAGGGCTGCTTCGTCAGCGTCTAACTCAGTTTGAGTGCTGCGGTTGCCGCGCCAAATTTGGGCACCCGCGATCGCGGTCAAGCCACCCGCTGCAATGATGCCTACCGGGTCGCCCTGGACGAGTTCCACAATGCCACCGACAACACCGGCTGCGACAACGCCTTGATATAAGCTGGGGCGAAACCACTTCACGCCTGTGAGCCAGCTTACAGTCCGTAAGATGAGTAAATCGCGCTGGGGGCGAGAGAGACGATCCCACAGGTCAAAGTTAATCCAAATCGGCCGATCGCGCACCCAGGGCATGGGAAAGGTGCTGTCTACCACGAGTCGTTGTTCGGGCTTGCTAACCAATTTCGTCGCCATCCGACCAGAGGCTGGCATGACATCCAAAAGGCGACGCATCTCAAAGTCTGGGTTCATAGCGTTTGCTGTATGTCTTCACCTGTGTGAATTGTCGCATGAACATAACGGTCGAGACTCGCTCGCTGCTGCTAGAAACCGGGTTTCTTCCGAAAATGCAATCGTTTTCTAAGTCCCATTCAGAAACCCAGCTTTTTGGCACTAAAGTGCCTGTAGGCTCGGAGCCAGCGTCTCAATTGCTGGCTGAACCTGTCCGGCTCCAGCTTCAGTTGCAGTGACAATCAGCAGCAGCATATGCTTTGGCGATGGGCGAACGAGGACAATACCACCGATCGGTTGGGCTTTGCCTGCGATGGTCAGGCTCCCTGTCCAGTTCATTAACATCCCACCCCCTGTTTCAGGTTGGGGCACTCCCGGTTGAAAGCCTTCACCGCGATGAAAGACAGTTGTGGCAACGGTTGCTAGATTCTCGTTATCCACACCAGGGGACAGGCCGATCGCGCCGTTTTGAGGTTGAGCTTGAGTGACAACGGCATATGCGAGGTTGCCATCTGTAGCTTCGACCAGCACTGAACCTGCGATCGGGCTTACAGTATAGCCTTTGAGTAATCCCACTTTAAAGCGACCCGCTGGATCTTGATACGTGCCTGCTAGTGGCAGTGGTGGAGTTGCTACAGGCGTAAGGGGGACCGCGACCGGTAATGGTGATGGTTGCGTTGGTGATGGTTTTGCTGGTGCTGAGATCGGAGCCTGAGCCAGCGAAGAGGGGCTACTAAAAGAGACGCTTAAGGGTGATCGATCGCCGCTAGCAACCGTAAGGGCGATCGCTACCAGCAGTCCCAAGAACCAATATCGCTTGTTTCGCATTTGTCGCTCCCCTGCCCTATCTGCCCAGAATACCGGGATTGTCCGTATCGAATAGCCCTGCCACACAGCCTATCATCAGGGTTGCCAGCGTTGCCGCCCAGAGTGCTTTCCATCCCACTTCCGTAATGTCTTTGCGGCGAGATGGCACTAGCCCCACTAGGCCACCGACAAAAATGCCCACTGATGGAATGTGCGCAAAGCCGCAAAGGGCATAGCTGACGATGAGCAAGGCTCGATTGCTGATCTTGCCTTCACTTGCCAGTGTTGCTAGCTGAAAGTAGGCTGGTACCTCTGTATCCAACAGCCGCCGACCAATCAGCTGCGACGCTTGCCAGAGTTCCTGCCAGTTGAGGGAGACTCCAGTCAAAAAGGTTAGAGGTAGGAATAAAGCGCCGACAATATTTTGTAGCGTGATCACCTTGAAGACCGTGCCGATCGCCCGTATCAAACCGTTGCTGCTTAGTGCAAGAGACGCCAGATTGGCAAAGAATAGGTTAACGAGGGCGACAATACCCAAAACTGCGATGAGCAGGGCAGCAATGCCGATTGCCAGCTTTGCCCCATCCATCGCGCCAATCACCAGACTTTCCATCGGGCTGAGGTGCGTGGCTGTGGGGGCATCTGTTTCTCCAGTGGTCTCTGTTCCGGCTTCTTCTTCCACCACTTTGCCTAGTGTTTGCGGCACCTGTGTTTCAGGGACAAGCAGTTTGGACATCACAAAGCACGCTGGAATGGCCATAAACGATGCTGAGACCAGATGCCCCGTGATGTTGGGAAAGACCGGACGTAAAAAGCCTGCATACAGCGCCAGAACGGTAGACGCAATGCTGCCAAAGCACGATGCTAAAATTGCGCACAATTCGCTGCGGGTCATCGTTGCCAGATAGGGACGCACAACCAGTGTTGCCTCAATGCCAACAAAAATATTAGCGGCACCGCTAAGGGCTTCTGCACCGCTGAGATTCATTGTCCGGCGAAAAAGGCGGGCAAATAGATTCACGATCGGCTGAATCAGCCCCAACGCGTAGCAAAGCGACAGCAGCGCCGAGAAAAAGATGACGCTGGGCAAGGCTCGAAAGGCGAAAACGTAGCCCACGTTGATGTTATCGGGACTCAGGCGATCGCCCGGTACTGGCACATAGGGTGGCGTAATGGCTCTAGCAATCCACCGTCCTGCTAGTACTGGCCCCGGTACCTGCGATGGCTCTGGTACCAGCACCGTACCAAAAATAAAGCGGGCTCCTGCTTCCGCCACATCCAACACGGCATTCACGCCATCGCTCAGGACAACGATTAAAGCACGCGTTGCAGGCACTAGAAAGACAAATAAACCCAGGATAAGCTGTAGCCCAATGCCCCAAAAAATCACCCTCCAGGGCACCAGTCGTCGGTTTTCAGACCCTAACCAGGCAATGCCGCAAAGACACACCATTCCCACTAAAGACAGGAGATTCAACCAGGGCATGATGACAAGCGTTCCTTACGGCATGATGCGAGTTGACCTTGATAGGAGTCAGTTTAGAGGCCGATTGACTCATAGAAGAACGGGTGAGATGAACTTGTTCACCCTCACCCGTTTTTAGGTTGTGCTCACTATACCAAACCTGCTGACACCAATACTGTTCGTGCATCGGGCGATCGGACGCTATCAAACCCGCAGGAAAACCCCTTATCGCGATCGAATATGCTCGTTACTTGCGATCGCCATCCTGCTTCACCAGCAGGACAGATTTAACGGGTCGCATAATTGGCTCACCAGCCTCATCACGCTTTCCATAAATAGTCTTGCCATCGTAATAGAGCGACGATGAACTGCCGCCATCCAGGTTCATCGCTTGCTCAACATCCAGCGTTTGCATGAATGCTGCCAACTCCTGCAACGTCATCCCACTGGCAGAAGCGCCTGGTTTTTGAGCCACCATGACCCAAAGAAGACTGCGATCGCGCGTGATACCGATCGCCGTTCTCGCATTGGGCCGACGACTTCCTAGAGCATCGCGCACAACGACTCCGTTCGCTTCTGCTACAAAACCTTCTTGCTGTGCCGTCATGGCTGGCAGCAAACGTGGGCCACCCCCTAACGCATTAACCATCTCACAGCCTGCGGGAACAGCGTCGTTGTGGAGAGCAAAAGCGTATTGGCGGCGATCGCTACACTGATACTGCCGAAACTCCGTACGATTGAGAATCTTGCTTAAGTACGGTGTCAGCTTGGGATTCTGCATCAGGCTTGCATTCTGCTGTGGGTCTGCCAGAACGTTGCCGTTCACCACTACGTAGGCCGTCGATTGCTGATTATCAGGATCAAAAAAGCCACCATTGAGAACCGCGATCGCCGCCTGCCGTTGGGCGATCGCGGTGACGGTCTCAACCGTGTCTGAGACCGCAGGCAGCACCAAAAAATGTCTCTCTATTGGGATCTTCACCGTATAGACTGTGCTATTCGCTAGGGTGTAAGACTGATATTGAATGGTTGGCGCTGGCACAGTAGCAGTAGGTGTTACTTTAGCGGTAGGACGTGGCGCAGACGATAGTAAACGCTGAACGCCCCAAAGCAATGCCCATAGACCGATCATGCTGATACCCAGTAACCAGATTGCTTTCACTTCGTTGCACCGTTACACCGTAGGCCAGAGTCAGGACATTCAAAGTCAGGACATAATTTTAAGACCGATCCTTCGCTTTTGGTTATCTGTCATGAAGGGCTAGCTGCGATGAAGACTAACGCTGTTCGTCTTTTGGATACTTTAGGGATTGCTTACGAATTACGTGAGTACGAGGTCAATCTCGATGACCTATCAGCCGAGAGTGTAGCTCAAAAGGTGGGACTACCTCCAGAACAGGTGTTTAAAACGCTGGTCATGCGTGGCGACAAGACGGGTGTTTGTCTGGCGGTCATCCCTGGCAATATGCACCTTGACCTCAAAGCGCTAGCAAAACTGGCGGGCGATCGCAATAGCCAACCCGTTCCGCTTAAAGATGTCCAACCGCTGACGGGATACGTGCGTGGTGGCGTTACTGCCCTTGCCTGCAAAAAAGAGTATCCCGTTTTTGTCGATGAACTCATTGAGGTGTTTGATATAATTTCCCTTTCTGCGGGCATGCGAGGGCTGCAAATCCTCCTCACTCCAACTGATTACTTGCGAGTAGTTAAGGGCATTATCGGCACTATTTCTCAAGAAAAAGCGTAGTTTATAGTACAAATTTACTATGATTATGATGAGAGTCTGGGGCAGAAGAGTCTGTAGAAAAAGGGAGTGCAATGAGTGTCATCACGCGACGATTATCAGTGCCAGAGTTGAGCCAGCAGATTTTAACGATGGCAAAATCAGGCGTTTATCGAGAATCGGTGTTTGAAGCGCTGCATCCGATGGCAACGAAAAAGCAAATTAGTGCTGCGATCGCCCACGCCAAGCGCTTTGGGCTTCACTCTGTTGCCAGTCTGCGTGATGACGAATTGGGCACGTATTATCAGGTTGATTTGGTGAAATATCAGTCGCTGGAACACGCGATCGCTACCCCTACTCACTTGGGCAATGATGCTGATCTGCTGGAACGGGTCATGCATGCCAACAGTGCAGTGCAGCGTATGTTAGTCATTGCCCAAGCCTCAGCGACGCTCTTGGGCGTCATTGGCATTATTTGTTTGCTAGACAACCGCAATCAACTTGGTGTTGGGTTACTCAGTGGTGCGGTGAGTGCAGCAGGTATTTGGGCACTGCAGCGATCGCTCAGCAAACAGGATTTCTGAAACGCCATCATACGTTTCGCTGTTTGCGGTTCACAATGGCTTCAACTTTAGCCGCAACAGCAGATGCACCCGGTTGATCGTTAGGATTGCGGGTGTACCACCACGCCCAGGCGATAAGCAATGCTTGCAACGGCAGTCGTGCCCAATAAAGTGCCGGATTGTGAGGAACGCCTTCCAGTTCAATATTGTTGATCGTCATATTGATATTGGCAGGAAACACCGCAATAAAGAGCGCAATCAAGCCCCAGGCTGCCGCGACGCTAACCAGCGGCATGAGTAGCCCAAGGCCACCCAAAATCTCGAAGAAACCGCTGATGTAAACGAGTTCCAATGGATAAGGTAACTGCGGTGGCATGATCTTAACGAACGGTCCAGGCTTGGCGAAGTGAATGATGCCAACCGTGATGATCGAGATTGCCAGCACGACCCGCAGAATCTCTTTGCGGTGGTGCGATCGAGGCTGAACCAGAGACATAAGGGGAAAGAGCCAAATTTAAGTAGACACTAGCAGTTCATCATTTCATGCAGCATCTGTCTGGAGTCAGCTTTTTCAACGTGAATCGCCCAATCAGCACACTCTAAAGCCGCAGCATTGAGAATGCCCAGTGCCTTAACCGATGCCAAGGCGGTTCCTTTTGGGTCTTAGTATTGGCTGAATCTTCAAAAAACGCTACCAATGCTTGTGCAGCTTTCTCTAAGCCAGTCGGATCGCCAGGGTAGTGAGCGTCTGCTGTCTCAACCAACGCCAGCATCGTTTGAGCCGTTGGCTCAATGCCACAGGCATGCAAGAGGTCAGAGGCACGTTTGATTTGATCGGCATCAAATTGAGGCAATTGCATTCTTCTCACCGGATGAATCTTGCTTTTGATCGGGTTCATCAGATGTGATGTCTGTATGCAGACATCACTCAGAAAATCGTTTATTTCTTCAGCGATCGACCTATTTCCAGGTTAAGAGAGCCTTACTTTATCTCTAAGCGTCAACTTATCTCACAGGGAGGAGAAACTGTAGACACTCAGTTGCCGTTTGCTCATCGTTCCACACGGCGCTACTCTATCTAGTAAGGTTCCCTCTTTGTGACGCAAAAATTCAAACGCAAAAACTCAGGCACAAAAAAGCCGCCCCGAAACGGGAGCGGCTACCTGGTTACACTCTTTTGGAGACACGCAAAGACTGAGACTAGTTCAGCCTTTGCATATTTGCACTAGCTCATACCAACGTGACTGCGATCGTACGTTGCCTGAAAGACTGGATTAAACGTTTCTTGAAGGCGTTCCCAGTGGCTAGCTGTAGAAGACATGCCGACTTCAGCCGCCGAGCGCACCAGCATCACCTGCTGACGTTTTTTCATTGCCCGATGATGATTCATCGTCAACGCCCGCGCTTGATCTTGGATGGAAAAAACAGGCGCTTTGGCAGAGTTCACGGCTGCTGGTTGAATCGCTGTGGCTTGTGGCAGAGCCTGTGCCGTCGGCTGCACTGTGTAGGACTGGCCACGATAGGTCAGCGCTGTGCCAGCAGACACACCCGCATTAGCAGAGACCGTTTGGGTGGAGGGCTTAATTGCGTAAGCAGACCCACGGTAGGTAAGAATGGCACCCAAGGCTCTAGCCTTGGACACTTCAGCTAGACGGTACTTTGCTCCACGAGCTTGTAGAGAAGAAGGATTGAAATCGTAGTTAACGCCACGATAAGAGAGTTTCATATTCGCCTCCTGGATGATGTGTTGCGAGAGGCGCGTTCCTTCGGGATGACTCCCTACTTCCGTCCGGTTTCTGTTTCTGGAAGACTCTTCTCGAATCGTGAGGTTTAATTCCAGGGCAGAACGCAAGATGAACGATTTACTGTTCTGTATCTAATCATACAATTTTGAGCTGAAATCGTCAATGTCTGCAAAATCGATTTGGCTCACACTCAATGTAGTGTTGCATGAAGCTTTATGTTTGCTGTTGTCTGTGCGATCATCGGCGCGATCGACCAGTTTTCCTAATCCGCCTCAATGCTGTTGGACAAACGGGCCGCTTAGCGCTAAAACAACTGTGAAATGAGCCTCAGATTGCTGAGCAAACGTGGATCGTTACAGGAGAGTGTTGGCGATATGACAGCGTATACTGATGTGACAACAGCACTAATCAAGAAGACAAGAGCACGAGAAGAGGCTCTGGGTCTGCGTGACGACGCCTGCCGTTCTCGCTTTTTGCTGCAGCCCAACGCAACGCCCAAAGTCGTTGTCTTTTTCCACGGGTTTACAGCCGCGCCAGCCCAGTTCGATGCCATTGGCGATGCGTTTTTTCAGGCAGGCTACAACGTCTTGATTCCACTCATGCCAGGGCACGGGCAGGCGGGTGATTGGAATGATGACAACCCACCGCCGTTGCCGGAGAATCCACACATTTACCAGGAGTTTGGGCAAAACTGGCTGGAAAATGCTCAGTCTCTTGGCGATCGCGTATTGGTGGGTGGTTTATCGGGTGGTAGTACTCTCGCAGCATGGCTCGCACTTGAGCATCCACAGCAGGTCGATCGCGGTTTGCTGTTTGCCCCCTATCTCAGCGGCACCAATGCCCTAGTAGACTGGGTGGTCGAACGCATGAATGTCTATTTTGAATGGAAGACGCAGCCTGGAGTCGTGGGCTTTGGCTATAGCGGGTTTCACATGCCAGCGCTACGAGTGTTCCTGGATTTAGGACAACAAATCCTCGATCGTGCTCAAGTGCAACCGTCTGCTCCGCTGCTGATTGTGTCGAGTGCGGGTGATAGCGCGGTTGATAGTGAAGAACATCAGCAACTCTTTCAGGCGGCACTTAAGTTTCAGCCGAAATGTTGGTATCACTGCTTTAATCGCAAGTTAGCCATTCCGCACAACATGATGACGCAGTTAGAGGGTAATCAATATGCCGACTTACCGATCGCGCTTGCCAAAGCTTACGCTGAAAGCAACCTCACCTGGAACGCCATTACGACCTTCAGTGAGCGCTTGCAGCAAGGAGAGGCGTTTGAGACGATCGCCAAACAACTCGACTTGAGCCCATCGCTCTCACCCGATTTGCCATCAATGCTAATGACCTTACGGCTTCTAGCGGATGACATTGCTTGACCCTGTTAGCCATAATGCAGTGCCTGTGATATTGATCACAACCTGATGTGATACTGATTACGTTTTTTGAGCCTCTGTTATCACGGTTACGACTGGAGAAGGATGACATAACTAAAGAGACCTATGTTCCAAAGTCGTCATGTCTGGTTCTTTGTTAAACAAAAGTGGTGCTGTACTGCATGCGATCGCCATTACAACTGCTCTAGCAGTGATTTCTGGCTATCTACCCATGCAACCCCTCTCGCTCTCTCTCCTCCAGTCCACGCTGCAAGCCCAGTTACAGAATAGTCAGAAGTGATCGGGTCAGCGGTCAGCATTCACTCAAAACTCAAAACTCAAAACTCTCCCCTTCCCCTCCCCCCAATTGCCTAAACTAAAGGGAACGCGCTCAAAAGGTAGTCATGGTGCGCTTAAAACTTTGGCAGTGGGTGGCGTTAGGGTTGCCGATCGCTAGTATCATCAGCTTTCTCGTCATCGCAGCAGGGTTTCAGATTCAACAGTGGGACATTAGCTGGATCTGGGGTGTTGTGGTGATCATGTTTGTCATCTGGCGCTGGTTGCTGGTGAAATGGACACAACCAGCCTTGGCACAGGTGCGAGCAGTAGTTGCTGAAGTTACAGAAGAATTGGAGGCGGCAGACTCTACAGCTGTGACAGCTGCGCCGATCGGTAGCTCCCTGCAACAGGCTGAGACAGCCATACAAACGATTTTGGAAGAGGCGCGCACTGACCCACCGCTCTGGGATGGCTGGGCTGAGTTTTGGGCACGGTGCAAACAGGTGGTCGAAGCAGTTGCCCATGCCTATTACCCACAGGTGCAGCGTCCCTTGCTTCAAATCTATGTGCCCCAGGCGTATGCGCTGATGCGAGGCACCGTAGAAGACATGGATCAATGGATGCAAAAGCTGTCGCCAGCACTTAATCAGGTGACGATCGGGCAAGCGTATCAAGCGTATGAAATCTACCAAAAGCTGGAACCATCGGCACGGAAGATTTTGCAGGCGTGGAACTGGGCACAGTGGCTTTTGAACCCAGTGGCGGCACTGGCAAGAACGGCAACGCAGCGATCGAGCAATCGCGCCACACAGGAATTGCTGGTCAATCTGGGTCAGCTTTTGCGGGAAGCGGCATTGACGAATCTGGGTAAACAGGCGATCGCCCTTTATGGCGGAATGTCTCCAGCAGCGTTAGAGCTGTCGTCTACAAAGGCTGCCCTACCCAAAGCGAAAACTCAAACCTTACGCGAGATTCTGTCTCAAGTGGAACCGGCTGAGGTGTTGGAGCAGAAGCCAATCAATATTCTGCTGGTGGGACGCACGGGAGCCGGAAAGAGTAGCCTGATCAATACCCTCTTTGTCGATCGCCGTGCTGAAGTAGATGTGCTCCCAAGCACCGATCGCGTGCAGGATTATCATTGGCAAGCGGCTGGCGGCGAAACACTCACGCTTTGGGATACGCCTGGTTACGAGCAGGCAAACCGGACTGACTTGCGAGAGCAAGTGCTGGCTTATATCACTCAGGCAGATTTGCTGCTGCTGGTCACCCCGGCGCTTGATCCAGCGCTGCAAATGGATCTGGATTTTCTCACAGAAGCGCGATCGGATGTGTCGGACTTGCCTGCGATCGCGGTGGTCACTCAGGTCGATCGCCTCCGGCCCATCCGCGAGTGGGCACCACCCTACGATTGGGAATGGGGCGAGCGTCCCAAAGAAGTTGCGATTCGGGAAGCAACAGAATATCGCGCTGGACTATTGGGTGATTTTTGCAATTTAGTGGTACCGATCGTCACAGGCGACTTGCAGACTGGTCGGGCGGCCTGGGGTGCAGAACAGCTATCGGTAGGGCTGATCCAAACGATCTCGCCTGCCAAGCAGCTGCGCCTCGCGCGGTTTCTGCGGAACCTGGATGCCCGCACGATCGCTGCCGCCAAAATTATCGACCACTACATGTTTCAAATGACTACGACACAGGGGCTCACGGCATTGCTCAAGAGTCCCGTGCTGCGGTTCATTTCCACTCTCACGACTGGATCACCAACACTGGCATATCTTCTAGCAGAACAAATTCCTGTCGAGCAATTACCAGTGGTGCTTGGCAAACTTCAGATGGCATATGACTTATTCACGTTACTTAATGACGCTTTGCCAAACACACGCAATTTTGACCTGCTGGCCTTATGGTCGCTGTTAATGAACAACGCCACGACACCCGATCGCAATGCCTGGGCGTTTGGTCATGCCGTCACAGAATACTGGACACGTTCCCTTACGACTGACCAACTTGAGGCGCAGTTTGAGCATTATCTGCAGCAGTATGCCGTGAAGTAGGTTTATGAAATGAACAAGCGGTCAGCTATCAGCTATCAGCTATCAGCTATCAGCTATCAGCGGTCGGTCATGTTATGGCGAGGTGCGGTAATCGGTCTGAGCCGGGACTTCACCTTCAGTTTGTGGTAGCGAGGGGCGTAAGGCTAGATAGCCGATCGCGCCCATGAGTGGCAGTAACGCAATCACCCAAAACAAGCGCTGATCGGTCAGCCCTCGTCGCGCCATATCATCCTTCAACAGTGCGGGAAAGAGCAGCGACAGCAAGCAAAAATCCAGGCTCATCACGTGAATAAAACGGCTCGATCGCCACTGCTGCACAAAGTCCGTCCAGTCGCCTTGACGGATGCCATAGAGTAGTAGGCTTAGTGTCGCGATCGCCAGCACCAAGCCTAACCAACGCGAATCCAGAATTTTGAGCAACCACGTTTTCTTGCCGACAAACGATGCATTTGGCTCCCGTAGCGCTAAATAAGGCACGATGGCAAATGCTCCCACTGCAAACGATGCTGTTGCAAACAGCCATGCCGGAATTTTTTGCATCCTTCCATCAATGAACAACACGCAGCTATAAATGACAGGTATCACGCCCATGATGTTGAAGAGCGCCACAATAAGCGGATTGATGCCTGCAATTTGCCCCGTTGAAAGGTGCTTGATCACCTCTAAAGTATCGGGACGATCGGGAGGAGCCAGAAAAAAAGCGTAGGTGACAAACCCAAGCCACAATAGCCAAAAGCCAATTTTTCTAACCATAGTTCACGATGCAGCGCGCTTCTCCTACACCCTACATGCTTCACCCGTGATGCTGCCAGGAATTGAGGCGGCGGTAGACAGCGGGAGGAGGCAGGGGGGCAGGAGGCAGAAGGTGAGGAAAGGCTAATAGTGCTAGGGCTAAAAAGACCGCTTTGATTGGGCTGTAGTGGTTTTTACTGAAGACTCTCTAGAGATTCACGGTCTCTTCATTAAGCTTTTACGCGTTCTTGCCCCAAAAAGAATGGCAACCTGCGATTCTAAGAGAAACTCATTTCATGCGGACAATGACAGCTCTTTTTATCGGTGTTTCGTTTCTCTTGGGCTTCTGTACTGCGATCGCTAGCATCGTTGCGCTGTTTCAGGTCTACTTCATGCCAGCAGAGTAAGCAACCTGGTGTTGAGGGTTGGTTAAAAATAAGCGCATGTTTTTTGGAAGCTCTCAGCGGTCAGCAACTGATTCGGTACTGATCACGGCGAAGTGTCGGTCGCTTCAGCGTTGCGATAGACTGACGACTCGTTGCTAAATAGTGCCTTAAAGATCACATCAGTACTGAAGGATGGAACGGCCTTCCTCTCTAAGGAACACGAATTTAATCACTCCGACGTTTCCCTTAGGGGCGCACGGCCGTGCGCCCCTACCTGCAAACAATTTGTCGATTTTATTGAATCCACGAGCCTAAGGAACGTAAATTAAATAATCTGCAAATCTGCCACTCTGTAGGGGCATGGCATTGCCCATTGGTGTCAACTTAAGGTTTCAGCCCAGATGTCAAGCGCTTGTGCCTGCCGCCTTCGCTGCCACTGTCGCTGGGCTTTAACTAAGTAGCTGAGGGTTACAAAGCTCAGGTATGTAACGGTTCATGAATGAGCCAATTTCGAGGGAAACCGAAATCGTT
>NZ_PVWK01000050.1 GCF_003003795.1 Stenomitos frigidus ULC18 | reverse complement strand
GAAACGATTGCGTCGTTGACCGCCTACAATTTCATTCTCGAAGCCCTATTTGGCGCAGCTTCATATTAAAACGGTATTAGCATTGCTAATTTGACTACTTTTTATCATAACCACTTGGGCAAGACTTCCTTCGGCAATCAATTAGCTTCTAACGAGCTCTAGCCAGCTGAAAACGGCCGTGTGAGTTAACCTTGTTTCGGACAATAGTTGTTGCTAAACTTTCAGTTTCAATTGCAAATGATTTCTTTAGGTTTGACTTCGATAAAGCTGACTGCACTGTTTGATTAACGCTCCAGAGTGCTAGCTTAATTTTCGCAGCTTTAGAAATAGCCAAGCTCTTCTTCAAAGCTTCTATCCCTACGATATCAATTGAAGTAGTTGAACTCAGATCAATCACAATTTTTTTTGGATATAATTCGCTTACCGATTGAAAAGTATAGTTGAACCGATCAATTTCATCCAGTCCTAAATAGTCTGGAGCTTTAATAATGGCTATGCCATTCACTTTTGTAAGAGTGGTATTCTCTCTATCAGCTCTAGATGTAAAAACTTTTCGTATATCAATAATTTTATCTGCTGAAGCAATACCAATATACTTGGTTTTTGGATACAAGCTTTCTATGGCTTGATTGCGAACAATCAGTTTGCTAAAACCCGAAGCATAATATAGTAGTTTTGCTGACAAACTTAGGTCGGATACTCGAGTTTTCGATTCTATAAATATTGTCTCTTTACGATAAATAAATTTGGCCAGTAGTAAAAACGGTACCGCAACACCAGCCCCTGTCGAAATGACGATGTCGGGCTGTTCCTGCTTTAACACTCTAACAGCCAGAGCCAAATTTCGAATCAAGTTGAGAAGATTTCGATTTGTAGGACTATAAGCCCAGTGTATAGACTCGCCACTATTTGAAAGTTGTGCTTTTGTTGTGCCTGTCATAAACGTAACCCAACAAACTTTTTGAAATTTATCTAGGAGTGGTCTGAGACCCTGTGCATATTTAAAGTGACCGCCAGAAGAACAAATCAGCATGGCTTTCGTATGCTGATTGAAGTCATAATCGTTGGCTAGAACTTGGCACAGCTCATCCTCACTGTGATTTAGCTTGATTCCTGAAGATCTTGGTTCCGAAAGAAATCGGGCTATATCGCCAGGACATTCAGCTATGGGAATTCCTTGCTTCTTTAAAAACTCAGCCATTTCTAATTGATGATCATCAACATGTTCACCAAAACGGCGAGCCCGTGGTACCAAAAGATAAGGTTTATTAAGAGATTCTAGTAATATTACTGATCCTTCTCCGCAATGAGAAATAACAACTCTCGCTTGCTCCAGTAATGATTTAAATTCTGGTTCAGGTAACCGTTCGAAAGCTTCCGATCGAAATGGAATCTTAGTAGAAGAACCATACTGAATAATCAATCTTTCATCTTTAGAAATTACTCCATCTCTTATTAATAAATCCAACCAATTCATTAAGCGATTAAAGGGGTATTGCTCTGTTCCTACAGTAACTAAAATCATACTGACTCACCTAAAATTATCGATAGCAGAGATATATAATTGCTTTGCTATAGCAAGGCCTGCAAAGCTTCTCAACTATAAAGAGCTGATACGCTGCAGTTCAAAGGCCTATAAATTCAAGACCACGGCGCAGCAGAATCATGTCACTCGCTAAAAGCTCAAGGAATGGCATGAAGTCTCAGAAGTATCGAATTTGCAAGGAGTTAAATTCTTGCTACAACATTTGTTGTACCGATCGATGTACTCCAGTGTTTGTACTGTGATCGCCAGTATTTATACTTAATGGTTTCTAGAAGACTATTTAGGTTTACCTAAAGCCAACTACGAATGGGGCAGCATTCTGAATGAAAAAGATACAACCTTCTTAAAAGCCTATTCAGCAATTTGGCTGATATAGAGCTGTTGTCATTGACTCAAAGCTAAGTTAGAGGTATGTAGAAATCCTGGGTAAGTGTGGCCTTTCGAACACCCTGCTAAATTTCTCTCATAAACTACTGAGTATTACCATATACTTCACCGAACTCTTATCAAGCGGAAGCTTTTATGGATTTTCTGTGAGATTTGCAGGGTTTGCGTAGGGTTTTAGTTCCGTATACTCTCAGAGGTGATATACCTCTAAAAGAAGTAGTTTGTGGTAGATATGCCTTCCAGTAAGAATCTTGGCTTATCGCTTACAGCCTTTAGGTATCTTGCAGGAGGTGTTAAAAGCTAAATCTCTAGCAGCGTAAGAATCTCAACACCCCCTCACAGGCTAGGTAGCTCATTGCATCATCCACGAAATACCTGATGCAAAATTATGCGGTATTACCAATTGCACATTTAAAATTGCCAGGTTAATATTTAGGATAGTATCAGCTTGATTTCATTAAATCGTCTCTAAGTCAGCAAAGATAAGGATTTACTTCATCTAAACTTGCTTCTTGCAACACTCGAAACCACTTCGAGAACATAACGCCAAAATATCGAAAGTTCGTGTGAACCGTGATACAGAATAGCCAATATTTTGACATGATTTTCTTAAAGTAACTAGATCGTTTTCATATTTGTTTGTACGTAACTATACATGAAAGTGAAAAGGTATCATGCAAACTTTTTTAAGGCTGATGACTGGTGTTTTCAATAAATCTGAATATGTGCAGACATCAACAAAACCTCAAGTTCACTACCTCCCTTACTTGTTGGCAGGGATATCTGCGAGCGCTATTATGTGGAGTTTGGCTTTCTTCTATGTAAGTAAAACGCGTCCAACCTACGCTAGCGACTGGACTCTTACTTTGCCTGGAACCACAGCCAATACGAAGCTAAATTTGCCTGATACTGGTACTGCTTCTACCGAACAAATATCTCCCTATGCAAATCCAGCACAGGATCCCAGAGAAAATTACAAGTTTATAGCTACGAGTGAAGCGGTGCAACAAAAAGCTGCAGCTCAGCTCAATATGACTTCAAAAGAGCTCGGTCAACCCAGGATCAAAATAGTCAATAACACGACGTTGATGAGTTTCTCAATTAGCGGAGCAAGCCCTGGAGAAGCGCAGAAAAAATCCTTCGCGTTTTATAAAGCTTTTCAATCACGACTCAATGAGCTTAGGAATCAAGAAGTTATTCAGCGAGAAGAAAAAGCATTAAGGGCTTTAGATAGCGCCCATACGAAGCTTGCAGACGCTCAACGACGTGTCGCTGAGTATCAAATTCGTTCTGGATTAGCATCAGCTACTCAAATTGAACAGCTTTCAAATGCGATCGAAGAATTACGGAAGAAAAGAGCAGAAGGAATCGCACAATTAAAGCAGACTGGCGCTCGCTTCAGACAGTTGTCAACAGATCTAGACATCAGCACATCACAGGCATCTGATGCTTTCATGCTCAAATCAGATCAAATATTTCAGCGCCACTTAAAGGATTACACCACCTCAACTGCAAACATGGCTCTTCTTGCTTCCAGATATACACCTCAAAGTCCCTCTGTCGCCCGAGAGCAAAGCAAGCTTGATGCTGTTAAAGTTGCTCTATTAGAGCGGAGTCGATCTGTCTTAGGTCACTCTATGAATGAAACCACTCTGGCTCAACTCAATATTGGTAGTGGTGAGCAACCTAGTACAGCTCGAGAACTTCTTTTTAAGGATATAGTTACAGCCCAGGCAGAGCAACAAGGATTTCAAGCATATGTTCAGGCATTGGATCAGCAAGTTGCTGAGTTTGAAGCGCGACTAACAATATCAGCGCAGTCGGGATCTAAATTGGAAGCTCTCAAACGCGAGTACAGACTTTATGAAGCTGTATTTTCATCAACTCTTGCAAACTCAGATCTTGGCAAATCGGCCCTTACAAGCTCTTACCCAGAGGTTCAACTTCTTGCAGAGCCTAGTTTGTCTGATATTCCCGTTTCACCAAAAAAGAAGCTGGTTTTTCTCGGTACAGCAGTTTCTTCTCTTTTGACAGCTACTGGTCTAATGCTGATCTTTTCATACAAACGGCGTGGGATCGAACTGGCTAATAAAAAAGTAGCTGGAGTAAAACAAATAGCAAACTATGAAGCCTCAGAACTTTGAAGAGCGATTGGTTTGGTACTCCATAAATGGAACCTATATATTCTACATATTTGGTCTGTTACTTCCAGTTAATGCACTGTTAGGATGGGTGCTATTTGTCTATCTGTGTAAAAGACTTTGGAGCCAACTGGAAGATACCCCTATTGAAAGACAAATCAGAGTTCCATGGGAAATATGGTTCTGGTTAGTCTCTATGCTCATAATGCTATTTGTTAGAGTTGTTGGATTAGAGGATTTTGGTTCTGTTAAAAACGACTATATCAGAGGAGTAATAGGGTGGTTTATTTCTTGGGCACTACTTGCCTTATTCCCCTTCGTTGGTTGCCTTAATATTCGACCACAACTTATTTATAGAGCTGTATGTATGCTCTGTCTGCAGAGTTTAGTTTTTATTCCATTAAGCTATTTAGCTTACTTCATACATCTACCCTCTCTAATTTATTCTTCCCCGATTGAAAGGGTCATTCAAAATGGAAAACTTTACTACAACGTAGCGCTATATCATTATACAGAATATAATCACGAACTTCGCTTAGCGCTATTTGCTCCGTGGGCACCTGCACTTGGACTTGCTGCTACACTTTACTTCTTCTTAGCCATTCAAGAGCCTGATAAAAGGTGGCAATGGATTGGAGCATTTGGAGCTATCGCCATGTGCGCTGGATCATCTTCTCGATTAGCTTACATTGCCGTACCACTAATTTTGATTGGAGTTTGGCTCTTAACAAATTTCTGGAAACCAAAGATACAAATTTGTCTAGGTTTTTTAAGTTTTGCTTTTAGTATTTTCAGTGCTCAAATTCTCTTGACCGTTAAAGACTTAACAGAAACTGTTTTAGGCTCTAGATCATCATCTACAAAAATTCGCAAGGCACTCGTTGAAGTAGCTTTTGAGCGATCAAAAGAAGCACCCATATGGGGACATGGAAATCAAGAGGCGAGTTATAAAGCACTAGAAAATATGCCAATAGGCTCTCATACTACCTGGGGAGGGCTTATGTTTATGCATGGCACAGTCGGTTTGTTTACTTTCCTAGTACCAGTTATATGCACCTTAATCAGCTTATTAGTAAAAGCACAGAAAAATAAGATAGCAAGGCTTGGTTTAACCCTCTTATTAGTTATGCTTTTTTTCTCGTCTGGCGAGAGTTTGGATGCTTTAGCGTACCTTTTTTGGCCGGCCTTAATGATTCTTGGAATTGCTTTAAAGAGAGATTCTAGTTATGTTGATAAAAGCAAATTAAAAAAAGAGCCTAATGCTATTTTAGACAACCCATAAACAGTAATAACTTTTATAGAGAAAATTAATGTCGATCAACAATTTAAAGCAGAAACTGTCTAGTCCATTTGTACAAAACGTTGGTTGGTTGGGAGTAGGGGAATTAGCCAATCGTATTTTTCGGCTAGGGACAACAGTAATTCTTGCTCGCCTCCTAAGTCCCCACGACTATGGATTAGCAGCAATTGTTTTAACGACGAAAGAATTTGCATCTGTTTTTACTCTTAGATCTGGAGTCGCAGGTAAGCTGATCCAAGCTGACCAAAAGGATGTAGAAATTTTCAGCAATACAGCGTACTGGCTGAATTGGATGCTGTGTATTTCGCTTTTTGTTGTTCAGTGTATTGCAGCTTTTCCAATCGCTTGGATTTATAGAGACAACCAAATTATTTTGCCTATTTGTATTGTTGCCTTAGAATATTTATTATTACCATTTTTTGCAATTCAGATGGCGTTAATAAATCGAGAAAACCGATATAGCGTTACAGCATTAGCTTCTACAATACAATCAGCCATTGGTAATTTCTCAACAATAGTTTTAGCCTTGCTAGGTATGGGTATGTGGGCAATCGTATTCCCAGTTGTACTATCCACGCCTGTATGGATAATAATTGCTTATAAATCTCACTCTTGGCGTCCCAAGAAAAACTTTACGTTGTATCGGTGGCGTGAAGTCTTTAATTTCGGTAAAAATGTTCTTGGTGTTGAGTTGCTGGATAAACTGAGAGCTAATCTAGACTATCTGCTGGTTGGAACATTTTTAGGAGTTGATGCTCTAGGAGTTTACTATTTTGCTTTCAATGCTGGACTAGGAATTAGTTTAAATGTAATTAATGTACTTACTTGGCCCTTGTTTCCTTATTTGTGTTCTGTCCGTAGTAACTTTAATGAATTTAAAGATAAGTATTTTAGTAGTATTAGAACAATTGCCTTGGTCATCGTTCCACTTGTGATTTTACAATCAAGTTTGGCACCTTTTTATGTGCCGATTGTGTTTGGTCAAAAGTGGATTGCGGCAATTCCAATATTAATAGTAATTTGCCTTTCTGCTCTACCTCGTCCTTTTTCTATAGCCGCTTCAGCTTTGCTTGTAGCAGTGGATAAAACGGATATCGATCTTAAGTGGAATCTGATTTTTACTGTGTTCTTAGCAGTACTTCTAATTTTTGCTATGAAGTCGGGAATATTTACAGTAGCGGTAGCCGTACTCGTATCTCATATAGTAGCAATGCCAATCTTCACCTTTTGGGCTACTAGATATGTCCTTCGTCCGAATTCACCTTTTGCCAAATAAAAACCGGAGCTAAAAATGAAGAGTAAAGCTAAATTTTACGTTTAATGTTCAGAATTTCGCCCAAAAAATCTCCTCAAGCGGTGCTTTCATTAGTGGTGATTTTCTATCAGTTGTTAGGCGTTACTCATTAGACCACTGTGTATTTTTTAGGAAAGAGAAACTTGAAAATGCCAACTATCTCTATCATTGTTCCTGTTTACAATGCTGAACACACTATTTTAGAAACAGTTACTTCTGTACAGAACCAATCTTTCGCCAATTTCGAGTTGATTTTGGTTGACGATGGTTCAAGCGATGATACCTTAAAGCAGTTGAATGCAGTTAATGATCCACGTGTAAAGGTTTTCTCTTACGAAAATGGTGGAGTATCAGTTGCCCGTAATCGCGGTATTGCTCACGCTACTGGAGAGTTCATTGCCTTTCTTGATCACGATGACCTATGGACACCTGATAAATTAGAGCTACAGCTAATAGCTTTACAACAAAATCTAGAAGCGGGAGTCGCCTACAGTTGGACTTGTAATATGAGTGAGGGGGGGGATCGTTTTGAGGTGGGTCACTCCCCTCTGTTTACAGGCGATGTTTATACAGAGCTGTTACGGAGTAATTTTATTGCTAATGGCTCAAATCTTCTAGTTCGCAGGCAAGCGGTTGAATCAGTAGGAGGATTTGATCCAACGCTTGCATATTGTGCAGATTGGGACTTCTATCTGCGATTAGCATTTCATTGGAACTTTGTTGTAGTTCCCAAGCCACAAGTTCTCTATCGCCAAACCTCAGGTTCAATGTCGTCCAAAATTGATGTGTTGGAGGAGGAAACCCTTTTTGTTATTGATAAAATGTTTCAATCAGCCCCTTCAGGTTTGCAGAATCTGAAACATCAAAGCTTAGCTATCATGTATCAGTATTTAGCTGGAATGTATTTAGCTGATATTACTAATCTTTATGAGGTTCAACAGGCAGGTCAAAAGTTGAAAATGGCAATTCGCTTATACCCTAATATTTTATTGAGTAGATTAACTCAAAGATATATAATAAAATGCTTAATAATGCAGCTGTTCTCTCCAAAAGTTACTAAATACTTTATTCAACTAATTGGTGTAGCTCGTAATATTGGTGATCCAAGGCTAAAGCATGAGAGTCACTAATATAAATAATCATAGTATCCAGAGGTAAGTTAATATGCCGTCCGTATCTGTTATTGTTCCAGCTTATAATAGTGGGCGTACTATCCTAGAAACAATCGCGTCTGTACAGCGGCAGACTTTCTCGGATTTTGAGTTGATTGTCATCAATGACGGATCTACAGATAAAACCTTAGAGTTGCTTGGTAGCATTCAAGATTCACGGCTAAAGGTCTTCTCCTATGGCAATGCTGGGCTACCCACTGCACGAAATCGCGGAATTGCCCAAGCGACTGGGCAATTTATTACCTTTTTGGATGCTGATGACTTATGGACGCCTGACAAATTGGAGCTGCAAGTAGCAGCATTAAAAAACTGTCCAGAGGCAGGCGCGGTTTACAGCTGGACTTTAGTGATGGATGAGAAAGGTGAAAATTTTCATCCTGGAAAATCCGTGTCTTTTGAAGGCAATGTTTATCGTGAAATGCTACTAAGTAATTTTATCGCGAGCGGCTCTAATATAATGTTGCGAAGAGAGACGATTGAGGCTGTAGGAGTCTTTGATTCGACTCTTAAATCTTGTGAGGACTGGGATTATTGGTTGCGTGTTGCACCTGATTGGATTTTTGTTGTAGTTCCTAAATCACAAATTTTATATCGTCAATCTTCAGGGGCAATGTCATCTAAAATTGATGTGATGGATAAAAACCATCTCATCGTTATTGAGAAAGCTTTTGAGAAAGCTCCACCTGACTTAAAGAGACTTAAAAATCAGAGTTTATCTAATAAGAATCAATTTTTAGCTCAGCTTTGTTTAACTCATGTGTCGGGTACTGAAGCGGCTAAACAAGCTTTCAGAATGCTGTATAAATCAATTAAACTTTACCCTAAAAGTTTATTGAGTAAAAGCATGAGAATTTTAACTTTTAAGTTGTTACTGATATTAATTCTTTCTCCTGAACGTGCTAACTCTTTACTTAAGCAAATTAGCAGGCTTCGTGCTGCTAAAAGAAAGGCTGTTATTTAGGAGGATATTTATGGGGAAAGTTTCCGTTATCATTCCAGTCTATAATGTCGAAAAATATATCTCAAACACAATTCAGTCTGTTCTAGATCAGACATATCAAAATTTCGAAGTTCTGATTGTTGACGATGTTTCTTCTGACAAGACTGTGGAGATATGCCAGAATTTTAATGATCCAAGAATTCAAGTCTTTTGCCACAAGGAGAATCGTGGTCCCTCTGGAACTTCTAATACTGGAATCCGCCATTCAAAGGGCGAATATATAGCGCTCTTAGATGGAGATGATATCTGGCTACCAGAAAAATTAGAGATGCATGTTCAGCATCTAAAAGAATGTGGAGGATTGGGTGTAAGTTTTAGTCCATCTGATTTTATTGATGATACAGGACAATCTCTAGGATCTCGTCAGAAACCCAAACTTAAGAATATCTTGGTGTCTGATTTGTTGCTCTCAAACCCGCTTGGGAATGGTTCCGCTGCTGTATACCGACGAGAAGTTTTTGAAGCAATTAAATTTCAAGACAATATTCATGGATTTGAAGAAGATTGCTATTTTGATGAACACTTTCGTATGATTCAAGATCTCGAATGCCTACTACGCATTGTTATTCAAACAACCTGGAAGGTTGAAGGCATTCCTAAAGTGTTAACCCGGTATCGAGTCAATCCTCACGGAGTATCGTCAAACCTACTTAAAAATATAGAGGCTTGGGATCAGGTAATAGAAAAAATTCGTACCTACGATTCTCAACTCGTTTCTCATTGGGAAAATAGATCTAGAGCACATTTATTGAGATATCTTGCACGTAGAGCAGTCCGTTTACACCAAGGAGCCCTGGCAGTCGATCTGATTCATCGAGCACTATTCACACATTGGTGCATTTTGTTTGAAGGTTTTCGATTTACTACCTTAACATGGATCGCTGCTTATTTGGTTTGGCTTATCCCAAAATCAATATATTGTTATTTAGAGTCTATTGTTTCAAGTAGAGCAATGATTTTTCAAAAGCGTTGATTGACCTAAGAAAATTATCACCTATCTTAAAATGAAAATAAAGAAATTGGATTAGGAGGCTTCTCGGAAAATATTTGCAATACAAATAACATCTAGAATGAAAGGCTAATCTTTAGAAGGCTTGAGATGATTCTTTTTCCTGGTTGTAAATCTTCGAATATCGAACTTAGAAGAAGCTTATAACTTTTGATAGGATAGATACTTTGTGTGGAGTCAAAGCAATGAAAAAAGTTTCTGTGATCGTTCCTGTCTATGGAGTTGAACGATATATTTCTAAAACTGTACAGTCGGTTTTAGCTCAAACGTATGAAAATTTTGAATTGCTTATTATTGACGATGAATCTCGCGATCACAGTATCGACATCTGTCGGGAATTTGTAGATTCTAGGATTAGAATAATCCATCAAAAAAATCGTGGTTTGGCAGGAGCTAGGAATACGGGTATACGTAATGCTCAAGGAGACTATTTAGCATTTTTAGATGGTGATGATTTGTGGGCTCCTGAAAAACTTGAGAAGCATGTTGCGCACTTAGAGCACTCAAAAATGGTAGGGATTAGCTTCAGCCGATCTGCATTTATTAATGAAATAGGGGAACCTCTTGGTATTTACCAAATGCCTAAGCTGACGGGAATCACTATTCCTAATTTACTTTGCCGTAATCCAATTAGCAATGGCTCAGCTCCAGTGATTCGTCGTGAGGTCTTTGAAGAGATTAAATTTGAAGAGAATCTTTATGGTGATACGGAATATTTCTATTTTGATGATCGGTTCCGCGCATCTGAAGATATTGAGTGCTGGTTCCGTATCGCAATTAAAACACAGTGGACAATTGAGGGGATTCCTGAAGCATTAACTTTGTATCGAGTGAACTCAAACGGACTGTCAGCAAGTGTCTTTAAACAACTAGACTCCTGGGAAAAAGTGATTGAAAAGACACGTTCTTATGCTCCAACCTTGATTGCACAATGGGAAAGTCCAGCTAGAGCCTACCAATATCGCTATCTTGCTCGTAGAGCTATTACACTGAGAGATGGTTCAACGGCAGTCAAGCTGTTTCACCAAGCCTTAAAAAACCATTGGCAAATTCTTTTAGAAGAGCCCCGACGCACGTTATTAACTTGGGCGGCGGCTTATCTCCTTTGGCTTTTGCCTCAAACTCTCTATTACCAGCTTGAAGGACTTGCTCTCAAGACCACAGAAACGAATCAAAAGCGTCGTCTAATTCAAGATCAAACAAAGTAATCAGTATGAGCGTTCGCTTAGCGTGCGACGCGATCATAGAGAACGGCTCTTCCGGATATGTGGCTGAAATCGTATAAGAGGCTACGAAATGCTGTCCGATCAATGGCTGAAACCTAGTGATAGTCTGATATAAGGTTGCTTTATCAGCGTAAAGTCGGGAGAACCTAGAGAACTTACTCAAGAAACCGTCGGCCCTTAATGTACTTTGATTGTCATCAAGCTATTCTTATGCTGAGAAGATCTAGATCTAGAGCATGTAAAGATATACTAATGCATAAGAAATCGGAGTAAACTTATTGACTCTTGTATTATCGCTTTTCATGATTGGTTTAATTGAAAAGTAGATATTGAAAGACTTCTAGATTTATAAGAGATAATGTACTGTACGGAGAATAACCCATTCTAAGCTGAAAAATATTTGAATATTTGGAATTGTTTTCAACCAAAATTTTGACTCTGACTATATCACTTAAGAGGAGTACCCCACTTTTGTAAAAACACTGTCGAACATTCCGAAACCTTATGCTGTCATCTGGCAAAAGGATATATCTGCCAAAGCGGGATGCTCCCTCACTAAGTTTCCTCTCCTATAATACTTTCAAGAGAAGGTTTTGCTTTTTATACATCTAATATTTCACATGACTCTCTAAAAACTTTGACAAAAACCATTTTTAAGCCATTTGCCGTATCAAAAGTACGAACAAGAGCACAGGCAAAATACTGTAAAATTCTTATAATATATGCGTAGCATCTTCCAGCTAAACGTATCCCATAAGGTTTCGCCTTCATTAATAGTTTTAGCTGCGAGGTTAACTCCTTGTCAGTATGGAGAGTCCATGCCTCTTATCATCTCTATAAAAAACTATTATGAACATTTTGATTGTTTCTTCCTACTTGAATTATCCCTGTAATAACGGCGCGAGTGTTGCCCAATTTGCAACACTTGAATATCTAAGTAAGTTATGTAATGTCAGTTTGTTGTTGCCAGAAAACCATTCAATTACGCGAGAAAATCTACATGAATTAAGTAAGCTTCTACCGTATGTAAAGATTTACGAGCTGGGAGACTCCAATTTTCTCTCAAGTAAAGGTCGCTTGGCAAACAAAGGGGGAAAGAGGTTTCTTAGTGCTGCTCGATTGCTCAAAAATGGATTAAGCCAACTGATGAATTATTTGCCTGTCTTCTCTGTGAAGACAGGTAGGGCGCTTTCCAACCGGGAGAGGTTTACTAGAGACTATGCCTCTTCATCTAGCAACCCATATCTCCTCCTTAGCCAATCCTTTGTTGATAAGCTGCTTGAAATTATCTCGATCGAGCGAATCAACCTTGTCCAAATAGAATTTGTCGAAAATCTCAGTCTAGTCACAATTATTCCAGATCATGTTAAAAAAGTATATTTGAGTCATGAGTCTAGATTGGCTAGGATTCAATCTCATATTGAGGAGAAGCAACTCCAGTCAATTTATGCTGATTATGTATATAACTTTAATCATCGTATTAAGAAAGCGTTTCTTAGTGAATTTGATGCTATTTCAACCTTTAGTGATCATGATACTTTTACCTTAGAAGTAGCTCTGGGAGAAGCCAGCAAGAGGATACAGTTTTCTACCATGCCTTTTCCTGTTTTCGATGAAGATTTTAAGGAAATTAGCGTGGACACATTCCAGATGCCCAACAAGCTCATTTTTGTTGGCGGTGATAGTCACTATCCAAATAAAGAGGCAGCAGAATGGTTTATTAATGAAGTTTCAGTGGAGGTACGCGAACAGTTTGGGCTGATGCTGCACATTATTGGAAAGTGGGATGAAAAAACAGTTGAGAGATACAAAAAACATCCAGGCGGAGTTAACTTTGTTGGGTATGTAGATAATTTATACGAGGCTTCAAAGAATAGCATTAGCATATCTCCTATTACTATCGGTGCTGGTTTGAAAACTAAGATAATTACAGCAATGGCTCAGGGTCTTCCAGTTATTGCTACCGAATTTTCACTTGCAGGAATTAATGTCAAGCATATGGAAAGTGTCTTAGTTGCAAATGATAAAAAAGCTTTTTTATGGTCGATTGATTATCTTCTAAAAGATATTAAACGCACATTTTTAATTTGCAAAAATGCTCAAGATTCTATTAAATCAACCTGTTCTCAAGCAATTGTCTCTAAACTGAAATACAACTTTTACAAAGATGTACTAGCAGGTGTAGCCAAAAGTGGTGAAAGCTTCTGATTGCATATTCCTCTTTAACGAGCCATGGCTTAATGGTCTTTACACTAGGTTACCTTCACGAGGATAATGCAAAAATTGCCTGGGGAAATACATCAGGGCTTTACGGTTGGATGCTCAAGCCAATGACGGGATGCTCAAGTCAATAATACTAATAGGTCTGCATGAAGAAAACTCGTTTCTGTAGTTCTAAAACCTGGTTTTTAATCCCTATTTTCTTCAGTCTATTACTGTCAATTACCTTCTTCTCTCACAGAGTCATAACGTCGGCCTCCAATATTCCTCCTCTTGTTGCGCTCACCGCAGATACGGGTGACGCTCTGAAGTACCAGAAAGCTACGGTTTTAGGAGAAAAAAGTGCTCCCATAGGGGGTGGAGGGTACGTTACAGGTATCTCCCTTCATCCGCAGCAGAAAGACCTTGCATATATCAAAACAGATATTGGTGGTTTTTATCGTTGGAACTCGATCGACTCTAATTGGTCTCCGCTCACAGACCACTTTTCCCTGACTCAAAGCAATTACTACGGTGGAGAGTCATTAGCGCTCGATCCAAATGATTCCAGCATTGTTTATATCGCTACTGGCAAATTTACGGCGGACTGGGCACAACCGATCGGAACAATCTTCAAATCGACCGATCAGGGAGCGACGTGGAAAAAGCTAAGCATCGATTTAAAAATGGGAGGCAATGAGAATCTTCGATGGGTAGGAGAAAGACTGGTCGTTAACCCACATAACTCTAAAGACATCTTTTTTGGTTCCCGCTTAGATGGTCTATGGAAATCATCAGATGCAGGCGCAACATGGTTTAAGGTGACTACTTTCCCTGGAAAGCTTGAAGCGGGTATCGGCATTACGGCATTGGTCTTCAATCAACAAGTACCTGGCTTGCTCTATAGCGTTGTTTATGGTGATGGTATTTATCAATCTATTGATACAGGAGCTAGCTGGAATAAGCTAATTGACAGCCCTGCCTTCGCAAAGCGAATTTCGGTAGCTAACAGTGGTGACTTGTACGTAACGCATGCGTCTGGTGTAAGCAAATATGTCAGTGATCGGTGGAGTGACATTACACCGTCAGGAACACGAAACTCTTTCAATGCTCTCAGTGTTGATCCAGTGAATGTCAACAATGTGCTCATTGCTCTTGGCGAGACACCATCTACTACTATCTATCAATCCCTTGATGGTGGTTCTACTTGGATAGAAAAAATACGCTTTTCAAATAGTACTGTTCCCTGGTGGAGCGAGTTCATGGTTTCACAGCCCTGGATTTCTGCTATTGAGTTTGATCCGAAGGTGAGCAACCGAGTCTGGCTCACAGACTGGTACGGCATTTGGCGGACAGAAGATATTAAGGCTAATCCAGTTGTTTGGACTAATTATGAAAGAGGTCATGAAGAAATAGTGACTTTTACCTTGGCTTCTCCTCCGAAAGGTGCTCTTTTACTCAGTGGCGTGGCTGACGTAGATGGGTTTTACCACAACAATGGGTTAGATACTTACCCGTCTCAGGGTTTTGGTCGTAGCGGGCCATCCTTTCAAGATACTTATAGCATTGCCTACTGCCAGACCGCGCCTTTGAATCTAGTGCGTGTAGGCGGCAACCGTGAAAGCTCAGTCTTTACAGGAGCCTCCTCAACTGATGGCGGTCTGCACTGGAAAGTATTTGAGTCCTTTCCAGCAAATATAATGCCTATGCGTGTTGCGGTTTCAGCAACCAATCCAAATTTGTTTGTTACTACTGTTAGTGAACAAGAGCCTTTGCGGACTCTGGATGGTGGTATTTCATGGAGCAAGGTATTAGGGTTGCCCAATGGAGTAAAGGGACCCTGGAATTGGTCTCAACCATTGGCATCAGACCCTGTAGATGGTAATGCGTTTTATTACTATGCCGATGGCAAGGTTTACCGCAGTACTGATGGCGGGAATCTCTTTAGTATTGTAAATAGCGCACTACCGAGTGAGGGCTGGCAATCACTTAAAACAATGCCCGGCTTTAAGGGTGAAGTTTGGATTAGTCTGGATTCGCAAGGTTTACATCGATCGTCCGACAGCGGCGAGACGTTTTCCAAGCTTAGCAATGTAGAAAAAGCTTATTTATTTGCTTTCGGAAAGCCACAAGCGGGAAGCACTGCACCGGCCTTGTATCTCTACGGCAGAATTTCTGAAATGGGTGACGGAATTTTTTCTTCCTTGGATTTAGGAAAAACCTGGAAACGCCTCGATCGTTCTTCTAACCCTGTTGGTAACAGTCCTAATGTCATGGAAGCTAGCTGGCAAGAGTTCGGGCTTGTTTTTGTGGGCACTAATGGAAGGGGAATTTATTATGGAACTCAGAAAGGGTGACTATAAACGACGGAAAAATAGAGCCCGTTCTCTTGTAGGGTGAATTTGTCACCCGAAACGGAGACTAAAGGCATACCCCAATCGAAACGAGCCGTTAGACGATCGCCTAGCTGCAAGCGCAGCCCCAACCCGACCGACGCGATCCTCTTCGGATTCAGGCTGACGTTACTGCTTCGATTTGCAACTGTCGCAAAATCAATAGACCTCTTGCACATTAACCGCGTTAAGCCTCAAGAGCCCATTCATAGTTGTACAAAGCGGCAATCAAATTACAGCGAAGACCATAGCGACGACGGCGATTGCGGTAGCGTTCAGCCAGGATTCTAAAAATCTTGAGGCGGCGATTGACATGTTCAATCCCAATCCGTTCCCTCGCCAGTTCACGGTTGTGCCGTTTCTCAGCGGGAGTGAGCGAGCCGCCCTTCGGTTTCTTGACAGGCAAGCGACTGTTGGCGTGGAGCTTTTGGATTCCTTGATAGCCCTTATCCTGAAAACTTTGCGTGTCCGGATGAAGGTGGACCCCTGAGGCTTGAAAGAGTTTGAAATCATGGCGACTGCCTTTGCCAAAAAACAGACAGAGCACCTCCCCCGTCTGCTGGTCGATGAGCACTTGGCATTTGAGCGTATGCCGCTTCTGCTTGCCGGAATAAAACTGGCGTTGCCCCCGTTGAGGGCGCTCAATGGGCGTTTCCGTCACATCCATCACGACCACCTGGGGACGACCGAAGCCCTGCACCAAGCGTTTCTTGCCCGGTAAGCGGAATCTCCCTGAACCCATCAAATGGTCTTCCACCCAATGCACAATGCGGCACACCGTGGCTTCGCTAATCCTCCAACTGCTACCGATGTGGAAGTAGGTGCGATACTCTCGCCAGTACTCCAACGCCACCAAGATCCGATCCTCGAGCTCGAGCTTGGGTCGAGCACCCGGTTTCAGCACCGCTCTCCACTGCGGTTTGAGCACTTTCACCATCTCCTTAAACGTGGCTCGATGGATCCCAAAGCGGGCTTAAAGTGTTCAAGGGAAAGGGTTTGAGCTATTGTATAGTTCATCATCAGGATACTGAATAAATTGCTATAGTCCTGATGTTTCCTCTTTCCCATCACTGTTGGCAAGCCTCTCATCTTAATCTGCAAGAGGTCTAATAAAAGGGGGCAACTGTAGCAGCCCATTGAGTTTGGGTAATCTTAGCAGTGGAATGCGGACTTCTGCCGACGCAAACAAACCATTATCGGCAAGTAGCAGGTCTTGTCGGTAGCCGCGAACTGTATCCTGTCCGCCTTCGCTGACCTGTTCTAACGCTAAGAGCGGACGATCGGCGAGTTGGAGATCGCCTCGTAGCAAGCAGCAGCGGTGTATCAGGAGCTAAGAGGCGTACATACTAGACTTGTTGCTTTATAAGGTAAATTAGCTCTATCCCCTGATGAAGCAGTAGACCATGCTCAACATTGATCGTGCGCTGGAGAATGAGCGCTTGTTGCGGGCGTTGACTGGGAATCGGAAAGCGTTTGACAAGTTGTGTGCGGTCTTCGAGGTCGTGTATCAAGAACCACTTGAGCGCGACGCTAAACCCCGCCAACGTGCCAAAGGTGGGGTACGGCAAACTCGGTTACAGAGCCTCGAAGCCAAACTATGCTTCATCTTGTGCTCTTTCAAGTGTGATCCGACATTCGCTGTTTTAGGGTTGTTGTTTGAGCGAGAGCGCGGTCGCAGCAATCGGTGGGCGCATCGACTGCAAGGGCTTTTGGCAACTGCCTTGGGCAAGAAGATGGTGTTGCCCGAACGTAAAATCGAGGGTATCGAGCAGTTTTTACAGTGCTTTCCTGCGGTCAAGGCGGTGATCGTTGATGGCACAGAACGTCCGGTGCCACGACCGAAAGACGCCCAGAAGCAAAAGGAGTGTGACTCCGGCAAGAAGCAACGGCAGACTCGTAAGCACATCACCGGCACGACCCGCCAAAAGCGAGTGCTTGTGTTGACGAAAGCGAGGGCTGGAAAAATCTATGACAAACGGCCACTCGATGAGGAAGAGCGAGTGGAGCCTCTTCCCGATGCGGTGAGCGTTGAGGGCGATTTAGGCTTTCAGGGCTTACAGAACGAATTTGTCAACATTCATCTACCCCATAAAAAGCCGAGAGGCAAAGAGTGGCGTCAGCAGCAACAGCAGGAGAACCGAGAATTTAGCCGTCAACGAGTCAAGTGTGTAGCTTGCTTCCCGTAGGGTACATGCCCATGCTGGGATAAAGCGATAGCAGGCAGTCTCTGCCATTTATAGGAATCGGGTGCCTGATTTTGATGACCGTCTGATGCTAACAGCGGCTGGGCTATGGAACTTCCATTTGGCAGCAGCTTAACTGGAAGAGGGTAGGGAAAGTCAGCCTCTGCACCACTTTCATGTACTTTTATTTGGCAACAAGTCTTCTTTCTAGCAAGTTGGTGGTTTCCAGTTGCGCCTCCTGTTTTAGCTCTAAACAGTGCGGTTTTTATGTGCTTTGCTTATCACAGTTACAAACTGCAACGACTCGCCTATTTTGATGGTTTGACTCAGGTGGCCAACCGTCGTTATTTTGATCTGTTTCTTGCGGAACAGGCTCAGAAGAAAGGCAGCTTATCACTCATCTTGTGTGACATTGATTGTTTTAAGCTGTACAACGATACGTATGGGCACCAGTCGGTGATGAGTGCCTACGCAAAGTAGCTCAGGCAATCCGTAGTGCAACACGCCAAACAGATTTTGTCGCTCGTTATGGTGGAGAAGAATTTGTCATCGTTTTGCCGCATGCAACGTTAGAGGGTGCAAAGATTGTTGCAAATGGCATCATTAATCAAGTTAGAGCACTGGAAATACCGCATGAGACTTCGGTAGCCGCGCACTGCGTGACCCTCAGCTGTGGCATTGCGACTGTAAAAGTTAGCGACCAATACTTAAGAAATGCAGACTGGTCTGGATCAACCCTCGTTGCCCAAGCTGATACAGCACTTTATACTTCCAAAAGTAGTGGTCGCAATTGCTTCACCGGAATCCAGCTAGATGCAGAAGGCTAAGCGAATTGAACTGCTACGGGAAGGAGAACGCGTGCCATGTCATAGTGCATCAAAAAATGACAACCTCAACCAACTGGGTGCCACAGCAAACTGACGATGGCTCTTTTACCTTCTTCTCGGAGGTCTTTGGTGAGGCCTTTCACAGCCGTCAGGGAGCAAGAGCAGAAGCAATACACAAATTTGCGCAGGCAACCGAGTTAACGCAGAAAGCACAGCAGCCCTGTTTGCGCCTGCTCGATGTTTGCTATGGCCTAGGCTGTAACACAGCAGCAGCACTGGAAACAATTTGGAACGTTAATCCCGCTTGTGAGGTGGAGCTTTATGGGCTGGAGTTAGATGCTACCGTTCCCCAAGCAGCGATCGCACCTCCCCTGATTCAGGATTGGTCGCCAATGGTGCAGATGGTTTTGCAGCAGATGGCATTGTCGCATACCTGTAGAATGCCTTGCCTCAACGCAACGCTTCTAATTGGAGATGCGCGTCAAACGATGCCATCCCTTTGTCAATTGGGCTTTCAAGCAGATGCCATTTTCTTTGATCCTTTTTCGCCGCGTCGCTGTCCACAGCTATGGACGATCGAGTTTTTTGCTCTGGTGACACGCTGTTTAGCACCGCAAGGCAAACTAGCAACGTACTCACGCTCGGCTGCAGTGCGATCGGCCATGCAAGCAGCAGGATTGACGATCGGGACGATTCCGCTAGGTACGGCTCACTTACCGCATGAATGGTCACAAGGAACGGTTGGCAGCTTTGATGGGCAAACGCTGCATCCCCTTTCCCAAATGGAACAAGAGCATTTGTACACGCGAGCAGCCGTGCCTTACCGTGACCCCAGCTTAAGTGATCCAGCGACCCTAATCCTGGAGCGGCATCAGCAAGAACAGGCACTTTCTACACTAGAATCCACCTCTAGCTGGCGACGACGCTGGGGCATTCGATGAGGAGATTGAAGCAGTAGCGGTCAGCCATCAGCCGTCAGCTGGGGCATGGAGCTTAAGCCACACTCTATGTATCAGCCAGAATGTATCAGTCGGAACATCATCGTTACAGTCTTACTTGCACTGACTACTAACGACTGGCCACTGACATATCAGCCTCAGTTTCACTGCCGAATACTAACGGTTAGACACTGCTCGCTTCTAAAGTGTGAGCGATTGTACGTTCGTGTCGATCACTTTTGCCAAATCCTTTAAGAATGCGGCGGCATGAGCACCGTAGATAACGCGATGGTCGCAGGTCAGATTGACCTGCATCTGCCGTTTCACACCCAACAGCCCGTCATCCGTGGCAACAACAGTAGGCAACGACGCGCCGATCGCCAGAATCGCTCCTGTTCCAGGGGGCAGAATTGCATCGAAGCGATCGACCCCAAACATGCCCAAATTGGAAAGGGTAAAAGTGCCGGAGTTATATTCCACAGGCTGCAGCTGTTTGGAGCGGGCGCGATCAACCAGATCTTTCCAGGTACGCGATAGAGTGTAAAGATCAAGCTGATCAGCACGTTGTAGTACGGGTGTAATCAAGCCGCCATCCTCCATGGCTACTGCCACTGCGATGTTAATAGCAGCAGGATGGGAGAGGCTCTGGTTAACGTAACTTGCATTCAGCAGTGGGTGCTTTTGCAGGGTGATAGCAACGGCTTTTGCTAAAAGCGCCGTCATCGTCACGCCTTTAGACTTGATTTGTTTGTAGAGCTTGTCCAGGTTGTCCGTTGTGATCGTATAGCCGACATGGTAGGTGGGCACCTCTAGACTGGCAACCATGTTCCGTACAACCGCGTTCTGCAATGTTGTGAGCGGTACCTGCTGACCGGCGATCGCGGGTGTCGCTGGAGCCGCGACTGCTGGTTTGGGCGTCAGAGGCGTGACCGATGGTGGTGGTGTCATTGGTACCGTAGGAGTTTTAACTGCAGGCTGACCGCCAGCCGCCGCTTCGACGTCCTCTGCAACGATACGCCCGTGAGGTCCACTGCCTCTCAGTGTACTGAGATCAACTTTCAGTTCCTTGGCCAGCTTGCGAGCACGCGGCGACACAGCAACACGACCATTCGATGCTGCAGTGCTACCGTTTTGCACCGCTGCCATTGGAGCCACAACAGCCGCTAGTGCTTCTTGCTGGGTGTCAGCGATCGCGCCTGGAGTTTCTACAGGCGCGGCTGTTGCCTGTCCAGCCGCTTGTTGTTGAGCTGTGGCAATTTCAGCTTCAGTCTCAGCAATGAGGGCGATCGCCTCTCCTACGGGAGCCGTTTCACCGGCTGGTACGACAATCGCACCCAGATAGCCTTCATAAAAAGACTCTACGTCCATATCAGCTTTGTCAGACTCAACCACGACGACGGTCTCACCCTTTTCGACCTTATCACCAGGTTCTTTCGTCCAGGAGACGATTTTGCCCTCGGTCATGGTGGAGCTAAGCGCAGGCATGAAGACTTCGTAAATCATGGATGAGTTCCAGGTCTGAAATTTAGTAGAAAAAAGTTGTGTGAAGCGCAGACAAGCTAGCGACTGGCGATCGCAACTCTACCAAACTCAGCTACTAGCTTAAACTAATAACCAACGATGACAGCGATCGCTACAGATAGCCCTAGCTCTCTTTACTGTGGCACATTGAGCAATCCGTCAGATGTGTCGAACTATTCATTCGGCACTAGGCAACTAATAATTAAACAGCACCACGAATCGCTTCGACGATGCCGTCGCGGAGAAGAATTTCAACCTGCATTTTTTCAATCAGGTTGTCACCCGTTTCCACCCGAAAGATGCTGTCAATTTGCCCTTGCTGGACTTCTTGATTGAGTTCTAGCAGTTGAATTTGTTGAAGCTGTTGCAAGATCTGGTTTTTTTGCTCCAAAAATTCGCTTTTCTTCTCATTGACCTGAATTTGAATGCTGTCGATTTGTTGTAGGGTCTCAGGACCGGGTGGCTTGAGGCTCTGCTTCTGAATTTCAGCGATCATGCGCTGCCCCTGCATTTCAAGCTGCTGGAGTTGGTTGTCAAGCTGATTAATCTGCGCCTGTAGCTGTTGCTGTGCGTCTTCCTTCCATTGGGAAGTGACGATCGCCTTCACGTTGACCGTCCGCTTTAACAGCAGATGAGATTGAGAAACATCCATATAACGTTGGGTCGGGGAGAAGTGTGAGGAATGACAGAGCGTCCGTTGGCATATCTTTGGGCAAGCAATTGCACTGATGCCACCCGCTCAGTAGTCACAACCAATGAGGTACTGCGGCTTGCACCTAGCCAGACTACCCAACGAACATCTCGTTAATCATACCGTGGTAGCGCTCCGTCACGACATTACGCCGAATTTTTAGCGTCTGTGTCAGCATCCCGTTTTCGATCGAAAACGGTTCTGGAAGTAGTCGAAAGAGCCCCACGCGATCGTCCGCACGATAGCCTGGACGATTCTGCACTTCTCGGTTGAGCTCTTGGCGAATGAGATCTTGAACAGGTTTGCTGTCGAGCGTGAGGCATGAAGCGTGAGGCATGAGGCGTGGAGCGTTTTGAGGTTTGAGTTGATCCTGACTGCTGACGGCTGATGGCTGACCGCTGACCGCTGACTCCGGTGGTAGCTGCAAATCCATATTCTGCGCTACCGCCCATTTCTGTAACGCCTCCAGATTCGGTACGATCAGCGCTCCCAGCAATTTTTGATCCTGCCCTACCAACATAATCTGGTCAATATAGGGACTGCGGAGGCAGGCATCTTCGATCGGCTGGGGTTCAATGTTTTCACCACTGGTCAGCACGATTGTATCTTTGGCTCGTCCGGTAATAATCAGGTCATCCTGGTCTGTCACCCAGCCTAAATCGCCTGTATCGAACCAGCCATCGGGATCGATCGCTTTCGCAGTCGCCTCTGGATTTTTGTAGTAGCCCTGCATCACCTGAGCCCCACGAATCAATACCAAACCCTGCTTCAGGAGGGGCACTGGTTTCCGAGTCTCCGGATCAACGATGCGAGTTTCGGTCTGGGGCAATGGTTGTCCGTCACCACCGCGGATGTTGCGCCAGGGTCTCCGAACATGGGTAATGGGAGCAGTTTCCGTCAGTCCATAGCCACCCAAAATAGCCACACCAATGATTTCAAAAAAATCTTCCAGGTGTTCAGCGATCGACCCGCCACCGCTCACCAGGAATGTCACTTCACCGCCAATCCCCTCTCTCACCTGACGATAGACCAGTCGATCGCCTAAGCGATGGGGGAGCCACCAAAGGGCTGCTTGCAAAGCTGCAGCAAGACGTTGGGCGATCGAGGGGCTTAACACTTCCAGGCTCACACCGTGTAGAATGCGGCGAGCGGCAATATAGCGATGGCTCACATCGAAAAAGAACGTCACCAGACGCTGCTTGCTGGGCGGCTGATCGCGAAACTGCTTTTGCACCCCTTCATAGATGGATTCCCACAGACGCGGTACGGCCACCATGTAGTTGGGCTTAAAGTCCTTCAGATCTTTTTTGACATGGCGGATGTTGGTATACGCCTGGGCGCAGCCGTACGCAAAAATGAAGTACTCAAAGGTGCGCTCGTAGCAGTGCCAGATGGGCAGAATGCTCAGCACCCGCCCCTGCTGCGGATTAACAACCGATGCTGCACCGCTAATTTGGGCTAGCAGGTTGCTATGACTTAGCATCACCCCTTTGGGCCTGCCAGAGGTGCCAGAGGTATACATCAGCGTTGCCAACGACTCACGGGCTAGCTGCACAGGTTGAAGTGCACGCCCTGCACCAAGCTCCATTAGTTGGGAAAAATTGAGGCTTTTCAACGTGCCGACAGGCAGTGGTGGTTCGTCTGTCAGCGTGACGATAAACTGTAGCGGCAGCGTCTCCAATCCTTGAGCCAGTTTTTTCAACGTTGCCTGATCTTGCACCACGATCGCCTTACTGTCGCTGTGCTTGAGAATAAACAGCAGTTCATCGCGATCGGCTTGCGAACCTCGCACAGCATTTACGGCACCCGCACCCATCATGCCCTGGTCTGCAATCAGCCAGTGCGGGCTGTTATCGGCAAACAACGCAACGTGATCACCTTGCTTCACACCCAAGGCTTGCAGACCTGCCGCAAACTGCTGCATCTGCTGGTAAAGTTCAGCGTAAGTGAGCTGGACGATCGGCTTAGCGTGAGGATCGTATACAGCCACGTTTTGGCTGAAGCGCTGTGCTGCGATCGCCCACATCTCTGGAAGCGATTTTGCTTGACTGTAGTCGAGCAACTGGCTTAACGTTTGGCGTTCTTGCTCAGTCATGGGCAATGTGTGGGAACGGTTCATCGCGCAACTCCTAAAGCCTTGCCCTTATCTTATGACCTGATGGGGCGATCGACGACTGCGGTTATACTGTTTCCTAAGTGACACCTCCCCAAGTGACACCATCAGTAAGGCAGAGGACACACAAAGAGTAGAATTAACCGGAACGCACTACTACGGCTACTATCCCTCATTTTTTCCCGTCTCGCATGCATGCATCAACATTCCGCTGACTGCCATCACATTCCGTTAGAGCCACAAGCAACCGGGTCGCCAGCAAGCGAGTCACAAACCAAGCAAACCCAATTAACGATCGCCCTTCTACTGATCGGCAGCTTTGCCGTTGCCGAGCTCGTAGTCGGTCTGACCAGCGGTAGTTTGGCGCTTATTGCCGAAGCCGGTCACATGACTGCTGACAGCCTGGCGCTAGTGCTGGCATTAGTTGCCACTCGACTCACCCTCCGTCCCAAAGGCAGTGTATTGAGTGATTTACTGACAGGCATGGTGGCAGAAGCGTCTCCCATCTCATCACAAGCCGCATGGGAAACGTGGGCGGCATTGGTTAATGGGTTGGGACTTGTCGCGATTGCCTTTTGGATTGGCTGGGAAGCTGCCCAACGCTTGTATACGCCTCCAGAAGCAATTGCGAGTCTACCTATGCTGATTACAGCCGCTATTGGGCTTGTTGTGAATAGTGTCAATATTGCCCTCTTACATCGCGGTAGCAGTCATGATCTCAACCTGCGTGGCGCGTTTCTGCATGTACTGGCAGATGCCATGAGTTGCATCGGGGTCATTCTTGCCGCGATCGCGGTTGCCACTCTGCAATGGCTCTGGGCCGATGGAGTCATTAGCCTTGTTGTTGCAAGCCTCATTCTGATCGGTGCAATGCCTCTCGTGGTGAGAAGTGTGAGGGCCTTGAGGGGTGGGTAGTCACGGGTCAGGAGTTGGTGGTTACAGTTAACTTAAAGCTCACAACGTCTTTCCCGGACTCATCTCCCGATTTCTCTGCCTCCGTTTAAAACTTCAAGTATTAGGGCACTCTACTAAAAAGAGTGTCTACAATTGAACTGCCTGACATGTTTGTATGAATTAATTAGCTTTATTAAATCTTTAAGCTCTTAAGATAGAAAATCGACGATCGCGCGGTTGTCGCACTCCCTCATAGTTTCTTAGCAGGCTGTTTCACTGGGCATCATGTCAAAACGACTCTGTCATGCCTGACCTCACCTAGACTGCACGCGCTTGCTGGTCGCAACTTCATGGAAAACGACTTACTAACATCGGAATTGAGGGGGCAGCGCACACTCGCCACTGTGGTGTTTACAGATTGCGTTGGTTTCAGCGCCAGGATGTCAGTCGATGAAGATCACACCCTTGACCTGATTCGTCGTGATCTCAAGTACATGAAGCAGCTCTGCGGACAATATGAAGGGCGCGTTCTGAAATCCACTGGCGATGGCTTGTTGATGTGCTTTACCAGCGCTGTCAAGGCCGTTGAATGCGCGATGGAGATCCAGAAAAGTCTGACTGAAAAGGCCGTTAAGCTTCCGCCTGAAGATGCGCTAGAGCATCGTATCGGCATTCACTTAGCGGATATGTTCATCACCGAAACCGACGTGATGGGCAATGGCGTCAATATCGCGGCACGGTTGCAAACGGAAGCAGATCCGGGCGGTATTTGCATTTCTCAAACGGTTTTTGATGTCATCAAAGCCAGTCTCCATGTCGAGAGTGAATACCTTGGGCCGCGTGAACTGAAAAACATTCGTGAAGTGGTGCCTGTTTACCGGATTCTGATGACGCCAGAGTCGAAGGTTTTAAACCCGCACACGGTAGCCATCCGCAATCTTGAGCAAAGCCGCAACCTACTGCGTGTCAAAAAGCTGTTGTTCTATGCGTGCAAAAACAGCTGGGAAAGTGACCACAATAAGCTGAACTTGCTAAACTTGGCTGACCAAATCCAGGAGGTGATGCTGCTTGCCCCCACACCAGAGCGGCTCAGATTTTTTTTGGATGCTGCGGTGAGAACCCTGAGCAAGCCAGCCGAGTACTCCCTGATTGCCAATATGCTTGTCAAGGAAATCAGTCGCATTTATCCCGTGGCGCACGATCGCGATGACGATCCAACTTGCTACAACCTACCAGCAGAGGTTCAGCCATCACAGCATGCTGTTAACGCACTTTACGAACAACTTGCCACTGAGCTAGAAGCGACTGGAAATGGGGCACGCATTAAGAAACTTGCTTTTTACGTCTGTAGACGACGCTGGGAAAATGATCAAGGACGTCTAGACAGTATTCGCTTGGAGGATCTCGTTGCCGAACTACACCAGTCGATGCCGACGTTGGAACGACTCACGATCGCGATCGATGGCTTTGTGCAAACCCTCAGCAAGCAAGCAGAATATACTTTGATTGCCAACACAATCATCAGCAAGCTGCAGCGTCTTTATGGAGTGTCTGCTGCAGAACCTGCTGCTGTCGCTACACCTCAGCCACGTCAGGCGTTAGCCCCGTTAGAAGTACCTCCGATCGGTCTTGTTACACCAATAGTACCAGAGGCTACAACGCTGTACACTGTCATCGCTCGCAGTCTACAGTCAGAGCCAAATCTCCTGCGGATCAAAAAGCTACTGTTCTACGTTTGTTCCCGCCAATGGGAAAGTGATGCCGCTAAATTAGAGAGCCTAGACCTTACGCGTTTGCTGCAAGACGTCCATCAGATGACACGCACTGTTGAGCAGCTAGAGTTAGCTCTGCATGCAGTGGTCAAAACGCTGAACAAGCAAGGCGAATATCGGGCGATCGCCCAGACAATCGTGACCAAGCTGGCTCAGCTTTATCCTGGCTATCAAGCACCGGAGTCAGAGGCACAGCCCGTGTCAACACTAGAGCCGCAAGTTGCTGCCACTGAATATCGAGCACCCGCACCAGAGCCGCTACCAACGCCACAGGTAGATGCCCAATCAGTGCTGCCTCATGTTGCTGCCAATGTAGCGTTGGTGGACGGCAAGCAGGCGAAAGGAAAAGGAGAAGGAAAAGGAGAAGGAAAAGGAGAAGGAGAAGGAAAAGGAGAAGGAAAAGGAGAAGGAAAAGGAGAAGGAAAAGGAGAAGGAAAAGGAGAAGGAGAAGGAAAAGGAGAAGGAGAAGGAAAAGGAGAAGGAGAAGGAAAAGGAGAAGGAAAAGGAGAAGGAAAAGGAGAAGGAAAAGGAGAAGGAAAAGGAGAAGGAGAAGGAAAAGGAGAAGGAGAAGGAAAAGGAGAAGGAGAAGGAAAAGGAGAAGGAAAAGGAGAAGGAAAAGGAGAAGGAAAAGGAGAAGGAAAAGGAGAAGGAAAAGGAGAAGGAAAAGGAGAAGGAAAAGGAGAAGGAAAAGGAGAAGGAAAAGGAGAAGGAAAAGGAGAAGGAGCGCGATCGTCTGTCGTAGCAGCATCACTCCCTTCTCTACATGAGGTGCAGCTGAGCCTGTTTGACTTTCGGCTTGGCATCATGAAGTATACAAACCCATTACAGGCAAAAATCCTGCTTTTCTCCGCTCTGCACGATGACTTTGATTTCAGCAGTCAAGCCTGGAGCAACCTCAAACAGCATGATCTAGACAGCTTATTGCGCCATCTCTTGAGCGTTTGCAAAACCTATACAGACCTGGAAGCCTGCCTTTTTGGAGCCGCACGACGATCGGCCGAGCCAGAAACAACTGTGCAGACTGCTGAAGCCATCATTAAGTGCTTGCGCTCTTTCTATCTGTACAGCAGTTCTGCCCAACTAACTGCTGGTTTGACGGAGCCTACCCAACTTAAGCTCGACGACTTTGAAGAAAACACACTGGAATTTACCAGCATCGCCGACGAAGATGACCACACTTGCCAACTGTTGCCGCCCGTAGTCGAAGCAACGAGGATCTTCGACGGGTCTTCGCTAGAGCAGTCACTGATGCTCCCAGTGACTGCGATCGCAGACAATCTCAAGCAGACTGAAAACGGTTCAAGCAAGCCCTCTCTACAGCCGCCGTTGGCGTAGAACGCGACAACGAACGCTGTATCAGTTGTCATGCTCAATGGGCACCATAAAAAGGCTGTTCGCTAGCGCGATCGATAACGAATAACGAAGAGCAACTGATTCATAGCCGCTGGGGGGAACAACGCATGGACGCGATCGAACTCGTGAAACGCTACCAGGCCGGTGAAACAGACTTCCGGGGAGCCAATCTCAGCGGCGCAGACCTCAGTGGTGCCGATCTGATTGGTGCAGACCTTAGCGGCACCGATCTGCGGGGAGCCAATCTAGTCCTGGCTTACCTCAATCGAGCCAATCTGAGCAAGGCTAACCTGGTCGGAACCCGCTTCAGTGGAGCCAATCTGAGTCAGGCAGACCTCATCAGCGCCAAACTCCGCGATGCTGACCTTCACGGGGCCATTCTGTATGGAGCCGATCTACGTGGTGCCGACATTACTCTGGCAACTCTGTTGGATGCCAATTTGATCAGCGCCGACTTGCGGAACGTGAATCTGGGCAGCGCTAACCTCCGGGGAGCCTGCTTGCGTGGGGCCAACCTACGTTACGAAAAGCGCTGCTATGAGGGTGCTAATCTGCGCGGCGTTGATCTCCGTAATGCCGATTTACGCGGCGCTAATTTCAACGGTGCCAACTTAACCAAAGCTGATCTGCGCGGTGCCAATCTGACTGAAACCAACTTGCGGGAGGTGAATTTCACCGCTGCCAACCTGATGGGAGCAATACTGCAAAGTAGCTTCTTAACCGATGCCATCTTAACTGCGGCAAATTTGAGTCAGGCAGATTTAACCAATGCCAAGTTAGAGCGCGCCAACCTGACTGAAGCAACGCTTAAAAGCGCTAATCTGACTGAAGCAAACTTGACGCAAGCAGTTTTAAGCAAAGTAAATTTCTCCCAGTCTGTCATGCGACGAGTACGGTTGAACCGGGCAGACTTGAGTCGTGCCACGTTACACAACGTCGATTTGACCGAGGCCACCCTGATCGAAGCCTACCTCGGTCGAGCCGACTTACGTGATGCAAACCTGACCGACGCAAACTTGGCAAAGGCCGAATTAAGCAGCGCTAATTTAACCGGAGCCAACCTTCAGGGCGCTACGCTACCCGATGGAACAACCAACAACTAACATCCTCCCTCCGTATTCTTTCCTGCCTACAACCGTGATGAGATGGAAAGTTCAGTAATCTCTCCTGCTCTGCAGACGTTCATCCCATCAGATGTTAGGGAACGATGGGTATAGTTTAAAGCCCTTGAGGTTTGGCAAGGGTTCTACGGTGACATACGGGGGACGCAGGTCGGAATGGTACACCCTGACAATCGATTGTTTTGTCGCCTTGACGGTGAAACCGTCTTAGTAAGAGAGCAGCGGCGCATGCTCGCGATCGCAGAGCTAGGCTTCTCGGCGCTGACGAATATCTCTGTCTTCGATGAAGCGACTCAAACAGCCGCACATTTTTTGAATGCGCCTGTTTGCACTCTGAGTTTGATGGATCAACAATCCCAACATTTCAAGTCCTTTGTCGGTCTTTCACGGCTAGGGTTGATGAACAACCTGGCAACCTCCCGCCAATTTTCACGCTTCGAATCGTTTTGTACGTATGTCGTAGATAGTCATCAAGTGCTGGCGATCGAAGATACGTTTACTCATCCTGCTTTTGCTAACAGCCTGCTGACGCAGCAGTATGGAGTAAGAGCGTATCTTGGAGTGCCTCTAATCACCTCTCGTGGCTGCTGTATTGGCACTCTGGCGGTGATGGATTTGAGGTCACATCCTTTTACCGAGAAGGATGTTGAGTTTTTAGAACTGACTGCCCGCTGGAGTATGAGCGAATTTGAACGGCAGCAGGCGGTTAAAAGTCAGGCGACGGTGCCCTCAACATTGACTAAGAGCGAGGCTCGCAAAAGCTGTGTTAAAGCCTCTGCTGTCAACGCAACGCCCGCTCCTGCCAACCCATCGATCGCCAGTCAGCTAAAAGTTGAGTTACTGAGCCAACTCACACAAGAGCTGTGCACGCCCCTGACATCAGTTATGGGTATGGCAAGTGTGTTAACCCGTGAAATCTACGGACCACTGACCAGCAAGCAAAAAGAATATCTGGACATCATCCATCACAGCGGGCAGTACTTGTTATCGTTGGTCAAAGAAATTATCGAACTGTCGAGCTTGAAGGACAGTAGCCAGTTGCAATTAGCCTCCGTCGATATTGAGATGCTTTGTCAACAGGCTATTAACACGCTGGAACAGGCTACCCATCGCCGCGAACAGCAGATCCAGCTCTCAGTGGAACCCGGTCGCCGTATCTGGCTACTAGATAAAGATAAAGTCCGCCAAATGCTTTACCACCTGGTATTCAGCATCATCCAAGCCTCAAACGCTGGTAGCACCATTCGAATCCACGTCTCCAACCGGAGCAGCAATTTAATCATCGCCGTTTGGGTATCCCACCCGTGGCTTGGCGAGGGCTTGCCTTACGCCGAAGTGAGCGCTCATTCCATAGCACTACCCATGCCCTCATTGATCGCCAATCAGACAAGCATAGAATTACCCGCTAGCTACCACATACCTCCCTTAGAAGCAGCAGACGTGCTACTGAGTCAACAGGCTTCTGAAGCCAAAGTAGCAGAGACCGTAGAACGGCTTAACGGTAATATGAAAGACGCGTTGGCAGCTCCCAGCAAAAATTTAGGCTTACTGCTGAGTCGTCAACTGGTTGAAATGCACAACGGTCAAATTGCCATGCAAAGCCTATCCGAATCAGGCTACCGCTATGTGATCAGCCTGCCACAGAAGGCTGAAGCTGATGCGATCAAGGGCTCCTTTTAACGGCATAGACCGGTGAAATCAATGCAACACAATGAAGTCAAGCCACACTACATTAACCTTCATCGCTATCGCTTGTGGAAAATGATACCAAGCCCCAATTCACCCGTCTGCAGCACAGCCAATGCGGGCAAGATGCCTGCACTATAATGACCCAAATACATCCTTAACTTTCATAAGGAGATTCAGTCGTAACTTGGCCTCTAAAAGCCCCAGTCACTCTGCCAAGCTGCAAAGTATCTTGCAGCTTGGCAGGGTAAATAGATTGTACGAGTGTAGGAGGTGAAATATTGTGGCTAAAACTTTCGTTTCGTTGAACTCATTCGCCACATTGCCTCTAACATAGCAACTTGCCGTTTTAACAACCGCGATCGCTGGACCGCACGATATTTTTTATAACCAAAAGCAGCCAGTGCCAAACTGATCGTTAGCGTGACAACCAGTAACCCAGTCACCGCACTGCTAGGCACAGGATTGGTTGAAGTCGCAGGCACCGATAGGGTGGGATCTAGCGCTTGACCAGGGTTTGGGGTGGGAGAGTAAGGATAGGGCATAGAATATCTAATATCAATTGAGGTGGGGCAAGCACGATCGCAGCAATTGCTCAATCAAGCATTAACGACATGAGGGCTGCTGGAACGCTTCTAGACTTTCCACACCTGTAGGCTTGAATTCCGCAACGATTCCCCGTTTTGCTAGTAAATTCACCTCTCTCGCTCCGAAATTTACAAAAGCTTGACGAAACGGCACCATTTTAGTACATTTGAACTATAAACCTCGTCACTCCTTCACACAAAAAACCCCACCGACCTCCGGGGGCTTTTTTTTGGGACTCTACTGTTGTTCTAACGGGGAATGCGATCGAGCTGCAGCATGCATGAACTCAGACCAAAAAAAATGCCTGTGGACGCACACAAATTGCACAGATCCACAGGCATTAAAGATGATCAATCCGCTTTCTTAAACGACAACCCTTGCACCCACTTGCCACGAGCATCGTAACAATACTCTAAAGTGCTTAGGACAGCAGCGAGGTTACAACCGTGACCGAGCATTGGCAGCGATGCAGCTCGGTAAAAAGCGCTTATTTTGCTAGCGTATTCACTCGACGGGCAAGCTCAACATCCTTGGTTGTGATGCCGCCCGCATCATGGGTGGTCAAATCTATCGTGACGCGGTTGTAGACATTAAACCACTCTGGATGATGCCCTGCGGCTTCTGCTACCAAGGCCACGCTCGACATAAACCCAAAGGCTTCAACAAAGGACGCAAATTGTAGCTGGCGATGAAGCTTACCATTTTTGACACTCCAACCACTGAGTTGGGTTAAGGCTGAGTTCAATTCTTCCTTGGAAAGTGGAGCAAGAGTACTCATAGTGTGATTTTTGGGAGTTGCGTGGACAGTCGTCTGAGCAGCGTTAACCGTAGTCAAAGAGATGGTGAGCAGCAAAATAGTGACTGCAAACCCCAAAACCAGGACAACAAATCGATGTAAACTATTTTGCCAAGTCCAATGCATAAACTGGCTCATATAAATGTAGTCATCATGTCGCGCTCTATAGCTTAGCTTCAACTCCTGCCAACTGCAAAGACGACAACAATCTCAACAACAGCAGGACATGGTGAGCTATTTGATCAGCCAAACATGATCAGGAACTGTGCAAGCTACTCTAAAGCATTGTCGAATGCTGAACGACATCCAAGACACAGCAGCAAGCTCCCTCAAATAGTGGCAAATTATCTAGCTCAGTGCATGCTGCAAAAAACACTGATCGCTTGATTGTCTCTAATGCGGTGAACAAACGCTAAAGTTTAGGCCGCTTTAACGTTCTCGATCGCAACTTCAACCGAAGTTTGGAGCGCAAGGAACTGCTCTAAGCGAACGAGCTTGACTGTCTGAGTAACACGAGGGTTAGTCACAATTTGCAAAGTACCCTCAGCAGTCTGAGCTTTCTTGGCAAGCTGCACGAGAGCACCTAAACCAGAGCTATCGACGAAATCAATTTTCGATAGATCCAGAATGATGTGCTTGGGCCCCTCCTCTATACATTTGGTGAGCACCTTACGGAAAGTAGGCTCTGAGAAGGCATCCAAGAGACCTGTGAGGCGAAATAACTGGTAATTTTCCCTAACTTCGCGCGTGCCTCTTAAGCTGACCGTCAGGGTTAGTTGTTCAGGAATAAAACCCTCCTAGCTTTTTAGTCCTTGATTCGACGTTTAAGTATACATCCTCGTCAGTCAATCTGCTACTGCAAGGTTGCCCTTAAATGCCGATATCTTAGCGAATAATTGATAGACAGGGAAAAGAAAACCTGAAGTCACCTTCTCTTTGTCTACCTTTCTATCTTTATGTTGCACTTACTGGCAAGTGTTCTCGCATCGTTTGCACGAAGCGATCGAAGAGGTAGTCAGCATCATGAGGGCCGGGACTTGCTTCGGGGTGATATTGGACGGAAAACAGCGGTAGCGATTTGTGGCGTAAGCCAGCAACCGTACGATCGTTGAGATTCAAGTGAGTAATTTCGATATCAGCGGCTAACGAATCGGCAGTAATTGCAAAGCCGTGATTCTGACTGGTAATTTCTACTTGCTGATGCAGCCCACAGGGTTGATTCAACCCTCGGTGCCCAAACTTCAATTTAAATGTCTCTGCTCCAAGGGATAAACCCAGAATCTGATGCCCCATACAGATCCCAAAAATTGGTTTTTGGCTTGCTAGTAACGCTTTGGTTGTCGCAATGCCTTCGCTCACAGCCGCTGGGTCACCGGGCCCGTTCGAGAGGAAGATGCCATCTGGGTTGTATTTGAGGATTTCCTCTGGTGACGTGTTTGCTGGTACGACGATGACGCGACACCCGTAACTGGCAAGGCGACGCAGAATATTGCGCTTGATACCAAAGTCGATCGCAACGACTGTGAGCGGAGTCGTACCTGCAGGCTGGGCAACCGGTCCAAACTCCCAAACCGCATCTGTGGTTTCCGACCACTCATAGCTAGTTTTAGTACTCACTTCGCGTACTAGATTTAACCCTGCCATGCTGGGGACATCCTGCACGTGCGACAACAACTCTGCAGGGTCAAGGATTTCAGTGGATATAGCCCCGTTCATGGCTCCTGATGAGCGCAGCTTGAGTGTAAGGGCTCGGGTATCGATACCGTAAATGGCCAGGATATGGTGTTGTTTAAGGTAGTCGGGCAACGATTGCTGCGATCGCCAATTGCTAGGTTTAAAGCAAACATTGCGAGCGATTGTGCCTCGCACTTGGGGTTGGGCTGACTCATCGTCATCAGGATTCACACCTGTATTACCCAATTCTGGATAGGTAAACGTGACGATCTGACCACAGTAGCTAGGGTCGGTCAAAACCTCTTGATAACCCGTCATACCTGTATTGAACACAACCTCACCGATCGCTGTGCCAGTTGCCCCAAACGATAATCCTTGGTAAGACGTACCATCCGCTAAGACTAGCAACGCAGGCTGAGTAGGAGAAAGAACCATAATCACCTTTGCAATCAGACATAGACGCTTTATTATGCCATGCGCAAACAACTGCAGGAGTTCAGCATAAGCATGTGAAGGTTAAAGCAAAGCCACTTTCACCTGTTGAGGGCTTGCAAAGCCACCTGTTGAGGGTTTGCAAAGCAAAGCCGCTGCTCACATCAGCAAGTCGCTTTTAACAACGGACAACAGCTGTCGCAAAGCCATGACCCTTAACCTCACAGCAGATTGGCTGTAAACGGCTCTCTATCAGCACTGCCTGTCGTTTCGCATGATCTAGCTAAGGCTCAGTTTGTTATTTTCGTAGAGTGCGTTAATTGAGCACCAGTAGTGCGGCACTCTATGGTTAGAGTGTGGATCTAAACCAACACAGGTGTGCAATCGCTCTATCCGTACCTTATTTGTGAGTTCTCTTAGCCCATGCTAAAACGCTCTTGTGCTGGTGCCGTTCTGCTTCTGCTATCGGGTGCGATTTTGCTGGGAAGCACTGCTTGTAATCGCGATACCACAACGATTAAAACCGCTGCCAAGAGCGCTGAAAATGCTTCACCCACTGCCCTTGAGACCGAAAATGCCCCATCCCTTGTCCCTAATGCCAACCCGGAGCCACCCGTTCCGAAACCACAACCAGTGACCACTAGCAGTTTAGATCCTTATAAGCTTGCGTTAGAAAAAGCAGACAGTGCAGGCAATATTACGATCTCTGCTCAATCGAAGGATGACTGGAATTTGGTTGCTAGTCGCTGGCAACAGGCAATTCAGTTCCTGCGATCGATTCCAAGTGGCAGCCCTTATCGATCGTTGGCACAGTCAAAGCTGACCGAGTATCAGCGCAATCTTGCCTATGCCAAACGACAGGCGATCAGTGCTAGTTCGGGTGAAATTGCTTCTGAACCAACTCTTTTACCCATGCCTCCTCGCACCTACAGCGCCTCTGACAGCAAACCTGAAGCCATCAGCTCAGATCCATCACCCCGTAACCAACGCGTCTATATAGCTAGAATTAAGCGCCGGGAAGGAGGCACGCCAGTCATTGATGTGACGTTCAACGGCCGTCGCACCTTTGAAATGATTGTTGATACAGGAGCAAGCGGTACGGTGATTACCAGTACGATGGCATCGGTTTTGGGGGTTAGTGTCATCGGCAAAGCAAAAGTAGACACTGCTAGTGAAAAAGGTGTGGAAGTGCCTCTTGCTTATATCAACTCGCTTGCGGCTGGTGGCGCAGTGGTTAAAGGCGTGGTCGTTGCGATCGGCAACTCAGCACTGGATACGGGTTTATTAGGACACGACTTTTTCGCTGATTACGATGTCACCATCAAACGAAATGTCGTTGAATTCAAGCCCCGCTAAGGAGAGATGACTGCGCGTGCGTCTCCCTTGACAGCGGATGGAACCTTTATGCCGCTTGCTTGAGAAACTGCACTAGCTGTTCAAGCTTCTGCCAGGCAGCACCACTGCTTAAGATCTCCCTGGCAAGTATGACACCCTTTGCGTAGGGGTTGTCTGTTTGAGGTAGTGCGTCACCCACCTGAAGTGCTAACGCTGCATTCAGGGCTACGACGTCTTGCTGCGCCTGTGTTCCTTTACCTTGCAGCACTGAACGTAAAATCTCAGCGTTGTGGGTTACATCGCCCCCAGCGATCGCGCTCAGTGGTGCAGCCTTAATACCCAGCTCAACAGGATTCACACTGGTCAAATTAACGGTCTGATCCGACAAAATTGCCAGATCTGTGAGGTCTCCGATTCCAGCTTCGTCTAGCTTTTCACGACCATGCAGCACGATCGCTCGTCTTACACCTAGCTGATGCAACGCCTCCGCGACCGTTTTGATTAGTCCTGGAGTGTAGACTCCCAACACCTGCCCTGTCGGGTTCATTGGGTTGACTAATGGCCCTAAGAGATTAAAGACTGTTCGCACTTTCAATGCACGACGCATTGGCGCCACCACTTTTAGCGCTGGATGCCAGCCTGGAGCAAACAAGAATGTGATGCCGACTTCATAGAGCGCAGCCTGAATTGTCTCTGCAGGTGCGGCCAAATGAACGCCTAGAGCTTCTAGTACGTCTGCAGAACCAACACGACTAGAGGCAGAACGGTTACCATGCTTAGCGACAGGAACACCTGCGGCTGCAGTCACAAACGCAACTGCTGTAGAAATATTGAAGGTTCCAGAACCATCACCACCTGTGCCACAGGTGTCAACAACCGTAGGCAGAGCTAAGTACCTACCTGAAGATAATGGGGACGCCAACCCCTGCAACACCTGTGCCATGCCAACCAACTCGCCTGCAGATACCCCTTTGGTTTGCAGTGCGATCAAAATTGCACCTGACAGCACGGGCGGAATCGCATCCTGCAGCCACCCTTGCATGAGAGTAGCGGCTTGCTCAGTTGAAAGTGACTCGCGATCGAGTAACTGCTGCAACAGAACAGTCCATTCGTTTGAGGGCAAGGAGGCATCGGCTGACGCGTCTAAATTCGAGGTGCTAAAACGTTGTGCCACGAGTAATCACAGAGTGCTAAGTCAATAAACAGCATCGTACTAAAAATCTGTCCAGTAACAACAGCTATTCTCTTCTGAGAAGGGAGACTCGCGATCGATTTTTTGCTTAGCACTCCAGTTTTCTAGCTCATCGCCTTTACAAAGGCATTAAAAGCAAAAGGGGACATCAATTGATTGATGTCCCCTTTTGCTAGCCACATGCGTAAACTATACGTTGTCAACTGTGCGTTTTGCACCATCTTTCAGATCTTCTTTGGCGTTGCGTGCATGCGCTTCCGCTTGCTTCGCTTTACCTTCTGCTTGATCTGCGGGGTCGCCTGTCACTTTGCCTGCCGCATCTTGAACTTTGCCTTCGACATTTTTGGCAGCAGCCTTAGCTCTTTCTTCCAAACTCATCTTCGTACTCCGTTTCTAAAGAACTATTTGAATTGGACAGAGCAAACAAACGCTTTCTCTATCCACTCCTTAACGATACGAAAGGTTCTTAGTTAAGCCCTCTCTCAGAGGTTGTATTCAAAGCGACAATTTCTGTCTACTACCTATGCTTAAAGAGCGATAAACCTTGCATGAAGAATCGGCAAGACTCTGCTCATAAGAGCTTGTGTAAAGAGTCCAGCCAGCAAAATCTCTATGCTACAGGCCGACCTTTGCGGCTTTTTCAGAGCGGCTCTTACACAAGAAATGGATATGGAAGCTCATAAGAGCAGGCTTTCAGCCGTTCAACTCCACCCCATGCAGCCCAGCAATACTATTAAAGTGCAGGCTTAAAACGAATCGGTGTTACAGATGTTGGGCGAACTAAAGCTCTTGAGATTTTGCCAAGTCCCGCTCTGTGCGAACCCATTTGGTTTGGGGTTTTACCCAAAAAGCGATATAAAGAGGTACTTTCCACAGGACATAAAGTGGCACTGCTAAGAGCGTACTCAACGGTAATTGATGTCGCGTAAATTTTGCCCAAGCAGCCGTAATTGCAACTAAGATTAGCAGCCCTTCCACCATCAGTAGAAGTAATGGCGCATACATTTGAACGGTTAAGCTAAACGCGATCGCAGCGATCGTCGCCATACACCACAACATCACTAACAGCGATAGTGGGGGAATACACAAGTCAAGCGCGATCGCTAGCAAAGCAAAACGCTTTTGGTCAATCCATGCCTTGAGCAGACGTGGCACCTGCTTGAGCAGGGTTTTTAGATGACCATGCTCCCACCGCGTTCGCTGGCTGGTCGCAGCCTTTCTGTCCTGTGGCAGCGCGCCAGTCACATCAGCCTCTGCACAGAAAATTGTGGGATATCCAGCAATCAATAAATCAAGAGAGAGCTGCATATCTTCAACAAGATTGCCGCTCGCTAAGGAAACTTGTTGGATCACAGACCAGGGGAATGCCATCCCAGTACCTGTTAAAAGGCAAGGTAAACCCAGTTGAGCCAGCCCGACTGGACGCACTAAATTCTTGACTGTAAAAGCAAGGAGCGAAACAGCAGAGGCAGGACTAGGGTTTGGGGGTTGAGTCAGCAGGTAGCTTGCCTGCACTGGTCGTTGTTTCACGGCTGCTAACCATGCAATGTTCTCGATCGAGCCTTCTGCAACCAGGCAGTCAGCATCGACCACCACCACCACTTCAGGCGGCTCGGAGGCTAGAAATTTCAACCCAAAGTCTAATGCATAACCCTTACCGCGTCTCTCGGAATCGTGCCGCTCAATGACTACTGCACCAGCCGCTTGTGCTACTGATGCCGTTTCATCACTACAGTTGTCAGCCACTACCACCAGGCGATCTTGCTTGGTCAACTGTGGTAAGAGAGTCTTTAAAGTGACGTCAATGCCTGCCGCCTCATCATGCGCTGGAACCAGGACAGCGATCGTCGGACGTTCCGATGGCGTCTCTTTCAGTCTTTGGCGTTCCGGCAACACTGCAGCAAAGCATTCTACCCAAAGAACGATGATGGGGATGAGTAGGACGATGGCGATCGCCAACAAGAAAAAATTAAACAGTTGATTCATCACGACATCTCTGGCACTTCCACTGTGGCTCGCTCACTTTTGGATGAATTGAATTTACATGAGTTCAAGCATAGCTGGCGTGACACAGCGACGTCTCGAAACCGGTCGCTCGATCGCTGACCCTGACACTTACTCATTCGGCTTGAGCATTTTGAGATTTTCCAACAGTGTTGGTTTACCAGTGAAGCTTTGCCCAAACTGACCCGGCTGATTGTAAGCGTTTGCGGTCCCTCTGCCAGGGTGATTAGGAACGAAACCTAGCACAGGCAACCGGAATCTACCCAGTTCAGCGATGACTTGAGTCAAGACAGAACGCTTTGTTTTCGCAACACCAGCGACCATGAGCAGTCCGCTAGACTGAGCTGCCAGAAAATTCGCGTCAGAAAAGTCTGACAGTGCGGATGTGTCATAAATCACAAGGTCAAACTTATCGTGCAATTTTTGCATCAGTCCCTGCATTTTGTTTGAAGCTAGCGCTCTGCCCGAATCTGGTAGGGTCTGACCAGCCGTCAACACAGAGAGACTATTGTCTACGGGCGAGCGTTGAATCGCTTGTTCCAACTCTGCCTTGCCTGACAGTACTTCGTTTAGCCCCGCGGAGTTTGGCAAGCTAAAAAGCGCATGCACCTGGGGAGACCGCATGTTGGTATCAACCAACAACACTCGCTGTCCCATCGAAGCAGCTTCTAGTGCGAGATGGAAAGCAACCATCGTTTTGCCATCACCCGCTTCTGCGGAGCTAACGACGATAGAGCGCACAGCTGAATTGGTATTGAGAAAGTGAATGTTTGTATAAAGAGAACTAAAGGCTTTTGAAAAGGCGTCCGATCGCGGAGCCGCAAGAGAATTTGTGGTTTGGTTTAAGCCTGCTCTGAAAGGAATCGTTGCTAGAAGCGGCAATTTTAAAGAGCCTTCCATGTCCTCTGCACTGTAGAACTGATTCCTGGATTTCTCTTTCAGCAAAGCGGCGGCTAGCCCAAGCAATAAACAAGCGCCTAAACCAGCGATCAAGAATTTGGGTTCAATACTTGCGGATGGAATCGGATTGTTTTTGCCATCTCGATCGATCGATGGAGCCGAGACAATCTCCCAGGGAACTTCTTTCTGTGCCGCCTCAATTCGCAGTGTTTCACGTTGTGTCAGAAATTGATTCAGTGTCGTTCTGGCAAGATCCAACCGCTGACTGAGGCCGGTGTATTGACGAACAACGACTGGAAATTCCTGTAGCTTTTGATTGAGGAATGCTTGAGACTGTGCGATCGCCTGCTTACGTACTTGCAATTGCTGAGTGGTATTTGCAGCGGTGACGAGTTGCTTAATCAAGTCTATTCGAAGTGCATTTTGGAACGCTAGAATGCGTGGATCGATAGCTGCGTTAGAAGCAGTTAAGCCTAAGTTCTTGCGAGCTTCCTGATCCAGGAATTGCTCTATTTTCGTTTGCTGCTCCCTTAACCCTCGAATGACTGGACTATCATCGCTATATCGTGCTGACTTAGAGGCAATGAGCGCTTGTATCCTTTTCAACTCAGCGACCTGAGTTTGATAGCTGGTGTTTTCACTCAGAGAAGATGCTGCCAGCGCTTGTTCCGGTGTAATGCCAAGCTGTGCCTGCAGACGTGCGAAGAGTGCCTGCTGCTCTGCCAAGTTCCGCTGGGTCTCTAGCTGCTGAGCCTGAACGCCTTGAGCTTGAGTAGAAAGCTGCGCCCCTTCCGTCGTTGGATCAGCGATCCGATAGCGTTGCTTTAGGGCTTGCAGTTCTCCTTCTAAGTCATTGACGCGGCGCTGTAGGCTAGGAAGCTGGTCTTCAATGAACTGGACACCGCCGCCAATGCGAGTTTTGCGGTCTTCAAGGCTATATCTCAAATACCCTCTGGCAAGCTCCTGTAAGATAAATTCAACTTTTTGAGGATCTTGACCTTTGTACGAAACATCAAGCACTTTAGTTGGGTCTGAGGCATCAGAGCCAAACCGCTGTGCCATGACCTCGTAACGCTTGATGACCAGTGCTTTACTGCTGGCAGCAGCGGCAAGCGAATTTGCTGTAACGTCGGGATAGCGACGTTGAATCTCGGTCGCAATCTTAGACAATAATTCAGGACTTTGTAAGACCTGGATCAATGTCGGATAGTCAACAGCATCAGGCTGTTGCGCGCCCGGCCGTGAAATCGCAGCGGGATCGGCAAGGCGTGCTTGAGCCGTGATTGGCTCTACTAAAAGCTGAAAATGACCTTTATAGGTACGCGGTCCACTCAGCATTGAATAGACAACAAGAGCAGCACCAGCGGTTGTAACACCTGCAATAAGAAGAGCATTTCGCTGGATCATCCTTACCAAAGGCGATAGATCCAGACCCTTTTGTCCTCCAGTAGAGTCGGCTGCTTCATCACCCAACATGCCATTTCCGCGCGATCGCTCTTGATCGTTAAGCGATGAATCTTGAGTGTATTGTTCAGCTTTCATGGTTTTCCTCTCTACCTCATTGACTCTGAGCAACAAAATTTTTGACTGCCTCGCGGAGACGGTCAAACCTTACCTAAAGATAGTAAACAGTCCTAAGATCCCGCCAAGTGGCCCCAGAACAGTGCTTAAAGTATCGCCAACACTAGCAAGCCCGTTTCGATTCACGACAACGACATCGTTATTGCGTAAAGGGGGATTGTTTTTTCCATCCAAATTTTGTGAAAAATCAACGGCAATGCTTCGCCGTTCAACAGAGCCATCGGGGTTGAGACGAATCAACTCCACAGCTTTCTTCGCCCGACCACTTTTAAAGCCGCCAGCCGCCAGAATTGCCTGGTTTAATGTTGTGTTAGGTTTCACGGCAACAGCCCCAGGTGTTGCAACTTCTCCGACCACGTTAACCTTGATAGCATCTGGAGAAAAATTGCTGCTGGCAATCTGAAGGGCCTCTGCTGTATCAACCTGAGCCGCTTTGGGAATCACAAGGGTATCACCGTCACGTACCTGGATGTCCTGAGAGAGATCGCCTGCACTCAAAAATTTCCAGAGGTCAATCGTCAGTGTCTCTTCCCGACCGGAACCTTGCGCACGACGAATTTGGATTTGACGGATATTTGCTTGTTCGGTAATGCCTCCGGCTGCCTGGATCGCTTTACTCACTGTGGGCCACTGACTGCCGCTTTCAGCCCCACCTTGCTGCTGCCCAGCCGGGGTGTTCTGATTGCCATTAACGTTTACCGCAGAACTACTGATCAGATTGCTTGCAATAATGTAAGAACCTGGACGGGTGACTTCACCAATGACACCGATTTTTAAGGTGCGAGCGCCGATTAAGCTGACGGTGATGGTTGGGGTTTTAATGAACTTGCTATACTTCGCTTTTAACTGCTCAGAGGCCTCTTTGAGCGTCAGGCCTGCGACAGGAACACTGCCAACCCACGGTAAATTTACTGCGCCATCCACTAGCACTGGATAACGTGCTTCTAAAATGAGATCAGGTGTGTCATAGCTATCGATTCTGAGTAAATCGCCTGCGCCCAGTGTATAAGCAGTTTCTGACGGCACAGGACTAGCTGACTGCGGAGCGCTAATCTCTTTTTGATCTAGCTTCGTTTGAGCAGGTGATGTCTGTGTCTGTGCGACTGTTGGGATGGAGTAGCTCACTCCAACCAGTACTAACAGAGAAAAACCTGTGATTGAGCGATTGATTCCCTTCATCGTGACGTCTCTTAGTGGCAGAGGAAATTGAAGATGCAAGTTGCGTGCAAGCGTAAAGAGGCATGAAAGCTAAGGATTATGGATTAAATAAGGTGTAATACTTCCAGTTACATCAGTAAGCTAGAGAAGCAACCTGATGAACCAG
>NZ_PVWK01000111.1 GCF_003003795.1 Stenomitos frigidus ULC18 | reverse complement strand
TCCATCACGCAGGGCTTACGGCGCATGGCACATGATATCCCCGGTCTACTTTCCTTTTTCCAGTAGATCAGCCCTGCCAAATTTGGGGGCTAGGGGGCGCTTCGGTAGCGGTTTAGCTAGATTCGATCACTTGTGTGTACACCGCAGGTCGCCGTACAGGGCAAAGGAATGGTCATGAAGCAAGACCTCCGCGTCGAAACAATGCAGCTTCAGACTAGCAGCATTGCAATCAACCCCCTCAGTGCAGCGTTTGGCAAGATTGAACTGACTCAGCCTGCGGATGCAGAAACGCAGGTTGTACTCACTGAAACCGACATTAATCGCGCGTTCAATTCTAAGTTCATCCGCGACAAGATGCAGAATTTAAAGGTACACGTCAATGGCGAAGCGGTAACAGTGGACACTCAGCAAATGGCGTTCAGGCTACCAGGCGACCATAAAGTGTTGCTGAGCACAGACGTGATCTTGGAGCAAGTCGGCGAAACAAAGCGGGTTGCCTTTACAGCCGTGCCACAGGTGAGTCCTGATGGTCAATCGATCACGCTGGAAGACCTGGAGTACGTTGAAGGAAAAGAACTTTCACCTGCATTGACAGACGCATTACTGAACCAGGCAAAGGAATTGCTCGATTTACGCAATTTTAAGCTTGGGGAGATGTCAATACAGTTGAAGTCATTGGAAGCGCAAGAAAGCAAATTGGTGCTGCGGGCGATCGCTCGGATTGAGCAGTTTCCGGCTGCGTGAATAATCGCTTGTGTCTGTTCGCACGTCGGGACGCAAGGCTTGCGCCCCGACACGGGTAAAACCAACAGAGTTTAAGCCTCTTCCAGTGCGCGCAAGGCCGCTTTGATTAAATTGTAATAATGCGGTTGGCAAACATTCACCGGCGTTGGTTCGCTCAGTTGTTTGCTCAGCGCACCCATTTTTTGCCCTTGCTGGATGGTAAGCTCGTTGCCCTGAGCGTTGCGGATTCGGAGTTGCTTGCCTGCTTTGTGCTGAAAAACATCAACGTTATACGCGCGATCGTCATGCCAAAACGCAATGTCAGCAGCGATCGCAGCAGGCTTGCGGACACCGATCAATTCTAGTTCTAGAGAAATCTCACCATTCCAATCATTGGTGCGTAAGCGATAGGCAAGATCTAGATGGCTGGGTAACGGATAGTAGTCACCCCAACGCCACGCGATCGCAGTAAACTTATGAATCGTTCCAGGCAGTTCTCCGTCCTGGCTGACCACTAGCTTGATATGGCCTTTGCCAATGCGTTTTTGTTCACTGATGCGAACGTTGGCTGACCAGAACACAGGATCGGGATTTTCGATCCCGCAGGGATGCAGCGCGTCAATTTGGGCGTAGAGGCTGAGGTTGAGCTGATCGAGTCCCGCTTGCGCGTCGATCACGACTAAAGGCTTCAGATGTTCTGGTTGGAGACACTGGTGCGCAAAAGTTTGCAGGCGCGATCGCAAAGGTTCTAGATTTGCCGCGTCTAACGAAAAACCGCCTGCAGCACGATGCCCGCCAAATTTACCCAGCAGGTCTTTGCAAAATTGCAGGGCGTCAAACACATTGAATTCGGGAATACTCCGTGCTGAGCCCCGAATGTGCGTCCGCTCCTTGTCTTCGTAGGTGCCAATGAAGACCGGGACACCATACCGTTCGACCAGACGTGATGCCACAATGCCGATGACGCCATGATGCCAGTCTGGCTGTACGACGACCAGCACACGACCGTCCGTCGGCGCCGCAAAGGGAGCCTCCAGGTGCCCCGACTGCTGGATGGCAGCTTCAACAATCGCGATCGCTTCCTGCTCAATCTGTTCACAGAGCTGCTGGCGCTGTTTATTGATTTGTTCACACTGCATCGCCCGTTCTAAGGCGACGCCATCATCGTCTGTGGTGAGCAGCTCAATCACGATTTGTGGATCAGCTAGCCGACCAACAGCGTTAATGCGAGGACCCAACCGAAAGCCGATCGCCTCTGGTTTCATCTGCTTGGCACCACTAAGCCCAGTGACCTGAATCAGCGCCTGCACGCCAGCTAGCTTCGATTGAGGCAAAAGCTGGAGCCCTTGCCTGACCCAGCGACGATTCACACCTGTCAGCGGTGCCAGATCGGCGATCGTACCCAGGGTAAACAGTTCCAGCAGCGAATTGCCGAGTTCGTGCGTTTTGCCCAGGCTTTGCGCCAGGGCGATCGCCAGAATATACGCCACACCCACGCCTGCTACGCCCCGATACGGCGATGTCTCCGGAATCAGTTTCGGGTTGAGAATCGCATTGGCATCCGGCAAGGTGGGTGGAATGTCGTGGTGATCAGTAATGATGACCGCCAGACCTAACTCACGAGCACGGGCGATCGGCTGATGGGCCGCAATGCCATTATCGACGGTCAAAATGAGCCCGACCCCTTCGTCGTAAAACTCTTCAATAATCCGCTGGTTGATACCATAGCCTTCGCTCATCCGGCTGGGAATGGCGTAATCGACCTGTGCGCCCAACGTCCGCAAGGCTCGTAACAATAACGCTGTACTGGTCATGCCATCGGCGTCGTAATCCCCACAGATGGCAATTTTTTGGCGCTGATTAATCGCATTGATCAAGAGTTCTAAGCTGAGCGGTAAATCGTCAAAGTCCTCTAACGGTGAGGTTAACGCCTCAGACTCTGGGTGCAGAAAAATTTGTGCCTGCTCAGGCGTCGAGACACCCCGATTGAGCAACACTTGCGCCAGGAGTGGCGACAGGTTCGCTGCCTGGGCGATCGCTACGGCCTGTTCCTCCTGAGCGGGCGCAATTTGCCAGCGCTGGTCGAGGCACTTACCCGATGGAGTTGTAACGGAAGGACGGGAGCGTTGGTTTACCACAGAGCACTTAAAGCAAAAAAGAACTTAAAGCAAAAAAACAGTAGAAACAATCAGCGTGTTGGTGGCCGTTCAGAGGCTGTCCGATCGACGAACAAAAACGAACCTCTGGGCTCAGTCTTAACCTGACAAAAAACAGTCTTGACCTGACAAAAAATAAGCAGGACTTACGCAAAAGCTGTCGAAGTTCGCCCCCTAACCCCCAAGATTGGGGGAACTGAGCTGATTAAAGCCCCCAGAATTGGGGGTTTGGGGGCAAATGCGTAAGTCCTAATAAGTTGACACAAATAAAAAAGCAGATTATTTAATCACGAGAGTACGGAAGCATGACCCAACTTCGATGCAGCAATGTCGCTTCAAAGTTTGGTACAAGAGCATTGTTTAATTTACTGCAAGTTGGCCTCAATGGCTGAAACCATCCTCAAAAAGGTAGAAAAATTTGTTGACAGGAGCCAACCGTTGGTCGAGGATTGTTGCGCTCAAATACTGTATTACAGTGCAGACGGATTAGTCAGCGCGATCGCTAAAATTGCAGAAATTTCGAGTTTGATTAGACTTAGACTAGGTGTCCCCACCGAATCGAGGTCGGATGCCGTTTAATCTGATTGCGCATGAACCTACTTGTGAAGTAGGACGTCATCAACCCAGTCACTTCTTTCAGGAATTCACCATGATGAAATTATTTTTGGCAAGCTGCTCACTTCTGGTTGTTTTGGCAGTCAGTAGTTTGCCCGTTCGAGCTCAGAACTCTAATACAGCACCCACAGAAAAACCCGCTCCAGCAACCAAACCCGCTCCAGCAACCAAACCTGCACCAGCGACCAAACCTACACCAGCGACCAAACCTACACCAGCAGACAGCACTGCGCCAGCTAGCCCAGCCGCGCCTCAAAGCAACGTGAGCCCGGATGAGCTGAAAAAGTTTGCGGTTGCCACCAAGCAACTCTTGTCGATCGTCAATGATACAGAAAGCCAAATGGTGCAAGCGGTGCAAAAGCAAGGCCTGACCGAAACCCGTTTCAACGAAATCTACCAATCGAAGAAAAATCCTCAAGCAAAGCCTGCCACTCAAATCACGCCGAAAGAGGAAGAAAGTTATAAGCAGGCAGTGAGTCAACTCACTCAAATTCAGAAGGACGCTCAAGATAAGATGGATAAGGCCGTTCAAGCTCAAGGGCTACCCATGGAACGGTTCAACCAGATTTTCGCCGCTGTCCAAAAAGATCCTCAGCTGCGTCAAGAAGTGCGAAAAATGATCCAAAACTAACGATGAACCCCACAAAACCCGCGCTGCATCATCACTTTGCTTGGGCAGGACTGTTTCTCGGTACATTCGGCTGGTGGGTCACAATCCCCACTCCTGTTCGAGCGGCAGAGAAGGTTTATGTTTCTTATGGCATCTTAGAGCGATCGATCTCGGTTTCCTCTCTAGAAGCCTATGCCAGGGACGGCACGATTGATGACGACCTTGCCGTTTACGCACAATATGGTGATGCCAAACAACTCAAGCAGCTTAAGAGTGTGCTTGTAGCGCGGGCAGATGTCGACCTCATTGCGGTTTCGCAGTTTCTCTACACTCCCCAGGGCGAAGTCTTGCTTAAACGACTGGGGCAAGTCATCCAGCCAGAGTCACGAGATTCTGGCTTCAAAGCCATTCGCGCAGCGCTGATCCTGGCAGCGGCTGACCCTGATGGTTTGACGCTGCTTAACATTCTGCGCCGTTTCCCCACCAGGGGTTTGCGGATTGATGTGGCGCGAAGCTTGCAGATTGCTGCCTCCCTAGAGCAACTGGTCAATCAAACCAAACGGGCAACCAATGTTGTCATTCAGGCAGCGCAGCAAGAGCGGGCAGCGGAAACCGTGGCAGTGAATCAGCTTGGCGATTTACGCCAGCGAGGACCGTATACCTGGAAAAAGCAGACGCTCCCGCTAGTTGATCCGAGTCGTAGCGCCGAAAATAATCGAGTCCTTCCCAGTACGGCAACGTCTCCCCTTGGGAGTACCGTGCCACCACCGCTCTTAGGTGCAGCAGTGACTGGCCGATTAATCCCCGTTGATCTGTACTTACCGAATCTGCAGGCATCGTCAGCGCCTGCGCCTGTCATTGTGATTTCTCATGGACTCGGCTCCGATCGCTCCACCTTTGCTTATCTAGCGATTCATCTCGCGTCTTATGGCTTTGCTGTCTTGGTGCCAGAGCATCCGGGTAGCAATGCCGCACGCTTGCAGGCGCTGATCAACGGTACTGCCAGCGAGGTCTCTGAACCAGCTGAGTTTGTGAATCGACCACTGGATGTCACTTTTGTTCTCAACCAGGTCGAGAATCTGGTGAAAGCCACACCCGATCTACGCGGACGGCTAGATTTACAGCAGGTTGGAGTGTTAGGGCAATCGTTTGGTGGCTATACAGCCCTTGCCGTGGCAGGTGCACCCATTAATCTGCAGCAGTTACAGGCAAGCTGCCAAAATCTCGAAAATACGCTGAACCTCTCGCTGCTGTTGCAGTGCCGGGCGATCGATCTAACACAGCCCCAACCCACCTTGCAAGATCCTCGCGTGAAAGCAATTATTGCCATTAATCCCATCACGAGTGCCGTACTGGGGCAACCCGGCCTCAGCGAGATCAAGGTGCCAACGATGATTGTCACTGGTAATGGTGACACAATCGCACCTGCCGTGACCGAGCAAATTCAGCCCTTCACCTGGCTCACTACCGAGAATCGCTACCTGGTCATGATACAGGGCGGCACTCACTTTTCGACCTTGGATTCTAGCAATGCTGCAGATGCCATCCCGCTGCCTCAAGAGGTGGTGGGTCCTAATCCTGCGATCGCTCGACGCTATATCAATGCCCTGGCAGTGGCGTTTTTCCAAACTTATATTGCCAACAAGCCCACCTATCGCAGCTATTTGAGTGCCTCCTATGGCAACGCTATTAGTGAATCACCCTTACCGTTGAGTTTGATCCAAACCTTAACGGTGGACCAGTTTACACAGGGAATTGCTGGCACAACGTCCACTGCCACAACCGTCTCACCGTAGACACTGGCTCTCACTGGAGCCTGCTCAGAAACCGCCTTTAAGATCGTAGATTAAATCACTGGGTCGGTTGGGTTGAGGCCGCGAGACTCAACAGACAAAAGTCGGTGTTATTTAATGCCCTTTGCTTAAGGGTGAACGATCGTGCGCTTTCGTAATGGCAGGTATCGTCTTGTACCCTTTTTAGCAAACACCAGTGGTCTGCTGGCTAAAAAACGGCTGTTATTGTCAGTTGCGATACAGTTGTGCGCGATCGCTCTGAGTGTGGCTGGAACGCTGTATCGCCTCTCTGAGGGGTGATGCCCCTATTTCCTCTAAGCATTAAGTTTGATTTGATAAACCATCAGTCGTGCTTACATACCTGAAAGCGAAAAAACAACCGTGTTATTGCGTACGTAATGGTTAATTTTTCGTAATGCTTCCTTCTGGCTTTTCGTGTGTTCTGTTGATACTGCCTCTTGCCCAACACCATAACTTCCAGAACATCATGCTGAATGGTCAAGCGATCGCAAAACGAGTGGCTCTTTTAATTGAACAAAATGTCGAAGACAGTGAATTTCAAATCCCTTACAATGCTTTGCAAAAAGCGGGTGCAAACGTAGTCGTGTTGGGCTCTCGCATGAATGAAGAGTATAGGGGTAAGCAGGGCAACATTGCTATAAAAGCGGATGCTACGACGACAGAAGTGCTTGCCAAGGAGTTTGATGCGGTTATTATTCCCGGTGGTATGGCACCCGATGTCATGCGTACGAATCGCAATACGGTTCGGTTTGTCAAGGATGCGATCGCGCAGGGGAAATGGGTCGCCGCCATCTGTCATGGGCCGCAGCTGCTGATTGAAGGCGATTTGGTGCGGGGCAAACGGGTGACGGGCTTCAAAGCCATTCGGAGAGACCTTGAGAATGCGGGCGCTACGGTTTTTGACGAGCCGTTGATTGTCGATGGCAACCTGATCACCGCGCGTCGTCCAGGTGATTTGCCAATTTTCACCACAGCGATTTTGAAACGGTTGGGGCTATCGGTACCCGACACAACTCTGCCTAACGAAACGGATGGGGATGCTAGCTGGTGGAAACTGGGCGAAGAGTGGGGCGGTTCTACCAGAAGCGAGATTGTGCAAGGTTTGAATACGGCGATCGCGGTTGAGCGGTATGGGCTTGAAGCCTTTGAGCACTACGCCGAGAATGCTGCCGATGAAGAAATGAGTCGCGTTTTTTTCGCGATCCGCACAACTCGGCAACGTCACCTCACTCTGCTCGAAAACCGCTTAGCCGTTCTCGGTGAGAAGCAATCGTTTCAGGCTGCTGCCAGTGGTGCTTACGCCCATCTGAAAACATGGTTACAGTTCAGCTGGGGCGATGCGAACATTTTGCGTCGTGCGTTGGGCGATCTTCAAACGGGAGTGATTGACATCTACAAATTGCGCAACAGGCTGACTGACCCAGTCACCGTCGCGATCTTTGACGAGATGGAGATTGCCCTTGCTAGCGAAGAGCCGCAAGTTGCGAACCTTTACCACACGCGCTTAGTTGCAGAAACGATCGAACCACCCCAGCCAACCAGCCGCCCAGCCGTACTTGCGTGACATGGAAACCATTAGCGGTCAGCTTTCAGCGATCAGCTAACTTAGAACACTGCCCACTGCATTCCCATCACCCTTGTTCACAACACGGCAGTCACTGTATGGTCAAAACAGAAAGCACCAGTTTGCCAAACAGAGGGAACGATCGCACCCTAATGCAGTGGAGACTGCCTGACCGACCAACCGCCCCCTTCTGTCCATCAGAAGTGCAGGGTATTGTCACCGTACCACCAACGGGAAGTCCCTGGCGGAAGCTCCTTGCCGTTGTAGAGCCAGGGCTATTAGTTTCAGTGGGCTATATGGACCCAGGCAACTGGGCAACCGATATTGAAGGCGGCTCTAAGCTTGGCCATAGCTTACTGAAGGTCATTTTTCTGTCAAACCTGATGGCGATCGAACGCGTTCCCCGGCAGTGTTTTTAACCCCAAGAGTGGGGCTGAATCACTCGTGCTCAGGCGATAGCCAGCTTCACAGATTTCATGCAAATGTCTGTACTTCTCGATTGGCTCAATGACTGGAGTAAGGGCGGGAAGCTGGGGCGGGGCGGATTGACGCAGACGTTCAGCCACCTGATCTGCGATCGCTTCCACCATGCCACTGAAGTCAGGAGCCGTTGCGATTGAAGCTCTATGGGTCATTGTCCTGTTGTCCTGTTGACCGTAGGACGAACTCTCCGGCGTCTGAGCAAAGTCTGCGATCGTACCGCCAGCTTTAAGATGCTGATCCAGGGCATCCATAAAGGCAATGTGTCAGCATTGATCACCGACTTACTACCCTGCTTCTCTGGTTGGATGCTAAGCCCTTGCAAGCGATTATAGATATTTGATCGCGCCACATTGTAGCGATCGGTCAGTTGAGCGACTGGGAACGAATCGAGTTGAGTTTCCATTGTCCTGGCCTGCGTCCTGTGCTGTGCCGTATGTCCTGTAGTGCTGTCCTATGACAGCGTGGGACAGCTCTGAAATGCAGTCACAGCAAGTTTTTTGTTTATCCTCTAGATCCTATAGCTGGATACAAAAGCCTGCATAGGAAAAATGCCCCATCTACAGCCAGCAGCGGGGCATCTACTTGTACTTATCGGCATCATGACAAATTCCGCTCCGCACTCTGAAGGATATAAAACTGAAGCATCAGGGATACAAAAGCCTCTCCAGTTTGTGCAGATTCTCAAGGATCTGATTCGGTATGCCCGAACCCTAAAGCTTACAGGGACTCAATATGACCGCTGGCTTTACCTCTGGAAACGTGGCCCCTATGGCGATCGCTGGGTAGACATTCCCCTACCTGTCGAAATTGCTGCTCTGCTGTCCGTAGACCCTCGCACCGTGCAAAGAGCCGCCCGCCGACTAGAAGACTGCGACCTGTTTGACTTTTCGAGCTGACAACATTGATTGCAGTCGAGGTGTTAACGACACAAACCTCGCTCGATTGCAGCGCTCTGTACTTCTCCAACGTTCGCTTGTAGATCCGTTTCGCCTTGTGCTACATAAACTTCTCAAACAAGTCAACGGCTTTTAAGGCACTACTGACCCGCTGCTGCGGCTTTTACTTCGCTAGTGTGCGATCGAAGTTTCCCGTCGCCATATCGCCTTCAATCTGCTTCGCCCTGCCCTCTGCCACAATCCAGTTCGTCTTACCCTCCGGCAGTTCCAGGTAGAGAAAGTACCGCTGACGCTGAAAACTCCAGCACAATCTAAGCCTCCCCTTAAATACCTGCACCGAAACTGTCCCTTTCGGCGACTTCTGCCGCTTCTTCAATGGAGATACAATTGGCGGCAAAGCTAGCGATACACCCATATCCAATCCAACCCTCTGAAGGCGGCTCTAGGTAGATTTCAGTATCGCAATCCTATCTCAATCAGCGTGTTAAACCGTGTCAGGTTGTGTCAGGTTGAGATACCTTGTTGAGAATAGCAGTTCTAGCTGAGAGTTCTTTAAAATGGCGAAATCCGCTATTTAAGCGAGTTTCAGCCGATGGACACATCCCGACTCGAACGGGAGACCCCCACGATGTCAAGGTTGAAGTCTACGCTTGAATAGCGCTTTCAGTAGGGGTTTGAAAATATTTTTTTGGGCATGGTCATAGCCGTACCCAAAATGTGGGTTAGCTGAGCTTGCAGCTATCTGGAAAGTTTGTGTTGATGACCAGAGAATTCCATTCCTGTTTGGCTTCGGCAGGGATCGTCTGCCCTGCTTGAGCAAGTAAATAGACCAAATAGGATAGGCCAGCAGCTAGTGCTGGTATAGTTTGCAAACTCGGAGTCGCCAGCATGAGCTTAAAGTTGCCCCAATGATCAAGCACATCGCTGGTATTGGCAGCCTTCACACTGTTGTAAACTGATGTGTAAAGCCCATTACCAGGGAAACTAAAAGTTTCTGTCAGTCCTTGCCAATTCGCCGCTTTTGCAGGCAGCGACCAGGCAGAGCCATTCCATTCGTAATTCGGGGAGGGTCGATTGGGCAACTTAGGGTCAAAGGTGCCGTCGGTACGAAGTTGGCGATCGCCGCTCGCCGCCGTACACGGTGCCATTCCCAGCGAGATAAAGCGGCATTATCTACCATCCTCTAGTCATGCGAACTTGATAATAGCCAGTCGTTTGCCAGTTGTTTGAGGTATCGAGAAGGACAAAGTCTTTCGTCGCAAACTGCAAAAGTTTCCAGGCAGCAGACACAGCGTTATTCGTTTGATAACCATAGTATTTGGCGTTGAAGTAAACCGAGGGCGTCGCAAGGACCGCATCACCCTCGCTCCCTGTAGCTGAGGTCCAGAACTGAAGGTTTCCCGACGCAGAAGCGAGCTGCACGCCTAAGTTATGGTTGACCGTGTAGACGGTGTTTGCGGCCACTGCGATCCAGTTGCTGGCAAAATGCCCGCGATAGGCATAGGTGATCACGTTCGTGACACTGGTAGCGTTGGTTGCAACTTCCCCAATGATGACGCGTTGCACCGGCACGAACGCTGAGCCTGTATAGGTCTTCATGGTGAACGTCGTCAGGTCAAACCAGTGAAACGTAGCTGCTGGCGAGGCGATCGTTTGCTTAAACTGATAGATGTAACCTTGAGTGGTGAAGCCGAACGTGAGCGCACCGGTTGATGGGTTGCGATCGACATAGATAAAGAGTTGTGTAGCGTTCGCTGTCAGCCCTGAGATCGTCTGGCTGCTCGTGAACTGACCCACATAATCCAGACACCCATATGCGTCATACCCTGCAGCGAACGCCAACGTGAAAGGGGTGCTGCTGCTGGCGGCTAGCACTACCGACAAGCCCGATCCAGCGCCGAGCGCATTTGGTTGTCCATTGCTGTCATAGCTGCCATTCAGGACACACTGGCGCACAACCACATGCGAAACCGAAGGCGATCGCACCAGACCCGCTGTTAACTGGCTACCGTTCAAGTCCAGATCAACGTAGGCATTGCGTTTTGCCATCAGCCCTCGCAGATGACGCGAACGTTGGAGAGCGCCACATTTGACTCCACAATGACCGCATTGGCGGAGCTAGACGAAACAGCCAGTTCAACCTTGAGCCCACCCTGCCAGCACTCAACCACGACATCATTTTGATTAGCCAGGTTCAAGTTATGCGTCACGGTTTGAGGCGTGCCGACCACAAGACTGGTGATATTGGTCGCAAACCGGCGTGTCAGACGCGCTGTAAGTGCGTTATCAGGCACATACCCCGCTAAGGTGCTTGGCGTAACAGCTTTTTGGGCGTTGGTGCCCGTGCTCACCTCGGTTTGGGTAGCAAGCTGGATTGTGCCCTCAACGGAAGTCGAGGCACTGACGACATTGCCCTGAATGTAACGCCAGACCGAAGCGGCGCTATCCCAGATGGCCTGATCCCCGATCGCCACGGTATCTACGGGCGACCAAGTCCCGTTAAGCGTGCCAGCGCTCGTAAACACGTAGGTATCGCCATTGGCAGGCGTTGAAGGGGGATTGGCGCTTGCTGCAATACCACCTCGAAAGGTCATCGCGCCCGTAATCGTGGTGACCGCTCGCACCCAGGCTGTACCATTCCAGGCATACAGCTCATTGAGATCCGTATCCCAGGCTAGCAAGCCCGCATCGCTTGATCCCAGGCTTAAAGCAGTACGGTTAGCGGTCGAAAGCGGATAGACCTTCGCCGCGATTAAGGCTTGCTTGTTCAGATTGAGATCGACGTAAGCATGACGCTGGGCCATTGCCAGAACTCCTAAAAATAAGTCACCAGACCGGACTGAGGTACGTTAAACAAGACGGTGAAGCGATTGAGCGACGGATGCTCGATCGCGCCCTCAATTTCGCTTCCTGTAAGATTTGAGAGCGTGACGAGCGGGTGATAGCCTCGGTTGTGGTCCACGGTGACGAGCGTTTGTCCCGTAAAAGCTTGCTCGCCAGGACTGCTAGCGCCGCCTGGTCCCGGTGGTCCCGCTGGTCCCTGCTTCGCGGTTTCAATGACAGCAGCGGTTTGCAGTTGTGGCGTGACCTGTAGCGCCTGCGGTGGCACGATCGCCGCGCTGGACTGAGTCGTGATAGCGGTGGCAAACTGCTGTGGCTGCGTTGTGACTTGCGCCGTTTCCGGTTGCAAAAGCACCTCAACCTGGTGCGGCTGAACCGTGACCTCAAGCATGGGGCGGTCTCCCTGGTGCAATGGTGATGGTTTCGTTGAGCAGCAGTTGCACGCGGCCCAGGCTACCGGTGATTTTGATCTGGCAAAGATAATCGCCGTAGGGGATTGCGCCAGTTTGTTCGGGTTCTAGGCTTGCTGTTACCGTGCCAGTGGTGCGATCGCTGGCAAACTCGAAGGTCAGCAGGTAGCGTTCAGTCGCCGTAAAGCCCTTGAACAGGCAGCCCTCAGCGGTACTGCCTGTCAAATCGACTGGCGTACCAGGGACACCCGATAGTTCGCTGGGCTGCCTGACGGTAATGGGTAGCTCAAACGTAGTCCATTGTGTAGAGCTCAGAGTTGCCATAGCCGTTAGCCGAGTGGGAGCCGATTGCCGTGAGTGTTGATGTCGCTGATCAGGCCGGTATACGTGAACAACAGCCGTCGATAGAGGCGAATATTTTTGCCAGGGCGTAACGAGTAACCGTTGCGCTCAATGGGAGAGGGGTCCAGACTCAGATCGCTGTAAGCGGCGAGAATCTCACGCACTCGCACAACTTTCGTCTCGTCCGCGTCAATGGAGCTGATTGCCGCTTTTAGACGGGTGGCGGGTGCTTGAATCGGGTCGAGAATTGCCTGTGTGATGGGCATCCCATACTCACCCGTTTCCACCGCGATCGGCTCATAAGGGATACCGAACAGCTCGTATAAGAGATGCTTTTCGTGATCGAGGAGGGGCATGAGGCGGCAGACTAGAGAGCGCTAGAACATGAGTTTGGACTCGATCGCTAGCCAATCAATCTCGTTTGTGGCCTCAAGCAGATCCTCTACGACCTTATAGGGGCGACTGGACTTGATGAGATTGGCCAACATCATCGAGCTACCGGGCAGGGCGGCCAGGTCTTTCAGTGAGGCGGTATTGACATTCACTCGCTTGCTATCCTCATCATTGGGGCTGGCGATTGAAGGCAGTGCAGCACTGGCGGTGGGTTTATTGGGGTCTTGCCGACGATAGCCTCGCTGCAGGAAGCCTTTGACCTCCATATCGGGGACTAAACGCGGTTCGTAGGTGACAGGGGCGTAAAGCGTGATCATTGGATTCCTTCGCGGACAGCCGCTGCGAGAGTGGTCAGAAGTCAGGAGTAATCCGCTCAGGCCGAGAGCATGAAGCAGCCGCAGCGGTAGTCTGTGAACTTTGAGCCAAACATCAGCGTGGCTAGGGTGTAGGACTTGAAGCGATTCACATCGTAGCTGCCTTCCCAGTACTGCAGGAGCAGACCAGAATTTTCATCTTGAGCGCCTGCCATGCGTCCACCACTTTGATCGGGCGGCGCTTCCATTTGGCGGGTGTCGAAGACCAGGGCGTTAGACTTATAGCCAACGTTGACCGAGTTGATTTTGGGAATGGAGAATTTGTCGCTCGTGGTGCTGATATCAGCTGTGCTGAGCTGGATCCCGTCTGGCGCGTAGGGCACGAGCGTCACCACCAGTCCAGACACACGCAGCACGATGCCGTAGGCCTTTGTGGTGCCATTGTCAGCGCCCAGGCGCGCAATTTGACCCACAGCAATGTCCTGGAGCGCCGTTGCTGTGAGAGTGAGGTCGATCGCGCCCAGTAGCGTCGCGCTGCCACCGTCGATGACGTAGGCATCCGCCTTCGTAAATTGGGTGTTGACGGCCACCGAGGCGATCGCGAGCGATGCCTGGTTGCTCGAAGCGGTATCCAGGTCTGTCACGGCGGCCTGAGAACCATTGCGCCCGATGACATTGGTGCCACCCACCATAAAGCCCTGACGGGGCACGAGCTGCCCGTTGGGTAGGTTGCGTTGGACCAGTTCAGAGACGCCGAGTTGCCCATACACGTAACCGGCATCCACTGGCGTTTGTTCGCCAATGTAGGCAGATTTGGCACGAGTCGCCAGTGCTGCATACAGTTCACCCGGCGGTACGTCTTCTTCTTCCAGGGAGGCAGCTGCATTAATCAGCAAGTCCTGGGTGAAGTGAGTGAGCGTGCCGTTGGTGTCGTTCGCCACGATCCGCAAGGGCATGCCAACGCCGTATTGCACCGCGCCGGTGCTGGCATGAGTGGGGGTGCGGAATTGGCTGTAGAGCGCGTTGTCAAATTTTTTGGTCAGTGCAAACGCCAGCTGAGGTGAAACATCTTCGATGTATTTGTCCCCTCGATAGTCTGAGCTGTAGCGCTGGACGCCTGTAGTGAGCAGGTGATTGAGCACAATATCACCCAGCACATAACCAGGGTCATCAGTGCGTGCCGCGTCACCACTGCGAGGATCGTAGTCCTCCGCTTCCATAATCTGTACGCGGCGGAACTGGACCGTTGCGCCGTACTCAAACGCGCCTTCGCCAAAGCCACCATTCGAAGCTTTGGCGAAAAAGCTCATTTGATTCATTTGCATAAGGGCGTCAGCCGTCAAACTTTTCGGGATAATGAGCCCGTCGTGACCGAACGTAACTGGCATGGGGATGCTCCGCAGGAGTCAAGTTTGAAGCATCCCAGCTTTGGCGTGGGCAATCCGATTCTGATTCTTTCAGCATGCCCAACAAGGCAGTCAGACTTTAGCGTGGTTGTACGGCGGCCAATTCTTGCAGGTAGCCCGCGCGATCGGTCTGCATGGCTTGCCCTGGATCAACGGTGGGCTTGCCGTCATGGTCGAAATACTTGAAGGATGTCACTGGGGTGCGGGGTGGACTGCCAGGGTAGGCACCGCTGCCTGTGCCCTCACGGCGAGCGGCAAAGTGGCTGTAATCAGTGGTTAATAAACCATCCAGCTCATCTTTGAGCGGTACGAAGAGATCACCGTGTTTGTCAGTTTTTTTGACGACGTACTGATCGCCCTGCTCAATGACTCTGCCTTCCTGGAGCAAGAGCGAGAGCATTTGCGCGGGATTCACCACGCGATTACCCAGGCTGAGATCCTGGATCGCGGTGGCTCTCATACCGTTTACGCGCGTGTCTTCTTCTGCCTGCTCGCGGCGCGCCTGCTCTTGCTGCCACTGAGTTCTAAATTGGGTGTTCTCGCGCTCCAGCGTTGAAAGCTTTTGCTTGAGCTGAGCGATCGCGGGATTGTTGGCGATGTCCCCTAGATCGGATTCATCGTAAGCAGCGTCAGGAGTCTCTGTGTCCTCTTCTATACCTTCCAGCCCTTCGGCTTCCTGAATCAGGCTATCGAGCCAATCAAGGCTAGAACTTGACTCAGCGCGGCGACTCAGCTGTTCGGCTTGCGTCTGCAGCTGGCGAGAGAGGTTGGTTTCCAGTTGCCCCAGTCCTTCAGTAAGCAGGCTAGAAAATAATTCTTTGGCTTCGTCTTTCGTCAGATAGTCCACGGGGATGCCTCCACAAGTGTGGCGTAGTGAGTTTTAGGCATCCCAGCTCAGGCGTGGGCAGTCCATCAGGAACGATCGGGCGGGGTGCTAAACAACCTTTTTACGGACTGCTAGCACATCTTCAAAGGCGGTTTGTAGTTGTCCTGCCAGCGCTTCAGAGTCAATAAGGAAGTCTGGGTTAGAACTCTGCAAGGTGCGGGCGATGAGTTGCGGTAGCTGGTGAAAGAGGCGTGCTGCAAAGCCGGAGATGGCGCGATGGGTTTCGCGCTTGGATGCGGCGACTGCATCGACTATCGCGGTATTGCATTGGCGTTCTAAGAGTGGCTTAAAACGGCACTCGATCGCATGGGTGAGGGAATCAGCGATGTACTGCTCGACCCATTGGCGCGTGCAGTAATCGGTCTGAGCGGAAGCTGGCGGCATAAGGTGTATCGGTAGCTCTAGGCTTCAGTGTGCCCAGCACCAGGCGCTATTAGCACAAGCGCTACGATTGGGAAGTCGTCTAGTGTAAGGGCGATTAATGCCCCTAGAACGCTCGGCAGAGGAAGCCCCAGCAGGATTGAGTAATATACTCATTGGTAGTAGCGGGATTGCTGCTGCTTAACTGCTAGTCTAGCCGCTCCACCCTCGCCCTATGATCGGACCACCAAAACGAACGTTTTAGACACTCGAAGCTAATTCTTCTGTACGCGTACATCCGAGACTGATGCTGATTAACTACATCCAAGCTGCTATGCACAAAGCAACGTACGAGTTCTTACAGGACTCAGATGCTGCTTTCTATGGCGAGATTCCTGATTGCCCTGGTGTGTGGAGCACAGGTGACACTCTGGAAGACTGCCGCGAAAACGTACAGGATGCCCTTGAAGGTTGGTTGGTGCTGGGGTTACGTCTCGGGCATACGCTACCTGTCATCGATGGCATTGACTTGAACGCACCGCAACAAGAGGTTGCTTGATGCCAGCCTTTGGACCGATCAAGTGGCGGGACATGGTCTTCGCTCTGCGCCAAGCTGGGTTTGATGGCCCCTACCCCGGTGGAAAGCATCAGTATATGACCAGGGGCGGACTGAAGCTTACTATCCCTAACCCGCATGATCGCGATATTGACCGCACTTTGCTGAGCAAAATTCTGCGTCAGGCTGGGATTAGCAGAGATGAGTGGGAGCGGTTGTAGCTCCAACAAGTTACAGCAATATCCATGAGCGATGAGGCTTTCAATAGCTTCATTTTTTCAGTTCGCACCGTATACAAAAATAGGCGCGTGCAGTAATCGGTATGGGCGGGAGCTAGCGGCATAAGGTGTATGGATAGCGCCAAGCTTCAGTAGCCCAGAAGCCTAAATCTAGTGGTCCCTAAAGATGTTTAACTGCGGCAACCCGCAGAAGTGCAACGTAACAATAAGGGTTTCAGCTTGCACGTAGGAGCTAGACCAAACGAGAGAATCGAGGTTTCAGACGATAGCCCATGAGCGATATAAGCCAAATTATGTCCAAGGCTAAAGTTTGTATTTAAGTAAGTACAGAGATTTGCGAAGCAATCGTTGCTTAAATTTCATAAGCGTAGTTTATGGTCTCGCAAACAACCTCTGCTTTCTTGAAAGACTGTAATGTTTTGCACACATTGCACCTTATTTGCTTTCGCCCAGCGTAGAAATGGGGTGCAGTAAGAGATGTGCTTACCAAAATGGTATAGTACAAATAGACTATAAAATTCCAGGCAGGTAATATCTGCCAAGGATGTAGCTTGCGGAGTTGAAATATGTCTAGCATACACACTGGTATTGAGTGGACCGACAAAACCTGGAATCCTACAACGGGCTGCGACAAAATTAGCCCAGGGTGTTTACACTGCTATGCTGAAACTCTTACACAGCGTTTTCCTAAAAACTTTTCTAATGGGTTTGTCTTGACTTTGCATCCAAACAGATTGGGAGAGCCGCTGCGTTGGCGCACTCCAAGCCGGGTTTTCGTTAACTCAATGAGTGACCTTTTCCATGAAGAAGTGCCCCTCGAATTTATCAAGGAAGTCTTCTCTATCATTCGCTCAACACCTTGGCACGTGTATCAAATTTTGACAAAGCGGCATGAGCGTCTACGTGATTTATCTTATAAGTTAGATTTTCCAGAAAACGTTTGGTTAGGTGTGTCTGTTGAGAATCAAAACTACGTCGATCGTATTGAATGTCTGCGTCTGGTTCCTGTTTCAGTACGCTTCATTTCATGCGAGCCACTTTTAGGAGCGCTAAGACTTGATTTGTCTGGAATTGACTGGGTTATTGTAGGGGGGGAATCTGGACAAAAACATCGCTCAATGAACCTCAACTGGGCAGAGGATATCCGTGATCAGTGTAAAAATGCAGAAGTAGCGTTTTTCTTCAAGCAAGTTGGAGGAAGAACGCCGAAAGCGGGAGGTAAATTACTCAATGGTGAGATCTGGGATGAGATGCCTGATGCCTGGAATCAGCACGTTCAGAAATGGGGAAGTATTCCACTGAAAGCAGCAAGACGTTCAGGTAAACTGGAACTTACTGCTTAGCTGGAAACACTACTTTTACTGAATCTGCAAACGTAATTTCTCCCTTCATTTTTCGACGTTTGTTAGCAGGTGGATCTGCTGAAATCTTACTTTGAGCTTCAAGACTACCGAGAGCAGCCTTGTAATTTTTTTTAATGTAAGGCTTCCTAACATGATGCTGGTTATAAACTTCCTCCATAGTCATGCTTCTTCCTGAGAAGGTGTCCAGCAGCATAGTTTCCAGCTCATCAAGAGGACGAGTTAACTCAAAAAGGAGCGGTTGTTGAAGAGTTGCAGGATTGTACTCAAAAGATGCTACACCTTGCATCTGCTCAGAACTCTCTTTAGCCATTATCTCCTTCATGATTTCGTAGCCTTTGACGTGTTTGCTCACAAAGATTAGATGATGGCTAGTGCGATTCCCACTTTCATGTTTGAAGCGAAATGGGAGAACATACTCACCGCCCATTTCTTCCAAAGCCTCACAAATTGCTTCTACAACTGTCAATTCACGCTCTTGCGGATTAAGTCCTTTTAATTGTTCACCAACTTGATCCGCCCGTAACTGTCCAAACAGAGCATTCATATGTTCTTTAACAGCATCATTGCTTAAACCCATGTTGATGCGATTGTAATTGAAGAAGAAGATGCAATCACATCCCCAATCTTTGACAACTGAATTGATAAGTTGCAGAGATAATCCTTTATAGCCCCAAGGGTCAACAAAAAACAGAGTAGGGATTAATTTGGCCGCTTGAAATGTTTCAACTATACTGTTTCCGACTTCATTATTAAGTATTTGAGGACAATATTTCAGATTCTCTATTCCTGGAATTGACTCTATAGCGTTCCGAAGTGAGTTAACATTCTCTGGGTCAGCATCGTTAAATATAGATACCAGCATATTTTGCATATCTGGTTCTGAACTAGCAGTTTCCAAGACTTTTACTGGAGTTGATTTTGAGCCATCTTTATACCGCCCCGGTCCAGCAAAAAGGTCGATATAAGCAATTCTTGGCTCTGGAGCCGATTTCTTAACAGTTGGAATAATGACTTTTGCCCAAACCCAGAAATACTTTTCAACAATTCTAGCTTTTATTGCAGATTGCTCTTTTTGCTCATCGAAGAAAGAGGTTCCGTTCATATTTTATTAATAGTCACAGTAACTGGAAAGGCTTATACCTAAAGCTTTGCCCTCCATATTATTCGATCCGTTTTGCTCATGGCATCGAATAAAGAAAAGCTGCCTCCAGCTTTACGCGATGTTCAAATCAGCAATATTACTGCTTTACACTTGGAGTGGCAGATAGAAGCAAGAGCTAACAACTTTACTGGACAAGCTACTGAGAGGTTCTAGTCGTGTCGCAGACCTTATTTCCTACCGATCAACAAGAACTTTTTCTTCATCCACGGAGATAAAACTGCTTTGAATGGGCAGATTTTGAATTGCCCTAGGGTAAGTACAGCCCTAGAGGGTATGCCTTAAGAAGGGAGCTAACCTGAATACTCGCCATCTAATTCGAGAATGCTAGCAACGACAGACAAGGCTGGAACTTCTTCTCAGAAAGGTTTTCATGTCTTTTGAGACTGCATTCATAAGCCCAAGGCGCAGTCTTCAGATTCTCTTAGGGAGTGCGAATCTTACCTTCAAAAAGGAAAAATCTAAAAATCCTCGTGCCTGGGGTTCAAGTCCCCGTCCTGGCATTCACAATGAATTCCTTGTGAAGCCGTCAAGGCAGAGCATGAGCCTGATATTCTGTGGGTACGAATTACTTTTGTGCCACCGTAATGACGGACGCTGCCAAGGCTGGCTCAGCACCAAAGATAGCCTTACCGAAGGGCACTACTGATGTCTTCATCTCTTATTCCCGCAAGGACATTGACTTTGTACGGCGGCTGAGTGAGGCGATCCAAGTGCGGCAACGAGACACTTGGGTGGATTGGGCCAGTATTGCCAAGGGCGAAAAATGGTGGCAGGAGATTCAGCGGGGGATTGAGGGGACCAACACGTTTGCCTTTGTGCTCAGTCCTGATTCTGTAGCCTCTAAAGTCTGTCGAGACGAAATTGACCATGCCGTGCAGTGTAAAAAGCGCTTAGTACCGATCGTCTTCCGTGAGGGGTTTGCGATCGCCGACGTGCATCCAGCCCTGCAAGAAATCAACTGGCTCTTTTGCCGCGAGACGGATGACTTTGAGTCGGCGTTACAAAGTTTGCTGGAGACGATCGACACCGACCTCGACTATGTGAAACTGCATACCCGGCTTTTGCAACGGGCGATCGACTGGGACAACAAGCAGCGGGATACTGGAGCCGTGTTGCGGGGGCAAGACCTGACCGAAGCGCAACAGTGGTTTCAGCAAGGCAAGACACCACGCCCTACAGAGCTACAGGTGGAATATTTGCAGACTAGCCTCGCGGTGCAAAAGGCGGATCAGGTAGCGCGGCGGATTGTACGCGCTGGGTTTGTGGGCTTGGGTGCGATCGTGGCGGCGGCGATCGGGGCCGTTATCGTGACGCAGCAACGGATTCAAGAAAACGAGCGCCAGTCAGAGCAAAAGTTAGCCCTGGCCGATGTGCGCTTAGTTAGTACGGCTGCTGAGGGGGCTTTTCTTTCCGGTCAAGTCTTTGAATCTCTGTTAGTCAGTTTGCAGGCAGGGCAGCAGCTCAAACAATTGGATCGAACCGGCTTGACCAAGACGAATCTGCAAACCCAAGTGATTGCAGCACTGTGGCAAGCTATGAATGTTGTCAGTGAACACAACACGCTCACCGGGCATCAGGAGGCTGTCTGGAGCGTGAGTTTCAGTCCCGATGGCAAGACTCTCGCTTCCAGCAGTGGGGACAACACCATCAAGCTGTGGGACGTGGCGACGGGCAAGGCCCTCCAGACCCTCACCGGGCATCAGGATGTTGTCACTAGCGTGCGTTTCAGTCCCGATGGCAAGACCCTCGCTTCCGGCAGTGGGGACAAGATCATCAAGCTGTGGGACGTGGCGACGGGCAAGGCTCTCCAGACCTTCACCGGGCATCAGTCTTTGGTCATTAGCGTGAGTTTCAGTCCCGCATTCCGTGATCGGGTTCCCTGACTCTTACACGCGAGAAGCAGACTATTACTGGACAGCAGCAGGAGGGATGGTCAAGATCCCCTACGACTCGGCTGGCAAATGGACAGGGGAGATCGAGACTGTTGAGGCTCCTAAATGGGTCGCGTCACCCTATCCAGGGGCACGGCAATGACCAAACCAATGCTCACAAAAAGCAGGATTGTTGCGATCGCTCTCACTGCCTTCTTCGCTCCCAGCACGATGCCACAGCCCGCGCAAGCTAATCCAATGGCTGCAAGGGCAGCAATGGCTGCCTGCTACGCTCAACCCGAAGCGTGCGCTGTCGTCCTGGCAACGGCAGGCGCTTGGGTGCTTTGGCGAAATGGTCCGAAGCTCTGGTGTACGCCAGGGCAATGCGTCCCAACCCGCAAAGCGCCGAGAGAACTTCGCACCGATCGCCAACCAGATGACTCAGGCAAGCAAGCCACAACGGGACGACTGGTGAAAAACTACGACGGCTGTAGAGATATGGAAAAACGCTTTCGGCAAGGAGGTTTTAAGCTTAGGTTAGTCAGAATTGAGCGGAATCGGTCGCGCGGAACGCTCTACGATTGGTGGTGCGTGTTTGGGGGCGACTCCAGGGAAGTTGCACGCTTTGATCGTTATTGGAGGTAAAAGTCATGTCACTGGTCTTTTTTGAGCCTGTTTCGAGCGGCATGAATCAGGACGGAGAAACCGATCTGATCCGGTTCTCAGAGCCTCCTCAGATCGGGGCTACTGTTGTGATCGGCGGCGAACGACGCTGGATCGTACTAGATATTGAGACCTACCACCACGATGACAAAGCGGCCTATCTGGCTTTCATCGCCCCCGAAGGCACAGTCATACCAGAGCGGGCACTATGGTCAGCCAGGCAAATGCGCGACTCGTATCCAGCAATCAGCTTGGATGTGCAAGTCTGTCAAAACTACGTCATTAGTGACGGCTTAGACATTGACGGCAAGCCTCCCACAGGACGGCTTTACTCAATGGAGGCAGACGCTGACGACCCCACACGCGGGCGACGTGTACCCAGTCAGTGGCGGGTGGAAGCCGTTGAAACCTATCAGCCAAGCTTTAACGGGACCTATACGGCGATCCATGTGTGTCAGTGCGTCTCAACTAACTTGCCAGCCTTGGCCTTAGTTTAGAGAGACCGCACTTTTTAGATGTACTCGGCGATCGCGCGACTCCGCGATCGCCTTGAAACTTCGCCACGGTCTACTATCCGTCCTGACACAATCTCGTAGGGCCATAGCTACCTACGGAAAAGTTCTGCTGCGCTTGGCATAGAGCCGGAGCGGGGCAGTAGTGCTCATACCGCAACAGCCGGTTTAACCGGTAGGGCAGACATGCTGAAGGCTGGCTTTGTCGAGACCAACGTAAACACGTCATCCGTTTGAGCAGGTCAGTTCGTTTGCAGCGTTCTTAGTGTGCAAAGAACAGCTGCCAGCTTCTGATAAAACATTGACCAAGAGGAATGGGTCAGTCAAATAATTGCAGCGATCACCCAACTTCCCGGTCTGGCGATCGCCGTTTGTTCAACCACACTACAAGGTAGAACCATGTCTAATCTAGCAGTCTCAGAGCAGAACAGCGCTTTAGCTGTTGCTGTAAGAGCACCGCAGCTCCTCTATGCCCAAGCCGTTGCTCATCTCAACGGCACCTGGCTCATTGTCCCGACGCTCCAACCCAACGGACGCTATAGCTTCATCGCCCTTGACCCCGAAGGTGAAGACTGGGGCAACACCCAGCAGCCACGCACATTCAAAACCGCTGAAAACGCGATCGCAGTAGGGAAGGCATACGTCTCGCTGATCTTGGTAGAAATGCAAGGGGAAGCCGCCTGAACTTGCAGTGAGATTCATCACAGGGATTACGGCTGCTTTTGCTTTCCTACCAAGCCTTGTTTTTTAGGTTCGAGGCCAGGTTCTACCTGAAAGTGGTTACAGCTGAGTACCCGTCAGCGCCTGCAAGAGCTTTGCGCCATCGGGACTACCCAGTCCCGTACACGCATCCCAACCAGGGTTAGCCTGATAAGCACCGTTATTGCCGCTAGTCACGTCTCGCAGCACGGATGTTTGAGCCAGTTGCTGATACAGCACTGGATTGAGGTAGCCCACTGCTTTACCCAATTTCTGGTTGATCAGCGCCAGCAGTCCCGCCCACAGGGGTGAGACCGCACTGGTGCCGCCAAACACGAAGAGCTGTCCATCCACCTGGATCTGGTAGCCCGTCTCCGGATCAGCATCACCAGCGACATCAGGTACGCCACGACCCACGCGACCATCAGGATTGCTGGAAGGCGGTATGCCTGCTCCCACTTGCCACGCTGGCAAGGCGAACACATCACTGATGCCGCCGCCTGTAGCGCCCTTACCAGTGTTATTCCACACCACTTCACTCGTGACCTGACCGTTCGCTGACTCTAACCGCGTGCCACCGCAGGCCAGTGCGTAGGGACTGGACGCCGGAAAATCGACATGTGCGCGACCGTCCGTGACACCATCCGACGAGCCACCATCGCCAGCAGCACAACAAACGGTCACACCGAGAGCTGCAGCTGACTGAAAGGCTTGATCCATCGCCTGCAGTGCCTGAGCCGTCCAGGTTGACTCCGGTCCACCCCAACTAATCGAGATGACTGAAGGGCGATAGCGGGTGTCATGAATGGCGGTGGTGACCGCATCGAGAAAGCCCCGATCGCTGTTCGGTGCAAAGTACACGACCAGTCGAGCAGCAGGGGCGATCGCGCCTGCCACTTGAATGTCCAGTTCGACTTCACCATCAGCGCTATCGGCTGTAGAGGGGCTATTGCGCCCGCGATCCACTGAAACACTGACAACCTTGGGCAAGGGGAGTCCGAGCCTGGAGAAGTATGCTCTCAGATCGCTGCTGCGATAGCCGCCACCGAGTTCAATGATGGCAATACTCTGCCCTTGCCCGTTCAACTGGGTGGGAAAGTCATAGAGCGCTGCCAGCTGAGGTGGCGTGTAAGCGGTGGTCGCCTGTGCTGCCGCTCGCGTCTCTAAACGGCGGTAGTGTGCCCGCGCCTGGGGACGATCATCGAGCCCAAAAACCCCTTCAACGATGGGGATTAAGTCAGCTGGCAGCTGCACTGTACCGGTACGTCCCCGAAAGTGGCCCTGTGGGTGTTCGTAATAATGCAACTCTACCTGAAAAGCACTACTCATCATGGTTGCTGTACCCGCGAGCACAATGACTCGGCGAGCGGGATTGACGTCCACAATGGTTAAATTATGCTCGTGCGCAAAGGCTTCTACCTTGGCGATCGCGTCCGGATCTGCGCCCTGCTGAGCAGCAAACTCAGCTTGACTCAAGTGTTGACGCTGACCGGGCAGTTGGTTGGCCAGCGCCTCTAAAGCCTTGGCGCTTCCACGCGCTTTCAGATAGACACTAACTTCCATGGGTTCCTCTGGCTTCACAGGACCCATCTGACGTGCACCGGGCAGCATAGTCCGTTCACTACCTGGCAGGGGCTGATGTGAGTGATGGGATGACATCATGTCTCCTTGCAGTTTGAAAAGGGCTGGATCAGTAAAAGGCTTAGTGAATGAACCAATGCTTATGATGATTGATTCGTTAGTGAAGACTCTTGAGCCTTTTGCGCCGCATGCAAAGGGGGATAGTAGTTCTCTTTCACCAAGAATTAAAAATCACCGCGCTTTATAGTAGGCACGCGCAAGCTGATCAAACTAGGCACTGAAGATAGATGTTATCGGTCGCTCTACATGCTCAAACGTTGCCGTGAAAGCCGCGATCGCGAGGGTGTACGATGCTCACTGCCCGATCAGCCCTTGCTCTAAAACCTCTGTTAGACTCGGAAGAGAAATCATTTCAGTCGTTGCCCATGCCGAACACGACTCAAAAGATGACCTTTGAAGAGTACCTCGCCTATGACGATGGTACTGATCGTCGCTATGAGCTAGTGGATGGGGAACTGGTTGAAATGCCGCCAGAAGACCGGATTAATTCAAAAATTGCCCTGTTCCTGCTGGCAAAGCTCTTAAAGGTTTTCTCGGAAGAGCGCTTGTGCTACAAGGACACTGAGCTTGAAGTCAGTGGCTCCCTGGTCAAAACCCGTTTGCCCGACCTGATGCTGCTCTCAGAAGAACTGGCAGCCATTTTGGGGGACGGTCGCGGCACAATTACCCGTGAGATGCCACCACCAGAGCTCATTATTGAAGTGGCTTCTCCAGGCAAAAGTAACGAAGAGCGCGATTATCGCTACAAGCGTTCTGAATACGCAGCAAGAGGGGTGGTTGAATATTGGGTGATTAACCCTAAAGACGCTCATATCACGGTCTTTAGCTTAGAGGCGGGCTTCTACGAAGCAGCGGTCTACACCGAGCAAATGGTGATTCAATCCCGATTTGAAGCGTTGCGGCTGACGGCTGAGCAGGTACTGAAGCGGGGACGGTCCGAACCCTAAGCGGTTGTGCAGCTATGCCATTGCTTAAACCACCAACCCTGGCAATGCTTTTTTGGTGCCGGTCGATCGCCCTTTCTTCGCCACTTGCTGCTTATAGGGGAACAGCGTGTGCAGGATGTACCGCAGAATGTCGCCCTCGTGCGATCGCATGGGGTCAGTCTTTTTATCAATCGCGTCATCCTTCCAGACCAACTGCTCTAAGTCCTTTACCAACTCAGGGCAGCGGCTCAAGAGCACAAACACGCGCCCGTGCATGAGTAGCGTGTTCACTGAGATGACGCTATCCAGAATGCCTGGATTGCTGTCGCTGTAGCGCTTGCGGCATTGACTCTTAAAGCCGTATTGCTTCAGCGCTTCCCAAACAATCTGCCAGTTACTTTTCTCGCTATTGGCCGTCTTCGAGTTGCCGGAGGCATCACCATAGATGTAGATGTTTTGGCGATGCCCCTGCTCTCGCAGCCACTCACAGACTGCCCGCGCCAGTTGAAACGTGTCGCTGTTCGGTAAGTAGAATTCGCGGATAAAGAAGATATCATTGCCACGCCGTTGAGCAATCAGGCAGGTGGCTGGATTGCGGTTGAAGTCGAACCCAATCTGCAGGTCTAACGCTGCCTCATAATCGAAGTCCACTGCGTCTGTTCCTGTGAGTCCGTGACGCGAGCGATCGAAGTACCCAAACACTTTGCCGATGCTGATCTTGACGTAGCCGCCCTGCAGCTCAATCTCTGCCAGTTCAGGCGTGTAGGACGCGAGCAGACCGTCGATATAGTCGGCATCGGCGTGCTTGTTCTCAGCGGTAGGGCAATTGATGGAAACGTAAATTTTCCGTTTCGCTTCATCGCGATCGGGATTGTCGAACAGGTCGTAAACCCAGTTGAACGGGTTGTTTTTGTTGGGACTGCTAGTAATGAGCCCTAAGCCTTTCAGTTCGCCGTCACCACGGCCTAAGCGTCCGATGAGAGTATTGAACGCGCCGCCTTTGGCATATGCCCACTCATCCGCCCAAAACCAGCGAATCTGGAGACCACGCCCACGCTCCTGAGAATCTTCCGTTTTGCCGGTGAAGGCTTCAGCTGAGAGGACCAGAACAGATGCCTCGCCAATTTTGCACAGCCGCCGATCGGCGATCATCTTGGCGGTTTCCTCGACCGTTTCAGCGCGTGGCGACAGCGGTACATGGTATTTGCGACAAAACTCAGCCAGCGAGATCAGCGTTGAGGTGGTGAGCTGTCCATAACTGTTAGCGGTAATCAGCCCTCTAGAGGCTGGGTCAAGCTGGGCACGGCTGCAGGCGAAGGCAGCGCCCGCTGTCGATTTGCCTGAGTTTACGCCACCCCGTAGCAGAATCGTCTTGTAAGGAAGAGCGATCGGGCGGTCCAGTGGCACCAGGTTAAAAAAAGCGCACTGCCCGCCATCGTTGGGCACAAACCCTTCTAGCGGTTGATGCGTGAGCACAGGTGTTTTGAGCGTTTCCTCAAAGGACAGCTTGCAGCTCAACAACCCTGTCAACAATTGCGCCATTGTCAGTATGCTGCTATAAAAGCATCCCAGCTCTGGCGTGGGCAGTCCTACGGTCTAGAATGCCCTGACCTCGATATTAGAGATCGAGATCATCGCCGTCAAAAATACCCAGTGCCCAAGTAATCATACCGACACTACCGGCCACAACTGCCAAAGGAACCGCGATCGGTGCACAGAGCCCTAAGGCCAGCAGGCTTTGAGAGACTTGGATACCGCTCAACGCTAGCAAGGCAACGCCGATCCATAAAACATCTTCCTGGGAAAGTTCGAGCATGGTCTTGAAGAGCGGATAGTTCACTATCAAGCAAACACCCTTGAACGCCGCGTTACCACGATGCTTTTACCGAGTTAGCTAAGCGGTTCTACCGAATCGGCTAAGCGGTTCTACCGAATTGCCCTCCCCTGGCATCTGTCGCTTCCAAGCGGGCCAAATTGAAGCAAATTGCAAAGCTTTGAGGGATTTCTGCTTCCATCCCCTTTTTAGTGTGGATTTAGAGAGTCAGGCGTATCGACATCACACTATGCCAACATCTGAACAGGTTTAATGAAAGCAATCAATCTTCCCTAGAGAGCTACCAGCCGCTATGAATACTGGGTCTGGATTTTCGGTTAGCAAGCCCATTTCTGCTTGGAATCGTCCTCTCAAAGCAAATTTCAAAGACCTCTTCAAAGCACTGGGGAAAGGTGTCATTAATGGCGCGATCGGCAAATGGGAAGGTGTTGCGGGCGATCTCGTTGAGGCATCCGTTGCGGTTGGTTTAGCGGCTGATCCTGGGCAGATTGCTTGGCTGCTGATTTATCGCTCTCTCGATCGAGCCATTACAAGACTCTTGAAGGACAACAAAGAGCTTTTGGTCAGACAGCCAGAGGATTTGAGCAGCCTTTGCGAGCATATTGACTGGTCGTTAGAGAGAACTGAGCTAACCATCAATCAGGACTTTTTCCGCACTCCCAAGCAACTGCCTATACTGAATGCCTTTAAAGTGCCGCTCACAGCCTGGCTGGAGAGCTTTGTGGAAAAGCCAGTGGAGGCAAAGGGAATCAGTGATCGCCTGCCCACGTATTTTGTTTTCGCCCTGCATGAAGAATGGCGTGCCCGTGCCAAAGATTATGAGTGTCTCAAAACGCAGCTCGATACACCCTTTACCAAAGCAAGCGAACGTGAGCAGGCGTGGTTGCGCTATCGTGCCTTGTTGCAACAGCAAGTTGAAGAACCCATGTTCCTGGAAGCCTTCGGGCTGAAACAGGTGTATGTTCCACTGTGCGCCTACTACACCCGTAAAAAGCAGCCGGGACAAGAGACTGGCTATCGCATAGGACTTGATCGACCAGAAGAAGAGCGGGTAGTGGTTGACTTGAGTGCGGCGTTGCAGGCCTGGGTGGATGAAGCTGATCGCGAAGATGCGATCCGTGTTATTTGTGGCGGTCCGGGCTGCGGCAAGTCATCGTTTACTAAAATTCTGGCAGCTACTCTAGCTGAAACAGCTCAGGTGCCTGTGTTATATATCCCGCTACACCTCTTTGACTTGAGTGCAGAGCTAGACAAGGCAGTTGGCGCGTTTGTACAGTCCGATCCCGATGGGCTATTACCACCCAACCCACTGGAACGGGAGCAAGCAGAACCGAGAGTGCTGCTTATCTTTGATGGCTTAGATGAGTTGGCGAAGCAAGGTAAGGTAGGAATCGAGGCAGCGCAGCAGTTTGTGCGGGAAGCACAGAAGCAGCTTTATCGACTGAATCAGCGCACTACCCGTTTACAAATATTGATCAGTGGACGCGATGTAGCAGTTCAGGCGAACAGTGTTGAGTTTCAGCGGGAGGGACAAATTCTGCATATCTTGCCTTATTTTGTTCCAGTGCATGAACGGACTCAGTACGTTGATGACCATAAGCTATTAGCTGACGATCATCGCGATCGTTGGTGGCAGAACTACGGCATCGTAAGCGGACGGGCCTATACAGGCCTGCCAAAGGAGCTGGATCAAGGTAATCTCATCGAGATTACAGGACAGCCGCTCCTGAACTATTTAGTAGCGCTCAGCTATGGCCAAGGAAGACTAAGCATTTCTGAGACTACCAACTTAAACGAAATTTATACAGATCTGCTCAGAGCCATACATGAACGTGGTTGGGCGTCACGTCGTCAACATCCTTCTTTACAAGGCGTTACCTTAGATAACTTTGTTCGCATTCTGGAAGAGGTTGCGCTTTCCTCGTGGCACGGTGATGGACGCACCACCACTGTTCGTGAAATTGAGTCTCACTGTGCTAGCAGTGATGGTTTAAGACGGCTCTTGGACATCTTCCAGGAGGGGGCACAAGCGGGCGTGACGCGACTGCTCACAGCATTCTACTTTCGCCAGAGTGGGTTGCAGTCCGATGGCGAAAAAACGTTTGAGTTCACCCATAAAAGCTTTGGAGAATATCTTACGGCAAAACGTATTGTTCGCGGTATTGGACGCATTCACAATGAGATGCAGAGCCACCAACAAGACTTAGACCAGGGCTGGAATGCGCGACAAGCCTTGAAGCACTGGGCGATGCTGTGTGGTCCGTCGTTGATGGACGAATATCTCTTTCGGTTCCTTTGCGATGAGATTCAGCTTCAGCCGCGCGAACGAATTAGCCAGTGGCAGAAAACGCTCAGCGCTTTAATGGGCACCATGCTGAAAGCTGGAATGCCTATGGAGGAGCTAAAACTCCAAACTTATTACGAAGAACACCGTCAAGCCCGCAATGCGGAGGAATCCTTACTAGCTGCCCTCAACGCCTGCGCCCGACATACGCAAGAAATTTCTCACATTGCTTGGTCGTCTCCTGAAACCTTCGGTAGTTGGCTGATTAGAATTCAGGGACAGCGCACAAACTGGGAGAAGAACACATTGGCTGTTTCCTGTTTAGGATGGCTTGATTTAGCTAACTGTAACTTGATTGGCCAGGATTTAACTAACGGGTCTTTAACAGGAGCTTATCTAGAGCGGGCAGCTCTGGAGCGGACGAGATTGAATGGAGCGAATTTGGAAGGGGCAAATCTGAATGGGGCAAATCTGAATGGGGCAAGTATGGTTGGGACGAATCTAGAAGAGGCGAATCTGAATGAGGCGCAGCTCAATGGGGCAAATCTAAGTGAGGCAAATCTGGAGCGGGCAAGGCTGAGTGGGGCAAGCTTAGAGCGGACGGGTCTAATTGAGGCAAATCTGATTGAATCGTGGCTAGAAGAGGCATGGCTGAATGGGGCAGATCTGAGTGAGGCAAGTCTACAAGGGGCAAGGCTAAATAAGGCGAGTCTGGTCGAGGTGAATCTAAATGACGCATGGCTGGAGGGGGCAAATCTGAATGGCGCGAAGCTAAATGGGTCGAATCTGGAGCGGGCCTGGCTGGAGGGGTCGAATCTAAGCAGCGCCAGTTTGGAGGGGGCGAATCTGAATGGCGCAAAGTTGAATGGGGCAAGGTTAAATGAGGCAAATCTGAATGGGGCAAGTTTGAGTGGAGCAATTCTGAATGGCGCGAACCTACAGAGTGTTGTCTGGAATAAAGAGACTCGGTGGGATAACAGTAACGGGCTAAATGCAGCTATTAATGTACCAGAGGCCCTCAAAGAGAAATTAGGATTAAGCTGATTTTGTGAGATAAAAGGATGTGGTAGAGCTGAGAAGGAAACCGCGACATTCAGTGTGAGAGTGCAATAGCCGCGATCGACCCCCCAAAATTGCTGATGATGCAAGGCTACTGCTGCAAATGTACTACTGACCGCTTACAATCAAACTGCTTCACCAGTACAGTAGTTGCCTGTGAAAACGGATTCGCTCTTCTATCGTCTGTTTCAAGATCATCCTGACCTGGTGTTTCAGTTAATCGGCGATACTTCCCCTCGAACCGGCACTTACGCCTTCGGCTCTCAGGAAGTGAAGGCGCTCAATTTTCGCATCGATGGCATTCTAAATCCACCGATCGAGGCTGCAGACCTGCCGATCGCCTTCGTCGAAGTGCAGGGCTATCGCGACCAGCAGCAAATCTTGTATCACAGCTTCTTTGCTGAAATCTTTTTGTATCTGCGGGACTACCAGCCGTCCAATGACTGGCTCGGCATCCTGATTTTCACCAAGCCTAGTCTCGCTCCTCGTTTGCCCAGACACTTTCAAGACTATACCGATAGTCCTCGACTCAAGCGCGTCTACCTGGATGAGCTACCAGCCGACCTAGCTGACCGATCGCTAGAACTCGGTGTTTTGCAACTGATTGGAGTCAAGGATGAGGTGGCACCTGAACGGGCTAGACAATTGGTGGCACGGGCACGAGCTGAGGTTACGGATGTCGCCGAACGTAACCGCGTCGTAGAATTAGTGTTAGCTACGTTGGTTTATAAGTTTCCAACCCTCGAACGAGAGGCGATTAGACAAATGCTGGGACTAGACGAACTGAAGCAAACCCGTTTCTATCAGGAAATGGCAGAAGAGGAGCGAGCAGAAGGGCGTGAAGAGGTTTTGGCGCTTGCCGTTCCTGGCTTCTTGGCATTAGGAATGACCGTAGAGCAGATCGCTGAGACACTGCAGACGGATGTTCCGACGATTGAGCGCATTATTCAGCAGCAACGAGAGCAGAATTAGCTTTCATTGATCCATACCATCAAGATCAGGTAGCCCTCTGCGGAGGGCTTTTGTTTTTGTCGATCGTACACAATCACCGCCGTACTGGTTAGGCTTGTGCCTTCTCTTTAAGGCGTCTGGCTGCTTGAACTAGCTGCTGCGTGGGTATGCCACTGGTGCGAGCGATCGCGGTTAATTGTCCGCTCCGGCTTCGTCCTCGGCTGCCAGCCGTTTGAACGGCTGGCCCACTGCTGGCGATGGGTTCGGATCGAAGCTCGTCAGCCCCTGCTGGTGGCAGTGCTGGTGATACAGATGCTGTTTCACTGCGTTCGCTACTCGATCCTTGGCGGCTAAGCCCAAGGACTGCGGGGATAGTGGTAAGAATTTCTTGGTGGAGGTCATTGGTCACTTTCCTGCGGTCTTCGCCGCTTGCAATGCGCTCAGTCGCGCGGTTGATGGCATCTGAAACGGGTCCAGTCTGGTTCTTGAGCTGATCAAACACTTTGAGTGCGAGTTCAGCATCCTTAGAGATCTGGTGCGAGGTATCCACGTCAATCTTGTTACCCGCCTGCTCTAGTTCGGAGGCTGCCCGCGAGCTGCTGACGGTGCCAAACAGGTTCTTCGCGCGACTCAATTTCTTCTTGACTTCCGCCTGCAAGCTGGCACGCTCGATCGCATTATTCTGCTCTACTTCGCTCGTGCCAAACAGGTCGATCTGAGTCTCTACACTCTTTTGGGCGGCCTTCACGCCGTCCGCCAGCTCGCGGATCGTGTCGTTGGTGACGTGCTTACGGCGTTTCTCCTGCTGGTCAATCAAGTCTATGAGCGATCGCTGCTGGGTGTGGTCCAAGCCACTGCCGCCGATGGTCACGGCGCGCTCTTGTGGCAGTGCGCCGCTCACAACCTTGTTAAACAGCGAGGGCTCTAGCTGCGAGAGTGCAACGCCGTCCGTTGCGACAGAACTTTTTAATGGAATGCCGCGCGCTTCCAGATCCTGCTGAGTCAGTCCTGAATCTTTGAAGAATTTTGCCGCGTCCAGGGCGGTGCCGTGCCCTTCGGCAATGTTGGTCAGAGTGCGCCAATCGATCGCGCCTCTGTAGCGTCCTTCGCGTGGATGTAGCGGACATCAAGTGTTGGCACCTGCAGCCGGTTGGCGAGCGCTGCGCGGTTATGTCCATTCACGGCGTAGTCCTGCCCATCCTGCGGATCATGCCAGACCTGGACAATGCCAGCGATATCCGGGTCCCATTTTTTGACGCCCGTGAGCGAGCCGGTCTCACCCGCTTTGCCGTGGACGACTTTGTACTGAAAGCGTTCCGGGTCCAGTTTAATGCTGCTCGTGGAGACCTGTGCGAGTTGCCCGATCGCTGGCTTTTGTTCTGGCACGGGTTCTGCTTCGCTCTGATTGAAGAGCGGCAGATCACTGGCGTGCTCAGTGACGCCAAAGAGCGAGGTCTGTGTCGTGTCGAGTGCTTTTAGATCGCGTTGGATGGCTGCCTTACGCGCCTTGCTGGCTTCTTCTGACCAAGCAGCCGCGCCGATGTGGTTGCCCTTCATCTGCTGCTCTTTGGCTTCCTGCTCGGCAAACTTCGCCCGCTCCTCAATCGTGCTGATCTGGTCGATCGTCATGGGCGGCAGTTCGGTCGAAGTGGCCTTACCTGGCTCTGCTTTGCTATCCAGCTGTAAGTGTTGCGTCTCTGCTGGCTGCAAATGAGGTGGCTCAGAAGTGCGATCGACTGGTTTGGGTGGCAGTTCTAACGAGACTGGCTTCTGTTCAACTGATTTGCTCTGCGCCTTCGGCTTGCCGCGCTGGGGCTTCTGCTCTGGCGTTCCTGCCTTGATTGCCTGTACTTCAGTGTTTAAGGCTTTCACGGCTACCCCGCGCTTTTCCTCAGGCGTGAGTTTGCGCCCTAATTCCTTTGCCTTCACTCGCATGGCGCGATCGACCGCTCGCACGATGCGCTGACGGACCTGGATCTGATGGCCCTGATCCGCGCTGGTCAGTTTGGTGGCGATGGTATCAGCTGCGAAGGACTTCGCCACGCCGTAACGCTTGGCTACAGAATGCGCCGCGTTCTTGCTGGGCTTATGCGGTGCCCCTTCGAGCCCAATTGCCTGAGCGATCGCCTCCGTGCTGGCATGGTGCCAGGGCTTGCCTAATTTCTGGCTGAGGGTTGCCCGTTGCTTACTTGAGGGCAGTTTGCTTCTAACTGCCTCGTAGACAGCCTTGCGCGTAATGGTAGCCACAGGATGACCCAACATATGGGTAAAACGTCCCAGCTAAGGAGTGGGCAGTCCGTGCAGCATCACTACGCTTTAATTTCACCGTAGCTAACGCCATCTGACTCAATCTGACAGGCATATTTTTTGCCACCCATCAGGAAAATCCCATTGCCGTTCAAGTCAAATTCGAGTACCTTCTCTGCTTTAATGCCATGCGCTTTAAGCACGTTCATAAGCGATGTTTTACCAGTCGCTGTGGCATCATCGATCTGTTTCTGACCACTGACGAGATCATGACGAAGTTGTTTGAGTTTGTCGATCGCGTTGCCCATAAGTTCCTCTAGGACTACCCGTGCATTGAATGACTAACTGCACTAGCAACCGCTTTACTAGCCTTCTGAAGCGGTTTGTGATGCGCCAGTGCGTGATCGATCGCTTTGACCGTCTTACTTACAATCATTCCCCCAGAAACGGCGGCTGCCCCACCGCCTAACGAAGCGCTGATGAGTTGCTCAGCGTGATGTTCAAGGAAATGATGGGCGGTTTCTTCAATTACAGGGGCAGCAAAGTCACCACCGAGTTCATGCTTCAATTCTGTCAAGAATTCGCCTGATTTCAGCGTACTCATTACCCGCTTCACTTTCGCGATGCCCTCACCTGCCACCTTGCCGATCGCGCGGCGGGTTGCTTCATTATTAGAAATTGACTCTTGAGCTGTCTTGGATTCCGCTTTAATTTTTGTCATTTCGACCTGAACCTTCCTGCCCCCAATAATGACCGCGCGGGTGGCAGCGCCCCCAACAGCCACCCCAACGGGACCGGCAACGGCACCAGCTGCAACGCCAGCTGCATAGACAGCACCCTCAGTGGCAACGAGTGCTCCCAGCTTTTTACCGTGCTTCGCAGCGAGCTTTTTTTGGACCGCTTGCTTGGTCACTGGCTTACCCTCAGACTTCAGCTCTGAGACTGCCTGCCTGACGGCTTTGAAGGCAGCGGCGTGGGCCTTGGATTGTTTAGAATTTGCTGCTGCGTCTGCTGTGCTGAGCTGCACACCAACAAATGCGGCGATCGCAGCGTCAGATTTGCCGAAGGGGTTTAATTTTCTGCCAGCAGGTAGGGTCGCGTTTTTCTTCGCGAGTAAGTCTAAAAGCTGTTTCCGATTCACGAGGGGATGCTTGGTGAGGCGTGAAGCATCCCAGCTCAGGCGTGGGCAGTCCTGTGGTTAGAGTGCCCCGATCGACCGGTCGGCGAGAATTTGACAATGGCTTGATTTTAGGCTGCAATATTGACAGATTCGATTTTGAAAATACAGGCACACTGAAGAAACCCTTAGCAGAGGCTTTAGCTTATGGATCCTTTGGCGCAAATCTACGCGATCGTGCAGGCTTTAGTCGGCTTGATCACGACGAACACGGCAAAACTGACCGCCTTAACTCAGCAACTGGCGACTATACAGGCTGATGACGATGCGACACATAAGGCGCTTGCAGACGCCCAGCAACACCAGGCAGAAACTGATAAAACAGCTCAAGCTTTGCTTGCCCAACTCCAGGCGCTACAAGCCTCGATCACTCCCGATAGCACGACACCACTTGCGACATCGACGGCAGACGCGACACCGTCGCCAGTCATACCCATAGCAAGCTAGACCGCTCAGTTCGATTCATTGCTCCTTTCTGCTGTGCCCCTCTGAGGAGGGGCTTTTTCATGTGAGCGATCGCAGAAACCTTTCTCTCCGTCAAAGACTATTTCTTGATATGGTGAGGCACAGGTCAGAGGTTTGTTCGGTGACTCTGCACATTTTTCTAGGTTTGAAGAGATCTTATGGTTGCAGCTCCCTCAACGCCCAAAGCCGTCCAGCGCCAATGGTTTAGCAGCGACATTGCTATCTTGTGTTACTTGGGTCTGTGCAAGCTCCTACTTCATTTCGCTACCAATCATCAATACGGCTACTTCGGAGACGAACTCTATTACATGGCGGCTGGCGAACACCTCGACTGGGGCTTCGCGGAAGGCTCACCCCTTACTCCCGCGATCGCTAACCTCAGTCGTTGGCTGCTGGGAGACTCTCTCTTTGCCATTCGCTTCTTTCCCGCGATCGCTGGAGCCTGCACCGTTATCCTGACCGGACTAATTACCCGTGAGCTCGGTGGCGGTCGCCTTGCTCAAGCCATCGCAGCGATCGCCGTGATCCTGGCACCCGCCTACCTGTTTCTCCAGACCGTCCTGACCATGAATGCCTTTGAGCCACTGCTCTGGGCTTTGTGCGCTTATCTCACCCTCCGCATACTCAAAACCGAACGCCTTTCTCTGTGGGCAATCGCTGGCGTAGTGGCTGGCATTGGCTTGATGAACAAGTTCTCTATTTTTTTCTTCATCCTCAGCCTCTTGCTTGGCATCCTAATCACGCCTGCCCACAGACTCCTATTCAATCGCTGGCTGCTCCTCGGTAGTATCCTGGCGCTTGGCCTTTGTGCCCCTACCCTTCTGTGGCAAAACAATCACCACTGGCCGTTTCTCGAACATCAGCGTGAATCGAATCTTTACGAGAAAAAAGGACTGCTGCCATCCGCGCTCGACTTAATCCTGCAACAAATCATTCTGACCAACCCTGCTGCTGTTCCCGTTTGGGCCTCTGGTCTCTATTACTATCTGTTCACCCGTGATGGCAAGCCCTATCGCGCGCTGGGCTGGTCCTACATCATTATTTTGGGTTGGTTCCTTTTCTTTGAAGGGCGCTTCTACTATTTACTGCCCATCTATCCCATGCTGCTTGCGGCAGGAGCCGTCTTCCTCGAACCAAAGTTGCAGCAGTTCCCTACCTGGAAATACATCACGCTGCTTGCCTTACTCATGAGTGGTCTTGTGCTGTTGCCGATCGGACTGCCCATCCTCCCGCTCAATGCCTTGATCCAATACTCTAATGCCGTCTACCGACCACCCACCCTCTCTAAATTTGATCAGGAAAACGCGGCCCAAGCCCCTTGGCATTTCCGCTTAATGCTGGGCTGGGAAGACACTGTAGCTCAGGTTGCCCAGGTTTATCAGCAGCTTTCACCTAGCGATCGGGCTGATTGCGCCCTTTTGGCATGGAGTTATGACAATGCTGGCGCGATCGACTTTTTCGGACCTGCTTATCACTTGCCGAAGGCAATTAGTGGCCACACAGGCTACTACTTTTGGGGTCCACGGGACTATTCCGGCAAGGTAGTCCTCAGCCTGGGTGGTAATCTTACCTTTCTCCGTCAAACCTTTGAACGGGTTGAGCCCATCGCGATCGTGACTCACGAAAAAGTTGTTGGACTCAAAAGTACGTTACCGCTTTACCTTTGCAAGGGCATTAAGCGACCCTTGGCGGAAAGTTGGCCAGCCTTTAAGTTCTACTTTAAGCTACCTACTAGGAACCCCATCACAACCGCTCAGCCTTAACCCCTTTGCGGCTGTCTGCCAGCGATGCTCGGTTAGACACACTACGTCAAAGCCATCACGGCGCGCATCTCTGCCGCTCCGACTTCTAGCAAGAGGCCCTCTAAAGTCGCTTGAATCAATGCCTTAATTTGCCGTAAGTCGTCTGAGTCACCCTCAAGCCGCATAATCTGCTGCGTCAGTCCGTAGAGTGCCGTGAGATGCTTCTCGTGGTCATGTTTGCCAAGCACCCGCTCGATCGCCCATTGCGGTGTGTGCTTGGTGATCGTTACGGTGGATTCTTCTATGAGCTTGTGAATCTCGCCTTCAGTACCTAGCGCGTCTTTCTGCTTTTCCATCTGGCGAACTTCAGTGACACGCCCAAACAGGTAATCTTCAAAAGCAATTTGGGCCTGCTCGCGCAGTCGTTGCTGTCGAGTGAGCCATTCGTTCTCGCTCGCGACCTGGCGCTGCACCAACTCTACCCGCGCCGATCGCAGCAGCGACTCATCTTGCTTCGATTCTGCGAGATCCCATGCCGTTGCCCGTTCCAGCCAACGCCACTGTTTAGAAATCACGTACCATTGCGAGCTGGGGCGCTGCGATCGCTGCGATCGGTTGCGGTCTGCTGCGATTTCGCTGCGGTAGACAGCCTCTAGCGATCGCCCTTCGCCCTGAAGTCGATAGCGTTCAAACCGAGCGAACCACTTTTCAGGTTCACCTGGCTGTAGTGACCAAACGGGCTGTGTATCCACGAACGGAGAGCGGGCGGTTGCGATCGCTTCCCAGCTCAGGCGTGGGCAGTCCTGTCTTAGAGTGCCCTGTTTGCGGGAAGGGGCAGAATAGGTGAAACTCCTGATTTCCCAACCATGCCAGCCTCATCGGTGATCCGCAAACTACAGGCCGCTATTCAGCAAGGGGCGGCTGACGGCATTAACCGCACATTGAAGGTAGTCCTCGCTGATTTGGAGCGGCATACGCCTTGTAAGACTGGCTTACTCAGTCGCTCTTACCGCATTACCTTGCAGGCCCAGGCCAGCCGCTTGCAGGGGCAGATTAGCAATGCGGTCGTGTATGCACCCTATCAATACCCGTTCCGCGAACCGCCAGCGTTGTACAAGGTGGCTCCCAGCCGGGCGATCGCAGCAGCTCAGGGTCCGACGCTCTTCAGTGCTAAATCAGGCATTCAAGCAGGCAAGGGTGGCATCTTAACTGATCAACAGGTGGATAGCACGAAAGTCGAGGCGCTGCTGAAGTCGGAGACTGAGCAAGCGCTATATCAGGCAATCCGCGAAGCGTGAGGTGATTTCCTAAAAGGGGAATGATAGAGGCACTTAATACATCTTGCCGAGCCTCATCGCTCGGCTTTTTTCGGTGATGCCAGACTTAAACGCCCGGATTGTGGTGGCCGATGCGCGAGTTGCTGCCGTCGATCGTCGCCTGGGCTTGCTCAAAATCCGGCTCTACTATCAGGTCGGCGATGCTCCGCTGCAGGAGATTGAAGTGTTCAGCCACAACTACAAAGGATGGGGACCGGACCAGTGGCGTGATGGGTCGGGCAGTGGTCCTCAAGTGGAGCGCCACAGCCTGACAGTCAATCGGCTGCAGTGGCAGACCATCACCAGTCAGCCTGGGCAGTACTTCATCCGCCAAAACGATGGAACTGCTCTGCAAGCGTGTCTGACAGAACGGCAGATCGGGCAGACAGCAGACACAGTTGCCGTGATCGACCTCAAAACCGTCAGCGAGGTGAAAACCTACCTATGAGCACGGTTGGACCGGCTATCGCCGCTATTCTGGATGACTACTCGCGTCTCCTCGTTGAAGCGCTGCAGTTGGGCAGTCCCTTTCAGCAGACGCCACAGAAGCCCGGTTTGCAGTTCGGCATGTTTCATGTAAACCGCTGGACCACGCCTAATCCTGATTACGAAGACACGACGATCGCGGGTACCTGCTGGGTCGTGAATAGTGCTGGCAGCTATTACGACTGCTCGCAAGGACAGGTGCTGCTACTCGCGGCGCTTGATGATTTCTTGCCGCAAATTAAGAAGCGGGTCGATCGACGTCGGGTGTTGAAAGACTTTACCTACACCGCTCAGATTACCCCTACCATTCGCCCGCCCGTGAATCATCAGACGAATGGCGGCGAGCTGTATGTCGGGGATATTATCTGTCCGGTCGTCTTCCAGCTGGCGATCGCGCGGAATATGGTGGGTGGACATCTGTAGAGCGAGGAGGGGCGCGAAGGTCACGGATGGATTGTGGCTTTGCAGGCACCTGAGACACCCCCCCCCCTGTTGCACAGGGATTTAGCAAAGAGCGATTAGGCGGCTGAATTACATAACGCCTACACTTTGAAGACTTTGTATTCCAGCATATGAGGGAGTGCAAGCGAACTACGTAAACTCGTGAAACAGCTGAGCAGCGCCTGCCGTTTGGGATAGCTTAGCGATAGCTGAAACGATCGACTCAATAAATTAGAAAGTCATGCTAGGAGGCAATTTAATAGACCTAGTGGTATCTGGGGATGGAAGCTCTAGCAGACAAACGACCCCGCTCACCCGCTGCAGAAACTTTTTGGTTTCCTCACCACTTTTGCTCGGCCGGTGTGCAGCGGGATTGTTAGGTATCACACCGCCGAGCCTCTAAGGGTGCTTGTTGTCTGTGCTAACTTTCCGAGTCGCAGAGAGTTCGACATACCCACAATTCGGGCAACGATATGCGTCTACGTAGGTAAGTCGCTGCAGCACTTCCGCTCTTTCGGCTTCTCTGCGAGCAGCTTCTTCCCTTGAAAGTATTCCGAATTTAGTAGATGGTTCCTGAGCTTATCGCATCGACCATACGATTGGATACAACTGCTCCCTGTGCGACAACGATCCGAGCTCCATTTCACTTGAGCACCTTAGACACTTCAATTCGGAACTCATACCGTGAGCCTTAATGTAGAAACTGGACGTATAGCTTAGCCGACTCGTGAGGAAAGACCCACTGGGGTATTACCGAAAATCGCCGAGTACCGCCCTAAGCTGCGACACACCAGGTCACTGCATTGAAGAGCGCCCCTTTTCTAGCGGTTCACCGCGCAATAGAGATGGGCTGTCTCGCTACCATTTGTGCTGCCTAACAATCGGTTTGGCCGGATGGAAAGCTTGGTGATGACGCAGAAATTACTAACAGCACATGAGCATATAAGTTTGGCCATATGACGTCGCCGATCGCTCCGCCCCTCCATCGGTCAATCCATCAATCCCGATAGCAGATCTGTGACTTTCTGCTGGGCATTCAGACGGTTATCGTCGTAAAGCAGCAAAGTGTCGGTGCGAGCGTGTCTTGACAGCTTTTTGACCTCGCGGACATTGCCGTTGGTGGCATCCAGCGCCGCCGTAATTGAGCTGTGGCGGCAACGGTGAGGGCTCAAGCGCTTGGACACGCCAGCCTTTGCGGCAGCATCTTTCACCACATTGTAGAAAGCGCTGCCGGTCAGCCGATGCCCAAATTGAGCGTGATCTACGGCTGTGAAGAGGGGCGCGTTTGGTGTCACATTATGGTGCATTGCCAGCCATGCGAGCAGGGCGCTAACGGTTGACTCGCTCAAGCTCACAGCCTCTTTCTGAGTGCCTCGTCCTTTGCCCAGAATCGTGAGTGTTTGCGCCTCAACGTTGAGATCGGAGCAGTTGCAGCTTGCCAGCTCACCACGTCGCAGTGCGTTATCCCAGAACAGACGCAAAATGGCGTAGTCGCGTGCTCCCTTAAGGGTCGATCGGTTGCAGGTTGCCAATACCAATCGATAGGCATCTTTATCAATACCGGTGGTATCGCGATAGGACTTTACTCGCTCGCCCGTGATTGCTTCCAGCTACCAGAGGCACTTACCGACCTTCTGGGCATAGCTCACGAGGCTTTTGATGGCGGCCAGCCGACGATTCACGGTGGCCTCGCTCAAGCGCTTTTCAATCTGCTGAGCTTTGAAGTTGAGGACCAGGGCGATCGCGGTGGCTCGCTCCAGTTGTAAAAACTCACCTACCAGTTGGGGGGATGGCTCTAAACCGTTGCTGATCGTGGCGAAGAACTCTTTGAGGTCACGCTGATAGGCGCGTCGGGTATTGGGACTACGCTTGTCTTTGAGCAGTTCGGTGAGTAAGTCGCGCTCAGGGAGGACAAAAAGGTTAGGGTGTGGCGGCGCATTGGTGAGTGCGGCGTTCATGGGTCTGAGGCTGGCGATCGTGGTATCGCCTCAGGTTTCTGGCGCTGCCCTCAGAATGCCCATTTCTCAGATCTGACGTTCCTGTAGCCTTTTCCCGTCGATCGGTCAAGGCCAATCCTTCACATATCCCGCTTTGAGTTACTGAATGTCATCTCGCTTGCCCTGCCTTTAACCCACCAAGAATGGGTGAGGGTTTTCATTGCTTATAGGGGCGGAGGAAGCCATCTCATTTGATGTTAATGATGCCCAAAGAGGTACCCTCTTGGGTACTTTTGACTTGGCATTCCGGAGTGCTCTGCTGAAAGCACGGATCTTCTTTCAGCGAAATGAATTAAACGTCATCAATATCCAGGAAATGAACATGTTTAACAAGAGCATAACTGAGAGAAAGACAGATATACCTGCAGTTTGGATGAAGCGCCTCTTCGTTATCTTAGGGTTTCTGTATCTAATTGCTATTCCATCAGGAGCCTTAGGAGAAAAAAGAAAGCTTGAACCAGTTGATATAGGCGTTTTGCTAATTGTATTGGTCGTTAATTCAGACATCAGCCTGAAAGAGACTATGGAGAGACTTTCTTCGGTAAAGGTCACAGCTACTTCATTTGAGGCAGAACTTAAGGAAAAAATTGAAAAAGAGGTCTCTGTAAAGGTAGATGAGAAAGATAAAGCTGATGCTGAAGCAAAAAAACTGGTTGACCTTCAACTGAGTGAAACTCCACCTTCAGGCATTAAGCAAGAATTAAGAGACAAGATAGCGTTAGCTTCTTCTTCAACGATTGAAACCATTTATAAGATGGCTAAAGACGCTCGTCGAAATGGTCAGCACAAAAAGGGCATCATTGAGAGAACAATTCCTGTGTTTCGGGCATTAACTGAAAGTGAATATGGGAAAAATAGGTGCCAATTCTATGCTCAGCTTGGTTATGCCCTTAAAGACCAGGAAACGCCTGATTGGAAAGGAGCAAGAGATAATCTTGATACCGCAATCAAATTATGGCGAGGGAAACATCCCATATCTCCTCTTCCTTCACTTTATTGCTTTAACTGGGTCATTTGCATGGCGGAATTAGATGAACAATCGATACTTCAACAGCAGGAAATTGACGAAAGGATTAGAGCTGCAACCATATGCGAAACATTGTATAGAGCAATTTTCGACAATAATCAGTTTAGGTGTTGGGTTGCTAAACATCAGGGCGGTAAATTTACGGCTTGGCCTGAATTTGAGAATTTGAGTGGCCATTGTCGGAAAAACTACGATGAGCGAGAGAAGCAGCTTTCTAAGGTTTAGCGCTGGAGCGGTAACAAAAATCTCATGGCACTGGTTCGGTTTTGGCTCGAAAGCTCCTCCATTTCACGAATGATTTAGGACCGCTAAGGAGATTTCTGGCAAAGAATTTACCCAAGCTTCTAGAATATTCTTATGTTCTTGCAAAAAGTAAGGCACAAGCGTT
>NZ_PVWK01000110.1 GCF_003003795.1 Stenomitos frigidus ULC18 | reverse complement strand
AACGCTTGTGCCTTACTTTTTGCAAGAACATAAGAATATTCTAGAAGCTTGGGTAAATTCTTTGCCAGAAATCTCCTTACGTTCATTACAGAGGCTTACGGACTTCAGAAACGCTACGAACTCGTCGCCACAGAGGAAATGTCCAATGGTGATTGTTGACGCTGGCGCTACAGGAGGGTGTAGTGATTAAGGTGCTTTTACAGCATGGAGAAACCTCAGAAGCGAGCACCGTTGGTGCCCATTCCAGCGGACAAACTGGAAGACATGATCGAGCAACCAATCCACCTCAGTTGGGCCAATGCTGGCTGTGTGTGGCTCTTGAAAGAAATCCAGGGATCGAGACTGTGCAAAGCTTAAACAACCAAAGTCCCTACAGAATTCCCTCTAAGGGCAAGTAAATTAGGGAAAATGACACAAGGCTTACCCCCCAATCAATTTGTCACAATTTACAAAGCACCCAAAAAGGGTAAAGGTCAAAAGCTACTGGAGGAAGGATTTCAAGCCCTTGATTTTCCCTACAATCCTCCTTATCTGGATGGAAGCTGCTATTTTGCGGGTCCCAATAACAGAAGTATTGCCGAGGAGTTCAACCAAAGCTATCAAGAAGGCATTCTTGAGGTGTCGATTGATCAGGCAACCTACGACCGAGATTTCAAACCACTTGAATATCGCTATGATGAAAAGGACAATTGTGATCGGGTTGAGGTGGTTGTGCCTCAGAGCTTGTTTCCCGTCCTCAACCAATTTCCACGAGTCCTCAAGCCACGGTGAGCGGAATGGATAGTACAAGTTGGGCGCAGATCAAATCAAAGTATCGGTTAGGTCAGTTTGTCCAGGGCGAAGTTGAATTTCATGCGCCCTTCGGAGTTTTCTTAAACATGGATGAATCCTTAGTCAAAGGGTTGATCAAAATCCCTGACTTTTTAGATGAGGGAGAAATGAGTGAGGAAATGTATCCAGAGATCGGCACAACAGTAGGCGCGGTTATCGTCGGATATAACGATAGTAATTGTCGCGAAGTCTATTTAAGTGCAAAGCCCAGTGTGCTGCATAAAGCTCTCGTTCCCTTAAAGATTCCTGTTTTAGCAAGTTAGAACGACTCTCTGCGCGGAGCCAGCTACAAATCGTTGAAGCCGCCGTATCAAGATTATCTGTGAGAACAAAAGACTAATGGTGGCGGCTCAACTTAATCGTTAGTGCTAGCACCAGCATTTCTAGCCAAGCTTCCCACTGCTGCGACACTTCACTATGCGCTTGATCAAGCGTCAGACGTTCCAATTGGTTCAGATCTTTCATCATGCGTCCGATCGATGAGACTGATAAACACTAAGCTGTGCCCGTAATTGGGCAATTTCCTGAGCCATATCGAGCACCATAGCGGCTCCGACTAAATTCAGCCCCAAATCTTGCCGCAACCGCTGAATCTGGGCAATGCGAGTGAGTTCGCGGGCGTGGAGCATTGAGTCGATCGCTTCAATCACGCCTAATTCAACATAAACCTCGACTACCGTCAGCGAAGTCTCGGTGAGGATGGCAGCCGCTTCAAAGGTGTAGAGTGGTTCACCGTCGGTTGAAACCACAGTTTTTGCAAGGCTAAAGGTCATAATTTCATCTCCTCTAAGGGGGCACGCGGATTGAAACTCGCATTTGCCTGAATTTTGGCGTAGCATTCTTGCTCGATCGCGCTCAAGTCCTGCGGTGTCACAATTTGAAGTTTGGCTAATAAGTCGCCGCGTCCCCCTTTGGGCAGCGTCCAGCCTTTGCCGCGCAGTCTGAGCGCTTGACCCGATCGTGTCCCTTTGGGCACTTTCATCGTCACGCTACCATCGGGAGTTGGCACACTAATTTCAGCCCCCAAAACCGCTTCATCGGGGCGAATGGGCACCTCGCAAACAAGGTTGTCACCCTCAAAACGCCAGAAGGCATGGAGCAACACCTCGATCGTGAGATACAAATCACCGCGTTGTTGCGAAAACGGGCTGGGGCGGCCTTTCCCTTTCAGGCGAATGCGACTGCCCGGTTTAGCGCCTGCGGGAATACGAACGTTGATGGTTTCATCATCCCACTGCAAGCGCTTTTGCACACCGTGGAACGCTTCGGAAAAGGAGAGCGCGATCGCGGCTTCGGTGTCGGGTGCAGGAGCCTGCGAGCGAAAACCATCGGTTCCAGTGGTGCGGGTGCGGTGGCGCGATCGACCGTTGATGCCACCCAGCAGATCATTGATAAACGCATCAAAGTCTTCATACTGATCGAAGCCTTGAGTCCCGGCATTGGTGCCTGTGGGTGCTGGCGCTTCACTGTAACCGGGATGGTTCCAATGTTGACCAAATTGGTCATACTTATGTCGCGTTTCGGGATCAGAGAGTACTTCATTCGCGGCGTTCAGGTCTTTGAATTTTGCTTCTGCGTCTTCGTCTCCAGGATTGAGGTCAGGATGATGTTTGCGAGCCAGCTTGCGGTACGCTCGTTTGATTTCTTCGGGAGTGGCGGTTTTGCTGACTCCGAGGACGGCATAGTAGTCTTTGAAGTCTGTTGCAGTGGGCATCACGAACTCTCAACTATAGATGTTTGATCGCCTGTCCTACATTGGCTTTCGCGTGTTTCGGTCGATTGAGTCCTTTTAACAGTTCAAACCACAGCAGACCGATCGCCCCACCCCCCAAACAAAACGCCAGGTCGATCGGATGGAGAAACGAAAAGCTAAACAATTGGCGTAAGAATGGCATGTAAAGTACCAGTGCAAGAAAGACGAGTCCACCCCCAAGCACCCACCAGAGTGCCGCATTGGGGGATTTCAATATGTTGAGGTTGAGACGGGATGATGAGCTTTCGCTCAAAATAAGTCCTAAATTGACCAAAATCAATGTGGTAAAGGTGAGCGCACGGGCATCCAGTTCGCCTTGTCCGCGATATAGACTCACCACAAAAATAGCAAGGACGATCGCCAAAATGCCGCTCCCCTGTAAGACGGCCAAACCCAGCGTTTTCCTGCCAAATAAGGGTTCTTTGGCGTTTCGGGGCGGACGCTGCATGACCAGTGCTTCGGCGGGTTCAGCTTCCAACACGATCGAGCACGCCGGATCAATAATCAAATGGAGAAAGGCAACGTGTACAGGCAGCAACACTAACGGTAACTTAAATAAGACTGGAATTAAAGACATTCCCGCGATCGGAATGTGAATCGCTAGCAGGTAGGACATCGCTTTGCGGAGATTGTCAAAAATGCGTCGTCCGAGTTTCACGGCTTGCACGATCGATGAAAAATCATCATCCAAAAGCACTAGCGCCGCCGACTCACGGGCAACATCCGTCCCTCGCTGACCCATCGCAATGCCAATTTGAGCCGCTTTGAGAGCAGGCGCATCGTTCACGCCATCGCCCGTCATGGCAACGACTTCACCCTGGGCTTTTAAAGCCTGTACCAACCGCAATTTTTGTTCGGGAACGGCTCGCGCAAAGATATTCGTACTTTGAATCCGCTGCTGAAGTTCAGCGTCACTCATTTCATCCAATTCGGCTCCGGTCATGATGGCTCCCATTTGTAACAAGCCGATCTGACGTGCGATCGCTTGAGCCGTACCGGGATAATCACCCGTAATCATGACGACTCGAATCCCAGCGGTATAGCATTCTTGAATCGCTGCCGCCACCGTGGGTCGTACGGGATCAGACAGCCCCACCAGGCCGAGAAATTGAAAGGGAAAGTCATGCTGTTGATCGGGTAAATGCGCTGGATTGAGCGCTGGATGGGGTGGCAAAAAAGGTGGTGGTGCATCCAACGAGGCTTTGGCAACGCCTAACACCCGCAAGCCTTGTGCTGCCATAGCGCTCACTTGTGTGGCCAGGCTGGTTTGCTGCTGGGGTGTGAAATGGCAGAGATCGGCGATCGCTTCGGGTGCGCCTTTGGCAGCAATGGCATATTGCTTGCCATCAGCGGATTGCCACACGTGGGACATTGCCAAGAGATGCGGTGAGAGTGGATATTCTCGCAATAACATCCAATCGTTGTGCAAATGTTCGGTATGGGCAAGATAGCGATTGCCCAATTGCTTAAACGCTTTTTCCATTGGGTCGAATGGATCACGTTGACTGGCGAGTAGACAAAATTCAACTAATTCATGCACCGCTTCGGGGAGCGCTTCTCGTTCATGCAATGCCAAATCGTACGGCTGAGTCTTTTCTGTATCAGGAGGGCATAGCTGTTGCACAGCCATTTGATTCAGCGTCAGCGTCCCGGTTTTATCCACACATAGAACGGTGGCAGCACCCAGAGTTTCCACAGCCGAGGCACGACGCGCCAGGACATGATGCTGCGAAATGCGCCACGCCCCCAACGCTAAGAAAATGGTGACAACAACCGGAAATTCATTGGGCAAAATTGCCATCGCTAAGGTAATGCCAGCCAGCACACCTTTAAGCCAATCGCCTCGCGTGAGTCCATACATCACCACGATCGCCACACAGAGTGCTAACGCAATGCCAAACAAGCGACTCACCAACTGATTCATTTCTCGTTGCAAGGGAGTCGCTTCTGGCTTCACGGTTTGCAACGCCTTGCCAATCTTGCCCATCTCCGTCTGAGCGCCGATCGCACGGACTTGAGCCATACCCTGTCCCTGCACCACTAACGTCCCGGAATACACAAAGGGCAATGCGTCTCCTCCCGGACGCGCCATTTGCACCTTCTCCCCAGAGTCAATCACAGCGGCAACTTTGCGAACGGGTAGCGATTCCCCGGTTAATAACGACTCATCGGTAGAAAGGTTTGAGCAAGACAGAATGATGGCATCCGCAGGCACGCGATCGCCCTCTGCGAGCACTAAGATATCGTCCCGCACGACGTCTCGCCCTGCAATCCGTTGGCGCTCTCCATCCCGAATCACCAGGGCACGAGGACTGGACAGATCGCGCAAGGCTTCCAGAGCGTGTTCAGTCTTGCCTTCCTGGTACAGTCCAATCCCCATAATGAAGACGACAAAACCCAGCAAAATCAACGCTTCCTGGAGGTCACCTAAAACCCAATAGATGACTCCACCGCCCACTAATAAGAGAAAAATCGGATCTTGAACAATGCCCCAGGCGATCGCCAAAAGACTGCGCGATCGAGCCGACTGGAGTTCATTGAAGCCGTCACGCTTGAGCCGAGTGAGTGCGTCTTGCTCGGATAAGCCACTCACTGTATCGAGATTGCTCGGAGAAACCATCAGCTCGTTTTCCTTGTGAAACATTAAACGCAGATCAAGCCAACTTGATGTTAAAGGTCAAATTTGAGGAAGTTGTGAGAGCGATCGCTCTCTGCTTTGAACAACTCTGCTTTGAACAACTCTGTAGTGGTGGAGTTTTCCTCTAGAGGAACCTACCGTACACACACAGGTCTAAACTGACTTCGTTTGAGTCCTCTTCGCCCCTAAATCCCCCAATACTGGGGGACTTGGAACGGGTTCGGTTCCCCCAGCATTGGGGGCTAGGGGGCGGTTCGGTAGCGGTTTAGCTAGATTCGAGTACTTGTGTGTACACCGTAGCTAGAGGAACACAAAGACTTGCGTCCCGACGTGAGACGAACCAATAACGGGTAATTTGTTTTCTGATCTTTCCTTACGATGCAAACTCATAGTTAAGCTCTGTAAACGTTCCTTTGAAATAGAGCCGTATGCCGTCTGGATACTCCCATCCCACTTCACCTTCTAAGGGAATTAGCATGCCATTGCGTACTGCATAGTCCCAGAATCGACCCCTCCAGGGCATCGCAGTTAGTTTGTCACGATAGCGCTCAGCCTGAAACGTCGCGATCGCGCCTTCATCATTAAACTGGAATACAGCAGAGACAGTGATGGCAGCATCGGTCAGAGTGGCGCGAGCAGAGGTTTCATCGTTGGCGTAGCCTTCCCTTTGGGAAATCGCGTCCCAGCGCACGCCCTGACTGGGTAAGAGCGCCGTGGGATACCATGCTGCCTCAGCAAAGAAACGCAATAATTCACCCTGGTTCAATTCAGGCGTACCGCGCATCTTGGCAACGGTGACAAGACCGAATAAGGCTGCATGTAACATGCCTTCTCCTGATATATAGGCATCATGGACAAATGTATTCAGTCCCGGTGCCATCTGGATGCGGGCATCCCAATCAAAACCGGGACGTTGAGTGGTCACAACTTGTGTGGCGGTAAACGGATTCCACTTGGCTTCCGTTTCACTCAGATTGAACTGTCCTTGCTGTGAGAGTTTGACCGCAGCGACGATCGGCTGTCCCTCTGTAAGTACCGTCCGAAAGAAGCGCTGTACGGGAGTTGGCAAGCCTTCAAGCTCTTTGGGGTCGTAGATCTTTGGCTCAATGGGTTGCTGTCCATTGGTTAATTGGGTGCGTAACTGAGCCGTATGCGACTGCCAGCGATCACGACCATAAAGGGCAGCAATTCCAAAGCTGACTACGATTAAAACACCAATGATTGCAATCCATTGAAGCCACATAATATTGATCTCTGTTTGTTAATGCAGAATTTGATAGAGGGTGATGATGATAATGATCGCGAAAATAGTGGTGTAGATTAATTTCGTGTATTTGGCTAACCAACTGGGAAGATAAATATCAAAATTGGCCTTTGTGGAATTTGTGTATTTTCGGGCAAGCAGATTTAAGGGGCAGTGGGATTTGAACGTGAGGAGGATCAGCCCTTCCAGGCAGACAAAGCCATACCCGATCCAGAGCCAGCGATCGAGTTTATGGGCGATCACAGCATACAGCATATAGAAAATCACACCATTGAAGAAGATCCAGATCAAAGTATGAACGACTTTAATCAGCATCAATTTGATGTTACTTTCCACATCACCTCTCTATTGTTAAGGTGTAATTGTCCGAAAAGGCTGCTTGTCTTCCCGACAGATTTGCTGAATAATATTGCGTCCTGACATTGCCACCACTGGCACACTACCACCGGGTTCGACCCACTGACCGATCGCATAGAAATCCCGCAGTTTAGGTAATGTTTTCGGCAATCCTTTTATCGAGAGTGGGAGGGTTTGCTTCGTCAGTAGCCAGCCACAGGTCGATCCTTTCCAGTTTCCAGTGTAACGCTCGTAGCTCAAGGGAGTCGCTACATCGACAAATTCAATATCAGTCTTAATACCAGGATAAAAGTTGTCTAGAAGATCGATGAGAATTTGCGATTCTTGAAGTTCCTCCGCATCGTAGCTCGAACGACCATAAATACGTTGCCAATATTCATAATTAGTCGTCAACATCACGACTAGAACCGATTTTCCTGGTGGTGCTAACGAGGGATCAAAGCAATAGTGCTTGACTCCAATCTCATACCGTTCTTCCCCCGCAATGACTACAGGTTCATTCAGCAGATGCGTCGTCCAATGCGGTTTAGAGGATAGATCTCGATTGACTCCTAGTGATACCTGTAGTTGGGAATGAATGGGTAAGTGTCCATCATAGTAACGCTGCATCTCGCGAGGGACATATTGCCGATCTAGCAACCCAAAGAGCGTATTATGCCCGTCACAGGCTGAAATAATTCGATCGGCAAAGTATTCTTCGTTGTCATATAGTCGCACACCATTCGCTCGATGCTTCTCAATTAAAATCTTTTCTACTTGTGATTCATAGTGGATTTCACCTCCTAATGCCAGATAGCGGTCAGCGATTGTTTGAGCAAATTGCAGCGATCCCCCCAGCGGAAATCCAGCATTTTTAGTATGCATATACGCCAGTAGAGACATGCCTACCATCACTGGAATGCTTTCCCAGCCAAACATCTGAGGAATTGCACGACGAAGGAATGGATCTTGGAAGCGATCGGCAAACTCTGCTGCCGAGAGGTTTCCCCACCGCGACATTGGGCATACAAACGGCAACATTTTTCCCACTAGGCGTCCCCAGTCTCCCAGACTCATTAATGCTTTGGGCTGCTGCTGAAGTAGGGATAGATCGAAATGAGTAAACTTGCGAATCCCCGCGCAGAATTCGCTAATTAACCGCCGATCCTCGTTCCGTTCGTGAAACGTCTGCCTTCGCAGAGAGGCTACGCCAACGACGGGTGATAGTTCTTTTAAATGCTGCTCCAGCCGATCAGGATGACTATAGACAATTAAGGTTTTACCATGCGGTTCGCTTACTCGTAGCAATTCATCGTGATGGACAAATTGTTGCTGCGGCACAACGCCAAGTTCTTCCCAAAGCCGATAGAAAGGTTGTCCCCGCCCAGAGCCAAACAAATAGTGAATACAACCATCAACAATAAATCCCTGTCGTCGCCATGCCGTACACAGTCCACCTGGTCGATCGTGCATTTCAAAGATCTGCGATCGATAACCATTCATCTGAGCATAGCAACCTGCTGCCAGCCCAGAAATCCCTGCCCCAATGATGATAATCGTGTCACTGCAATTACGTTTCATACTGAAGATTTCATGCATTTTTGCTGTACCTCGTTTTGATCCGCACGAACCCTTTCTCGGCGAGAGAGATTCACTTTTCCCAATACAGCAATTAGGACGATCGACACCACACAATTCAAGAGAGCATAGGCCATAGGGGATACCCCAGTTATAAACGCTCCAAATAGGTTTTCCGAAACATGTAACAGTGCCACCAGCAGAATACTGCCTTGGGTACTGTTATAAAGCCAGGTATAAATGAAAGCACTTGCAACGATGCTAATCAACCAAAGTAAAGGCGACTGCGCCATGGCGTTGTTCGTCATAAAGACAAGCGGTAAATGCCACAAACTCCACAACAGTCCCACAATCAGGTTGGCAGATAGGGCATCATATCTTTTTTGCAAGTGTGGGAGCGCAAACCCCCGCCAGCCAATTTCTTCGCCCGTGTTGGAGAGAATCATCACGGAAAGAGCAATCATAAAGAGCAATGGATTACTTGGAATCTCTGCGAGTTCTACGGTCAAGCCCATTAATTTTGTAAGGACTTGCCCCGCCATGAATATAACAATGGGACCCAGCACTGCGACTAGATACCAGACCAACCCAACCCGCCACTTAAGCAAACCCTTGAGCAGATTCTGAACCCCTGTCTTACCTTGCATCACCTGGGACATAATCACAGCCGCAAGGGTGGGACCAATAGAAAATAGGATGCCAAGTAACTGGAAGTAGGGATGATCAAATGGAGCAATACCACGCGAACCGAGGACTACTGGAATCAAGCCAATCCATGAGATGCCAAAAGCTAAGATATAGAACCAAACAACGGGATATTTTTTCATTACAAGTAAACCTGGCTGAGTTCAGCGTCTTTGAAAGGGATATTTTTAAATGCTTTACCCAACACAGAAGAAGCATATTTGATTTGTTTTTTTGGTTGTTCGTGCATCACTTCTACGAGTCTGGCTTACTTCTCTCCAAAGACTATCTTGGCGATCTGTGTACGCATTTCAAACAGATCCATGTCTTGCCGATTGCCCAAGATGATGATGACGGTCTTGTCGTTGAGGTAGCGGGCAATAACACTATGAAAGCCGTTAGTCACCCCTTCATGAAAGACCAATAGGTGATTACCTTCCTTGCCGATACCCCAACCATAGCCATAGCCGGGTCCACCATTGTCAGGCATCGGGACAAAAGGAGTAAACATCATGTCTCGCAAGTTTTTCGGGATCAGTTTGTCGGTGTATAACGCCTGATCCCAACGGTAGAGATCTTCCACGGTGGAGTACAATCCGCCAGCGGCGTAGGGAATAGACATATCAATGAACTCAGCCACGTTTGTCTGATCACGATAGCCAACAGCGAGATCGCCCTTATTGTGGTCGTAGCCCGAATTGACCATCTGTAACGGGACAAAAATATTCTCTCTGAGGAACGCTTCATAGGTCGCGCTAGATGCCCGCTCAATGATGGCACCGAGCACGATATAACCGGAGTTGCTGTAGCTAAACTTTTTCCCCGGCTGGAAGTCTAACGGTTTGTCTTTGAACCGGGCGATCGTTTGGGTGGGAGACGACGGTAATCCTTGGGTGGTTAAGTAATCTGGGAAGCCGACGAAATCTGGGATGCCAGAGGTATGGGTCAAGAGTTGATGAATCGTAATTGCCTGCCATGAGGTCGGACAGTTTGAAAAATACGTGCAGATGCGATCGCGAACATTGAGCTTGCCCTGGGTTTGCAAGATCAGGATCGCCATTGCTGTGAACTGCTTCGTCAGTGAGGCGATCCGAAATTTCGTTTGTGCCGTGTTCACTAGATGCTTTTCGCGGTCTGCCTCGCCATACCCCTTACTAAGAACAACTTCGCCGTTTCGCGCAATCAACACTGACCCGCTAAAGAGTCTCGCTTTGGTCAGCTTGCTCAGGTATGTGTCAGCTTTGAAAATGATGTGCTGATCTGAGGGGAAAGACGAGGTGGTGGTTTCAATCTGAGGTATCTGCGTTAGTGGACTGGCGGCCGTCGCTGATGAGGTTGGCAGTGCTTGGGCAGTGATGATGCCCATTAAAGCAATTGAACTAGTAAGAAAGAGTAATAGACCAGAAAGTTTTAGTTTATTCATGAAAAATCATCTTAATTAACTTGTTGAGAGCCTTGTGAATATCTATATCGAGCTAATGTTTTTGATCCCCACAGAAAGATGACAATAACAGCAGCGATCGCAATGATTGAATAGTGAATATCAGGATAGTCAACCAACGGATTGTGTATTCCATCCCTTGGAAATAAGGGTCTTCCTAAATTCATCAAAGTATGAAATAGGATGCAAGCAAATAAACTTTTGCCAGTATTGTTGTAAATCCAAACAATCAAAACTCTGACAGCAACTGTACCGAGAGTCGCCCAAGCTATCCAAGTTAGATTGTGTCCCTGTTGAATGATTGACGGATAATGCCAAACTGCCCATGGAATTCCGATCAGAATACTTGCCGCTAATGCTCCAAACCGTTCTTGCATCGGCTCAACCGCATAACCCATATAGCCGCTTTCTTCAGCCACACCTCCGAGAAAAAACAAACAAAAAAGCACAGGAATAGAAAGAAAAGAAATGTGAAATTCATTTGGAAGAGATAATCCTAAAACGCGGATTACCGTATATATCAACAAATACATTAGAAACGGCAGAAAAATAATCGGCACATACCATATCTTTTTTGTGATTCTTGAATAATCGAAAATTCGTTTAAACAATTTATAGACACTACTTTTACCTTCCTCTTTATAAATAAGAATACATCCCGCAATTAATGGTATGAAAGCAGTTATAATATCAATTATAGAAAAATTCAATAACGATGTACGTTTTGCATGAATCATTAAATCAATAATCCACAACGGAATCGAAAGACCGAAAACTATTAGAAAGAATTTTAATGGTGAGCGATTTTCTGGTTTGCTTTTATTCATAATGGTTGCTAAATGAAGTTTCTTTTCGTGTCTTGAAAGTATTGCTTAAGACAGAAGGGCTATATGTGTCAGCCTTGGAAATGATGCCCTGAGCCAGAACCTTATTCACCATCACATCCATGAATTTGGCTGACTCATTCATCCAAAGACCATGACCTGAATGTTCAAACCAAATCAATTCTTTATGTGGCGCAGTCAGGAGATTAAAATACTCTTCGGTCAGCTTCGGCGATGTGGTGCCATCGTGGCGACCCATCAGAAAGTAGACGGGCACTTTGAGGCGCGTTGCTTGCTTGCGAAAATCCACATCCCACAATTGTGGAAAGACAACGCCTACCGTTTCCAGTTCTCCTCGGGATAAAAATAAATTCACCTTGTCGACCAATCCATACTCTGAGCTTGTAATATGTTCAAACACTATGTTGAACTTCGGTTTGGCGATCGCAAGATTCTGTTGATCATTCCTATACCTATTCAGATCATTGAGGTAGTTCAGCATCTTGGGCATGACATCGTTGCCGTAATAGGGCGGCGGGCCTTGCTGCTTGAGTTTTGCCACTTGCTGCATGTCTCCGCGTTCCTGTGCCAAACGCAGCGCCAAATCATACTTGATCAGCTCGTTCTCTAGAAACGCCACCTCCTGACCCGTACCAATAAACGCATGAAACAAGTCTGGGTAACGTTGTACCACCATAATGCCCAAGGCACTGCCCCACGACTGTCCTGACAGATAGACTTTTTCTTTGCCAAAGCGTTGGCGCAGGTGCAAGACCAATTCGTGGGCATCGGTGATGTAGCGATCGGGGGTCAATTTGGCATGGTCGATCGCATCGAAGGATTTTCCTGCTCCTGGTTGATCCCAGTTGACGACAACAAAGTGATCTTCCAACCCAGCGAGGGCGCGCTGCTCAAGTACGAGGTAGCTACCACCGGGACCGCCCGCTAGAAAGAGCAGCACTGGATTGCGCGAATCCTTGCCGCGAATCGTGATCCATTCTTCAGCACCGCCGAGCTTCACTTTTTCCAATACAGCAATGCTGTTGGGCATGGGTTTGCCGTTTGCATCGAGAATAGGAGGGGTGGACGCGAAGAGTTGCGAGGCGAAAATGGCGAGGAGGGCGATCGTCATAAACCCTGCAAGCTCGGCAAGAACGACACGCACGGTAAAGCCAAGCCGAAACACCGCCACCCACAGGGCAGCCTCTGACATTACAAATAGAATTAGGATAGCAGCGGGAATGGTGGTGCTAATGGGCAGCAATGCGACAGGCAGCATTGTTAGAACAATCAAGATGAACACTAGAATTCGCAGCAATGTGCTGGCGTAGACTCTCTGGAGAATCGTCTTTATAATTGGCAGCTTGGATAGCCGATTTAGCTTGTGTTTATGAATGATGTTGCTCATGATAATTCCGCATCATTTCCGTATAAACCAATCAACGGGGCGGCGTAGTGACACTGGCGGCGGATAGTTTTTCACATAACCTGTACGCAAGATAAATTGAATGTTTTCGCTGATCCCAATGGATTGATTCAGCATTCGCTGCGTAGAAGTTTCTTCCAATATCTGCGTCATTGGATGAATGGCGATGCCCTTTTCTCGCACTTTTAGGAAAAGCCGTTGCATTCGTTTACCAGTTTCCAGCAGCATCGCCACCGAATTGCCCTGGCTGGTAATCAGAATCCAGCCTGCTGATGCCGACACTTCCTTTTTGATCTGATCAATACCGCGCGACCTGAAATCAGGTTTCATCACATCATTTTTGCCGTAAAAATTCCGCACTACCCAGCCGGAAGTCCCTTCTATTTCCATACTTCCTGTGGTCAGTCCATCCCGATATTGATCAGCATCCTTGCTGGAGAATCTGATCCAGTCGGCTAATTCTTGCTGTGCCGGATCGCGATCGGCTTGCAGTCGGTTGGCTTCGATCGTTTGTTCGTTGATAAATTGACTCTCTTTGCTAGTAGCAGGCAGATAGTGAATAAATTCCAGTTCTGCATTGACCAAATATTTGACATCTTCTGGTTTCAGCACATCACTTAAGAAACCAGAACGAACCGTCCGGCGGGCTTTAATCTTTGCAGTATCGAAAGCATTTTTCGACTTTTCCTTGATCAGTTTGACTTCCATCACCCGATCGTCTTGATTGGTTGTAGCGAGTAAATTCCAATCGCAGACGTAGCCAAACGCACCCGCAGCATATTCCAGGTTTTGCATAAAAGCACCGATCGATAACATCGTTTCTCTCTGAGTCGGATCAACCGCAGGGAGCCACTTTGTTTTGTCGTTGCCGATGATCCAGTGATAAGGTTCGAGATATTGGACAAACCACGGCTGCGTATTGTGACCGCTCGGCGCAAGCGAGGCGAGAACCAAAATCTCTTTTTCGTCGGGCTTGAGAATTGCGTTGTTGTTATCGATCGGTTTAATATCCGCCCTTGAAAGATTACTTTTATCGCTTAATAAATACGCTGTTGCCCCAGTTGCAATAGTCGTCCCAACCGCAATGCCGATAAATTTTTTTCTTTTCATAATACGTTTAGGTTGAAAGGGTGAGTTGTTGTCTACTGAAGCATTTGATCTCACTCCTAATCTCTGGAAAATCCGGATTCTGAGTATCACGATGATGAGTTAGGCATTCAATTTGGCAGGCATGGTTGCGAGCCTACTGCCTAGTTGCGCGATCGCTGCCTGTTGTAATTCATCTTTCAAATTGTCGTTCTCATCGAATGCCTGATAAGCTGACTTCTGCACCTTCAGCTTTGGCTCCTGCGATCGCAATTTTCACTAGCTTTTTATTAAAGGAATCTTTGCAGGCACTCCCGGCAAAGGCAAGAATTTTAGCAGCAGTCATGCATTTCTCCTTTTCGGTGTTCATATATTCTCAATTACTCGATCAACGCGAAAGGTCTCGACTTTCAGTGTTTTGGCACCACAGCGACTAATTACCGCAGCGATCGCCGCTGTAGCTTCGTCATTGCCAGATGACCGAAATTTACTCCAGTCTTCTTTTGAGTGCCATTGACCGTAGTTAATCACCCGCCGCCCGTCCTCACTCGCATGGAAACTTGCTGAAACGAACCCAATATCGCTCTTGATGTGTTGTTCGATCAGATCGCAAATTGCATCAATCAATTCTTGCTGGTACTGTGAATCGACTCCCCATTCGACAAGCACGGTGAAACGCTTGTTTTTGGCAATTGTTGGTATCTTATTTCTCCTGATGATGGAAAAAGGTCGTTCATAAATGCCTAGTTTCGGCTGGGGTTGATTGCCAGGTGTCGTTGCGGCCATCTGAATATTTTATCGGTGCGTTGATTAGTTCTTCTGGACTGACGTTATCGAGGCACGCTAGATTGACACCAATGTAGTCACCACCAATAACCTCTAAATATCCCCGCTCAAACGATCGCACACCACAATGTTTACAGAAGAGTTTGTGAATGCTTTTTGTCCCAAATTGATAGTCGGTTAGCTCAGATTCTCCAGCAAGAAGACGAAAAGCATTCGGTTTCACAATTGCCCCCCACGATCTGGTCTTGGTACAGATTGAACAATTGCATTTACCTGTGCCTTCACTCAGATCGATGTCCGCTTCAAAAACAACTTTGCCACAGTGGCAGCTACCTTTGTATGTCTTGTTCATAAGTTAATTTCCATTTTGGTTAGTTGGGTTGCGATCGCCGCATCTGTTAAACGATCGCCAACAGGCAACATCAAGTTTAACGAGCAACATTTTGTCCGTTTATTTAATCTTGGTCATTATCGCGTCGTAACCCTTTTTCACTCCATCTTCTGTCCAGTTCCAGCTTCCCGTGTATGTGTTGCCGTTGTCGCTAAACTTGGCGATAAACTGTCCCTTGGCGCGCGGCATATTAATTGAAACCGTTAGCGTGTCATCGTGTAATTCGTATGTATATTCGAGAATCTTGCCCGAACCATCGAAGTAGTGGGATTTCAGAGACTTGCTTTCCTCATCAAATCCGATAATTTCGATCCCTTTAGAATCGCCAAAATCAACGTACTGCAAAAGGAAATTGCCGCCTTCCATTCACTCGAATGTCGTCGCTCCGTCTATTGCTTCTGAACCACTCGGATCGGTTGCTTTCCATTTACCAACCAATCTTTCTAAACTCTTCAACGAAGGGTTTGGTGTGGATAACTCTTTAGATTGCGTGTCGGTTTCCAGCGATTTGGTTTTCGTTTTGATTGTTTTTTGTGTCATTTTCTATCTCCGATTTTTTGATTACGGCATTTGATTCAAGCAGAGCGTCCATCGAACTGTTTTACGGGAACGGACGACAGATCGAAGTCTTCAAGGCATCGGATATTGACCGCAGCCATTGCATTGCCGCTTGGATCGCTGCCTTCCCCATAGGGATGGATGCCGCAGTTTGAACAGAACCGATGCTTGATAACGTGCTTGTTGAATAGATACGTGCTTGCATCCTGCTCTGGCGTGAGTAAACGCAGCTTGTCCCGTGGAACGAACCAGAGAAGCGAACCTTTGCGTGAGCAGATTGAACAGTTGCAGGACATTGCTTCGGTGACTTCACCTTCGACTTCAAAGGCAACCTTGCCACAATGACAGCTTCCTTTATATTTCATGTGCTTTCTCCTTAATTAAAAAATGCTTGTTTCCGATGCGTTACTAGGCTAATTTTTGCGGACGTGTAAAACTCAACTGAGGATAAAAATCTGAGCGTCTTTCGGAAGTGAGATCGAGCATATTCCAGAGCGAGTCGAGGGAATCGTTATGGCGATCGCCGTCTATCAACTATTTCAGATATGTGTTGAACACAATCCCGCAGTTGTAGGATTGCGAACGGTTTAGTTTCAAACTCAAACTTTTATCTTCCAATTTGCCGAATAACGTCATTCCACGACCGATCGCCGTTGGGATGATGAAAAAATTGTATTCGTCAATCAGATTTTCCTTAATCAAAGACGACACAAAGTCCGCGCCGCCATAGACGAGAATATCTTTACCTGTCTGATTTTTGAGGCGATTCACTTCTTCTCCAATATCGCCTTTTGCCAGCACCGTATTTGCCCAAGGAGATTCGTCGAGTGTTTTTGTAAAAACAACTTTTGGGGTATCAACCATTTTTTTGGCGAACTCATATTCAGAGCTTTCAGGATTTTCCACTGCTTTTATCCAGTAGTTGACGAATTCATCGGTCATTTTTCTGCCCATTACGATAATGTCAGATGAATCAATTAATTCGTTTACGCAGTTATTCACCTCATCGTCCCAATCTTCCAACTTCATCCAGTCCAATTCACCATTTGGTCTTGCCACAAAACTGTCAACGGTTATGTTCATTTGCAATTTTAATTTTCTCATTTCAATTCTCCTAGGTTTAAGTGAATGTTTTGATTACAGCCCTTCCCTTTATTACTAAGTACAACGACAGCATTTGGCAAACCAGTTCTTCAAGAATCTAAAGTCAATTGAACCGTACTGGCTATTCTAGGGAAGGGCTGTAAGTGTGCTGCGATCGCCGCATCCGTTGAGCGATAGCCGCCCATTTATGTATTATGCGAAGAAGTTCAGCTATAGATGACTGCCGATCGCAGCCGATCAAAAAAGCGAGTGACCCATACTTCCTACTTGACCTTAGTCACCTTCAAATCACACAAGGGCAACCAATTCTCGCTGTCGGTTTTTTTCCAATCCCAATGAGTCGTCATCGTATTGCCGTCATCACTAAATTCAAATGTGGCGCGTTGTAATTCTCCGATATACGTCCAAACATTTTCGCAGACAGTCACTTGGTATGTCGGGGTATTCCCTGCATTGTCGAAAAAGCGCGAACAGTATGTTTGGCTCGAAGCATCATAGCCAATGACTTCCATACCCTTAAACTCTGCGCCACCAACACGCCCATCCCATCGGTGAACAAGAAAAAATCCGTCCAACAGCAACTCGAAGGTCTCCACTGATGTCATTTTGACAGATGAGACTTGCAAGTTCTCATTAGAATTTCCTTCTGCATAAGACTGTCCTTCGGTACTCCACTTACCGACCCATACGCCCAATTGCTTGTGTTCGTTACTGGGTGTGGGCGGCTCTGGAGACTGGTTTTTAGTTTCGATTGTTTTTTGTGGCATTTTAGCTTTCCTTTTGATTTATGTAGATGCTTTGATTGAGTGTGCTGAGATCGCCGCATCTGTTAAGCGATCGCAGCTGCTCGACATTTTATTTGCGCTACGGCTCAAGATTAAGCGACGCTTTGCCTGTCTCTGAGTCGAAAGGCACTGATTGATGCTCATGCACGATCGTCCACTTGTCATCAACCTTGCCCAAGCAAACAGTCGCCCGCACCCACATTTCGACGTTCCCTCCGTCTATCAGTGTTCCGCTTACACGATAGAGGTAATGACAGAAAGCCACCGTTTCGCCGGTCGTGATGCTCAGGTCTCGAACCTCATAGCCGATCGAGCTTTGGAACGAAGAAAACCACTTCTCAGCGCGTTCTCTAACCATATCTGCTCCAACATGTTGCAGTGGATTGATCACATCGAACGATAGAATATCTGGCGCGTGGTTAGACAAAAGCGCGTTGATATCCTTGTCACGGACTGCTCCGACTCGCTCCTCGATGATCGTGTAAATTTGGGCTTTATCATTTGATCTACTATTTTCAGTTGTCATATCAGTTTCCTTTATTGAGTGGTTATTCTGTTCTGTCTATCTGTAGGTATTTCCCTGAATCATGGTCAAAGTTTCTCATTTTTAGTTTCTTTGAATAAATGTCATATTCTGTATTTCAGAGAGGAAAACTGAATCAATTAAGTCACCAATGATCTACGGCTATTCCCTTGGTGGAGGAACTTCTAAAGGTTACTCAACTATTCGAGATAAGACGAGAACAGCATTGAAAGCGCAAAACTCCCGATAAACGTCAACATAGACCAGTTCGTATCTTGAGTTTGATGCGCTTCAGGAATAATTTCTTCCACGATCGCCACGAGCAAAGTCCCTGTTGTAAAAGCCAGCACAATGAGCTTGGGCAGATCGGCTTGTCCGCGCAATCCCCAATAGCCCAGCGTCGCGCCCAACCAAACCGGAATTATGAATGCAATCAGTAACAAAAATCGCTCTGTTCGGGGCATCTTTTGACTCTTAAACTCTGCGTTGGTCACAAATCCTTCTGGAATGTGAGCCACAACTCTCGCTGATGCCAGCATGACCCCTAAATGAGGCGAGATTGTTAGACTCGTGCCAATCATGAGTCCATCGCCAAATAAGTCGATCGCCATGCTCAGAAAGATCACCCAACTCACGGTATTGTGATCAACGCCATGTAAGCGGTTCCTGCTGACGTTGAGCAGTTGATTCACCCAGACAAAGAAAGCGCCACCCAAAAACAACGCCAGGATGGTTGCCCAAGCAGGTTTCGCGATCATGACGTTAGGAATTAATTCGGTCGCAACGATCGCCAGCAACACGCCAGCCACCGCGTGCAGTGCCAGTCCTAACGTTCGTTTTGATAGCGGTAAAGCTTCTGCCAGCATAGCTCCCATGAAATTGCTGACAACGGGCAATGCCGACAGTGTGATCGCAAAGAAAAAGACCTGCATCTCAGGCTTCATTGGTTTGAGCACGCTCCTTTTGCGGTACGGATAGCATGGCTTCAATCTGAGGATTCGCCCACTCTGCGGCTATTTTGAGAAAATCAGGATCATCATTAACACAATCGAGCCTTGTGTAAGTCACCGTGGGATACTGGCGCTGCAAGGCTTTGATTGCATCTTCCACATCAAGGATGGTTTCAAAATTCTCCGTCGCCCAGCCGAGTGGTTTAAATAGAATGGTTTGGGCACCCGCTTTGATCAGGTTCTTCGCCGCTTGTTTGAGATCGGGCTGCGACCATTGAGTGAACGGCATATCATGATTGATCCAACCGATCGAGACGAGTGGATATTTCTGCTGCAACTGCGCTTGGACGCGATCGTACAGAGCTTGTCCATCAATCACTCCGGTTAAGAGTCCGTTCGCTTTGGCGGGTCCACCATGAACGGTTAAAACAATGCCAATCTGCGATGCAAAGAATTGCTTTACGGATGGCTGATGCAGTCTTTCCTGCATCTGACGCACGAGCAAATCAATGTAGGTAGGCTCCGTTGCGAAGCCTGGAATATAGCGTATTGACCTGAAGGGAGACGATCGAAGTTCACTCTGAGTGGTGGTGGCAATCACTTCATTGACTTGCTCTACCGCGATTTTGCTGGTGAAGGCAGAATCCACCACGAGCAATGGATAAATGAGTAAACTCTGGAAACCTTGTTGAATGATGTCTGTGACAACATCTTGCACAAAGGGTTTACAAAAGTAAAATCCTTTGAACACTTGCGCCCGCTTTTCCCATTGGTTTTGTAATAGCGTCTCAATACCAAGACGCTGTTTTTCAAAGATCTCATTTTCGGGCGACATGAAATGATCGTGCTTGATCCCAAAATCGTACAAATCTTGGAGTGTAAGCAGCCAACCCGCAAGAGGATAGAGCCACTCTGGAATGGGCACAAACTGAGCCGCAATGTACTTTGTTGCAGCCTGGTTGTAACGACTCAGATCCCGATAGGATTGCACTTCGCCATACCCGACTAGCAACACGGCAACGCGATCGGCTTGCAGCGCTTCGCAATCGCCATCATGTGATGTGATCGGCTGCATGGCTTGCACTGAATGACTCATCATGTGTTTCCTTACTTGAAGGACGACGGTGCTGTTTTCTCATTGCCATTTCCCCTATGCCTCGTTCGCGTAGTATTGCAATAGCGAATCACTGAACACTAACTCAGACTTGTTATTTTATATCGATTGGCGCTGGAGATCTACTGTAAAACGCTTCGCTGTCCTGAATGTAGAGTCAGCATCCAGGCACCATCGAACAAGAGATTGACTCCAATCAACGTGCCAATCAGCCAAGCGGCACTAAAGGGAAAGCTCGACCATACGAAAATACCGAAAATAATACCAACAAGTCCGCTTACTAGCATCCAGCACCAGTTTGGTGAAGTCCGACGCATTTGAAACGCGATCGATACTTGAATGATGCCTTGCACAAAAATGGTAAAGCCCAACACCAGCGTGAAAGCAAGCACCCCTTCGAGCGGTCTTGCCACGACGACAATGCCAGCCAAGAGATATAAGGCACCGAGAATCAGCTTCCAGGCAACTTGACCCGCCCCTTTTGATTGCCAGGCATAAACCATTTGAGCGATGCCAGCAAACATGAAGATCCAGCCAAACACTATCGTTGACGCAACGGTGGCAATGAAGGGGAAGACGATCGCCGCGATGCCCAATACAATCATGAGTACAGCGATCGGGGTTAGCCATCCAGAACCAACAACTTGCACATCCGTTTCAGATTCAATCACTCTCATATTGCTTTCTCTTTCTTTTGAATAGCGATGCTGAATTTTCTGAAGCATCATTGATAGCGCTTACCGGATTGATTGAGTACAGGTATTCCTGAAAACTTTTTGGGGCAAGGCTTTCAGAAGATACTCGATCCCAACCTAAACGGCGACAGCCATCAGCATGACTTACTTCTTTGTGGTGTCCGCAGCCGTGTCAGCATCCAGTCTGGCGGCGATCGCTGACAGGGTTGCTTCTTCGGCTTCTTCCATCGTCACCATCGCCAGGAAGGTGGCGGTATCGGCATAGCCTTCAGCTTGATCAGCTCGATGTTCAAGCTTCTTGACTGCGCGACTGGCTTTCCATTCCTCTACATTTGCTTTCACCTCAGATTCTTTTGCCTCAAATTGAGTTTTGAGCGTTGCTCGATACTCATCAAATTGTTGTTTCTTCGCGTCCAGATTTGTTTTTGCTTCATCCAGTTTTGCCTGGATTTCAGCTTGAGTTTTTTTGGGTGTCGATCGAATGCTTATTCTCAACGCTTTTGCCCGGTCTTCAATCGCTTCTAGATTGTCGTGAAGCTTTTTAGTAAAATTGTCAATTGCAGTACTCATGGTGATTCCTCTAGTAAGTTAAGTGTTTCGGGCGCGTCGATGGTTAATCGCATCTTTAATGGAGAGCATCTTGAACCGCATCTTGCCTCTGGATGGATTCGCCTTATAACAAGCGTTCTAGAACTTTAGGCTTTGCGAGCAAAAATGAGCCTGATGAGCGAAACAGCAAGATAGCTCAAGAGCGCGTAGGCAACGATCGCAATCACAACGTTGACATCAAAGATATTTGCACCACCTGCTGAAGCCGGACTAATGAACAAGGTAGAGAAGGGCGCAATAAAAGGGGCAGAGAGATCGTTAATCAGACGAGCAAAGCCATTTTGGGGATTGGCACCAAACAACCGCAGCAAAAATCTCATCACAAGCAATATTTCCAACAGTCCTGCTAGCCAATAAAGGCTATTCATGATCCAGATTAAGGTCGTATTGCGTCGGGCAGTGCTCAGACGTTCCTCCCCTTGATGCAGTCGGAATGCCTCTTCATCACGATGAAGGTCTTGTCGGCGCTCAAGGTTGGTATCATCATTCTGATCGCGATTCATACTGAAACCATTGCTTTTTGATTGTTGTTTTTGATGGATTGGTTGAATTTGGAAACTCAGTACCTGAGCCGAGTGAACACTCTGCTCCTGGTCTTAGCGTAAGGAATCGTTGTTCTATTTCCGGTTTGAATTGATTAACTACAATACAAAACGTAAGGTTTAAGCCTGCCGTTTCAAACGGGGTCTTAGAAGCCAGAGCAGCGCAATCCCTGTAATGCCGCCAACAACTGCCCCCGCTGCCAATCCAGTAGCAGCACCCGCCAAGGCGGTGGCAAGGTCGAAGCGATCGAATGTCATGAAGGTGGTGCCGGCAAAAGCAACGAGCAGACCGCAAGCCCACGCGATCGCATTGGCAAACACCCACCAGCCCGCCCGACGGATATGCTCTCTCAGCACTAGCCATTGAGCCAACCCTAAAACGCTGCCAACCCAGGCTCCCATGAGAAATACGCCTCTGGCAAGAGCCAGGGTTTTCATCTCAACGGTACCTGTATGATCAAGCACAAGGAAAAATGAAAGCAGAGCAATGGCTTTGATGCCAACGAGCCAAGCGATCGCAACAGCGATCGCTGTCATCGCAATCCATTTGCCAACGTGTTTAATGTAACGGCGCAGCACGAGCCATTGAGCGAAGCCGAGGACAATCCCTTGTAACAAACCCACGGTATGCAAAACGGCGACGAGTTCAGGGGTGCCCCGCAGATGCATTGTTGTACTGACAATGAGCACCACAACTAAACCGACTAGTTCTGCGATCGCAGTTGCTGCCACCCACGCTTCCCATAACGTCCAGCTTTTGCTCCGGCTCAAGAGATGGGGAAAAGCTGCCGTTGGCTTTCAGGCGGTGGTTTAGACATTACTAGCTCCTTCACCAAATGTATTCTGTTGTGTGTCCAGGTTTGGAAAATAATGCCTCATGTATGGCTCTAGTGCTCTGTTTCCACAAGCCTGTTGCTGTCACTCAACTGGCTTCCAGCTTGATCAACGTTTTCGTTCCGGCAGCATCCGTGATCCAAAGTGCGACGATCTGACCAACGGCGTTTTGTCCCGTTAACACTTCAGTGGGTGCATCGATCGTGTGGGCGTACGTCACTTCATCCTTACCCACTTCAATCACCAGAGCATTCCCTTTGCCAGGGCGATCGTAAACGATTGCCAGCAAGGGCGCATTCTGAATCAGTGTTTCATCACCCAGTTCGGCACTGATGGTTTCGATCGCAATGTGTCGTCCACGATTACCGTCCGAGAATTGATCAAAAAATTCACCCCAGCGATCTCGGGGCACAGTTTTGCTAATGTCAATTTTGCTGACCATACGATTCCTTATGAAAAACTAGAAGAAGCAACCGAGCACCGAGCAAGAAAATAAGCACTGAGTATAAAGGGGGCATAAAAGAGAAGCTTGCCTCAATACCTTGACTGAGTAGACACCTGCTCGGCTTCCTCATGACTGAAAGCAGCGAATCAAGCGCAATCATTTGCCGCACATGTGACGGTTTGCGTTCGATATGTAAGCCTGATGATTTGCCTGATGTGTTTGCTCAAGGCTTTAGACCACCGACAGGCTCACTTCATGACTGATTCTGTCGAGCATCCGCTTTGCCTGACTGATATCCGCCTCACTGCCCGTCACCAGCAGCATGAACTCACCAGCTTGAATTTGCGTCTCGTACTTCAGTACCTCGTGTTCTGGGATGCCTAACCCTGCCAGGGCCCCTGCCAGTCCGCCGACCGCCGCCACACCAGCACCACCCACCAGCGTGCCTTCTAACCAACCCGCCAGCACGCCTGTGATGGGACCGGCAATGATGAGCGGAGCCATACCGGGAATGAAGAGCACGCCAGCCCCCGCTAAAATGCCAAACAGACCACCGACGAAGCTACCCCAATAGCCACCGGCTGCGGCTCCCGCCTGGGCTGTATCTTTCCACGTAAGAAAGCCACGCACCTGTTCAGCAGTCTGATAGTCTTTGCCAATGATCGAGAGCTTTTGTAGATCGAAGCCTTCTTTTTGTAGCTCCAAGACCACTCTTTCTGCTTCTGTGTGGGAGGGGAACTGACCAATCAGTGTATGTGGATATGCCATGAGTTTGTGTCCTTGTGTGCAATTGCTCTGCACGATGGTTAAGTTGTTGGGTCTTGCGCCTGGTTTTTCCATACCTCGGCAATCCGATTTCACTCAGATGCTTTTCCTGAGCCGAGACATTGAGCGTGTAGCGTCATTTCCGATTCGTCGGACTTCGCTTCAATCTCAGCTTGAGTGTTTGCAGCCTCGATCGCATGCTGACAGAATCCGCCCAAGATCCTCTCTCCCTTTTGAATGTTTTAGTGAAACTTATACAACTCACACACGATGTCATACATTTCTTTGACCACACTTCAACAGGTGCTTGTGCTCCTGCCTCTAGGGTCTATGTGATTTCTGTCTCGATCACGTCGGTGAGTAATAGCTTTGACGCGATCGCCACTCATCACTGATGCATCTTGCCAAAACCTCACCAAAACCTTGCCAAAATCTCGGAGGTTTAAGCGCCAAGGTTGACCATCAGGTTCAATGCTTGGTTAAACCCTCCGAGGTTTAAGCATTGGTTCAACTCGTAAGTTGATTGAGCCAGATTGAAATAACGTACAATTGAGAATGACTGGCAATATAGTGAACTTGCTTTGAACGATCCGATGCCTACCACTTACCTTGCCGATCTCAAGCCAGGTCAGTCTGCGACGATACTGGCATTGCAGATCGATGCTGGACTGCAACACCGCTTCTGTGCGCTGGGATTGCGCTGCGGTCAAGACATCCAGGTGCTGCGGCGAGGGTGGATGAACGGTCCGCTCCATGTGCGGGTGGGCATGACTGAAGTGATGTTGCGTCGCTGTGATGCTCGCCAGATTGCTGTCACTGCCATCACTGCCGTTGGAGCAGTGGCATGAGACAGCTTGCCGTTCTGGGTATGCCCAACACTGGTAAATCGACCTTTTTTAACCGTCTGACTGGCTCCCAGGCTCATATTGGCAATTGGCCAGGGATTACGGTTGATCTGATGATGGCCGAAGTGAAATTAGGTGATGAGTTAGTTGAAGTCATTGATTTACCCGGCATTTATGACTTGCGCGGCTTTTCGGAAGATGAAGCAGTGGTGCGACGTTTCCTGGAGAAGGCACCGCTCGATTTGGTTCTGATGATTCTCAATGCCACTCAGATCGATCGACAACTGATTTTGCCCCTCCAGGTAAAGCAATTGGGATTGCCTGCTGTGCTGCTGCTCAATATGGCTGATGAGGCGGAGCGGTTTGGTGTGAAAGTGCAGCCCGACTTACTGGCAGAGCGTCTGGGCATTCCGGTGCTGCCCATCAGTGCGAAGTATGGGATGGGGTATGAAGCGGCGATCGCGGCGATTACGGAAGCGCTCCAGCAGCACCATGCCTTAGTGCCAGTGGAAGGGCTTGAAGCACGCTTGCTAGACGATCAACAACTGGTGGATGACCAGGCGGCAATTCTCAACGGTGCCGTCCAAATGCCCTTGAGATTGTCGGACGAGTGGACAAGTCGTTTGGATCGGCTTTTGCTGCATCCAGTCTTGGGATTGCCGCTCTTCTTTGGGATCATGTACCTCATCTTCCAGGCAATCTACGCGCTGGGTACACCGCTGCAAGCGTGGTTGGGTGATGGGCTGGAGTGGTTCAAGGGGAACGCCCTTGAACCGTTACTCGCCTCGTTGCCCGTCTTTATCAAAGGCTTTCTGATCGATGGGCTGTATGGCGGTATTGGCACGGTGGCGGCGTTCCTCCCCGTCATCTTCCTCTTTTTTCTGTGTATGGCGATCGTGGAGGACAGTGGTTATCTCTCACGAGCGGCTTTTTTGATGGATGCCCTGATGGAACGTCTGGGGTTAGATGGACGCTCCTTTGTGATGGCATTGATGGGGTTTGGCTGCAACGTACCAGCGATCTTGGGGACGCGAGTGATGCGATCGCCCGGACTACGAATGTTGTCGATGCTGATCATTCCGTTTTCCCTGTGTTCAGCCCGGTTGAACGTTTTTCTGTTTATGTCTACGGCACTGTTTGCCGCTAATCAGTCATCCACCGTCATTTTCAGCCTGTATCTCCTGAGTTTTGCAGCGGCATTCCTCACAGCGGTGCTCTTCAAAGGCAAATTTCCCAGCCAGGAACCCCTGGTGCTGGAACTGCCGCCCTATCGGTTTCCGACGCTGCGACAAATGCTGACACGCGCCTGGTGCGAGGTGAAGCATTTCTGGTTCTGGTCGCGGCGCTTCATCATTTTTGGTGTCATTGCCATCTGGCTGTTAAATAATTTGCCAACGAATGTCCCCCCGGCCAGTGCTCAAACGCTGTCGGGCATGGTTGGGCAGGCACTACAGCCCTTGTTCGCGCCGCTCGGCATCAATCCACAGCTAACCGTCGCCTTGTTTTTTGGCTTTATTGCTAAGGAGATTGTGTTAGGCGGGCTGGCAGTGATTTACGGCAAAGCCAGCGGCGGAGAGTTAGCAGGCGCGATCGCGCAACAAATTGATTGGGTACAGGCCTATAGTTTCATGCTATTCACGCTGCTGTATGTGCCCTGCCTCTCCACCGTTGCCGTACTCAAAAGCGAGTCCAAAAGCCTTAAATTTACGCTGTTGTCTGTTGGGTGGTCGCTCAGTCTTGCCTGGCTTGTGAGTTTTGTTTTCTACCAGGGTGCGCGGCTGCTGGGGTTTTAAGGATGAATCGTTAAACCTGTCTTCCCCAGAATTGGGAGTTCAAATTAACTTGCCTGATTGATGTCGTTTACTTTAGCGATCGCTCCTGCACCGTGCTTTCAATAGCACTACAACGGCTCCAGTCTGTCAGTTAAAGCGGCAGATGGTTTAGTGTAGAAGTTGGGAGATAAGAAGATAAATCTCCCGAGAATGTTCATGCAACAAAGCCCTGCTGATTCAAAACTTTTAATTCAACCGTTATCATTATCTCCCATATGGTCTTGGGTAGGGTTGCAGCATGGTCTTGCACTGGTAGATTTCAATCACTTGCACGATCGAGCCACCCCGTTGAATCGGAATCGCGGCAATTTTTTGAATCTCCTTAAAGTACTCCTGGTATTGGTTAACTGTCGATCGCGCTTGTACTGCCGTTGTGACCAGAAGACCACTTTGCCCCACCCATTCGTCGCGAGTAGACCAGAAGGCAAAGCCGCGTAAATCTTTGTCAAAACAGGTAATGGGTTTGGGGTTGAGAGGCGCGATCGCCATACCTAATTGTCCTGCCAGGTATATGTCGTTGGTAAAGAAAAAGTCTGTCGCTTGCATGGCGGTAGTGAGCAACGGTGAATCGGCAAAACCTCGCCGCAGTTGCTGAATATCGATGAGTTGTGTGGACGCATCGTTACTGGGTGTCAAAAAGCCCCCGAACCAAGCGTAGCGACTCGGCTTTTGTAAGGTGCCGATCGTCACATGCAGTAACGCCACTAGCAGCAGGCTGGTGATTACCAAGCCCGATCCTACCAACCAGCGCTTGACAGTGCGCCGTTGCCAACTCACTGCTTGCTGTCCCAACAACAGCGTTGCACCCCAAAAACCTGGCATTGCCCACGTTGGCAAGATGGAGCGGTAGCCACCCATAAAGGTAAAGATCAGCATTAAAGGGAGCGCAAGCCAGAGGATGAGGGAAGTGAGGGGTGAGGAATGTGGGGTGTGGGGTGTGGGGTGTGGGGTGTGGGGAAGATTTGAGTTTTGAGTTTTGAGTTGCTCCCTCTGATCCCCCTGCGTCCCCACTCCCCTGCCGAGCTGCCCTACCAGGGCTTTTCCGCTCACCCACCATAAAGGAAAGCCAAAGGTTGGGAATAGGTAGGCAACGCCTGCGAGAAAGGTGACTAATAGATCCAGGAGACTATAGCCACGATCGGGAACGGCGCGTCCTGACTGAAACCGTAGTGAAACCCAGTCATGTTGGGCATTCCAAACCACGATCGGCGAAATGGCCAGTAGGAAGAGTCCCAGGCTTGCCAGCATCCAGGGTGAAAGTAGGGCGGCTCGATAGCGCGAATTGGTGAGGCAGAAGCCAAGCAGCCCGAAGCCAAGCGCCAGTCCGTGATATTTACCCAGGCAGGCGAGGCCGACGAGGAGACCGACGATCGCCAGCTTATAGCTAGGACGGTAGAGGGGGGAAAGGGGGACGGAGGGAGAAAGGGAAGCAGGGGAAGAGAGGGGCGAAGCGGTATCGTTCTGTTGCTTTGCGTCCTGGGGCTCAAAAAATTCGCAGACGGCTACGTATAGGGCCGCTGTCCAGAAGAACATTAACGGGCTGTCTGGTAAGGTCAGGACGCCGAAGCCGAGTTGGAAAATGGGGACTAGAGTAGCGATCGCTAGCGTCAAGGTCGCTGCACGCGTGGAAAAGAGCCGTGCACTGGTCAGGTCCAGCAGCAGCAGCGATCCCGTGTGTAGCAGGAGCGTTCCTAACCGAATGGTGAACGGCGAAACAAGGCCGGTTAGCCAGGGGCCAAAGCCTGTTGTCAGCGCTACTAATAATGGATGGTCAAAGTAGCTCCAATCGGGATGACGCGTGTAGAGATAGTAGTAGCCTTCATCAAAACCAGGTGGTAACCAGACGGCGATCGCGCCCCGTAGCAACAAGCCACAGACCAGGAGGCCAAGCAATTGATGATTTTCTCGCTGAGTCAGCCATTTTTTTACGGCTTCCATCCAGATCCCCATGGTTAGTAGTGCGATCGCTTGTTTGATCGCTGACGGCTTTAATACGCTATCAAGTTTCAGTCCTGTACTCCCAGCGACAGAGAGAAAAAGCAGAGTGCTATGATTTCAGAGTTCGTTTGACATCTAACGCTAATTGATGAATGTGGGCTTTTTAACCAACCGCTGCGAGTTTGCCGAACCAAAGCGATATGACGGCAACGGCGAGCTCATGGTGGCAGCGATCGGCTGCGTGCTCTGGTTTAGCGCAATTGTCATTCGGCTCAGTCTTAGTCATAAGCTTTGGACGCTTACAGAGCGTTTGGTAGAAGCAGCATCGTTTGTCATCTTTGCTGCCATCCCCATCTTTTTTCTAGCAACTCATGTTGGAGCAGAGTTTGCTAGGCGGGTGCTCTTAAAAAATAATGGGCTTTGGTTTCAAACGCTGACTTGCTTACTCTTGGGGCTTTATATTGCCGTTGTTAAATTGTTAGCGTTGAACCCAACGCGGTTTAGTTGGCTCAAGCAATTCGACAGCCTCATTGTAAGCAATAATTTTGGGCTGAATGCCCTCTGCTTTTTGCTGGGAGTCTTTGTTGTTCTGCGATTGCCTTTTTTATTGCTAGAGCTACGTGGTCGTAGAATCTACACAAAGAAAGATCAAACAATCGCTACTTTTGTGAAGCGAAACGGGCAGCTCCTTAGTTTTCTCATTGCTAATTTGCTTTACATCAGCCTTGTTAATACATCGCTAATTTCATCTACTTTTGAAGCTGAATATTCAGGGTATTTCATTGGTTTAAGCTATGTACTGATCGCCTTTATAATGCAGTTGCCGATCGTGAGAACAACACCGCCCGATCGCATGATGGTGTTTGATTTACTCTTAGCGGCTGCTTGCCTGGTCAGTCTTTTTTGGTTTTCTAGACCGTCGTTTAGCTTTGGTCCATTTATCAGCCTCACCCTGTTTGCACTTGTCTTAATCTATGGAACAGGGCTGGGGCGAGCGCACTTTGGCTACAGCTTTGCTGTGCGTAAAGACGATGTCTTCTACACCGCTAAGATGATTCTATTGGCGGTTGTGCTTTTAGTGCCGCTGGCGCTGGTGCTAAAGTTTGCACCATCCAAAGCGCTTTCAACCTTCGATTGGCAGGCTTTAGGTGGCTCTATCCTTTTTTTCCTCAGCTATGCCGTTCTCTTTAGCTTTCGTGTTGGCATCTTTGAGGAAATGCTGTTTCGATCGGGGCTGATGGTGTTCATTCGTGATCAAATGCAGGCGCGATCGCACCAGCCCCTGAATCGTCAACAGGTTGTTTTGTGGTCTGCGATCATTTGCTCCGTCATTTTTGGCGTTTGTCACATCGGCAATAATCCTGGTTCTGGTATTGCCCTATCGCCGTTGCAGTACAAAGCCATTTATGCAGCGTTAGCAACCCTGGCATCGATGTTTTATGCCCTGGCCTTTGGCGAAACTAATCGTCTCTGGGCTTCGATCACGATTCACGGCATTGTGGATACGACGGCTGTTCTACTATTAGGTGCATCGCTGGTTGTGCCTTTTTAGCTATCAGCTATCAGCTATCAGCCATCGCAAGCCTAGTTGCAGCGTTAGCAGCGCTTGATCCAATTTTTACTGACTACCGACCGCTGACCGCTGACCGCTGACCGCCGATCGCTTTTATCCCCGTTGTGAACATCGCTTGGTAGAATGGAGTCCCACCACACACCGATCGCGGGCAGGCAAGACAAAAACCATGAGCACAGGGACGCTGTTTGATAAAGTTTGGGATGCACACACCGTTGGCACTTTGCCTTCAGGACAGACACAACTCTTCATTGGTCTGCACCTGATTCACGAAGTCACCAGTCCTCAAGCCTTTGCGATGCTACGCGAGCGGAACCTCACGGTGCTGTTTCCCGATCGCACGGTTGCAACGGTCGATCACATTGTCCCGACCGATAATTTGGCGCGTCCCCTTGCCGACTCGATCGCCGAAGACATGATGCAGGCACTGGAGCAGAACTGCAAAGAAAACAACATTACGTTCTACAACGTTGGGTCGGGTAATCAAGGGATTGTCCACGTCATTGCGCCGGAACAGGGCTTAACGCAGCCTGGGATGACGATCGCATGTGGGGATAGCCATACGGCAACGCATGGAGCGTTTGGGGCGATCGCGTTTGGCATTGGCACCAGCCAGGTGCGCGACGTGCTGGCATCCCAAACTCTGGCGCTGGCGAAGCTGAAGGTGCGTAAAATTGAAGTCAACGGGACGCTGAAGCCCGGTGTGTATGCCAAGGATGTCATCCTTCATATCATTCGCAAACTGGGCGTGAAGGGCGGTGTTGGGTATGCTTACGAATTTGCCGGTACCACCTTTGAGCAGATGAGCATGGAAGAGCGGATGACCGTCTGCAACATGGCGATCGAAGGTGGTGCCCGCTGTGGCTATGTCAATCCCGATCAGGTGACGTTTGACTATCTTAAAGGACGCGACTTCGCGCCTAAAGCGGCTGAGTGGGACAAGGCTGTTGCCTGGTGGAACAACATTCGTAGCGATGCCGATGCCGTTTACGACGATGTTATTGTGTTTGATGCAGCCACGATCGCGCCGACCGTTACCTGGGGCATCACGCCGGGTCAGGGCATTGCCGTCAATGAAAGCGTCCCCACACCCGATGAAATGCCGGTGGATGAACGGGCGATCGCGGAAGAAGCGTATCAATACATGGACTTACAGCCTGGTAAGCCAGTGCAGGGCACCAAAGTCGATGTCTGCTTTATCGGTAGCTGCACCAACGGCAGAATCAGCGATCTGCGGGAAGCAGCTAAATTTGCGCAAGGGCGACACGTTGCGGCTGGCATCAAAGCCTTTGTCGTGCCTGGCTCCGAGCGGGTGAAGAAGCAAGCAGAAGCGGAAGGACTGCACGACATTTTTGTCGAGGCTGGCTTTGAGTGGCGTGAACCCGGTTGCTCGATGTGTCTCGCGATGAATCCTGATAAGCTTCAAGGTCGCCAACTCAGCGCCTCGTCATCCAACCGCAATTTCAAAGGTCGGCAAGGTTCGTCATCGGGTCGCACATTGTTGATGAGTCCCGCTATGGTCGTAGCGGCTGCGGTAACGGGACAAGTAACAGATGTGCGGGAGTTGATTTAGAGATGCTGGCTTTAAAAGAAACCGGGTTTCTGATCGCTACCAGGTGACTCAACGGCATAGTTTGGTTGAGAAACCCGGTTTTTGCATCGGCTCTCATTAGCTATCGCGTAAGTTTTGGTGGCGGTAGAAGGCATAGGCATCGAACAGTGCGCCGACTAATCCACAGGTCAAACCAATGACCAAGGCTCCCTGAAACGAGTCGCCACTGCCAAAGACGGCCAGAAACTGTAAAAGTTTTTCGGCTGCAACCTGGGCGATCGCTGTCATGAGCGGAATTTGCGCGATCGCTGACAGCAACGCCAGCACAATGCCGATGAGCACCAATGGAGAGGCAAAGCTGAAGGTGCTGGTCAGCAACAGGGAACGGATAAAGGCGGGTGACATAACCATAGTCATAAGGTGCTGGCTTATCCAGCGAGCGGTTTGGGCGATGCGAAGTTCCTCTCCCACCATAAGAGCGATCGTCTCGATCACCAGGAGATGTGAGAAATCTTAAATCAAGCTTAAATATCTTGTTGAAGCTCTGTGAACATTTCCAGCAAATCAAACCATAAGTTTTGTCATTGCAGCCCAAATAGCATGATCCGCTAAGGAAGACCGATTAAATAAGGTCGAATGTCTCGCTTAGGAATGAGAATTTAATCAACCGACAATTTTGTAGGGGCTTAGCATTCGGGTAAAAGCGCTTGCTGTGGCCGAAGGCAACCCTGCCGAATGCTAAGCCCTTACCGTGAAGATGACCGATGTTATTTAATCCACGCTCCTTAGGAGCATGGCAATGCCAGTCGCCTACAGGATGCCAGATTTACAGATGATTTAATTCACGTTTCTAAGCATGGAGGCTCAAAATGCTTGCGCGTTGTGATAAAATTTTCGTGAAGATTTAAAGTTCTGGAAAGAGTTCTGGAAAGACTTAGAGTCTGATCGCAGCATTTGCTACTTTTTCAAGCTGTATGACGTCCAGATTCGACCTGTAGAGTGTTTCAGCCAGCCCGACATCATCTTATTGTTTCCACCAGTTGATCATTGCCTCAAAAACGCAACGATTCGGACGCAGTATAGATGCTTTCAACTGGGTTGCCGAGCCGCTCGATCAACTGGATAGCTTACACAACCTTCAATCGAACGTTAGACCCGAACGTTAGACCACACTCTCAGACAACAAAACGAAGGAGGAAATTGAAATGCAACGTCAAGCCGGTGATCGTTACGCTTGCGCAAAGTGCGGAGCACAGCTTGTTTATGAGAAGGCCTGCCCTTGTGCAGACGGTAAATCGTCAGTTTCCGAGATCTGCTGTGGGGAGCAGATGAAGCTCGTGCAACAACAGGCGCCAGCGAAAACAGCAAAAGAATAAACCCAGCCTTCAGAGCATTCTCAGGCGTGGATGATTGAGCCAAAGCCTTCAGGTTTTGGCTCTGGGTTAGCTGCTGGCAGCATTGCATCACACCACAGGCTGCAATGCCATCAACGCAGAAAGCCCCTGCAATGAGGGGCTAAGATTTACTCTCTGAATTAATCTGTATTAAAAGGACGTCAGTTCGCAGATCCAGAACATCACCCCACTATTCAGGTTTATTTGGACCTGGGAAACCGTTGGGCGTATAAACAGGACCACTCGCATCCAAGCGTCCAAGTATCGTGACACCGGTTGTTGCCAGCACAACTACGATTTGAGCAACGCTATTGGGGTCAATTTTATGGTTCTCTTGATAGTCATTCACGCTTTTAGCGACTATAGGAGCGATCGCGGCAACGGCCGTTAAAACAGCACCCCAGAACGTCTTGCTTTTAAAGATGCTTTTTGCAAGGGTGGCAGAAGAGGACGCGTTAGACAGCATAGAAATGTTCCTAGTAAGTGGGCTTAAAAACTACACCAGTCTGAACTGAGAACATTACGGGCGGCATTGGGTACCCCAACGGGTAATTTTTGCAAGCATAGAAAACGACGTTGCGCCCACTTTCTTGCGGATACAAACCGTCCCAGATGGCCAGTCACACTGACAATCGTTCGCGCCAGCGCTAGCGGCGATCGTTGATACGCTATGCTCTCCAGCAACCATCGATCTGCCACAAAAGAAGGAGTTTGGGTGCAGAACACCGAGCTTCAAAATGAGAATTGCTGATTCTATACTGACGACCTTACAGTGATCCGCTATTCTTGCTAAGGTTATTGTTTCAATTGTGTTCTTGTGAGTGAAAAGCCGCTTACTACTGGCTTAAGTCTGTGGGGTCAGCGCTTACTGGCAGCGATCCTACTGGGTGGACAGGTGATGGTGCATTTACTGGCAGGTAAAATCCATCGCCGCAATACCCTTGAGCAGATGGCAGCCGTTGGACCAGAGTCGTTACTGATCGCCCTGCTGACTTCTACCTTCATTGGGATGGTCTTTACCATTCAGGTTTCCAGAGAATTTATTAATTTTGGCGCGAGTAGCGCTGTCGGTGGGGTCTTGGCGATCTCGTTAACCCGTGAAATGGCTCCCGTGCTGACAGCAGTCATTCTGGCTGGTCGGGTGGGATCGGCGTTCGCAGCCGAACTGGGTACCATGCGCGTGACTGAGCAAATCGATGCGCTTTACATGCTCAAGACAGACCCGATCGACTATCTGGTAATCCCTAGAGTGATTGCTTGCTGCTTGATGTTGCCAATTCTGACGGTGCTCTCGTTACTGACTGGCATGATTGGCGGCATGATCATCGCCAATACCCTTTACAGCATTCCACAGAAGGTGTTTATCGATTCGGCACGAAACTTTTTGAGCGTCTGGGATCTCTGTGGTGCACCCATCAAGGCTGTTTTCTTCGGTGCGCTGATTGCCATTATTGGCTCCAGTTGGGGGCTAACGACCACGGGCGGCGCAAAAGGCGTTGGGCAATCCACCACCGCCGCCGTTGTGACCTCACTGCTGGCCATTTTTATTTCTAATTTCTTCCTGTCGTGGATTATGTTTCAGGGCTTGGGCAGCGCGCTGGGGCAGGGGATGGGGGGGTGAGGGGGTGAGAAAAACGCTGACAGAAACGCGGCTAGCTAAGTGCGCGATCGCCACCTCTAAGTCGGCACGACGAGCTAAAGGTAAACTAACTGCAACGATCGCCTCAACCAGTTTTTTCCCAGAGAGAAAGCCTGCTACGGTGTAGCAATAATGATCGCTTCCTGGAAATTGAGTTATGGCTGATGTCTTTATTTCCTACTCCCGTAAAGACAAAGATTTTGTCAAAACGCTTCATACAGCACTAGTTGAGCGCGATCGCAACGCCTGGGTAGACTGGGAAAACATTCCCCTGACAGCTGACTGGTGGCAGGAAATTGAACGCGGCATTGAAGCGGCGGATACGTTTGTCTTTGTGGTAACTCCTGATTCCATTGCGTCTAAAGTCTGCAATCAGGAGATCGATCACGCGGTTAAACACAACAAACGACTCGTGCCGATAGTGCGGCGAGATGACTTCGCTGCTGAGCACGCTCACGACGCACTGAGGCGACACAACTGGCTCCTGTTTCGTGAACAAGATGATTTTGATCAGGCGTTTCAGTCGTTATTACGAGCTATTGACACTGACCTAGACTATGTGCGATCGCACACACGCCTTTTGGAGCGGGCAATCGAGTGGAATCACCAAGAAGAAGATGAAAGCTTTCTATTACGTGGCAAGGACTTAGCTGAAGCCAGACAGTGGTTACTTCAAGGCGCTGCGAAAGAACCGCACCCAACTACCCTCCAAACAGATTATGTTTTGACTAGCGGCAAGGCGGAAACTGCCCGTCGAGACGCTGAAATTAAGCGACAGCAAGCCGAGATTAAGCAGCAGCGCCTCTGGCTTGGTCTAGTCTTTGCGGCATTGGCAGTAGCTACAGGTTTAGGTGTCTTTGCTTTCAGGCAGTATCAGGTTGCAAGAGAAGGTGAAGTTAAAGCGGTTCTTGCTTCATCAGAAGCCTTATTTGCATCGAACCGAAAGTTTGACGCTCTCATTGAGGCACTGCGAGCAGGAAGGCTTTTTAAACAATCGCACATGCAGCAGTCTGTTCTACAGACCCAGGTGCTGACGACCCTTCAGCAAGCGGTTTCGTGGGTGAGACAGGCTAATAGCATACAAGCACACAAAAGCGGCATCACCGACCTCGTTTTGAGCCCTAACGGTCAAACCCTTGCTTCGGCGAGTCGTGATGGCACCGTGAAACTTTGGCGACTCGACGGCTCCTTAATTCACTCTTTAGAAGGTCATACCTATACTGTCTGGGGGGTGAGCTTTAGCCCCGATGGACAAACGATTGCTTCCTCCAGTGGGGATTACACCATTAAACTCTGGCGCATCAATGGCACCTTGCTTAGAACGCTTAAGGGGCATACTGGAAGAGTTTTAGCAACTAGCTATAGCCCAGATGGTAAAATCCTTGCCTCCATCAGCAAGGATGGACTGGTCAAATTGTGGAAGCCCGATGGAACTTTGGTTACCACACTCAAAGCGCATAAGGGAGGGGTGAGAGATCTTGCCTTTAGCCCGGATGGACAGTTTTTGCTTTCGGTTGGAGCAGATGGTTTGATTAAGCAATGGCGGCTAGACGGAACCTTACTCGCGACCTTAAAAGGGCATCAAGACGAAATTAAAAGCGTCAGCTTCAGCCCTGATGGTCAGCGCTTTGTGTCTGCCAGCGCCGATAAGACCGTCCGGTTGTGGAAACGGGATGGCACTCTCGTCAAGGTTTTGAATGGGCATACAGATGCGGTATCGAAAGTTGTATTCAGTCCTGACAGTCAACTACTGGCCTCGATTAGCTACGACAAAACCGTCAAACTCTGGAAACTGGATGGCACACTGATAGCAACACTGAATGGGCATCAGGAGATTGTGCAAAGTGTTGCCTTTAGCCCTGATCGCCGCACCATTGCCACAGCCAGTAGAGACAAAACGATCAAGCTCTGGACCTTGACTGGAACACTACTCGAAACGCTCTCTGGACACACAGACTGGGTAAAACATCTTGTGTTTAATCGGGATGGCAGCTTTTTATTCTCTGCCAGTGACGACAAGACCATTAAGCTTTGGAACTTTAACCAGCCCTTAATCAAGATATTGAGGGGCTATCAAGAGCCACTGCAAAAGGTTGTTTTTAGCCCTGATGGCAAATTTGTGGTATCCAGCAGTAACGATGCGACTCCCATACTCTGGCGATCAAGCGGTACACTGGTCACACCATTAAAGGGCCATCTAAAAGATATTGCAGGCTTAAGTTTCAGTCCTGATAGCCAAACGATCGCTTCAACCAGTGCTGACAAAACGGTAAAGCTCTGGAATTTAACGGGTGCGCTGCAAACCACACTCAAAGGTCACAAAGATACTGTCTGGGAAGCACGGTTTAGTCCTGATGGGAAACAAATAGCCACAGCCGACGAGGATGGTACTGCTAAACTTTGGCAGTCTAGCGGCACACTACTCAAAACGCTCCCGCATCATGATGGTGTGAATGATATTCGCTTCAGCCCTGATGGGCATACCATTGCCACAGCCAGTTCAGACAAAACTGTCAAACTTTGGAAACGAGACGGTACGCATATAGCAACCTTGTCAGGACACACAGCAATCGTTTACCGCGTGGTCTTCAGCCCCGATGGACAACTGCTTGCGTCGGCGGGCAAAGATGGTACCGTTAAGCTTTGGCAACACGACGGCAAGCTGCTTCAAACGCTCATTGGACATCAAGGTTCTGTTTTTCAACTTGCCTTTAGCCCAGATGGTCGAACACTAGCATCGGCAGGTGCAGATAATACCGTTCGGTTATGGAAACGGAATGGTACCTTGCTAGCCATCCTTCAAGGGCATAACGCTGAGGTGAGAGATGTGCGCTTTAGCCCTGATGGCCAGGCCATTGCCTCTGCTAGTTATGACAACACTATCAAGCTCTGGAGCCTGGATGGCAGACTCTTGAGAACGCTAACTGGTCATGAAGGTGGGGTTGTAAACATCGACTTCAGTCCCGACGGCAAACTTCTTGCTTCAGCTGGTCTTGATAAACAGATGATTCTCTGGGATTGGAACGTAAGCCTGGATGCACTCATGGAGCATGGCTGTACCTGGGTGCATCACTACCTGGCACAAAATCCAACGGTAACGGAACGCGATCGGCACCTCTGCGACGGCATTGCGGTTCAGCAGAAATGAGCGATCGCCCCAACCTTTCTCCGGAGCGAAAGCCTGTTACTGTGAAGCAAGCATTATCCTTTCTTTGGGGATTGGAACATGGCAGACGTTTTTATCTCCTACTCTCGTAAAGACAAGGATTTCGTCAAGGCACTACATACAGCTTTGGTGACGTGCGATCGCAATGCGTGGGTAGACTGGGAAGACATTCCCCTCACGGCTGACTGGTGGCAAGAAATTGAGCATGGCATCGAAGCCGCCGACACCGTTGTGTTTGTCGTTAGTGCTGATTCTGTTGCCTCGAAGGTCTGCAATCAGGAAATCGACCACGCGGTGCAACACAACAAACGCCTGATACCTGTAATCCGACGCGATGATTTCGATACCCAGCAAGCTCACGATGCGTTACGACGACACAACTGGTTATTTTTTCGTGGCTGTGATGACTTTGACTCCGCTTTTCAACGGCTGATTGAGGCGATCGACACCGATCTGGAGCATGTGCGGCAACACACGCGGGTTTTGGTACGGGCGATCGAGTGGGACGACAAGCAGCGCAATCCTGATCTGTTGCTACGCGGCAGTGAACTCGATGCAGTGATCCAGTGGATCACTCAGAATGCGGAGAAAGAACCGCGATCGACCCAGATTCAGCGCGAGTATATTGATGCCAGCCGGAGAGCGGAGAGCGATCGACAGGAGGCTCAAATTCAGCGGCAGCACCAGGAAATTCGCAAGCAGCGTCGGTGGTTGGGTGCGGTCACAGTGGCGTTGCTGGTTGCCAGTGGCTTGGGGTTGCTGGCATTCACGCAATATCAAACAGCCGAAACTCGCCGCAAACAAATTGAACTCAGCCAGATTGAAACCCTCAGCATGTCTGCGGATGCCTTTTTAACGGCGAATCAGGGGCTAGAAGGATTGATGCAGGGTTTGAGAGCCGCCCGCAAGCTGCAAACAATCGAGGGTGTCACTGACGACACCAAATGGCAGGTGATGGCAGCGCTGCAACAGGCACTCAACAAAATGCGCGAACGCAACCGCTTTGAGGGGCATCAGGATCAGGTTTGGATGGTGAGCTTCAGTCCAGATGGTCGAACAATTGCCTCCGCAAGTAGAGACAACACCGTCAAACTCTGGAATTTAGACGGGAAACTTCTGACAACGTTGAAAGAACATACAGACCCCGTGACCTGGGTCAGCTTTAGCCCCGATGGTCAGATGATTGCCACTGCGAGCGTCGATAAAACCATCAAACTTTGGAGGCGGGATGGGAAACTAATTCGTACTTTAAAGGGGCATACAGACGAAGTTTTTAGCGTCAACTTCAGTCCGAATGGTCAACAGTTAGTGGCTGTTAGTCGAGGCAGTACCATCAAATTCTGGACTCTGGACGGTCGAGCGCTCAAGAGTATGGATGCCCATGCTGGCGGTGTCTGGAATGCTAGTTTTAGTCCCGATGGTAAACTGCTGGTGTCTGCGGGAAACGACAAAACAGTTAAACTTTGGACGGCATCCGGCGAACGGCTCAAAACCTTCATGGGTCACACCAACCAAGTAAGGCGTGTAACCTTTAGCCCTGATGGGAAACTCATTGCGTCAGTCGATCTCGATAGCACCATTAAACTTTGGAACTTAGACGGCAAGGAATTAGCCTCGATCAACGGACATCGAACCAGTGAAATTTGGGGCTTAAGCTTCAGCCCAGACGGACAATCGTTGGTTTCTGCTGGTGAAGACGGTACAGTGAAGCGCTGGACTATAGAGGGAAAGGAACTCGAAACGCTGGGAACGTTTGATACGCCCATTGCAGGTGTCAGCTTTAGCCCAGATGGACGGCTGCTGGCTCTCGGTAGCCGAGACAACACCGTCCGGCTATGGAACGTGAATCGTCCGGTTTTGAAGCATAACGCAGCCATCAACGATGTCAGGTTTAGCCCTGACAATCAACTGTTAGCGACTGCCAGTAATGATAAGACGGTCAAACTTTGGAGTGTGGACGGAGCCTTTCTGAAAACACTGAGAGGCTATGAGGCACCTGTGGAATGGGTTAGCTTCACCCCAGATAGTAAGACCATTAACTCAGCCACTAACGTTGGCACGACTAGACTCTGGAATCAAGCCGGTCGGGCGTTGAAAGTTCCGAAGGGTCAAAGCGGAGAGTTTCAGCGTGCCAGTTTTAGCCCCGATGGTCAAACGATCGCGCTGGCAGGTGAAGATGGCACCGTGAAACTGTTAGATTTCAAACGCAAGCCATTGGTTGAGTTTAAGGCAAGCAAGACGCAGGTTAATGAGGTCAGTTTCAGTCCTGACGGCACAATCATTGCTGTGCCCAGTAGAGATGGCACCATTACACTCTGGAATCGGGCAGGTAAACAACTGGCAACCTTAAGAGGACATACGGCTGCGGTACGATACATCAGTTTCAGCCCGGATGGTAAAACCCTTGCTTCTGCCAGTCGAGATAAAACCATAAAGCTTTGGAATCTGGATGGAAAAGAACTCAAAACGTTGAGAGGGCATACCAGCCAAATTAACCAGGTCGCGTTTAGCCCCGATGGCACACTGATTGCTACTGCTGCCGAACGGGTGGTGAAGCTATGGAACCGAGACGGCAAAGAATTGGCAACGTTGAAAGGACATGATGACACCATCTGGGGGTTAAGCTTTAGCCCGGATGGCAAAACGCTGGCAACGGCTGGAAAGGACGGCATTGCTCTGCTGTGGAGTTTAGACTTCGACACACTGGTAGTGCATACCTGCCATTGGCTCAGCGATTATCTCAAGACAAATCCGAATGTGAGCGATCGCGATCGCCAACTCTGCACTGGCGTGGAACGAGACTGGATCGCCGAAGGTGAGGAACTGGCAAGAGCAGGCGATATCGACGGTGCCACCCAGCGGTTTCAGGAAGCTTTGAAGCGGAAGCCTGGTTTGAAGTTTGATCCCAAAATCAAAGCGCAACAAATTGCCGCTGTTCTGCCGCTCGACCAGGGTGACGAACTAGCCATCAGTGGCGATCTGGATGGTGCCGCTGCAAAATTCCGTCTTGCTCTGGAGCGCTACCCTGGTTTGGGTTTTGACCCTCAAACCAAAGCGAGACAAAGCGCTGCGATCGCCCTGATAGACAAAGGCGAAGATCTGGCAAACAAGAACGACGTTGAGCAGGCATTCCCCTTATACGCCAAGGCGCAGCAGCTCGACCCAACGATTGAAATCTCTGCGGATACCTGGAACACCCTTTGCTGGGTTGGCGCACTCAAAGGCTACGCTACAAAAGTCTTAGATGCTTGCGAAAAAGCCGTTGCCCTTGCCCCAGAGGATGCCAATATTCAGGATAGTCGCGGGGTTGCTAGAGCGTTGACGGGGGATTTTCAGGGCGCGATCGCCGACTTTCAAGTCTTTGTTAACTGGGTTGATGGGAACGGCGGCAAATTGCCTGAGATCCAGCAAGAGAAGGCCGATCGACAGCGCTGGATCAAAGAACTTCGCGCGGGCAGAAATCCCCTTACCCCCGAAGAATTGAGGCGACAGCTTTAACTGATACAGAAAACGGGTTTCTCTACGAGCAGATGCCGTATTAGGTTGCGTCCAGAAACCCGATTTCTCTCAATAAAGACTCAACGGCGAGGTTCAAAGACTCAGCGACGAGCATCCGAACATCATGCGTGAACCCTGGAGCATCAACGATGCCCCTCAGAGCTTGAGCGATGCCATTAAACAAAACAACCGCGCCTATTGCAGCACCAACTGCGCGATCGCCCGCACCAAAACGTCCGGCTCCACAGGTTTTGAAAGGTGTTGTTGAAACCCTGCTACCAGCGCCTGCTGCTGGTCATATTCACCTGCATACGCCGTAAGCGCAATCGCTGGGATTTTGCCACCCTGTTCTGGGCCGCGCGATCGAATCTGGCGCATCAGGCTGTAGCCATTTATCTCTGCCATCCCAATATCACTCAGCAAGACATCGGGTATCGACTCAAGCAAAGTGGCTAAGGCAGCGGTTGCCGATGCGACAGCCGTCACTCTAGCGCCAGACTGCTCCAGGATAAAGGTCAGCAACTCTCGTGTATCCGTCTCATCCTCCACAACGAGAATGTGGACGTTTTGCAAACTCAAGAGCGTTGATACTGGCTCATGACTCTGGCTCATTGGCAAAGCTTTTGCCCGCAAGGGTAAGCGCACGCTAAAGGTTGCGCCTGCCCCTTCACCGGAGCTATTAGCAAGCACAGTCCCGCCATGCAGTTCGACAATTTGCCGGACGATCGCCAGCCCTAGCCCCAAGCCGCCAAACGTACGGGTGATCGTGCCATCCGCCTGCCGAAAGGTATCAAAAACAAAGGGAAGAAAGGCAGGGCTAATGCCTTTGCCCGTGTCCTGCACTGTAATTTGAGCTTCGTCGACACTGTAGGTAAGTGCGATCTGCACCTGACCGCCGGGCGCTGTAAATTTCACAGCATTGGAGAGTAAGTTCCAGATCACCTGCTGTAGCCGATTGGCATCTCCCAACAAGAAGCGTGTCGTTGGTTCGAGTGTGGTTTGAATGGCGATCGATTTCGACTCTGCCGCTAGCCGTACTGTTTCTTGAGCCGCTTCAATGGTTGACGCCAAGTCAACGGCATCTAGATTGAGGATGAGCTTGCCTTGTAAAATGCGCGAAATATCGAGCAAGTCCTCAATCAGTTGCGTTTGTAATTTAGCGTTGCGCTCGATCGTCTCCAGCGCGATCGCCGTCTTCTGGGCATTTAACGTGCCCCGACGCAGCAACTGCGTCCAGCCCAGAATCGGGTTGAGTGGCGTCCGCAGTTCATGAGAGAGGACGGCTAAAAAATCATCTTTGATCCGATTAGCCGCTTCTGCTTGTTCACGTGCAACTCGTTCGCGCTCTAAGAACTGCTCGCGTTCGGCTTCAATGCGCTTGCGATCGGTAATGTCTCGACAAATCGCCTGTACTGTCGGCAACCCACCCAGGGTAAATAAGGTGGCACTCACCTCAACAGGCATCTGCTGCTCCGTCTTTGTGCGATGCACCGATTCCACCACCACATGTTTTTCGACCAAGAGACGCTCAATAGTGCTCTGGGCAGGGATAACCGACGCTCCGATAATATCGGTCACCGACATGCTCAACAATTCCTCGCGAGCATAGCCTAGCCTCCGACACGCTTGTTCATTCACCTCAATCAGTTGCCCAGGTTTATGATCTGCTGTCAGGTGGTAAACCAATACCCAATCTTCCATCCCGTTGAAGAGAGTGCTAAAGCGTCCCTCACGTTCCCGCAGTTCGGCTTCGACGGCTTTGCGTTCGCTAATTTCTTGTTGCAGTTGCTGATTAGCTTGCAACAGTGCCGTAGTGCGCTCCTCTACTCGCTGCTCAAGCTGGCTCTGGGACGTTTGGAGCGCTCGATTTGCTTGCTCTAGTTGAGCAGGACTAGGCAGCGCCAGCGCCTGAGGCACTAGTGGTCTGTCAATTAATTGTTGACGGGTCACAAGGGGGTAAAGTTGAGAAGGATTCCCTTGCCTTCAATTGAATGACG
>NZ_PVWK01000108.1 GCF_003003795.1 Stenomitos frigidus ULC18 | reverse complement strand
CACAATCTTTACGATGATCCTAACGATTTCCGACCCCCTTCAGTGACGAGTTGTACTTAGGACCATTGACGCTGGAGCTGTTTGAGCAACCGGAAGCGGGTCTGGCTCAAGCGGATTGGGAACTGTTGTTGTTTGAGCTGCAAAATCAGCTGCAAGGTCTGGACTAACGCAAGTGCTGTTGCTTGGGTGAATCCCTGATATCCTTAAGCCTTTGCTGAAGCTACTGGGTTAACTGCTCAAGGCCGCAGAAGTGCCACGACAAGATTGGACTCTTGAGGCTTTTCGGGGTTGAGTCGACATAAGCCCTAAAAAGTGCAAGATGACGCCACAAGTCTTTCTAAATCGGGCTTCTGGATCAAGTCTCAGACAAGGAAAACAGGGTTGATTCTTTACGATAGAATCAGGTTTCCATCCTACTCTTGCACTAATCTTATGTCGGCTCAACCCCTTAAAGGCTCAACTTAACCTTGCCGCTCAATATTTCACATCAACTTTTACACAAAACCCGCAACCAGCTGATTAATAGTCAGCAATGATAGTGAACTGAGGCGAACCATAGTTAGACTGAGTTCGCCTCACTCTATGTTTAGTCGTCGTTCAATTCTAGCGCTGGCAATACGTGCGTTTTTTCCAGGCGCACCGCTTTAAGCGCTCTTGGCTTGAGACCAAGTGCCTTCAAAATCGTCGGCGCAATCTGCGTGGTCGTGACGACATCCCGCACTTTTTCGCGCTCAAATCTGGGATTGGAGACCAGCAAAGCCACATTGGTATCATCCAGGGTGAAACCACCATGCTCCGCAATCTTCTTCGTCGAGGTTGTATAAATGGTGCCTGGAATCGGCTGAACGATGATGTCTGGGGTGCGTGAATCCGTGGAGGGATCGTCAAACAAGCTAGCTAGGCTCTCACCGACGTAGAGCTTACGGATAAAGCCTGCGGCTTTGTTGGCACTGAGAGCATCTGCAACGTCACTAGTCTTACTCTGATCAGTCAGCCAGAGTAGGGCAATATCGTCCTCCGTTGCCTTCGCAACCAGTGGTGCGATCGCGGGAATTAACTTGAGCAAGGAACCTGGTTTGTTCACTTTGCTGGGGTCAATGGGCGATTGTCCGTGTTTCGCGCTAATGATAATCAGGGTTGACTTGTACAGCCCTTGTGCTTTCAGTTCTGCCACCATTTTTCCTAAAGAGGCATCTGTATGCTCCAGAGCATCCTGCAACTCGGCGCTAGGAGTAGCGGCTGCATCTGTGTAACCAGCCGTGGGCAATTTTTCTCCCACGCTGACTGCCTGGAAGTTCATACCAAAAATGGTTGGTACAGTAGCAGGAGCACCCGTGGCGGTTTTCCCATCAATCTGGTTGAGAATGGCGGTAACTTTGATGTCATCGTAGGCTTCTGTAGCCGCAACCTTACTGGTGGGGCTGTCAGCATTGTTAATCTCAGGTGTGTAGAGATCGTCCACCCCTTGACCGGATGGCCCATTCACCAGATCGTACGCTGGATGCTTATCAGCCCAGGCGGTGTAACCACCTGCTTTTTTGATGACCTCAAAGATAGTATTGACGCGTAAGTATGAGTGAGGATAGACGGGTTGGCAACCGTTGCTGGGGTCAAGCGGCAGTTTGGCTGGATCAATACTGCTGGCATTGAAGCCTGGGTTGCCGCCACCGCTGAGCAAGTCTGGGTTGATGTCGATCGATTCGTCCAACACGACTTCAGTGCCAATGGTGCTGCAATTCGATCCGGGTGGCGACAGCTTGCGATCGTAGCTGTTGTCGTAATACACACCCGTGGAGCGGGGCGTGCCACCTGTCACTATTGCGAGCAAACCTGGAAAGGAATCAGAGGGACGTGAAGCAAAGGCTTTGGTGTAGGTAACGCCGCGATCGCTCAGTTTTGCCAGCGTCGAGTCGGGATGGGTTTTGACATAATTGGCGAGATCAACGGCGTGTAACCCATCAACGCTAATCAGCAAGACGTGTTTGATGGTTGGCTTCTCAGCCGCACTAACGGTTTGGACTGATGGCAGCGCCAGAATAGCGGCAACTCCACCAAGGATGGCAGTGATCGCGAAGTTAAAAATCCGTTTCCCTTGAGACATGAAATTAAATTTCTTCACTGTTAAATTTCTCCACTAAATGATGGTTGGGTCACGAGCCGAAGATCGTTCGCTCGTAATCAGTGTCTGATTTGGTTAAAGATCGAAGATGAATCTAAGGCTGCCACTCCGCTTACCTGATTGGATACATGACGAAGCAGCCGCCAGCGTGAAAAAAGCAGGCTGCTCAAACGCTCACCAAAAGCGGCTTTCGCATTGGCTACACGGTGAGTCTGCGTCACACTGGAAGTGAAGAAGCCTGATGGACGATCGCAGAGAGTCCAGGCACAAGAGCAGCAGGCTCTACAGGTGAATGAAAAGCTTTCTCAAAGTCGAGGGTATAGTGAAGCTAGACGCACGTTGTGACTTAGCCTTCAGTCAAGCGTTGAGAATAGCTCGATCGACAGATTACCATACGGCTCTGCAAGATCTACGTGTTCCTGCTGACGTTCATCTTCACCATGACTGCCCAAAAGCCAACCTTCACTGCTACCAAACAACTCTCACAGTGGCTGCAATGAGGATTTTGCTAGTCGAAGATGACGATCGCATTGCTCGCCCCCTGGTAGAGGACTTAAGACACCAAAGCCACGTCGTTGATGTGGCTAGAGACGGTGTAGAAGGTTGGGAATGGGTACAGACCGTGACCTATGAATTGATTTTGTTGGATCTCATGCTCCCTCGACTGGATGGCATCAGTTTGTGCAAGCAGTTACGCGCCGCTGGGATCAGTGCCCTCATTCTCATGTTGACGGCACGTGATACTACAACGGATAAAGTGATTGGGTTGGATGCTGGAGCCGATGATTATTTAGTCAAGCCATTTGAGCTGGAAGAGTTGGCGGCGCGCATCAGAGCGTTAGCCCGTCGCAGTGTCGAAACGAAGTTACCGATTCTGACCTACGAAGCGTTGCAACTTGATCCAAGCCTGCACAGCGTAACATATGGTGGCAATGCCCTTGTGTTAACGCCCAAAGAATACGAGATCCTAGAGTGTTTCTTGAAGCATCCCACCCAAGTGCTGACCCGCTCGTTCCTCCTCGATCGGCTCTGGTCGTTTGATCAGTCCTCTGGAGAAGAAACGATTAAAACCCATCTCACAAACCTGCGCCGTAAGCTCAAGACGGCAGGTGCTCCAGACGTGATCGAAACGGTCTATGGAGTCGGCTATCGGCTTCGCGTGGAGTGCTAAGGCGTGTAGCTGCGGCATGGATGGAGAAGGAGCAAAAACAAACTAAGCCTGTGTTTCAGAACCTTCGCCACCGCTTGCTAGTCTCTTATCTAGTTGTTTTGGCATCCATTCTGAGCACGTTTGCGATCGGAGTGCGAGTCGTTTTCACCCGCAGCTTAACCCATCAACTCACCGAAAGACTGAGCGCTTTGGGACAGGGGGCGGCTGCCAATGCCGAATTTGATCACGGTCGCTTTAGGGTGGGTGAAGACTTTTCCACTCAAGACTTAACCGCGCGTGGTCAAGCCATTCAGTGGTTTGACTCGCAGGGCAAACTGCTTAACCAGGAGGGCAAGGCAGTTGTTTCGTTGCCCTTAGCTACCGCTGATGCAGTCCAGATTCAGACGGGTCAGCCTCGGCTTCAAGCGGTCACGCTACCCATTTTGGGGAGTGACGATCAGCAGTTGCTTGGCTATGTGCGCGTCAGCCAATCACTGGCAGAAGTTGATGAGAATCTTCAGAAATTAGACTTGGGGTTAGGGGGTGGTATTTTGCTAGCGCTGCTGCTGAGTGGACTTGGCGGTCTTTGGCTGACCCGTCAAGCGATGCAGCCTATCGAGGCGAGCTTCCAACGGCTACAGCAATTTACGGCAGATGCAGCGCATGAGCTACGTAGCCCGTTGATGGTAATCAAGAGTAATGCCGCTGTGGCGCTGAAATATCCCGAAGCGATGCGCCCGACGGATCGAGAAAAGTTTGCCGCGATCGCCAGTGCGACGAGCCAGATGACGAAGCTGACGGAAGACCTGCTGCTGCTGGCACGTACCGAAAAGGATACTCAAACCGATGGGCAAACGTTCAATTTAACGCCACTCCTGACAGGGTTGTTGCAACAGTATGTGCCGCAAGCCGCCGCGAAGCAACTGCACTTCAAGTCTCACGTCGCTGAGTCGTTAGCGATCAAAGGGGATGCGGCTCAACTCACATGCTTGGTTGACAACCTCATCGCGAATGCACTGCATTACACGGCTGCTGGCGGTACGATCGCGGTACAAGCCAGTCAGCTAGAGCACACGTTAGTGATCACGGTACAAGATACGGGTATGGGCATTGCACCAGAACATCTAGAACGAGTTTTTGACCGTTTCTGGCGGGCTGATGCGTCTCGTTCTTATTGGGACGGTGGTTCTGGTTTGGGGTTGGCGATCGCCCAAGCCATTGCTCACGCTCACGATGGCAGCATCACAGTTAGTAGTCAGCTCGGTGTGGGTAGCTGTTTCACAGTGCGTTTACCAGCCGTGTGATCGCGGGTTCAACCATCATCATTTGTTTCACCATCCCCATCGCTCGCCTGAGAGACTTGAATGCTACTCCGAGGATGGCTGACATCAGATGTGTGGTTTTCTTGTCTAAGCGGTTCAGTGTAGAGAATGCGAGCATTACCAGCGTCTACCGTCACTTCTTGCTGACCAACGATCACTGTATAGACTAAACTGCCTTCTTCGTTCTCCAGTTTGACCTTGCTAGCTTTGGTCTTCTGAGCCGCTTCAGCTACCTGTTGCGCTTGCTGTGCGGTGATTTTAGCCAACGGTTGTAACTTCACTGCCTCTTGTTGCTCTTTTATGTCATCGTTCGTCTCACCATCGCCATCACTGGTTTCAGTGGCTTGAGCGCGATGTTTTTGTGGCACCACAGCGACTGGCTGCGGTTGGTTAGCATACACAAACTGAGCCAGTCCACTTAAGCCTAGGGTGCCAATAAAAACGCCCAGCAGCACCCGTTTTCTTGCGGTGTTCATTGTCTTTACTTCCTGTTGATGTTGGATGATGTCTGCCAATGTAAGCAATGAACGTCAAGAACTGAGAAAGATGCACAGTGCTTTGAGATGTGTGCTTATCTCCTGCTGTCTCTAAAAAAAATCCCGGCTAGTAGCCAGGAAGCAAAAGTGAGAAGAGCACATCGATCCGATGCCTCTGCTGCGCTTAAATTAGCCCGAAAAGGTCAAGAACTCGAAAAGACGATTGGCATTGAGCGTTTCTTTGCAGCGATCGTCTTTCCAAGTTCTTGACGTTTGCTAACTATACTCAAGACGTAATTTCCGGCAGCTAAAGTATGAAGCCGCCACTGTTCGATCTAGTGAAAAAAGTTGCTCATAAAGCTGCTATGACTGTGTTTGCAGCTACCATGATTATGATTTTTTTGCTTACCTTCGCCAGCTATTGTGATTTCGGGTTGCACTCCTCTCAAATGGAAATGGAGTCTTCAGACCCAAACTAAAGACAGCATTCATGCGTAGGCAATGCAGAAAAGTAGCTCCTTTGAATGCGGCTTGAGTATTATGCCCCTCTGGGGAATGACTCACCAGCGATGGCTACAGATTTGCTCTCACGTTGAGGCGAGCACGGATTGGCAAGCACTTGAAAAGGCGATTGACACTCAATGCTCTGGCAGCGATCGTCTTTCCAAGTTCTTGACGTTTGCTGACTATACTCAAGACGCAATACGTAACCTTGACACCAGACCGTAGACGGTTAAGCGCGCTTGTCGTCTACGGTCGGAAATTTGGTTTGAACGCGTTGCCTTGCCAGTGAAGAACCAACCATTCCCATAGCAAAGCGAAGCAGGAGCATACGATGTCAGCGTTGAAGCCATTAGCAAAACACAAGACTGAGGCAACGTGATCGAGTTGCGGTTGAGCGCTTGAATGAACCGCCAACAGGATGGGAACATCAAAAGGAAACCTCCCGTGCTCCCAGACATCTTCGGCTAAATCGCCAAAAATCTGAAACGGCAGCAAGACACCGAACAGCAGCAGCAGCAGAGAGCCTCGCCGGGCGGCCAGATAATGCTTAAGAGTGGACAGGAAAGAGCGTAAAAGAGTTTAGGAATGTAAGGGTTGTCATGGAGAACACACACATTTTACGCGCTCTCCTCATCGGCTTTGTGCAAGGTTTCATTGAATAGTTAACTGTCAGCAGCAAAACCATAAACTTGCTGATCTTGAACGCCACGGGCATTTCAGTCAATCCAACCTATGTTTTAACTTGATCTGTAAGGTTTCATCGAATGATGCTTGATTGATTGAAACTCTTGCCTGCTCTTCTTATCAAAATTTTGTTCTGTACAAAAATTGACGATTATACGGAGAAAGCGAAATGAGCCTGCATCAGGGAGACGAAAACACAAGCTTGCTCAGCAAAGTTCCTGAGGTCACGATTTATTTCTGGATCATCAAGATCCTCTGCACGACGGTTGGCGAGACTGCCTCTGATTTCTTGAACGTCAGTCTTGGTTTTGGCTTGACTGGCACCTCTATGGTCGTAGGAGTCGTGCTCCTGATTGCCTTATTTTTTCAGTTTAAAGCAAAAAAATATACACCTGCTCTTTACTGGTTGACGGTTGTCCTCATTAGTATCTTTGGCACCCTTTTTACAGATAATTTGACTGACAAATTGGGTATTGCTCTTGAAGTGAGCACAACTATCTTCAGCATCGCCTTGGCGCTGACCTTTGCCGCCTGGTTCTCCATAGAGAGAACACTCTCGATCCATTCCATTTTTACCCGGCGAAGGGAATCCTTTTACTGGTTAGCGATCCTGGTCACGTTTGCTCTAGGTACCGCCACGGGAGATCTAATGGCAGAGAGCCTTGGGCTGGGCTACCTCACCACAGGCATCATCGTCGCTGTAGTGATTGCTTTCGTGACCATCGCTTGGCGCTTTGGTCTCAACCCTGTCTTGTCCTTCTGGCTTGTCTATATCATGACGCGTCCACTGGGTGCTTCGTTAGGTGATTTTCTCTCTCAGCCCCGATCAAATGGCGGCTTAGGGCTGGGGGCAACCGTTACAAGTGCCATCTTTATGGCAGCGATTCTGCTGACTGTTATCTTTCTTTCGATCACCAAGCGGGATTTAATCACCCATCCAGTCGCCAATGTAGAAACCAATCGAAAACGATACACTGCTTCCTGGCAAATCGCATTGGCTGTGTCTGCTCTTGTGATCACAGCCGGGTCAGGCTACTACTGGCGTCACACTGAGCTGCAACATGAAGCAATCGCATCCACTTCGTCAACCTCTCCGCTGGGAGAGTTGTCCAGCTTTCGCACCATCGCAGCCGATACCTTGAGCTCGGTACAAAAAGGCAATCTATCTGCTGCCACAGCTCGCGTTGGTGATCTTGAAGTCGCCTGGGACAAGGCACAGTCTCGCCTTAAACCCATGAATCCTTCGCAGTGGTCTTCGGTTGACAAGTCGATCGATCATGTCCTGAGACAACTGCGCGCCCAACCTCCAGATCCAACAGCCTGTAAAACGTCACTGGAGTCACTCCTTTCGACCCTTGATGCGCTTGATCAGCGGCAGTCGGTAGAACGTTCCCAATTACCTGCCACAGCTAACTTTGAACTCCGACCGCTCACCGCTCACCGGTCGGTATGAATGGAGGATGTTATATGGCGATCGCGCTTACCATCCTGCGCACAAGCCAAAGCGGTAAACCTCAAAAGGCTTCACAGAAAAACGTTAAAGCGTTGACGATTCCTTAAAGCTTTGTCGATTGGAAGCACAGAGTCTACGGGGCGATCACTGACACGCCCTATCATGAGCAAAATCCCAACTCACAGCCACTCAGAGATGAAGCCAAAACCATACAACTCAGATCAAGCGTTACAGGGTGGAAGGAGTCTGGTCAAAAAGCTGCCAGAAGTGACCGTCTTATTCTGGCTGATCAAGTTGCTCACGACGGGTATGGGCGAAACGACTTCCGATTACCTCGTACACCAGATGGATCCGCTTTTTGCGGTGGCGCTTGGGGGCATTGGTTTAGCCGTGGCGTTACTCATCCAGTTTGCCGTCCGTCGCTATCTTCCCTGGGTCTATTGGTTAGCCATCACGATGGTCGCCATCTTCGGCACGATGCTTGCTGATGCCATTCATGTTGGCTTGGGTGTTTCGTACCTCAGCTCCACCATCGGCTTTGCGGCATTACTGAGCCTGATTTTTGCTGTTTGGTATCGGAGCGAAAAAACGTTGTCGATGCAGCAGATCAACACCTGGCGGCGCGAGTGCTTTTACTGGGCCGCAGTCATGGCTACGTTCGCACTGGGCACAGCAGCTGGTGATATGACAGCCTCCACACTAGGGCTAGGTTACTTCACGTCAGGCTTGCTGTTTGCCGTGTTGTTCGCTGCACCAGCGATCGCCTACTGGCGTTCAGGCGGCAACGCGGTTGGAGCTTTTTGGCTTGCCTATATCCTGACTAGACCACTGGGCGCGTCCTTCGCCGATTGGATCGGTAGAGCTCAAGCGCTTGGCGGCGTGGGTTTTGGTACAGGACGGATCAGCCTAGTCTTAACGATGCTCATCATTTGTTTAGTTGCTTATGCCAACTCTAGTAAAGGCAGTGGTGCTGTGCGCTTGTAGGAATCTTCTCGTGGCTACGGGTGAGGTTTCTGGTTGTGTCACAAAGATTTTTTAGCGACAAACGCTCAGTGCCAATTGTCTTGTCTTAAGCGCTCACGCCAAAGAGAGCTAATGAACTTTGCTTGAGCGACACTGTCCCCTTTACTGATTCCCTTCACTTGTCCTTTGTGAATCTGTAAAGCTTGGCCGTAGTCCAGCCATAAAAGCAGGCGTTGGATTATTAGAGTATCCACTCACCCAAGTTCCTTTTGCCGACGATTTTGTTGGTGTCAGTTCAGATTCCTTACTTCGATTTGCCATGATTAACATACTTGGTCATGCTGCTTGTCGCTACTAGGAGGTACATTCAAGCCTTCCAAGTTCAGAAGCTCTAGAGGTTAGCTTACAGACATAGCTTGATTCAGCTTGAGGAGTTGTGTCCGAATTGAAGAACAGAATTTGAGCTTGAGCAGAAGGTGTAACGCTTTGCCCTTTAGCTATTTGCAGTTAACTTATCCAATTCATCCAGCAATTTAGTAATACGATCGCGTTTCTTGCGATTATCCCAGGTTTCACTCTTCCTAACCGCTTAGCAATCTCACCCAACCGCTCAACTAGAACTTTCTCAGGCGTCGGCTCTACTTCTGGCGTGAGTTCTTTAATTGCTGCTTTGATTTCATTGAGCGATAGGTTTTTAGCCATTGCCTGCTGAAGCAGCTTAGACCGTTGTTCCTCATCTTTTATGCGGGCGATCGCCCGCGCTTTGGTATAAGCAATCTTTCCTTCCCTTAAAGCGTTCAGAATATCAACTGGTAAATTTAATAGAGGCAGGCGATTGGTACGGAAGCTCTCAGGGGTAAAGCGTCCAACAGTATCAAAAATATTTTGGAGTACTTGCTATTCTTCTCTGTGGATAACGTTATCCACAGAGTTGCGTTCTGGGTGGGCGGCTTGACTGAGCAAGGTGACAACTTACTCAACATCTTTTTGTAGACGAAGTGCTACCAACTCTAAAATACCCTCGGTTTCCTCGATAGGATTCAGGTCTTCTCGTTGCAGGTTTTCAATCAGGGCAACTTGTAGAGCCTCTTGATCGCTAAAATCTCGGATGACTACAGGAACTTCAGTAAATCCCAGCATCGTTGCCGCTCGATAACGGCGTTCTCCGGCAACAATCTCATATTTGCCATGCGCCGTAAAACACACCAACAACGGCTCTAAAATGCCGTGTTGCTTAATTGACTCGGCAAGCTGGTTCAGTTTTTCTGGATCGAAGTACCTCCGTGGCTGTTGACCAGATGGAGCAAGGTCAGCCGTTGCTATATAGCGATCCTCTGTCTCTATCTGCTCTGTTTCACCAAAGAGAGCATCAACACCTTTGATTTGTAAGGCTGACTGGTGCGCTTTCTTACACTCATGACAGTTTTTCTAAACTACGAGCAATCTGATTGAACAAAGGCACTGCTGGATGTTTAGGGCTGTAAAGTGCCAACGGTATGTGTTCCTGAGACGCATCGGCAAAGCTTACCGAACGAGGGATGGTTGGAAAGACAGTGCCAATTGTAGATAATTGTTCCTGAATGGACTGTAAGGACATGATCCCTTGTACGGTTCTGGATTCATGCATTGTAGGCACTACGCCTGCAACACTTAACGTTTTGTTGGCACGCGATCGCACACGAGCGATTGTACTGAGAAGAAGCTCTGTTCTTTTGAGGGCTTTATACTGCGTTTGAATGGGAATCAGGACATGCGTTGCCGCTACAAGACTGATATAGCTCAAGATGCCAAGACTAGGAGGGCAATCAATAAAAATGAAATCGTATTTGCCCATAACAGCACTTAACGCTTCTTTTAGCCGATAGTCTCTCATATCTGCCACTGCCAGTTCTAGCTCTGCCCCACTTAAATTGATGTTGCCAGGCACAAGATCGACGCCATGAAGATCGGTCTGAATTGGTAGAGGTTCTGTTGTTGCCGCTCAACTCGATCGTTAGTACCCGATCGCCGACCCCATAAATTGGCTTCATGCCAGGAATGACCTGACTGAGTTGCAAGCGGCGATCGCTGAACCATTTCAAGGACATTAACGTCCCTACAGATGGTCAATCCTGGTTGGTTCAATGCAGGATAACTTTATCAGTGACCTGACCGTTGGCATTAAGGTCATAAATGATGGGAATCCCAGTGCCGATCTCAACGTTGACGATCGCCGCTTCGGTCAACTTTTCTAAGTGCATGATGATGGCGCGGAGTGAATTTCCATGTGCAGCAATCAACACATTATCCCCATCCATCAGGTGCTTGAGGATGCGATCGCGAAAGAAGGGCACAGTACGCTTGACTGTAGCTTCCAGGCTTTCGCCACCCGGTGGCGCGACAGCATACGATCGCCGCCAAAGTTGCACCTGCTCTGTGCCAAATTCTACGGCAGTTTCCGCTTTGTTTAGCCCTTGCAGCTCACCATAGTAGCGTTCATCCAGCCTGGAGGAGAGATAAACGGGTAGTTCCTGTTCGGGATCGCCCTTGTATTTGTCCCAGCCATGCCAGTCCTCATCATCCACATCATGTTTGATGATGGGAATTCTCCCATCGCAAAGATCATCGCCTTCAGTCAAGATGATGATGGCGGTTTCAATGGCACGGAACAGCAGACTGGTGAAACACACTCGGACTCGATAGGTTTCGAGTTTGTCAGCGGCGATCGTTGCCTCTGCTCGACCCTGTGCGCCTAAAGGCACATCGACCCATCCAGTAAATTTATTCTCCGCATTCCAGAGGCTCTGTCCGTGACGAACCAGAATCAGTTTAGCCATCTTCCTTTAGCCTTACTTAGTGAATGCCAACTCTCTCTAACGCTTTAACCTGATTGGTTGAAACTTGACCCTGTTCAAAGTCTATAATGTTTGTCAGCGTCGTTTCAGCTATCGCTTGCAGCGCATTCCGGGTGAAGAATGCCTGATGTGCTGTAATCACAACATTCGAAAAGGACTTCAAAAGTTGAAAATTGTCATCCTGAATAACCGTATTGGATAAATCCTCAGCAAACAAAGCCGCTTCCTGCTCGTAAACATCAATACCTAGGTAGCCGATTTTTGCAGTTTTAAGACCAGTAATCACAGCTTTGGTATCCAGCAGTCCACCGCGACTGGTGTTAATCAGCATCACGCCAGGTTTCATTTGCGCGATCGTCTCTGTATTAATCAAATAATGATTCTCTGGGGTAAGAGGGCAGTGGAGTGAAATCACATTTCAGTATCTCGGCACTCACTTCATCATTCACGAACGGGCAAACGACTGAGATATCCTTGGCTAGAAGGGCGGTGCGCGCATTCAGTTGAGTTTCAAAAAAAAATCAGTTCATGATTGTGATTTAGGTTAGCCGCTTCGAGCAATTGGCGATCGTAAGCTTTGGCGCTGAAAATGGCAACTTTCATTGAAAACATCAGGCTCAGCACTAAAGCCCAACGGTGGGAAAAGAGAAAGCCTCCTCTAAAAAGCAACAATTGAAACAATTAGAAATGAAGCATTTACAAACGCGGTGAATCGAGAAGCCATCTAGCTGTTAGAAACGGTGTTTATGCCCGTAGACGTTCCAACGTCAAGCGTCTTGACTAAATTTGCGGTTACGATCCCGACCAGGAATGGAGTGCCCGGAGTTGTGATGTTTTTTTCAATTGATGTGCTTGCATCCGCGTCAAGACATCATCCAGCATGGTCACAGCTTCGGCAACAAAGGGACCCTTGTTGAGCATGACGCACTCAGCCTGCTCTGCCATTGCTGCATCCGTCATTTCTGCCCGTGAGGGAATGCCCTTTTTCACTAGATTTTCTAGCACCTGAGTCGCCCAAACGACCGGGATATGCGCCGCTTCGCAGAGCCAGAGAATTTCTTCTTGGATTTCCGCCAGTCGTTGATACCCGATCGCGATCGCCAAATCACCTCTTGCAATCATCACGGCAAACGGCTGTTGACCGGCTGCTTGCACCATTAATGCCGGTAAATTATTGACGGCTTGGGGCGTTTCAATCTTCGCCATAATCGCAATTTCGCGGGGCTGAGTCATCTGCGCGGCTAACTCCTGCTGGAGTAGCTTTATATCAGCGGCAGATTGCACAAAGGAATACCCCACAATATCGGCATGGGCGGCGACAAACGCTAAATCCTGTCGATCTTTAGCCGTCAGTGGGCTGAGTTGCAAATCTGTACCGGGGAAGTTAAGCCCCTTGTCTGGCAGCAGTTTGCTTCCCTTTAAGCTGGCATGGGTGATGCGAAGAAGAACACCCTGATCGGTGAGCGCTTCCACAATCGCTCCAATGCGACCATCATCAATCCAGGCGGTTGCGCCCACTTGCAAGCGATCGATCACTTCGGGCAGAGTACACGTTGCGCGGAAACAGGTCGCATCTTTCGGGTCAGGCAAGTCATGGGTTAAAACCAGACAGTCCCCTTGCAGGAGGCGATGCTTGTGATCAGGCGCGATCACTTCATCAAGCCGGGGTTTCGGTCCTGCTAAATCCATCAAAACCTTACAGCTATGTCCGGTTTCGGTCTCGGCGCGACGGGCATTGTCAATCATTGCCGCCCAAAGATCAGCGTTGTCGTGGGCACAGTTAATGCGAACACAGTTGGTGCCGCGCTGAAGCAGATCCCGCACAAAGTTGTCATCGCTGGCGGCTTCGGTGGGCAAGGTCACCATAATTCTGACTCGGCGTTCCCCTGTGGTCTGGCCCAAGACGTCTTCGGTCTGTTGGTGCAGGAGGCGATCGCCCTCCAGAAACTCCTGAAGCGCAGGACGGCTGGGCAGCGTCGCCGGATTGACTTTACAGATGGCTCCCAGAGTGGCAATGACCGCATCTAAGCTGGGGATCACTCGCCCTTCCAGACGACCCAGAGAAGATAAACCCCAGGGCACTAAGGCAGCTTGCAGCGGACGGAGGTCGTGTCGGCGTAGCGCCATGTAATGAGCAAGATTGAGTCCACTGCTAAGAAACACCTGTCGCTGAATCCGCGATACTGCTACGCAACGCTGGGGCGAACACCACGAGTCAAAAATGTCTTGCCCGTCCTGAACCACGAGCTGCCGCAGTGTTTGCAATGTTTCTAGCAACACGCATGGATTAGACAGGTCTAACGTGGAGTAGTCAAGCGTAGTCGCTGCTTGTTCATGTTCTATAGTGGAAACCACCATGCCATAACCTCTTGAAAGCTTGCATTGAAATGATCCAGTTCATGCTGACATTGCTGTAAAGGCAAGTCAGCGTTTCGGTTCAGCGTTCAGCGTTCAGAACAGACCGTCTTGCAATCAGCGCCGTTGGATTAGCTAGAGGGGACGGGGTGTGAGATCGTTTCATGTCGAGGTGTTCTCTACATGGTTTGGATGGGAGTCGCATAAAACGCCCTTGCCTGTGCCAGCAATTGGTCTTCGGTCATGTGTTGCTCGTTGACAACGACTGTACCAACCACTCGTTGGGCGATATCCGGGTGATGGTCTTTGAGTGCCGCCATCAGATAGTCCATCGCGCTGCTTGATCCGGTCGCGCTGCCAAAAATCAGAATCTTCTCTGCGCCACTCAGTGTCTGTGCGATCGCCTCATAGAACGCTTTGAGTTCCGGCAAGCGCTGACCGTTGGCATCATCATCCACATTGTGCAGGTGTCGGCGAGAGCCATCGGGGTCGTAAGGTGTGATCCGTTCGGGCACAGTTCCGTGCCGTTCGGTTTGATAGATCCGCGCCTCGCGATGATCAATCACGACCAGTAGATGCACACCCTCAGCGACAATCGCCTCGGCAGTTGGAGCCGATCGCTCAAGGAAATGGCGAATCTGTATCAATTCCTGAGTATCAGATAAATCTTTGTGCTTTGGGGGATGAACCGTCAGCGTTTCGCCATTCCGTCTAAAGCTCAGATTGCCGTTATGCTCCTCTGTCACGTCAGTCAGTGCATTGAGCATTGATCGCACATCGTGCCACTGCAGGTTGTGGACGGCTGGATGTTGAAAAATAGCATTGTAAGTGGTTTGATGAACTCTGGACATCTGTGTTTCCATTTCTTTCTCCTTAACCGTGAGTGAGTGAGTGCCATGCAATGATCTTCGTCTTCCGTTCTTAGTGATCTTGCTACGCAGCACAGGCGCGATCGCTGGATTGAGCTTGATTGCAGTTTCTTTCTGGCAATGGGCGATCGGGCAATGTTGTTGAGCGAAGATTGAAACGATCGCCACTCATCTACCACTCTGAGGGGCTGTCGTTTGATTTATGGAATGAGTTGTTTGATTACGAGACAAATCGTGACACCAAACAATGCGTCCAGATCTGCGACTGCTTCAAGAAGCCGCCGATCGCACTGAATCTTTGGTGGCTATTGCAAGAGGTGCAAGATCTCAGTTAACCGATTAGTTGGGCAACTCGGAAGGCAGAAGCGATCGCGCCCTCATGCAACCCATCGCCTAGATACGCTCCTGCATGGTAAGTGTGGTTCTCTCCATTCGTCGCCACCACTTCATCGCGGTAGCGAAACGCTTCAGTTGTATACAGCGGCGTGTGATGGTTCTGAGTGTGAATGATGCAGTCTTGAGCAATCAATGCCTCTAGTTGAAACGATAAAAAATAATGCGGCGGCGACGCGACATCGCTCAACTGATTCAAGTAACCGTTATAGCCCCAGCGGCTGTCTGTCTGGAAGAAATCAAACTCTGAAGGATGCCGGATGCCGTGGTCGTCATACATCGAAGCATCGCGATGCACTGTAGTCGTGGCATAGTTTGCTTTCCAAGCAGAGAAGCGTTTCACTTCAGCAGCGGTCGGGTCAGCTAGCAGCGCCATCACCTGGTCGGGCGGTGTGGCAAGCACGACTTTATCAAACTCCTGCACGTCGCCATTGGCTCGCTTAACGTTCACACCCGCTGGACTTCTGGAAAGATTGGCAAGCTCCACATTGAGTAAAACGTCGCCTTTAAACCGCTCCAGAATTTTTTCAATGTAAGAATAGACACCGCCTTCAACCCTGAGCCAGTCAACCGCAATATAGTCGCGCAAAATCGGCATTGCCAGTTCTGCTGGAAAGTCGTCAATGAGTTCAAACCGCATGGAGTAACTGTACATTGTCATCAATTTGAGCCAGAGATTGCTGGTGTTCTGGTCTTTCAGATAGCGAGACAAGGGCTGGTCGTAGAAATCTTTCCTTTCGGCAAAGCGCGTTTTCAACCATAGCCTGATGGAACGGGCATAGAGGGTATCGAAGCGCAGATATTCAATGAGGCGTTGAATGCCTGTGAAATTTTCCTCAATCATCACACCCGATAAAAAGTGATTGCCCTCTTTAGGAAATAAGGCTGAGCCGATTTTAACGGGAACCATTTCTACCCCTAGCTCTTGCATGAGAGTCAGAAAGTTGTGAAAGACAGTCGGGAATTCTAGCACTCCACTTTCCAACCGTTCATGACAATCAGATTGATTGGGCTTGACGTTTTGGTTGAGTGTCCGAATATGTCCCCCCAACATGGGCTGCCGTTCAAATACGGTGACATGATGCCCTTGTTTATCGAGCAGATAAGCGGTTGCCATCCCGCTTGCTCCGCCGCCAACGATCGCAATTCTCATAGTTGATGTCCCAGTTTGTAGGATGAATAGATGGTGATCATCCGTCTAGCTGTCGCCTAACAGCACGTCGCCGGACAACCGTTGATACAGCAATGTGCCGGTCCAGAAGGTGGGAGCAAAGCCGGGATAGCCCGATGAGGCGTTGCAGAAATAGAACTGGTTGAGTGAGGTTTCGTGATTCAATCGTCCCAGACCCATGTTGCGGGGTGTGAGGCTGGAACCGTAGGAATTCCCGTTGGGACACCAGCAAAACCGTTCATTGGTAGTAGGGCTACCCGTGATGTGGAAAACCAGATGCTTTCTAAAATTTGGTACATAGTGTTTTTCCACCACATCCAGAATAGAGTCTAAGATTTCTTGCTTTTTCTGGCGGTAGGCTTTGCGATCGCGATCCCACAGTTGCTTGAAGTAGTCGTAGTTGGCAACGGTCAGGAATTCAACGATCTGGCAATCGTCTGGACAATCGCCCCTTGCTGCTGTGAGTAAAGTGGGCGTTGTAATCGCAAAGCTTGGATTAGAAAAATCGTTGTGCTCATACATCTGAGCAAAGGCTTCATTCAGATCATGATGCCCGGTATGGGAGACATTCCACTTGCCAAAGCCATAGTCTCGCAAATCCAGATCTTTGACGACGCAGTAGACCATGTAGTTGGATGCCGAATACTCATAGTTGAGCTTGCGGCGCACGGTTTTGGAGAACTTTTCCTCCCCAATCATTTTGGCGGCTCGTTGGGGATCAAGGTTACAAATTACGGTCTTACCCGTAAATTCGTGAGTTTGATGGGTGGTGAGATCCATCGCCTCAACGCCCGTGACCGTTTTATCTGCGAGTCTAAAATTCGTAACTTCATGGTTGAGCAATACCTGTCCCCCATGGGATTCAATCACTTTGACGAGTGAATTAATGACCTGCTCAAAATGTTGGGTGGGGTAAAAAGCACCCGCTTGATAGCCCCTGAACAACGCCACCCAGGCATAGAACGAGAGTTGATTGGGCGGCAGTAAAAAATCAAGCCATTGCAAAGCTAAGAGGGTTTGGGCGGCTTGCGGGAGCTGAAACTTGTCGAAGACATCCTGAAGGGTGCTGTTAAGATATTGAACGGCACAAACCACTTCACCTGAGTGTTTGAGTAGTTCAAGGGGCTTCACAGGCGGAGCGAGTCTTTTCAAGCCAGCGCCCGTTTTTTCAACGTCGTGCACAAATTGGCGTAGGCGATCGCCATGTGCCGGAAATAGCATTGCTAAGCGCTGAATCAGTTCCTGTGGATCTGAAGGAATATCCAAGGCATACCCCGGCATGCGCATATGGTCAAAACCATCCGGGTCATACCGCTCAAAGGTCACGTCTTGATCCAAACCCAACTTCTTGAGGACTCGATTGACCAGTTGTCCTTCACCACAATCCCAAACATAGTGAAATTGGGCGTTAAACGTGTACTTTTTAGCCATCGTAAACGTGTGCCCAAAGCCACCAGGATGCTCATGGGCTTCGAGTACTTGTACAGACTTGCCTGAGTTTGCCATCAAAGCACCAAAAACCAGGGCGGATAAACCACTGCCGACAATCAGGTAATCTGGTTTCATAAGAATCCCTCGCACAATCAACAGCTTGATGAGATCGCGATCGATGCAGTAGAGAAAAATGTTTGAGCCATCTTCTTTTCTACTCTGCAACTTCTACTCTGCAACTTCTACTCTGCAACTTCTACTCTGCAACTTCTACTCTGCAACTTCTACTCTGCAACTCGTTTCGCCTCTCTATGTGGGTCCTCATCTGCACAATCAACTGCTTGTTGGGTCAGTACGGTGACTGGATGAAGCGCACAGGAAGGTAGGAATTACGGCTGAAATAGCGGCAGCGACGACACAGAGGCTTGGGACGCGCTTTGAAGCGAAAGGAAGACTGCATCCATTTGGGCAGAGACCGATACCTTGGAGCAGCATTGGCATTGCCTCTTTGAAAGCGCGTTGCTGAGAGTATCAGAAGGCTAATAATCGTCAGGAATGCTGCATCCAGTTCAACCAGAGTTTTAAGCCCTTCCTGATTGAGAGGATAAGGTTGTTTGAGGCGCGGAAAGTGGATTCATAAGCGTTACCTGTATTTTTTGGGACCTGATGCAAAGCGATCGGCTTGGCAAGACTGCGGTTGTGAAAACGAGCAGCAAGAGAGACTGGCTCTGAAACAGGCTGTGCTTCGGGAGGGTCTAATTGTTCGCCACTCACTAAAACAGGTTTTGGGATAATTTGCAGGTCAAAGCTGCCCCTTGACGGTGCAAAGCGAGCTTCAAAAGAGAGCTTGTTTGGCTTGTTTAATCTCAACGGGTGATAGCTGAAGCGATCGCTTGACCATTGAGCCAAACCTCATTAGTCGAAAAAGCAGGAAGTCAAACGTTGCTGCACACCTAAGAGTGTAGAGCCTTTTCTTGGTTGATACCTCTTCCCTTGGTTGAAGTTATACAAAAGCTGAACGCAAGATTTCACACTCACTCCCGTACAGCTAAATCAAACGCTGTTTACGCTGCAAAGACTTGATCAATCGCGAGACTTTGCCAAAAAGAAGGAGTTAATTGGTGACTTCAAAAATCCTGGACGTGCGTGGCAACGTGAACCAGAGGAAGTCAATGTGCATGATTTCCCCTCTGATGGGGTAGTGAGAGCCACTCCCTATGGCATCTACGATGTGATCCACAACCTGGGCTATGTTTACGTGGGCATTTCTGCCGACACCCCTGAGTTCGCAGTCGATGCCATTTGCCACTGGTGGCAGCGTCAAGACCGTCCCAGACTGGCGCATGAGAACAAACTGTTGATTCTCTGTGATGCTGGAGGAAGCAATGGCTATCGGACACGGAACTGGAAAAAACAACTGCAAGAGTCTCTGGTTGACCCATACAAGCTTGAGGTGATGGTGTGCCATTATCCGAGTCTTCGCCTGAGCGCTTCTGGTTTGTGAAACCGCTCTTGCTGTGCGGTTGCGGAAGGGCGATCGTGTTTGACTAACCTCATCCAGCGCGATCGTTGTGTCTCCCAGAGCGAGTATTCTGAATAGGGTAAGGTTTCATTTGATACTCAATCCACGGCGTGTCCTGCGTGACACGTTTTTGGGAACTCTCCCTGAAACAATAACTGCTGTTGGATTAAAAAGCTTTCCATGATTAGACGAGGAGTCATTTATTGCGCGACAAGCAAGATAGCCTATCTTGAAGCCGCTTTGATCAGTGCTATGGCGTTGCGCCAACAGGAACCAGCACTACCAATTACACTGCTTTCCGATCATCCCTTCCTGACGCATTTACCCCTGCAGGACTATGGCATCACACCCAGGTTGCTTGATCGGCATGAGGTTGATCAGCAGGCATTCTCATCGCGATCGATCAAAACCCGCCTGAATGCCTATAGCCCTTACCAGGAGACACTGTTTCTGGATGCAGATATTCTTCCTCTACAGCCAGTGGCCGACCTGTGGGCTGATCTCAATGAGAGCGATCTCGCGATGGTCGTCGATCGCCTGCCGATGGTGAGCCTCTGCGATCACATTGCCCAGGAGGAGAAAGCCTACACGTTGCAACGGCTTCCTGGCAATACCGTGCAGTTTAATAGTGGGGTCATACTGTGGCGGGACTCGTTAGCAACTCAAGCACTCTTTCAGCAGTGGCACAAGGAGTGGCAACAATTTCAGAAACACGACCAGCTAGCGCTAATTCGGGCGATCAAAGCAGTGCAGATCCCGGTTATGAAGCTTCCTATGACCTACAACATCTCACCTATGGATGCGGCACCGCTGATGGGTACAGACAACGGAGTGCATCTACTGCATTGCTGGGGTGGGATGGTGGCCTCTGGCGCCTACCGTCAATTCGCCAAACAGTATTACCCGCTTGTTGTTGAGACAGTAGCCCAGTTCTTTGCTGATGATCACTTTGAAGATCTAGCTATGAGTAATCAAGCGCTTTCCTACACTAAAGCCCTTCTTCAAAGGCAAACAGGAGAGCCGATCGAGATCTAGCGTTTAACATCACGGGAACCCGCTGAGAAAATATTCGACAAGTTTTTGTAAACCCGTCGGTTGAGCGATTCGTCGTACACCATTTCAGCGTTAAATAAGCTAGCGTATGTCGTTCAAGCTATCTCTAAGATAGCACTTGGGCTCTATCCATCACGTAAAGGAAACCAACATGGCGTTTATCTATTTTTCGGCGGCCCAAGCAACCTTGAATACCGAGCACATCACCCGCATTGTGTGGTCAACCAACGAAACGCTTAGAGGCTTTGTCCATCTAGCCGCAGACACGTCGGATAAAAGCAGCGTCGTCACCTTAACAGGTGATGATGCCGAGAAACTATGGAGTATCATGCACCCCAGCGAGCCTAAACCTTCAGTCACTCAATGAATTGATCCAGAGCGGTTGAAAGACATCAATCTGATAGTGAGGTTGAACTTTTTCGTCGTTCTTCCCTAGACTTTAAGTAACGCTGACTTTTTAGCTGACTGCTCTGCGGAAGCAAGCTTCATCCTTCATCCTTTAGCCTTTAGCCTTTAGTCTTTCCCCTATGCCTGTTCGCGTTCGCATTGCCCCAAGCCCCACCGGAAATCTGCACATTGGTACAGCACGTACAGCCGTCTTCAACTGGCTCTATGCGCATCATACTAGCGGTACCTTTGTGCTAAGGATTGAGGATACTGACCAGGAGCGATCGCGCCCCGAATATACCCAAAACATTCTCGATGGCTTGACCTGGCTAGGGTTGACCTGGGACGAAGGGCCGTTCTACCAAACGCAGCGTCTAGATTTGTATCAGCAGAAGGTGCAAGCCCTGTTAGACAAGGGTTTGGTCTATCGTGCCTATGACACACCAGAAGAGCTAGATGCCATGCGCGAGGCACAAAAAGTGAAAGGCGAAGCGCCCCGCTATGACAACCGCCATCGCCATCTGACGCCTGAGCAACGCGCTGCTTATGCGGCGGAAGGACGATCGTCCGTGATTCGGTTCATTATTGAGGACGATCGAGAGATTGTTTGGAACGACCTCGTTCGCGGCAATGTAAGCTGGAAAGGGCGTGACCTGGGCGGCGACATGGTGATTGCTCGTGCCGCATCCGGTGCTGATTTTGGGCAGCCGCTTTACAATTTTGTTGTTGTTGTCGATGACCTCGACATGAACATCACCCACATCATTCGCGGTGAAGACCATATTGGCAACACGCCCAAGCAGATTTTGCTTTACGAAGCGCTTGGAGCAGAGATCCCCACCTTTGGTCACACACCCTTGATTCTGAATGAAGCAGGAGCAAAGCTTTCTAAGCGCGATGGTGTCACCTCGATTTCAGATTTTCAGCGGATGGGCTATGTGCCTGAAGCGCTGGTAAATTACATGACACTCCTGGGATGGTCACCACCTGAAGGCATGACCGAAATCTTCACACTGGAATCTGCCGCCCCGAATTTTGGGTTTGAGCGGGTCAACAAAGCGGGTGCCAAGTTCGACTGGGACAAACTCAACTGGATCAATAGTCAATACCTGCACGCAATGCCTGCTGACAAGCTCACTGATTTGCTGATCCCCTACTGGCAAGCGGCAGGCTTTGAAGCTGACTGGACCGATCGCCCGTGGCTAGAACGGTTGAGCGCAGTGATTGGTCCCAGCCTGGCGCGTTTAGACGAAGCAGTACCCATGAGTGAGTATCTCTTTAAAGCCTCTGTTGGTTTTACAGAGGAGGCGATCGCGCAACTCAAGCAAGATGGTTCTACAACAGCAATTCAAGCCGTCTCTAGCGCGATCGCTGACTACCAAACCCTCACAGAGACAACCGTCCAGGAGTTACTTAAAAAAGTCGTCAAAGAGCAAAATCTGAAAAAAGGGCTTGTTATGCGCACCCTCCGCGCTGCCCTCACTGGAGCCATCCACGGCCCTGACTTGGTGCAATCCTGGCTACTGCTACATCAACACGGGCTGGATCAACCCCGACTACAAGATGCCTTGGTAGCAGCACAGGCAGTGTAGGGGAGGCAGAGGAGGCAGAGGAGGCAAAACTCAAAACTCAAAACTTCCCCCACTTCCCCTGCCACCCCCTCTCCCTCCGCCCCCCTCTCCTTCACTCAGGAACTCTACTCTCGTCTGCGCGTCGTTGTTCTCATTGTTACCTTTCCAGGCATGTCTTACCTAAACGATCGAGGCTTACCAAAAGGCATAGTTTTCCTTGTCTGGCTGGCGATCGCGCCTGTGACTTTGCTAACCAGTTCGTTGCTGACGATCCCGCCAACGCAAGCCCAATCGCCTCAAAGCCTTGATATCATCACGATTGGTCCTCGTTTTTCACCCAATCCGCTGGACGTGAAGGGCTTTGCAGGTGGCGATATGCCTGTCAAAGACCTGGTTGGTCGTGCAAAGACGCCAACAGGCGAATGTACGGGCTACGCCAATGCGAAGCCCAACAGCACGATCGAGTTAACCGACTTTTTCGAGTCCTTAAGTCTTGTCGTTCAGAGTAGCGACGATACGGCTTTGGCAATCCAGGGGCCAGGCGGCCTTTGGTGTAACGACGACTATCAAGGCAAGAACCCTGGTGTTTCGGGTCAGTGGCTACCCGGCACGTATAAAATCTGGGTTAGTTCCTACGCTAAAGATCGAACCCCTGCTTACGTGCTTCGCATCACTGAAAAACGTCAATAACGCAAAAGAGTTGTCTTCTATTCTGAGCAGACTCTAGCTGAGAGTTGCCTTTAGCTGAGCCTTAATTAACGGCAGCTTGGGTGAGAGAAAAAAGCCAATTAAACTCGCAAACAGGATGGGAGCAAAGGGCGTAAACCCTGTCAGCTTGGTAAGCAGCAACGTTGTGCTGATGGGCGTCCGAGTGACTGCAGCATTTAGCGCTGCCATCGTTGCGATCATTGCCAGTGCAGGATGTGTACCAGGAATGAGGAGAGCGATCGCCTTGCCAAGACAGGCTCCGGTAAAAAAGAGGGGAATAATGAACCCCCCACGCCACTCACCGTTCACTGTGACTGCGATCGCAAGCATCTTGGCAACGGCTAAAAGCAAGAGCATAACGGCGGTGAATTGACCTTCGACAATACCGTTCAATTCTTCATGACCAAAATAACGAGTGAGCGGCAAGAAACAGGCTAGACTACCCAGGATTAAACCTGCTAGTGTCGTCCGAATATAAAGCGGCAGAGAAACTTTAGCGAATGCCCAGGCACAAAGGTTGAACAGATAAATAAAGCCCCAGGCTGCCACTGCGCCAATCAGGGCATACAGACTTGCGAGAACAAAGTCATCAAGGCGATCAACGTGATATTGAGGAAACGCCCAAGTGGGAGCCATTCCCAAATGAGTAATCAAAATGAAGATGAGGTAACTGGCACAGCTTGCAACGATCGCGGGCAAGATGGCTTCGTAATACTCCAAAACATGATGATGATGGAGGATTTCTAACGCAAAGAAAGCCCCTCCCAGCGGTGCGCCAAACAAGGCTGTAAAGCCTGCTGCCATGCCTGCCAGACTTAACGTTCTCAGGTTTTCGCCTGTTAGCTGCAGGCGATCGGCAACCCACGTCCCCAGAGAGCCTGTAACTTGCACCATCGGGGCCTCAGGTCCTAAACTGCCGCCTGCCGAAATGCTGATTAACGACGTCAGAAGCATGGCAGGATTTTTTCGTGCATCAATGCGTCCGCCGCAAAAGTGAATATTGTCAACAATTAAACTGATCTCACCTGGATTGCCCAGCCAGTGAATAACTAAGCCAATGAGCAGACCTGCTAATGGCATAATCAGTAGCAAACTGACTCCCTCGAAGGATCGCAGCCATTGTGTCAGCCACTCCAGTACGCTCCAATACAGTCCCGCGAACAAGCCGCTACCGATGCCGATCGCAACCCAGCAAAGTACCCAACGCGACAAGTTCAGTGGGTTACGTGCCAGTAAACTTTTTAGCCAGAGTGTTTGCCGCTGCCCCTTAAACAAACTACGTAATTTGGCGAACAAATAAACCATCCTTGAAAGCACTGTAAGCGCTCTCATTCTTTCAAGCTGTTAGGAACCTGTGATCCACCTTGAGAGGGAGTTAAGCGCTTTTCCAGCAAGCATACTCCTGAAGCTCATTCGGCTAAGCCCATAGCGCCCCCTTTCACCACTCCTTACTCTCTTTTATCAGTGCAATCAACGGCGTTGATAGAACCCAGTTGCCTTGATCCGGTCAAATACGTTAAATTTAGTTAACAATTGTTCTCATACAAGAGTGATTGCCTTATTGAAATGCGATCGCTCTCCACAGGGGGCAGCATTCCGAGTTTCAGAAAAGGGTATCAATCCATTGCTGGTTTAATGAAATTAATGAGATCTAACGGGTGATGGCACCTCATTTTCATCGGCACCAAACTGTTTTAACCGTATTGAGAGGGCGCTAGCGTATGAAATTTTCTTGGCGAACTGTCTTATTGTGGACCTTGCCAGCTATAGTGATTGGTTTTTTCCTGTGGCAGGGTTCGTCTATAAGTACGACTGCCAACATGGGCAACAATACGGCCAGTACCCGGATGACCTACGGACGGTTTCTGGAGTATTTAGACGCTCATCGTGTAACGAGCGTTGATTTTTATGAGAATGGGCGCACCGCGATCGTGGAAGCCGTTGACCCTGAGCTGGACAACCGTTTGCAACGCTTGCGCGTAGACTTACCTGGAAACGCTCCAGAGGTCATTACCCGACTCAGAACTGATAAAGTCAGCTTCGATTCTCACCCAGCTCGCAATGACGGTGCCATCTGGGGATTGTTGGGTAATCTGATTTTTCCGGTGCTGTTGCTCGGTGGGCTATTTTTCCTGTTCCGGCGTTCTGGCAATGTTCCCGGCGGCCCTGGTCAAGCCATGAGCTTCGGCAAATCGCGCGCGCGCTTTCAGATGGAAGCTAAGACGGGCGTGATGTTCGATGACGTCGCTGGCATTGAGGAAGCGAAAGAAGAACTACAAGAAGTCGTCACCTTTCTGAAAAAGCCCGAACGCTTTACGGCTGTTGGCGCACGCATTCCCAAAGGGGTGCTGCTGATTGGGCCTCCTGGCACCGGGAAGACCCTGCTGGCAAAGGCGATCGCGGGTGAAGCAGGCGTACCGTTCTTCAGCATCTCTGGTTCCGAATTCGTGGAAATGTTTGTGGGCGTGGGTGCCTCGCGCGTCCGTGACCTCTTTAAGAAGGCGAAAGAGAACGCCCCATGCATCATCTTTATTGATGAAATTGACGCGGTTGGGCGGCAACGGGGTGCTGGCATTGGTGGTGGCAACGACGAGCGGGAGCAGACCCTCAACCAGTTGCTGACCGAGATGGATGGCTTTGAGGGCAATACAGGCATTATCATCATCGCGGCCACCAACCGTCCGGATGTGTTGGATTCGGCGCTGTTGCGTCCCGGTCGCTTCGATCGCCAAGTAACCGTTGATGCACCTGATATGAAAGGCCGCCTGGAAGTGCTGCAAGTGCACGCTCGCAATAAGAAGCTGAGTCCAGAAGTTTCTCTTGAAGCGATCGCCCGTCGGACACCGGGTTTTACGGGTGCTGACTTAGCGAATTTGCTCAATGAAGCAGCCATCTTAACTGCACGTCGTCGCAAAGAAGCGATGACGATGCTGGAAGTGGATGATGCGGTCGATCGCGTGGTTGCAGGCATGGAAGGCACACCGTTGGTAGATAGTAAGAGCAAGCGACTGATTGCCTATCACGAGATTGGTCACGCCATGATCGGCACGCTGGTCAAGGGTCATGATCCTGTTCAGAAAGTCACCTTGATTCCTCGTGGTCAGGCGCAAGGGCTCACCTGGTTTACGCCTGGAGAAGATCAGACATTAATTTCGCGAGCGCAAATCCTGGCACGCATTACAGGTGCCTTGGGTGGACGTGCCGCTGAGATTGTCATCTTTGGTGATGCTGAAGTGACGACAGGTGCCGGGAATGACATTCAACAAGTCGCGAACATGGCGCGCCAGATGGTTACCCGTTTTGGCATGTCTGACCTCGGTCCGCTCTCGTTGGAAAGCCAGCAGGGTGAGGTCTTTCTGGGTCGCGACTGGATGACTCGCTCAGAATACTCTGAAGCGATTGCCTCCCGCATTGATGCTCAAGTCCGTACGATCGTCGAACATTGTTACGATGATGCCCGTCGCATTATCCGTGAAAACCGTACGGTCATCGATCGCCTGGTAGACCTGCTAATTGAAAAGGAAACGATTGATGGCGATGAGTTTCGGCAGATCGTTTCTGAATATACAGACATCCCTGAGAAGGAAGAGTACGCTACTCGTATCTAAATCTCGAAACTCTCAGTAAGTAGTTGAACGAGGACGATCGTAAGATTGTCCTCGTTTTTATGTTTTTATACTTGCTCTATGTGTTTATAGCTGATGCAACATCGGTAAGCATCGATTTGCCTGTCCATTGCGAGTGATGCTTTTTGGTACAGCCAGATCCTCTTGCCGCAGAATCTGATTATCGGCTCCCAAGACTCGCAGTTCGCAGAGACCAGTCGCTCCCGCAGAAAGCAGTGCAAAAACACCATTGCTGCTCTCATCACGCAAAATCTTGCCATTATCAAAGGTGGCCTCAACCGCGACAACTTTTGGCTTAAGCACCCGACCATACAAAATCGTGTAGGGTTGCGAAGACGGTGCATTCCCGTCTGCCTGGCTGGGAGAGCGACCAATACCATACTCCACCAGTTGCTCCGGTGGGGGAGCCGCTCCCTTCTCAGTTCCATAGCTGCCGCTGCCGCTCACCTGCCATGCCATACCGTTGCGTTGCACAACCTTGTGTCCAAAAATCTGGAGCGTCGGTGTCTTTGCGTTAGCTGCCGGGCAGAAAGCACTGTAAAGTACAATCACACCTTGAGACCACGCTTGGGTGCTTAAAACCTTAAACCGTTCTGCTTTTGCCTTACCATCGGTGGGGCAGTTGACAGTCTGATCAATCAAGTTTTTGGGCGTTACGGTCAGCAGAGAAGTCAGAGCACAGCTTGAAGTGGTTAACGCCAAAAGCCCAGTGACGCAGAGCAGCAGCCGTTTCATTGGTGGTTTCAGTAGTTTCAATAAGGGAAAGGGCGATCGCCTGACGTTGCGCTCAACTTCAGAGTTGCTTTTGCACATTAGGGGGACGCGTTTGCCAGGGCAACCGACAACGGCATTAAAAACTAGCGTGACTCTCTCCTACCAACCGCTGAAGGCAGAACAGAAGGAGTGAGTGTGCAGGAAGCCTGAGCGAAGCCTGTACTTTAGAGTTTGCCCTGCCCCGACTGAAAATGACCTCTCTCTGGAGACAGTTTGTAAAGCGAATCCGCAGGCTAAAGCAGACTAAGGCCTGTGATGACTGGAGCGGTTGTCCAGGCTAATCCGACTCCGAATGTAATGCACTGTGCCACTTGGGACAGCCTTACGTTATTGTGATCAACAGTGACCTTTTCACCACGTCTCACCCTATGACAGCAGCGCCCTCCCATAAAAAGGCGAAAGCTCTTAAGCCCACCAGCCGTCGTCCTGCCAAAGAGCTGTGTAGCGAATGTGGGCTCTGTGACACTTACTACATTCACTACGTCAAAGATGCCTGTGCCTTCCTCAACCAGCAGATTGCCGAATTGGAGGTGCAAACCCACGATCGCAGCCGTGATTTGGCAAATCCTGATGAATGGTACTTTGGGGTCAGCCAGGACATGGTGGCAGCACGTAAAACAGAGCCAGTGCCCGGTGCCCAGTGGACAGGCATTGTCAGTACGATCGCGATCGAAATGTTGACACGCGGCATCGTAGAGGGCGTAGTTTGCGTGCAGAACTCTGAGGACGATCGCTTTCAGCCTCAGCCTGTGCTTGCCCGCACACCCGAAGAAATTTTGGCGGCAAAGGTCAATAAGCCCACCCTATCGCCTAATCTGTCCGTGCTGGAGCAGATCGAGCAGTCTGGCATGAAGCGGCTGCTGGTCATTGGTGTTGGCTGTCAGATTCAAGCGTTGAGAGCCGTAGAGAAGCAGTTGGGCTTAGAAAAGCTCTATGTGCTGGGAACCCCCTGCGTCGATAATGTGACTCGTGCCGGACTGCAGAAATTTTTGGACACTACCAGCCGATCGCCCTCTACCGTTGTGCACTACGAATTCATGCAGGACTTCCGCGTCCACTTTAAGCACGAAGACGGCTCAACCGAGACGGTACCGTTTTTTGGGCTGAAGACCAATCAGCTCAAAGATGTGTTTGCACCCTCGTGTATGAGCTGCTTTGATTACGTCAACTCTCTGGCTGATCTAGTCGTGGGCTACATGGGCGCACCGTTTGGCTGGCAGTGGATTGTCGTGCGCAACGATCGCGGTCAAGAAATGCTCGATCTTGTGCAGGATCAGATCGAAACCCAACCCGTGATGTCCCAGGGCGATCGTCATGACGCGGTACAAAACAGCATTCCTGCGTATGACAAAGGCGTCACGTTACCCATGTGGGCCGCCAAGCTGATGGGCATTGTCATCGAAAAAGTTGGCCCCAAAGGGTTGGAATATGCACGCTTCTCGATCGACTCCCACTTCACCCGTAACTACCTTTACGTCAAGCGCAACTATCCCGAAAAGCTAGACGAACACGTACCAGAGTACGCCAAGCGGATTGTTCAACAATACAAGCTACCCAACAAATAGGACAAAGAAGATTCAACGCCGTTGGCAAATGGGTCATCCACAGTGCGTAAAGCCTTGCGGCATACAAGAAACGCGGAGCGAGTGCTTTGCACTTACATCTTGCTCGTAGGCGTGAGCGAGACGCTCGCACTCAGTTGATGTAGCTGATTCAACCGAACATTGCTGGAAGGCTAGAAATAACTCTTTTGGCCGTTCGCCCTTAGGAGATTGCTATCAAACGAAATACCTGTAGGAACAGGTTTACACCAGAGCGATCGGCTGCAAGCAAAGACGCTGTCAAAAGCTGCTCCCTACCAAGCGGTACCTTTTTTCTCGAAAATCACCTTATCCTTTTGGTCGTGGTGATCGTGCCCTTCTGGCTTAAGACCCTTACTAAAGACCCCCTGAAATGCGGTTTCTTCAGCAACGCTTTTGCCCTCATTAAGCAGATAGTCAAAGAAGGTGCGCGCAATCACTGATAACTGCTTACCTGAGGGATAAATGACGTACCAATTGCGTTGTATAGGAAAGCCTTCGACATCCAGAATCGTTAACTGACTATTGTGCCCTTCGAGCGCTAACGTGTGTAGCGATAGGACAGAGATGCCAAGACCACCCGCGATCGCCTGCTTAATGGCCTCATTGCTACCTAGATCCAGCTTGACCTTAAGTTGCAGCATGTGGTCATCAAACAGTTTTTGTACCGCTTTACGCGTACCCGAACCAGGCTCACGCATTATGAATGGCTCTTCTGCCAATCGCTTCAGCGGAATATCCCGTTCATGCGCCAAGGGGTGATTGCGCTGCGCCAGCACAACCAGAGGGTTTTCCAGAAACGGATGCACCTGCACATCCATGTCTTCAGGCAACTGGCTCAGGATATAGAGGTCATCCCGATTGTCTGCCAAACTGCCTAAAACCCACTCGTGGTTATTGACCGTCAGCGAAACGTCAATACCGGGATAGCGTTGACAAAAAGGCCCTAGCAAACGGGGGACAACATATTTTGCGGTCGTTACAACAGCCAGGCGAAGTGCACCTTGCTTGAGCCCCTTAAGGTCAGCGATCGCGATCTCAAATTGAGACAGGCGTGTAAAAATGTCTCGGCAGGTCGTATAAAGCTCTTTGCCAGCACCCGTCAGGTAGAGCCGCTTACCGACCTGTTCGAACAACGGCAAACCAACCGATTTTGACAGTTGCTTTACCTGCATCGAAACCGTGGGTTGTGTCAGAAAGAGTTCTTCGGCAGCGCGGGTGAAGCTGCTGTGGCGGGCAACGGCCTCAAACACTTTCAACTGATGGAGTGTTGCATTTTTCAAGCGGGTTTCCTCGTCTGATGATCCATAGAGAAAATTCTACCCTGCTACGAGGAAAGAGTGATTTCAACCTATGGATTTCAACAGTATCATCATTGGTATGAGTCCAAGACTCCCTTCCAATGGCGTTGTATATGTGCATCATAGCTGGCTTCACTCAGGTAAGTGTCGTCTTGTTTGGCTCACAAGTGGAACAGCCTGAACGCGACTATCCCTTGCTCATGTGCAACGCCTTTCTCTCTCATTTCAATCATCTCAATTGACGCCTTACCGTTTTCAGGCTTTTCTTGCCCGACAGTAGCGATCGCTTTTGGAAGCGGTTACGTCAATAGATTGATCAAGGCTGCGTTACTGATGGTTGACTTTAAGAGGAAAGTAATCTGTGAGAACCTGTTGCGCCTCCAGGCAGCGCCAAAACCGCCTCATTTGCTCCGCGACCAACTGAGGCTGGAAATAATGAAAAAAGTGGCGGCCATCAGGGCATTGCCACAGCGTATCATCCGACTTGAAATAGGACAGCCACTCTTGTAGGACGGGTGGATGAACCACTGGATCAGTCTTACTCCCACAAACCATTAACGGCATCGTCACGCCACCTTTGGGCAAGGTCGCCAATTTAAACAAGGAATGTGGTGAAGGAGCCTCTTCCAGATCATGGTTGAGCAAAGCGACTAGAGCCTTGGCAGGATGGGGAAACTGCGGCCCAAAGAGGCTACGCGTAGTACAGGCCAGGAGTTGCTGCCGACTGCAGGCGATAAGTTGACGTTGCACATAGTAGTGAGCTTGCCAGGTAATAGCGGGCTGTGCTCCAACTGCCAGCAGTGTTAGCGATCGTACCTGTTCAGGAAACCGTCTTGCGTAGGTCAACCCCACAACGCCACTAATACCGTGACCGGCTAGATGAATGGGACGCTGCTGGCATTGCAGATAGTCATGCAACAGCAACACCGCTTGATCGATCGAACTGGCTTCATCCAGAGACTGCTTGTAAGTCCACTGCGCCACAGTGTGATGCTGAGAAAGCGATTGCAGCAACGGTTGATCAAAATGCTTCAAACTGGGGCTGGTGTTCAACCACAAAACATCAAACGAGAGGGACATGAAGACTCCAATCAGTGTGTGTGTGAAAGCAAGAGGTTAGCAGTGGATCGCCCCTTCAAAGGAGGGAAAGACGCAGCAAGACAAACGTCATTCCTGACAATCTTTGCGCAGTCGGGTGAAAGGACTGAAGCGACGTCGTTGTATCGAAGATCGATCGCAACTGGACACATCTTACCATAGCTATTGAGATTAATTAGCAATAATAAGCGCGTCGATTTAGGCGATCAAATAGCTTGCAATCCGCATAGGCTTACCCGAATGAATACCTCAATTACCTTTGCGTCGTTAAAGAGATTCCTAGAAAATAAATTACCCATATGCTTGCCTGTCTCAATTAAAAGCGAGAATCTAATCACATGCAGGTTTTGGCAAAGGGCTTGGCATTGCCAAGACCATACAGTAGAGTGAGCATCAGGTTATTTAGTTCTTCGTAGTCCTTAAAAGCGTGAGGACTTACTTAGCAATAGGGCTAAAGACAACATGGTAAAACATTGTCCAGCAGTCATCTCGCTCCGCTTACAAGCATCTTGACTGTGATTGCTCTTGCCGTTGCAGGGGAGATCTCAGTACACCAAGCACGCAGCTACTATTGATAGTAATGTCAATAGTAGTGTAGCAGGCTCCTATGCAACACAGCCATCTGCATGACCTGACTGCGTGACCCATTTTATGCTTCACTCTGCATAGAGACTGAAAATCCTGTGCTTTATCCAGGGGGGTCAGGCAGGAAGCATCAGTTACTTTTCCTTTTGTGGCATAGTTAGTACAATTGTTCGAGAGCAATTCTTCTGGAGAGCGACTTTGCCAACGATCATTCCAGCCCAGACGCTAACTGCATCACCTCACTATGGAAATTCTTTCAGTTAGCCTCAAGAACTTTAAGTCGCACAGCGATCGCCACTTTACTTTTCAACCGGGAACCAACGCTATCTGTGGCGAAAACGGTGCTGGCAAAACCAGCATTCTGGAAGCGATCGCCTGGGCAATGTTCGACTACACGGGCGACTACAACAAAGACGATTTGATTCGCAATGGATCTGCCAGCGCTCAAGCACGGGTTGCGTTCATCTCCAGCCGCGACGGGCGCACCTACGAAGTCCAGCGCTGTACTAGCAAAGGCTACACGCTCTACGATCCCCAGTTGGCTGAACGCCTCCCCTACAGCCGCATCAAAGAAGAAGTCATGCCCTGGCTGCGGGAACATCTAGGCGTGTCACCCGGAACCGATCTGAGTCAGCTCTTTTCCAGCACGATCGGCGTACCGCAGGGAACCTTCACCGTTGACTTTTTGCTCACCAAAGAGAAGCGCAAGCCAATTTTCGACAAGATTCTCAAAGTTGAAGAGTATCAACAAAGCTGGAAGAAGCTCGGCGATCTGGAGAAGTACGCCAAGAGTCAGGTTGAGAGTCTGGAACAGGAAATTGCTCACTACGACGATGCTTTGACGGAACTGGAATCGCTACTGCAGAAGCGTCACACGCAAAGTGAGGAGATTAAACAAGTCCAAACTGAGCTTGAACAAGCACAAACAGCATTGATCCAATGGCAGCGTGAGCAGGAGCAGCTCAGCGCTCAAGCCACTCAGATGCAACAGCTTGACAGCCAGTTAGAAGCGCTAACAGCCCGCATCCAAACCCAAACAGCTTTCACTGAACGCTTACATCTTGCCTTGCAAGAAGCAGAACAGGCGGTGGCAATCTGCACGGAACATCGTGAGGCTTTTCAGGCGTTTGGGCAAGCAGAGAAAGCCCTCAAGGAATTGGAACAGCAGCAACGATCGGAGCGCGAGCTTCAGCACAAGCGCCAACACAGCCAGGAGCAACTGCGCGATCGCCAGACCAAGCTAGCAACACTCACCCTCCAGCTCGATCGCCTCCAGCAAGCCAAAGCAGACCTTGAGCAACTAGAGCCCTTGATCGAGCAGCAACAGCAGCTAGAGGACTCTCTAAAAGCCCTCAATCAGCAGCTCCAAAATTGCAGCACCTGGCAGCGCACCGTCCAAGACCAGGAGAAACGGCTGGTTCAGATGCAGATCCGCATCACTCAAACAGACAAAGAGATCAGTTGCGTCCAGGCGCTAGAACCCCTGGTGCAACAAATCCCAATCCTGGAACAACAGCAGCAACGCTATCAGCAGCAGCTGAGCCGGATTGCAGCCGCGGCGCAGTTTGAAGCTGATTTACGGCAAATGTTGAGGCAATCAGAGGAAACAGGCGATCGCTACTTCAACCAGGTGGCCCAAGCCGAAGCAACATTGAGAGACTTGCAGCAAACCGTGCCGCTCTGGACGGAACCGCTAGAGTTGGCGCTGACCACCCTTCGGAGTGGCGTTGACTGGCAGCAGCAGTTGCTGACTGCCCTTCAGTCAATTCTTCAGGATCTGGCAGAGCAAACCTCTGAGGCTCGCCTGGAGAAGCAGCTCCAACAACTCCAGTCGGATTTAAAAAAGGCTCGTCAGCAGCAGCTTGAGTTTTCTGGCTTAGCGCAACGTTTGAGCGATCGCGCCGAACGGCACGAAGAGGCGATCGCGCTCCAGGCTAGCTTGACGGAGCTACAGACCCAACTGACCGCCGAACCGTTTCTGCAAAAACAACAGACGCGGCTGGCTCAAGAGCTTGAGGCACTGGGCGATCCCCGTGGTCGTAGTCGCCTACGTCAGCAAGAACTGCAGCAAGAACCGACCCTAAGAGCCAACGTAGAAACAGTCCAAACGTCCCTTGCAGAGGATCAGCAAGCGATCATCCTACTTGATCAGCAGCTTGCCACCTTCGCTGACCTGGGAGAGGCACTGCAAACCCAACAGTCGTTACGCGAACAGCACCGGGCAGCGCATCAGGAGTATTTAGAGAATCAAAAACTGGCGAATAGTCGGCGAGAACGGCACCAACAGTTGCAAGAGGCGATCGTCCAATTGCAAGCGCTGGAGCAAGACGCAAAAACGGTCAGTGAAGCACACAAACAACTCCATGAAACCTTCAATGCTGAACACTTTCAGGCTGTACAAACGGCATACCAACAAACCAAAGAGCGTGGGATTGCCCTGAATGCCAGTCTGCCCGACAAACTGAAATATCTAGAAGCACTGAATCAGCAGTTAACTCGCCTGGAAGTCTTGCAGACCAAGCGATCGCAGGCACAAGCTTGGCTGGAGCAAAAGCGAAAAACGCAGCGCTTCGTTAAATTTGCGCGCGATGCATACAAGAAGGCTGGTCCGCGCATTACCGAGCGCTATGTCCAGCGTATTTCACGTGAGGCAGACCGACTGTTTCGCGAATTGCTCAATCGCCCAAACGTGGGGTTGGAATGGACACGAGACTACGAAATTATGGTGCAAGAAGGTGCACATACCCGACGCTTTCTTAATCTTTCGGGTGGAGAACAAATGTGTGCAGCACTCGCAGTAAGGCTAGCCCTGCTCAAAGTACTGGCAGACATTGATATTGCCTTCTTTGACGAGCCGACGACGAACATGGACAAACCTCGAAGGGATCACCTGGCAGAAGCGATCGCCAACATCAAAACCTTCCGACAACTCTTTGTGATCAGCCACGACGATACGTTTGAGAAGGTCACTGAAAACATCATCCTCATCGAACGCGAGTAGGGGCACGCATTGCCGTGCCCCTAACCAACAACGCATAGCAGTTTCATCGCTCTAATTAGCTCTAATTACTTTTTCGCCTGTTTCTGAAGATCTGCCTTACAAACCTTCAGCATACGATAATCGTTTTCGCTCACTTTACTGAGACGCTGGAAGCCTTGCAGCCCGATGTCTTGAAAGGCAGGATTGCCTTGAGCCGCAACGTTTGACGTTTTTTCTAGCGCAATTTCAAATGGGTTTGCAGTGCGATCGTAGCTGTTCACTACCCTCAGCGACAGTTGGTCACCTTGAAACTTGCCAGAGGTGCAATCAAAGGACGATCGCGGCATATAGAGCGCCCCAACCACCTGCCCTTGCTTTGCTTCAAAGACAAAGTAACCTTGACCAATCTGGTCAGGCTGAGCCGATTGCCCATACAGATAAACGCCATCAGGCAAAACTTGTTTTGCGGCAGCCTGCGGCTTAGGAGCGACTTCAGCGGCAGCGATTGCTGGCGACACGGTCGGCAGCAAAGCGGCACCCAGCAGGCCAACGGACAGTGACAGCCCTGCCAGCCAATGGCGAGAGCGATTCATTTGAGAAACCCACGGCGAGATGGCATTGATGAATGAATTTCGCATCGTGTTTCTCCTGTGGACTTGAAAGAATGGACTCGATAAAAGCCGCTTTGTGCCGTATGCTCTAATCTCAAAAAGCATTGGCAGCTCCGACGGAAATGAATACAAAGGCATCTGCATCGATTCCGGAGTGTATAAGCAGATTACGTTAAACTCAAAGCCTCCACATCATCCCTCTGACTCACCTAACTGGGTGACTTGGTGGTACTTTGGGCTGACTTAGAGCTGGGTAGACTTAGGTAAATTGTCTGACAAGGATGGGCAAGTCACTTGCAGCGATCGATCAAGTGAGATAGCAGTGATTCATCATGAGGCAGACGGATAGCACCAATGACCGACGAGTGCGGTCACTCAACAACTAAATCTGGGGCTGGAGCGATGTCAAGGCGACTGCATCTGCTGTCTACCTCCACATCACTATCAAATCATTAATGACAGGCTTCTACAATTACATTTGATAACAAGAATTGGCTGTGTAGTCTTTGCCTGAGTTGGGTACTCTTCAGATAGGTAAAGATAAAACCACCACCCGTGGCTAAGCATCATGGTTGCATCAGAGCAAACGCCGCTGCATCAGGCCAGTCTCAAACGCTAAAAGCCTTCATATGTGAATCACTAGACGTTGCAGCAGTTTAAGCCAACGTTAACGGCAAGTATAAGGACGTGCTCATTCGGACAGCGCCTTCAACACGTTTCATGAATCCACTGTCCATCAGAGTTTTGCCGCCAGTACCATTGCTGACATCGACAAGCGTTAGTTTCGTTCCACCGCTCTACCGCTCTACCATTTCGACTCCTGCCCCAAACCAGTTATCACAGCTTCCATGACGGATTTCCGTGTTAATCCTCGAGCGATGGTCAGAAGCGGTCGCCGTTGGCTGACGCTGGCGCTCAAGCATCCTGCAGTCCTCTCTGGCATTCTGGCTACCAGCTTAGTACTCGGTATCCGCCAAGTCGGTGGGCTCCAATCCTTAGAACTACTGGCCTTTGACCAGATGGTGCGACTACGCCCCAGTGCTGGCGCTGATCCCCGCTTGCTTGTCGTCGCTATTACCGAGGACGATATTCGATCGCAGAACCGTTGGCCCATGTCCGATCAAGTCGTCGCTCAACTGCTGGCAAAGCTCAACCAGTACAAACCAAAGGTCATCGGGCTCGACATTTATCGTGACGTGCCGCAGCCACCAGGACAGGCCGCACTGCTTAAGCAACTGCAAGCTAGCAATGTGATGACAGTGCTGCTGTTGGGTGATGCTGATAATGGCGGCGTTCCAGCACCACCGACAGCACCGAGCAATCAAGTTAGCTTTAGTGATTTTGTGGTTGACCCCGACGCGGTTGTGCGACGCAATCTGCTGTTCGCTACGACGAAAAACGATCAGCTTTACTCGTTTGCGCTCCGGTTAAGCCTGCAATATCTGGCTGACCAAAACCTACTGTTCCGCGTCAACCCAAACGATCTGCAAATTGGTAAAGCGGTTTTCCCTGTGTTAAATCCCCATGCTGGGAGTTATCAAGCACTCGACGATCGGGGTTATCAGGTGCTGCTTAACTACCGCTCTGCCAATAACGTGGCACGACAGGTCACGCTCACGCAGGTACTAAAGGGAGAATTGCAGCCGGAGTGGGTGAAAGATAAGCTCGTGCTGATTGGTACGACTGCTCCCAGCGGCAAAGATTTGTTTTTAACGCCTTACAACTTATCGGCCACGCAGCAGAACCCTAAAACGCCGGGTGTTTTGATTCATGCCCAAATGGCGAGTCAAATTCTCGGTCATGTTCTAGATGGTAACTCCCTGCTGTGGTACTGGTCTGAACCAGGCGAAATGGTGTGGCTCTGGCTATGGGCAATGATGGGCGGCGTTTTGGCATGGCGGTTTCGCCATCCCGCTTCACTGGTGTTCATGATTATTGCCGCTGTAGGAGGGCTCCTCTGCCTTGGTTTCGGTATTTTGCTGCAGTCAGGTTGGGTGCCTGTTGTACCCGCGGCGATCGCGCTGATCCTGTCTACGGCTGGTGTGGTGGTTTATCGGTTGCTGCATGACGCGTTCCACGATGCGCTGACGGGGCTTCCCAACCGCGCCTTGTTGATGAAACAGCTGCAGTGGCTGAGCAACCCCAATCAGCGCTTGAGACTGCAAAGAGACCAATCGAAGGCACCAACGATCGCAGTGCTCTTTCTGGGTTTAGATGGCTTCAAAGCAATTAATGACAGCTTTGGGCATCGTCTGGGTGATCAACTGTTGGTCGTGACGACCGATCGGCTGAAAAGCTGCCTGCAGCCTGACGATCAACTCGCACGGGTTGGCGGTGACGAATTCGCCATTCTACGACGCAATGTGCAAGATCCTGACGAGGTGACCTATCTGGCCGATCAGTTGCAGAGGCAGGTGACGCTACCCATTCAGCTTAATGGGCAAGAGGTATTTAGCACGGCTAGCATTGGCATTGTGCTCGGTCGTTCAGACGCAGGCTATGAACCCGAAGACATTCTGCGTGATGCTCACACTGCCATGTATCGGGCAAAGGCATCGGGCAAAGCGCGTCACGAAGTCTTTGTGACAGGGATGCGTGTGCAGGTGATGACCCGCCTTCAGCTTGAAACCGATTTGCGACGTGCGATCGAACGGCAAGAGTTTCGGCTGCACTACCAACCGCTGATCTCGCTGCAAACCGGCAAAATTGCTGGGTTTGAAGCATTGGTGCGCTGGCAGCATCCCGAACGGGGTTTGGTGCCTCCCAACGATTTCATTCCTGTAGCAGAAGAAACCGATCTCATTATTCCGATGGGGCAGTGGATTACTCACGAAGCCTGCCGTCAGCTGCACCTTTGGCAAGAAAAATTTCCCCAAGAGCAACCGCTGATCGTCAGCGTCAATCTATCGGGTAAACAGTTCTCGCAGCCGGACTTAGTGGAACAAATTGAACAGACGTTGCAAGACACTGGGCTGGATGGACGGACTCTCAAGCTAGAAATTACTGAAAGCATGGCAATGACGGATGTAGAATCCACGATCGCCCTCCTCCAACGCCTCAAAGCCCTCCATCTGCAACTGAGCATCGATGACTTTGGCACAGGCTATTCTTCGCTGAGCTACCTGCATCGCTTCCCGACCAATACGATTAAAGTCGATCGCTCCTTTGTGAGCCGTATGGGCGACGAAGGCGAAGATGCCCAAATTGTCCAGACCATCATCATTCTGGGGCATAACTTAGGCATGGACATTGTGGCAGAAGGCGTGGAAACAGCTGAACAGCTTGCCAGCTTGCGTGGACTAAAATGTGAATACGGTCAGGGCTTTTTCTTCTCCAAACCACTGGTGGCAGAGGCAGCAGAAGCCTTGTTGCAGACTGATCCGCAGTGGTAAGGAAGGGGAGGAGGGAGGGTTTTGAGTTTTGAGTAGCGCTTTGCGCCGCTACGCTAGAGAGTTTTGAGTTTTGAGTTGATGCTGATTCCTGACTCTTGGCTCCTATCTCCTTCAAAGCAATAGCCCTCACAGTCGTATACTATCGCTGAGAGAGCAATTGGCAGCGATACGTTGATGATGCAGAGACTTTTGAAGGGTATGGGAGCAATCCTATTGGTCGTGCTGTTGACAGCTTGCGGTTTGCCGCTCGGGGGACCCAGCCGTCACTTAGTGGAACGGGCGATCGAGCTGCAACTGCAGCAGACCCAGGCAGCGTTAAATCAACAGCTGCGGCTAGGCGTACAGCCGACCGATCTCACAATTAAGCGCGTCCTGATTGCAGAACAAACGCCTATAACCATCGAAGATCTAAACGCGTTTCGGGTGCGTGGTACGTACAACATCACCACAAAACTACCCACGCGGCAAATTACGGAACAGCAGAACCCCTTCCAGGTCTATCTCCAGCGCCAGAAGGAAGGCAAAACCTGGCGTTTAGCGCGTCTGCAAGTAGATGAGAATGGTGAACCAACGTGGGTGACACAGCGCCTTCCATAAGATTAGGGCCGAAGTTTCATGGTAAGAGTTTCAAGTAATCCAACGCCAACGGCTCTTGCTAAAGGAACTGAGTCAGTCTTAATGCTCATGCAGCGTTTGTCATGTCAGTTGGTTTACGTAGCTTAAGACAGGTGGCTATGCGCACAGGTTCAATGGCACCTGTAGATCTACCTGGAGGAGTAGAAAAAGCTGGTAGCACAGACGCTTGCAAACCTAGTGCTTGTAGACAATGAAGCCCGCGATCGCATCCAGCAGTGCTTCCGGTTCATCAGCGCGTATGGAATGACCGCTGTGCTCAAAAATCCGCAAATCGGCGTTCGGGATCGCCTTGGCGATTTCTTCTGAAAATTCGGGCGGACAGATCCAGTCGTGCCGTGCGCCAATGACCAGGGTTGGAGCCGTAATTTTAGGTAATTCGCTACGAACATCATACGTTCGTAAAAAGCCACCAAACGCCACGTTAATCGCATCCGGTGAGAGAATCGACCGATCCCAGGCTTTTGGCGGCGCATCTGGATCGTAGGTGATGGAGTAGAGTGATCGCATGACGGTGAAGTATTCGCGCAACTGTGCTTCATTCTCAAAGTTACCGTCCCAGAGGCGTTGAGCGACCGCCTTCTGTTCATCCGTGCCGCGCTCTGCCAAGATCGACTTGGCTCGCTCCAGAAAGCGGTAATCGGGCACAGTGACGATCGCAATCAGGTGCGACACATTTTGCGCATACCGACTGGCATAGGTTAACGCCACCATGCCGCCGTAAGAGGCGCCAATCACCACAATCTGGTCTAAGCCAAGGTGCTGACGGAGCGCCTCCATATCCTCCACATTGTTGTCCAGCGTGTAGGTTTCTTTCGCTCCCCGTGCCGATCGTCCCTGACCGCGATGGTCAAAGTAAACCAGCTGCATTTTCTTGCTCAGTGGCGACAGCGTTGGCTTGAAGGACGTGTGATCGGCTCCAGGGCCACCGTGAACTAAGAAGGCAACCGGTTTTTCCCGCATTCGCGCACCATCAGGCACCAGTCCAGCACCTTCGATATCAAAGTAAATCTCGGTATCGCGCAATTTGGCTCGCATGGGAGTTTTGAGTTTTGAGTTTTGAGTTGGAAAGGCTAAAGGCTAAAGGCTAAAAAGTCTTGAGTTTTAGCCTTTAGCCTTCATCCTTTAGCCTTCTGCCCTCTGCCTCGATCACGAATACCCTCTCATCTGCTCTGGTAAATTCATTACCGATCGATAATGCGCTTCCACTTGAGCAATTTTGGTTGATTGGCGGTTTGTGACCCACTGGCTGCGATCGAACAAGTTTTGCCGCAGATCATCTACGTTGATGGTGGTGATACTGCCGTTGGTGACAATGCGATCGCCCCGCACCCAAACACTATCGACTGCTTGTGTCGGACGACCCAGCACCAACAGCCCAATTGGATCGGTGCGTGGCAGCAGTGATAGATTTTTCAAGTCATACAGCACCAAATCGGCCTGCTTGCCTACCGTGAGCGAACCAAATTCATCAGCCATGCCCAGCCCTGTAGCACCGCCCAACGCTGCCACTTCTACCGCTTCGCGGGGTGTCATCCAGTGGCGATAATCAAAATCGGTAACGTTATGCAGAATCGAGCCAATTTTGATCGCCTCCAGCAAGTCTTGAGAGTCGTTGCTAGCAGAACCATCGCAGCCAAACGCCACATTGACGCCCGCCCGCAAATACTTGAGGATGGGTGCAATGCCGCTACCCAGGCGCAGGTTGCTCAGGGGATTGTGGACTACCGTCGCTTTGGTTTCGGCAAGAATGGCAATGTCTGCGTCGTCTAGCCAGACGCAGTGTGCCAGAGAGGTGCGATCGCTTAAAAAGCCCAGTTGCTGCAAATGCTCAACTGCACTACAGCCATATTTTTCATGTGCCAACATCTGCTGCGCTTTGGTTTCTAGCAAATGGGTATGGAGCGGCAGCGTGTAACGATCGCTCAACTCAATGAATCCCTCAAACAGATCATCCGAACTGAGCTGTAAGCCTGTTGGTGCAGGCAGAATGACAATGCCCTCGTCAGGCTTGTGAAACTGAAGAATGGCTTCCTGGAGCACCGCGATCGACTCCTGCGTCGATCGTTGATACGGAATATGCTCTCGTTCGACGCCACCCGATGGAATGCTGGCTGTCAGCGGTTCATCCTGCATCAAAGGCCCCACAAACGCACGGATACCTACTTCACGATAGGCGCGCACTGCCGCCGCGATCGACTCTAGTTCGCGACCCGGCACCATGACCAGATGATCCACAACGCTGGTGCCGCCTGACAACAAGGTTTCGACTGCCGTTCCCAACGCACTCAAGTAGAGCTGTTCTGGGTCAAGTGGCTCAAATTCATACAGCTCTGCAATCCATAGCTCTAGAGGCGTGGGGGGAATCATGCCTCGCTGCCACATTTCAGGCGAATGGGTGTGAGCATTCACAAAACCAGGCAACAGCAGCTTATTACGCCCATCCACAGCGGTTCCTACGAGATTTAAGTTGGGAGCGATCGCCACGATGCATCCATCCACAATCTGCACATCAACCGTCTCATACCCTTGCTCAACCGGAACTAATGCACTCTGAATGGTGAAATCCACGAACTTAATCCTTCCTAACTGACTGACTATCCTTTTAAGGATGAGAAACCCCACTAATGGCAGTTTTTACCCATCAACTCATCTTAGTTGTAGATACTGTGTTCATTGGTTGAAGTCAAGCAGTCAAGGTCTTGCAACGACTAGATTTGTATTGCGGGAACTGACCAGTCACCACTTGCGCGATCGCGTCGTCAACGCTACGAAAATGCGGATCATGCAGTGAATCTGATCTTTCAGTCAATCATCCACCGAGTTCAGCAACACCAGCAGCAACGCTATGGGTGATCGAGCGGGTTGAAAGCTGAAAGCTCCGGCTTCTTGGAGACGCTGGGGATCTAAAAGCCAGGGAGGTGGAGTCAGTTAACTAGCAGTGGCAGCTTTAGGGCGTGTAGGGCGCTTCCGCTCGGATTTCTTCTTCAAACCAACGGCTTGTGCCTCGTTGCTATCGACACCAAACTGTCCACGCACGACTTCTTTCATCGTCAGAATCGTGTTGTGGAATTCCCATTCTGCCAGACGGGCAGCATCAGACGCAGCACGGAACAGCGCAAGTTTCTCGGTTTCGCTTTGCTGCTGTGTCAGCATTACTTGATGTGCCCGTCGCAATGCTTCTGGGGTGGCTTCTTTGCGCTGGGTGCTGTAGCCTTCGACCGTGTTGAAGCCGTTGAGTGCATCGGTGTCTTGGCTGAGGACTTGAGGCGAGAGGCGACGGCTGGTATCTCGTGGTGGCATGACGGAGCCTTGAGTAGAGATTAACGGCTTTAGTGTGCCCCTTGCAACACGACGGTTAACGCTTACAGAAGGAATCGATGCGGCTGCAATGCCAATGTGAGTCGATCGAGTTGAGATCGATGCGGTCACATTGGCACTGTACGGGCATACATTTGAGATCGATCGCGATCAATTGATGATCGATTGCCATACATTCGAGATCGATCGCGATCGAGTCGCGATCGATGCGGTCACATTGGCAATGTCAGCGGGTGCATTGCCAACGTGAGGAAATGCAGGAGCCTGGTTGTAGTCAACGTTAAATGGGTGGGTGTTGCCCTGTAGTACGTAGCACCCGACGCAAGTTGACGACTCCTTCCCGATTTAGCCGCAAGGTACTTACGGTTGCGCGACCGATGGGAGTTAAGCCAACGATTAAGGTGGTGTCTTCATTCCAGGCAAAGTGGTCACGCCACAGCATGGTACGAGGGTTGTAAAGCGCTACAGGCTGAGCAGCAACCGGGTCTAATCCCTCTATTTCGTTGTATTTGTAGTTGTTGCAGCCCTGGCAGGTTAACGCCAAATTTTCAGCGATCGTGTCATCGTTCCGGCTGGTGGGGATGACATGTTCAATCACCGATGACTCGATCGCAAATCTGGCTTGACTGCGGCAGTATTCACAGCAGCCCTTTGCTCGATCGAATACGAGGCGCTTCAAAGCAACAGGAATATAGTCCTTAGGCATACGTGGGCGACTGGATACCTAAATCGTCCATCAATTGTAAGAGGGTCACCTGGCGCAGGGTAGCGAGTTTGACTAAGGCATCTGCCCGTTGAGCCGTCAGCAGTTCCATGCGATCGCTCAGAGGTAAGAGTTCTTCATACTCGGCAGGAGTCAGGGTTTCGGCATCTCGTTTCTCGGTTAAGGCATGGTATCGCTGGTGCAGGTCAGCAGGGATGCCCTGATTGATTTGCAGCAGCAGTGAGGCTTCCTGCGAGGGGAGAATTAGCGCTTTGCGGCGCGCACGGAGCAGAAAGATCCCATTGACGAGGGTTTCTAAATCAGTCTCGCTGGGGCGTATCTATTGGTTGGGGGAGTACAAGGTAGGCGATAGCGGATGCTCAGCGAACAACTCATCAAAGCGCTGAT
>NZ_PVWK01000058.1 GCF_003003795.1 Stenomitos frigidus ULC18 | reverse complement strand
GCCTCTCCCCTTGTTGCCAATGAGCATCGGTGACATTGTCCTTGTGGTGTTAAGCAATGTTTCGCCAACGGTATCCTAAAGTGAGCAATGTGGTTTTACCCGATCGTCTCTGACAAACGGACAAGAGTGTGTTTTGCCAAAGCAATTGCAGTCTAGGCTTGTGGGAGGAAAAGGGCGATTGCAAACAGCCCTGTCGCCGCCAGACTCACAAGTGCCAGTAATCCCGCAGGCATGAACTTGCTCGTTGCCCGAAAACGAAGGGCAAAAACAATCACCAACGCGACAGCAATCACAGTTGCCAAGATCAATCCGATCGTCGGATTTTGCAAGCTGACGTACCAGGCGATCGCCAATGCTGCACCGCTACCCAACCCTGAAAGGAGTGATTGGTTGCTTTTCGCTTTGACGTACCCAATGATGCCACCGATCGCCACAAGCAGCGCGTAGATTAGAATGAGCCAGATAATAGTTGCCAAGGTGTGTCTCCTTTTTGCCTACGTTCCACACCCTACACCCTATTCTGGTCATTAGCCTCTGGTCGTCATAATGCTTTTCACACAGACCATCCCCGTACTAGATTTACGCGACTTTTATGCAGACGATCGTCGCCAAGCCTTTGTCAGACAACTGGGAAGCGCTTTAGAGGACATCGGCTTTTTTGCCATCACGCATCATGGCGTTGAAGCAACCTTAATTCAAGCGGCATACCAGGCGGCTCAAGCGTTTTTTACCCTGCCTGAAGACGTTAAACGCCGCTATGACGATCCAGCCTTACATGGTCAGCGTGGTTTTACGGTCTTTGGGCGTGAACATGCAAAAGATCATCCCGTCTCTGATCTCAAAGAATTTTGGCATGTTGGTCGAGACCTTCCACCCGATCATCCTTTGACCGCTAGCTATCCGGCAAACATATCGCCTGTAGAAGTGCCTGCATTTGCCGCAGTGATGAATCAGCTTTACGCGCAACTGGATGCATGTGCCAAAGATTTATTAAAAGCTTGCGCCCTTTACCTGGGCGCACCAGAGAACTTGTTGAGCGACATGACACGCGATAGTGACACCATTCTCCGCGTGCTGCACTATCCCCCGATCGCGCCTGACGTTCATCCTGCCAGCCTCCGGGCAGCACCGCATGAAGATATTAATTTGATCACGCTCTTGTGCGAGGCAACAGATGACGGGTTGGAATTATTGCAGCGAGATGGCACCTGGCGATCGATTCGCGCACTACCCGGGCAGATCATTGTCGATAGTGGCGACATGCTTCAACAATTGACGAACGGGTTACTCAAAAGCACCACTCATCGCGTGGTCAATCCCACTGACAGTCGAGCACGACGATTCTCGATGCCGTTCTTCGCTCACCCTCGTGCTGAAGTCGATCTCACGCCTCTTCAAAGCTGCTTTGCTAAAACCGGAGGGCAAAGGTTTCCCAGCATTACCGCTGGCGCATACCTGCAACAACGGTTGAGAGAGATTGGGCTGGTGGTGTAAAGAGGCAGAGGACGTGAGGGGGCAGAGGCGGTAGTAAGGTTGTGGCTAAAACCCAAAACGCTGACTCCTCAGAACTTTCTTACAACTCAAAACTCAAAATTTTCTGAGCCTTCAGCCGCCCGCAGAAAAAGTCACCATTACTGCCACCGAAAGGATAATGCCAGGAGACAGCATCAGTACTAGCATCAGGAGATCGTGGGTTGTCATCGTTGCCTCTTGGAATGGGGATTTTGCGTTACTTAGCCCAAATTGGCTGGCGTTGGTTCGATCGTAACCTGCCTCCTAGTGAACAATGCTCACAGCTCAGCCTTAAAGCATTGAGAAATGCTGAAGATTGTGTTGCTCGCTAAACTGCTTTTGGACGTAAGGTAATGAGGGCGGCAGCATCGCAGGATGCATACCTGTAAACCTGTATGTGTCAGTTCTGCACTGATGATATACGCTTGACCATAAAGTCTTAATATTAATTGTTCAAGCGTCTTGCTTTAGTGTTTGAGTCTAATCTTGAGTCAACTATGAGCAACTTTTCTTTTGATGACCTGTGGCGGAAGGACTTTCTCAAGGGGCTGATTCTTTGGATCGTCATTGAGATTGTGAGTTTTCTTGTGTTACCCGGTTTGGGAGCCATTCAACAGAGCGATCGGCTGAAGCTTTGGTTTGGTCTTAGTATTCCACTAGGGATTGGTGGGGCAATACTATTGGGTGGTAGTTCCCGCTTCGTCGCCATCACGAATGAGCGTGCTGCTAGCGGCAGCAAAACGTTGTTGAGTCTTCTAGGGCAGTTTGGCGGCTCGATCGGGATTGCAGGGATTCTCTTTCCCTTTGTGATGGCAGCAGGCGAGTTTCTTGCCAAGATTTTTGATAAGTAGGGTTGGGGAGTAGGGAGAGACAACAGTGTCCTTGCACTTACAGCCGTTTGCAAATGAGTCAGCCACAGTGCGTAAAGCCTTGCGGCATACAAGAAACGCAGAGCGAGTGCTTTGCACTTACGTCTTGCTCGCGGGCATAAGCGAGACGCTCATACTCAGTTGATGTGGCTGATTCAAACGACAATTGCTGTAAGAGATTTCTAGTCAACAAAATACCCGTAGTGGCAGGTTTGACCACAAGCCTAACAGCTAGATCACAAGACTCTAGCAAAACCTGCCCGTACCCAACGGTGAATTTTTTCTTGGAAATCTCCTTAAGACAAGGCGATAGAGAGGGAAAGGAAATGGCGATCGAGCAAGTGACGCAGATACTGACGCATGCCTTAAAAGAATGGCAGGTAGCGGTCAAAGCACTGGAACAGGGTGAGATGATCGTGCTGCTGCGAAAGGGTGGTTTGCGTGAGACTGGCGGTAGATTTACGGTCATGCACGATCGCATTTTACTATATCCCACCTATGAGCACCAGCGATCGCACCTGGTCAAACAGCAATATGCCGATGCGATTACACCTGTAGAGCCAGGTTGGCATCCTGAAACGGTTCGCCTTGGATCATGGGCGATAATTACTGATCGGCTTCAAACCAGCGATGCCGCTACAGTGGCCGCATTACTCCCCTTTCACATTTGGAATGAAACGTTTGTCGCGGAACGGCGGCAATGGAAAGCGACTCAACCGATTGAGGTGTTGTTGCTAAGGGTCTACACCCTTCCTCAACCGCAACTGATCCCTTATGACTCGACGTATGGGGGCTGCAAGTCATGGCTTGACTTAACCCAGGCGATCCCCCTGGATGGCAGTACACCAGCCCTAGAGGACCGAGACTACCGTGAGCGTTGCGACCAAATTCGGGCGATCGTGTCACAGCAAGCACCTGACATTTCCCGTTTGCTAGAGTAAGACGCAACAAAATTTAACGGACAAATCATTCAAACCCTATATCTGGTGCCATCATGGGATGGAGTAGGGGTGCAGTCCCTAAATAGGGTAGAGGTCAGTCGTGTGTTTTCAGCCTGTAGTTTGAGCAAAAGCCATCCCGCTCAGTCATCAGCCCCTTATCGATCAGCTAACACTGGTGGAACGCAGCTCGTTGCGCCTTAACGTAACCTACACGTCAAAAGGGTTCAACGCTGAAAGCTGGTGGCTGAAAGCTGATGGCTAAATGCTTCAGTTGCGACTATCCTTATAGCCAGATTAAAAAGCCCGATTTGTGGACGTGTTCAGCACAAAGTGATGCAAAGCCAAACATTCGAATCAGAATTCAAGCCTGAAAGCACCCAGCGATCGACGCAGTCGTCTGTCGTAAAGCGGTTGCTAGCGGCATCGATCATGATGATGAGTACGATCGCGGCAGAAGCACACCTCATTTCCGTGCAAGCGGCATCCTTAACGAGCTGGAATTTTGATCCGGCGGCAAATCAGCTCGAAATTACGGTGAAAGATGGCACAACTCCACGCTATTTTTTGATGGCTCAACCGGCTCGCATTGTGGTTGACCTTCCTGATACCGCGATCGGTGCTGTAAGCGCACAAAAAACCTACTCTGGCGCGGTGCGTCAGATTCGGGTATCCCAGTTTGAACCGGGTCTCACCCGCATCGTGATGGAAATTTCACCCGGTGTTTCGCTCGCGCCTGGTCAAGTTAAACTGCAAAAAGTGGGGAATGATGCGGCACGAGCGGGCAATACTCGATGGATGCTGCAACCTCTCGTCACCAAGTCGCTCTCCGCTAATGCAGTAGCGGTCAAACCGTCAACCTCCGTCCAGCCGCGTACCAGTGTGACTGCTCCCACTGAGTCAGCTGCTAAGCCAGCGACAGCTCGACTGACACCGATCGCATCCACTGCGACTGTTCCAGGTGCTGCTGTTACGAAGGCACCGATCGCCAAGTCGCAGCCAGCCGCAGCCAGCAATATCCCCTCACAGCCCACAGCAAGCAGTCAATTTTCAACCGCTACCAACCCCACTACGGCTGGTAGAGCTAATAGTAAGCCTTCTGTTGTCGTGCCTAACCTCACTGCTCCTCCAACCACACCTGTAGCGCTTGCTCCTGCTTTACCGCCCTCGCCGACACCCGCTACACAGGCTGGCACACAGGCAGAGACACCGCTGTCGCCCGTAGCTGCGCCTCCAATCGATCCAAATGTCGCTGTGGATACTCAAAGCGGGGTCACGATCGCGGTTCCAACGCCCACTACTCGTTCTTCCACTGCTACGCCTCCCTTCAACAAGACAGCCCTTCAGCCATCCGTACCGACTCCGACGAAGCCTGTTGAGCCAATCCCACAGTCGGCTGCCGATCCAACCCCACGCTCGGCTGCCGCTTCAGTGCCACGATCGGCTACCAGTCTTAGCAGTACACCGGCTGTTAAGCCTCCTGCTAAAGTTACTAGCCGTTCGACTCCACAGATCATGACAACACAGGCTGCTCCAACACTAAGTCTGTCGCCGTTAGAGATCCCAACGACGTTGGCAGCAGCGTCCTTAGCACCGACACCGAGTGTGAGTGTGCCACCATTAAGCGCTCCTGGTGTATCACCCAGCCCTGCTCCAGCTCAATTCAGGCAACCTGACGCTCCCATAGAGGCTCCGCCCGATAGTGTACCTGCCAGTTCTAGTTTCAATGTTCAACCCAGTTCTAAGGCTCAGCCAAGCGTGAGTGTGCCACCCTTGATCCGGGTTGGGTCACCAAGCTTAGGTCTGCCCACAAGAGTCGCACCAGCAGTTGAACCAACGCCGCCGACTTCTGTTTTCGCTCCCAATGCGACGCTGACCCCACCCGTTGAGGTGCTCCCGTTGCTGCAACAGACTCCACCGACGATCGTCCAGCCAGCAGTCGTGCAACCATCCTACGATGCTAATACGGTGAGACAGCCAACCTCAAGCGCAAATCTCGCTCCACCGCTGAACATAGTGCCACTGCAAGCGCCGCTACAGTCGCCAACCACCACTGTGTCGGTGACTCCCGGTTACGACGCCACTACCGTCAGGCAGCCGCCTACCGATCCAGCACCGACGTCAGTTGTAGATTTTGGACAACCACTACCGCCAACGTCTCGCACTGCTGGAGTTGGTCAGCCACTCAACAGTCTGCCAAACGCATCAGCTGGCGTTCGCCAAGCCTTCAAGCCTGCCGCACCCAACGTTTTACTACCTGCTGGCAGCACTCTGAACCTGCGTTATCCTGGCAACTCCACCTTAACGTTGAAGGCAGAGAGTCCGCAGCAAGAAATACTCGTTCTACTGACAGAACTACGAGATGTCTCTGGAAACCTTCTAGCACCCGCAGGTAGTACCGTCACGGGACGGTTTGAGACTACAGCGTCAGGCAGTCAGTTTGTTACACAGGCGATCGTCGTGGCAGGGCGCACCGTACCACTGGCCGCACAGTCTGAGGCGCTAGACGGTGCCCGTAAGGTTGAGGGTAACAATCTGGCACGTAATTCTGGTATTGGAGTGCTAGCAGGCGGCGTGCTAGGGGCGCTGAGCGGTTCCGTAGGCTTGGGGGCACTGGGCGGAGCGGCAGCTGGAGCAGCGACCACCCTTCTGACTGCGCCTAAACCTGCCATCATCCAGCCAGGTCAAATTGTGCAAGTTCGCTTGACACAAGATCTTGTCACAGCACAACCGCATACACGTTGATCATATAGATTAACAAGCCGCTGCTGAACACAAGCGATACTGAACCACGATCGCGCATCTCTTACAATGCGAACGATCGTTTCACCTGCCATAGCTCATGCTTAACATCTATCAACAGCTTGCCACCGAACTTCAGAAAGGATCGGTTGTACTGGCAGCGGTCGTTGATGTGAAGGGCTCGGTACCTAGAGAAGTAGGTGCAATGATCCTGCTTTGTTGTGATGGCAGCACGATTGGTACGATCGGTGGTGGTGCAGGTGAAGCCAGCGTCATCGAGCGAGCCAGGCACGTCTTAGTAACAGGCCAGAAGCAACTGGTTGATATCGACCTATCGGGCAATCTGGAGCACACCAAGCAGGGTATTTGCGGTGGCATGATGCAGGTTTGGTTGGAACGCTGGCAGGGTGACGGCGCGATCGCCCTTGCGAACCAAATCGTAGCCCTTCTACACACTGGACAATCCGGCTGTTTGGTCATCCCCATGGCACCAGAGCGATCGCCCTACCTCTCCACACCCCACACCCCACACCCCACACCCGTTCGGCTGAGCGCTCACGTCGAAGCCCACTTCCCCACCTTCACCCTGCCTCTCCTCCCACCACCCACACTACTCATCATTGGAGCGGGTCACGTAGCAGTGCCTCTGGCGCAAATGGCACATCTGCTTGATTTTCATGTCGCGGTACAGGACGATCGCCCGGAGTTTGCCAATGTCCAGCGGTTTCCTGACGCCACCATCCTGGCTCAACCAATTGCTACCGCCATTGCCACAGTGAACGCGAGCCCACAGCTTTACGTCGCACTGGTGACACGCGGTTATCAGCATGATCTAGCAGCATTGAAAGTACTGCTGCCCCGATCGCCCCAATACATTGGCATGATTGGTAGCGAAAAGCGAGTCAGAACGGTTTTACAAGCGCTCCAACAAGAGAGCATTCCCGGCGTAGAAGAGGCCTCAGTCGCATCTCAACTACAAGCGGTTTACGCGCCGATCGGTCTCGATTTAGGTGCTTTGACACCCGCAGAAATTGCTGTCAGCATCTGCGCCGAGTTGATTACCGTCTATCGGGGTGGCAGTGGACGATCGCTCTCACGTCGATCGCGTTCAAGCCAATCACAACCCCTCTCTACACCGACCACCAACGGCGCGCTGATCAAACGTCAGGAGCAGCAAGCGCAGCAGCAGTGAGCGCGCCTCTCTGCCAGCCGATCAAACAGAAGGGTGGCGTTCAGAGGCTACATTCCCTTTACAATGTTTGCGTTTTTCATCACGTTGATACCCGCTATAGTAGGCTTGAGCATTCCAGCCTTTGTCCTTGTCAGTCCGTGAAATGCCTTCCAACCGAAGCGTTAGTCTGAGTCGAGTGCTTCCACACCAGATGTTTGATCAGCTTGGCAGTGTCTTGAACCAAACAGCCCAAGCCTTTGATGAAACCGTGTGGAGGTTCACGGAAGCAATGATGCCTGTTGATCACGCAACCACTGAGCAGCCTAAGCGTTTCCTGCTCGTTGTCTCGCGTCAATTTAGTGGTTTGCTGCTAGCAGAGGCTGTGCCACTGTGCACGGAACCATTGCAGTATCAGGTTGAGCTCACCTTTGTGCCAGACGCGATCGCAGCGTTTATGGCAACGCTCAGCAGCCAACTTCAGGATGAGCCTGTCTCCGTTCGCCGTTTGCAGGAAGCCCGTGAACAGCTACAGGCAAATGATCCAGCTGTGCAGAGCGAGTTTACGCTGCGACTGACAGACGTTCTCATTGCCCCTCAGACTCAACTGCAGACTCAGATCCAGCAACAGGAGTCCTTACTAGAACAGCATGCGATGGAACGCCTCCAGGTACAGGATGCACTTCTAGCGGCTCAAGCTGCCAGCCGTACCAAAACTGAGTTTCTGGCTGCCATGAGCCATGAACTGCGAACACCCCTCACCTGCGTCATCGGTATGGCAGACACCCTGCTGCGCTTCATGACGTTGAAACCAGAGGTACACTTCCTGCAACTCCAAAAGCAGGAGGGGTATCTCAAACTGATCAAACGCAGCGGTGAGCATCTATTGGAACTCATTAATGACATTTTGGATGTGTCGCAAGTAGAGGCAGGCAGAGCGGTACTGAATGTCCGATCGTTCTCGTTGTCTCAGATTGCACATCAAAGCCTGCAAATGCTTCAAGAACGGGCACGCTCTAAGGGGGTTGAGCTCACCCTGAGAACGCTACAGCGCGACTCCCAAAGCTCAGTCTCAGGCAGCAATCACCCTGAAGATGATGCTTTCACAGCCGATCCACGTCGAGTCAGCCAAATTTTGTTGAATCTACTCACTAACGCTATTAAATTTACGCCTGAAGGTGGGCATGTGACGCTGCGGTTTGGCAACAAGCAGAACATTGCCATGTTTCAGGTTGAAGATACAGGCATCGGTATTTCAGAAAGCCAGCGTCCTCTGCTATTTCAAATGTTTCAGCAGCTTGACAGCGCCTTAAATCGCACCTATGAGGGGACAGGTTTGGGACTGGCCCTAACCAAACAGCTGGTTGAACTTCACAACGGTCGTATTGAAGTTCACTCTACCGTTGGTGTTGGATCAACCTTTACTGTATGGTTGCCTGCCCAGCCGATCGCCCAGTCGACCAAAAGCAATAGCAAGACTTTACCGGCGATCACGGCCAATCTTCTGGAAACCGACGCAGCCACTCACCCTCTACCCGTTGGCGAACGCATTGTGTTGATTGAAGATCACGATGAAACCGCCATGTTGATCTGTGATTTGCTCACTGCCACAGATTGCCAGGTTGTTTGGATGATTGATGGATCGACAGCCATGCGACAAATTGAACTGTTGCATCCTTGCCTCATCATCATCAATCGGCACTTGCCCGATATGCAGAGTGATGACATCCTCTACTTTGTACATCAGCACCCTGCTCTGCAAGCCACTAAAATTCTAATGCTTGTCGAACAAAACACATCAGGCGATCACTTAGAAGCAGGAGCGGATGCCTACCTCACCAAACCGATCGAGCCGTATCCACTGTTAGATCAGGTTGCAGCCCTGGTGGGAGAGAGCAGAAAAAACAAACGGCAACTGGCAAAAGAACAGAAATAGAGTTTAGTGGATAAACAGTGGGGCCTCAGCGGTTAAGACAGTCGCTAGGTCAAGACAGTAGCTAAGAGTGAAGGCCTCATTCCGCATTTCGCGTCCCCGTCACCAACTCTCTAATCGTCTTTTCCACCGATCGCGGTGCCCAACCGAGCTCTCGGCGAGCCTTGCTGCCATCCACACGCACACAGCGATCGTACACATAATGCACACGCTCTCGACTCAGCGGTGGTTGCCAAGAAAAGAGACGCCCGATCGGGTCAAGTAGATTACCCACCAACCGCACTACAGCTTCTGGCGTTTCGGCTGGGGCAGGCACACCAGATTCCTTGCTCAGTAGCGCAAACATTTCACGCGTTGTCATGTCGCCAGCCGAAATGATGTAACGGTCTCCCCGCCGACCTTTTTCGGCTGCCAAGAGCATCGCTGTTGCTAAATCATCCACATGCACAATACCCGTGACTCGATCGCCCCCTGCCCACAGCTTGAGCCTGCCTTTGAGAAACTGCTTCACGACAGGCCCAAAGTGTGGATCGTCGGCACCAAAAATTCCCGATGGTAAGACGCTAACGACATGGAATCCTTGATCCGCAGCTTGATCAACCAGTTGCTGGGCGTCGTACTTAGTGCGATCGTAGGCCGACGAAAAATCCTTCTGGGTGCGCTCAAACGTTTCATCAATCACACGCCCTTGTGTATCGCCAAAAATACCGATCGTGCTGCAATACACCATCTTGGGAACTCCCACTGCCTGCGCCGCTGTCAGCACTGCACGCGTACCTTCTACATTGACACGCGCCATTTCTGCCGCGTTGACAAGACCCAATTCCACATAAGCAGCAACGTGGAAGACCACATCCACACCCGTCATGGCTGTTTTCAGAGCTTCAACGTCGCACAAATCCGCGTACACTAGCTCAACGTGGCATCCCTCCAGTCGTGAGCGATCGCTGGACTGTCGCACCAAACCCACAACGAAATCACCACGTTGTTCTAATGCTTTGATCAGATGGGATGCCGAAAAGCCATTTGCCCCAGTTACGAATGCTTTCATAGATCAAACAATAGCCACTTTACTCAGGGTCGAGAAGCTGAAGGTAGTTGATTCACAACTTGATCAACAAGCGCCTTTTCATAAATGCGGTAGGTTTTATAAATTGTGCCGCCAGAGGCTTCTATGAGTTTACGAGAGGGGAAATTGTCCTCATAAACCCAGGAAAGTTCCGCGCGTTTGTAGGGTTTACCTTTTTGAATACCACCTTGCATACCCAAGTAGATCAGTCCCAACGGCACCATTTTGCGGCGGAACTCTGGCAGTGAACAAATGGCAATTACTCGTCCCTGATCAATCTGGCGGCGATACCAGAGAAACTTGAGGATGCCAAGCCAATTCAGCTTGCCATTCACATGTTTGAGCGGAATGTTGTAATCCGGTAAACCCATCCAGAAACCAATCATTTCTCCGTTGTATTCAGCGATCGGAAACACATCTGGATCAACTAAACTCTGCAAATCTTTCGCTTCCTCCAGAAACTCTTCTTGTGTACGTGGTGTGGAACTCCAGTTATTTGAAAAGGCTTTCGTAAACAGGTTATACAAACTAATGCAATCCTGCTCAAAGCCCTCACCTTTAGTGCGCAAGGGACGGAAAGTAACACCCGATTTCAACGCAATGCGGTAACCCTTTTCAAACTCTGGCGACAGCGGTTTATCCAACGGAAAGTTATACGCATAGGCATCCTTTGCCTTTTGCCAACCGTCCTGCTCCACAAATTGCGGGTAGTAGGGCGGGTTGTAGGGCATCATCATCATCGGTGGCGAGTCAAACCCATCCACTAAGAACAGACAATTGTTATGAGTGGAAAGGTCGATCGGCCCCCGCACGATTGTCATGCCCTGTTCCCGCAACCACTGACACGCTGCATCCAACAATGCCTTCGCGACAGTAAAATCGGGCACGCATTCAAAGTAGCCAAAGAGCCCAACTTTTTGACCTTCGCGATCGATGAGCCGATCGTTCACCACCGCCACAATCCGACCGAGAAGTGAAGGTTTTGCTTCTTTACCCCTCTCTCCTATCTCCTCACCCCTCACTGCCACAAACTGCTGCAAGCGCCCGTACTGAAAAAATGGGTTTGTGGACGCTAACTGCTTGGCAATACTGCTGCGTAAGGGAGGCACCCAATTGGGATCGTTCGCATACACAACCGCCGGAACGTCGAAAAACCATTCCTGCTCTACCGCAGTTTTCACTGGGATAATCTGGATGGCGATCGAGCCTTGGGGCTTAGTCGTTGTGCTGGGATTAGCAGGCATAGAGGATTCCACAGATGCTTACCTCTTGTTCTTTCTCATCTTGCTTTACAGATACAGCGGTGATCACTCCAATGCACTGAACTATAAGTCCTGACCTCAAAGGTTGACTGACCAAACTCTCTTGCCCTCACCTATCCTCCTCTGAGAGAAGGCTTTGGAGCGATCTTGTTCCGCTTCCCTCTCCCAATTTGGGAGAGGGCTAAGGTGATGGCCGTTCGGGCAATGATGCCACAGTTTTGTCAGTTAACCAGATCCTGCCTCAAAGGTTGTATCTCACTTTCAGAAGAAGGGCGATATAGTGCTTACTCCACCGCTAGAAAGCACTATATCAGCCTTCCTCTCCTTTTAATGCTTTGATTTACGACCTGGAGAGTTTAATCTCGGTAGCCAACGGGCAGGAGGCAGAAAGTCTACAAGTTCCTTCAACTCGTCTAAGTTAGGGCACCTGCTGATGTTGTTTTGGGTCAACGTCTGGCAGCGCATGTTCCATTTTTTAGCAACCTCTTTATCGGCGAGCTTTTGCTTAACTTGGTCAGTGATAATATCCGTCTTTTCTTTCCAAGGCGCGACTTTGGGAAGCTGATTCGCTTCATACATAGCATTTTCCAATTCGCCATCATCGAGAAAATCTTGTGCTTTGTGCTCATGCTGATAGGGCTCTATTTTTTGCACCATATCGTCTCTCCGCTGTTGCCAGAGAGAATTTTGATTTGTTTGATTGGCATTGATTTGATTTACCTCCTGTAGAGCTGTTTCCCAGTCATTTTGGTCTAATGCTTGTTGGGTCAATTGCAAGTGTTTTTGATTACTTTCATGCATTGCCTCTAGCTTTTGCTGTAGGGCTCTTTGTTCTTCTTCTTGCTGAAGCGATTGCCCTGACCATTGATTAATCGCTTGCTGCGCTTGCTGATAGAGCAGACTGTTAACAGGAATTTTGCTTGCTTCCGCGATCGCGTCCTCAAATCTATTACCTACTGCCAGTCGTCTAGCACGATCAAGCAGCATTTTCGCTTGCATTTCGTTGCCGTTTTGCGTATCCGTTGGACTTTCAGCCTTTGGAATGCTCTGTTCGTCTTGATTTAATCTTGGTTGCGTTGACTCAACGGTAGACGGCTGCGATCGTTGCAGAACCTCCAGTTTTGCCAGGATGACATAAACAACGCCTGAAAAGACCGTCAAGCCCATCGCGATCGCAACAACAATCACCACAGCTTGAATCATACGGTTTGGGCGCGATGGCTCGGTTGATGGACACGACTTGAGATCGGTAATCGATGTCTCTTGAGACGGTAGTTCAGGGATCGATAGCACTGAAAGATCGTCCTGAGATCTAGCAGCTTGAGATTCGCTGGTTTGAGATTCACTGATTTGAGATGAGGCGGTAGGAAACACTGATGTTTGAGAGTAGTTTGTTGATTTCATAGGGTTGGTTTAGCGATAGCGGTTAGTGATGTGGCGTACACAACATGCCCAACGATCGAGTTGCTCAAAATTGGTCGATTTTAAGCAATACGTTTAACTGGTTAGACTGGCGCTGAAATGCGGTTTTTGAAAGATCCAACGTCTTGTTTTATGGCTTGTTTTTCTCTTCTTCTCGCTTCTTTTTGTTCTCGGCAAGGTACTTTGTGACGGCCTCACCAATCTCTTCTTCTAGTGTTTTGGGCCGTTTGAGCTGAGCAAGAAAATCCACAAGCGTCACGAAAACTAATCCCGTAAAAATCGCGATCGCAAATGCCATATTCGTTAACGTCCTTGTATAGAATTAATGAAACCTGGCTCAACGTACAGCGTTATATTCTGACGACTGATGACGTAAACAACTTTGCCTGGAAGCAGCGTCAACCCTTGCACTGATTTGGCCGTCCACCAAGAGCCCTGACATTGCACCTGCCCCCTTCTTCCGGGTGCAATGGTTCGAGTGACGATCGCCTCAATGGCAGACGTTGAGTTGCACGTGGAAACCTGGGGTTGATGATTGGTCAGTCCTTCAATTCCAATCACCGTCTTCACAAAAGCAATCAGGCTGAACATAGTCTTTCTCCTTGTTTAGGTAGTGACGAAGCGGCGGATGTCACTCAACTCGGATGGCGGCATCTGCCCTGGTCTGTGATGTCTCTACTTTCGCAAGCAGTCTTATAGCTTTCAATACAGGTAATTCCAGACTATTTCATAAAAGAAAAAACCTGAAATTTGGGTAAAGTTCAGGATAGTTCAGGATAGTTCAGCCTTACACTAGAGCACAGGCATCTACTTTAGGTTTGGTAAATGGACGCTGACGAAGCACTCAAGTTTGTCGAGCAGCTACTTTCAGAGCAGGAAAAACGGCTCAATGATCTCCAACGAGTCATGTTCCGAGGAGCGTGGGAGGGCAAAAGTTCTAGGAAGATTTACCAGGAATGCTCTAGTCGCTGTACTTATCAGCACTTGATTCAGAACGTTGGACCAGAACTATGGCGACTGCTTTCCGATGTTGTGGACGATCGAGTGAGTAAACGCAATCTGCAAGGACCGATCGAACGAGCAAAAGAGCTGCGATCCAGGCGCGATCGCAACGGCACATCTACCACTTCTGAGCGGTCACAGCCCGAACCCAACCTTAGATTAGAGCCAGAGTCCAATCTACTTTGGGAGGAACACAAGCCACAATGGGAAGATTGGGGCAACATTCCGGCGGTGTCATCCGTCTTTGGGCGCATCAAAGAACTCGAACAGCTAGAGGAGCGCTTTAGCTTCAATGGCTGCCGTTTGATTGTTCTGTTTGGTGCGCCGGGTATTGGCAAAACAACGCTGGCAGCGAAACTAGCACATCAGGTCAAAGATCAGTTCGACTTCCTGATCTGGCGATCGCTTCAGCCCGCGCCATCGCTAACCTCACTGGTTGCCGATCTCGTCCAGTTTCTCTCTAACGGGCAGGAGACCAGCACCGAGTTGACGCGCTTACTGTATTACCTGCGCAATCAATCGTGTTTGATTGTTTTGGACGGCTTAGAGTCAGTGTTACGCGGTGGCGTGCATAACGGGTCATACCAAGAAGGCTATGAAGAGTATGGTGAACTGCTGAAGCAAGTGGGGCAGACCGTGCATCAAAGTTGTTTGGTCTTTACCAGTGCGGAAAAGCCGAAAGACGTTGCCCGTATGGAAGGTGGAAATCAGCGTGTTTTTGCCTTAAAGCTAGAAGGGTTAGGAGAGCTAGCAGCACGAGAATTTTTGAATGCCAAAGGAGCGTTCTCTTGCGCGGATAGCGACTGGCGGTTGATTATCCAACGCTATGAGGGCAATCCATCGGCGTTGAATGCGATCGCTACCAATGTCCGAGAAGTCTTCGATGGCGATGTCAAAAACTTTTTGGAAGAGTTGCAGCAGGGCACTGCCTTGTTTGAGGACATTCGCTCGCTGCTCGATCGCCAATTTAACCGCTTGTCAGATCTAGAGCGTGCCATTGTTGAATGTCTGGTGAAGCATCATGAACCCCTGACAATCACTGAAATTATTCAATCCGTAACGCGCCCGATCACCAATGTAGAGGTTCAAGAGGTTTTGCAATCGTTGCTGCGGCGATCGCTTATCGAAGGCACGGCCGCCCGCTATTCTTTACAGGCACTTATGACTGAATACATGGTACATCGCGCTATTGAGCAGCGGACTTGAAGCTTTTTGTGACTTAGGGCAGAGGCTTAACGGTGCTTTCTGAATCAAAAACAGTGGCCAGTTAGCCAAGTGTCCTGATTCTCCTTACTGGTAGAATAGACTGACCGTACAATTATAGACAGCTTCAGCAAGCGTTAAGTTCCTTTTTCTTCTTGACTTCATTCACAGTCACTAGAAGGGCATTGCTCGTCGATCGCTGTGTGATGAATGGCTAGCTGAATTGTTTGCTCGAGGACTAACGATCGCTGCGTCTAAACTCTACAACCGGTGCACTCTAAGGAAGGCTTTTCCCATGTCAGGCTACTCCTACCGCGATTTTCAATGTGATACTGAAGTTCTATATACTCACCTACTGAATCACAGAAAGATTGAACAGCCCTATCAATTGCTTGAACGCCTCCACAACCTCTTTGTTGAAGGACAAGATTACGATAAGCCTGAGGTCTTAGTGGCTCTGAACCGCATTGTGTTTTCAAAATGGGCCGATCAAGAATTCAATGCCATTCTTAATCGTTGCTGCCATATTTTGATGAATTATTGGTGGTCGCATTTAGGCTGTGAGTCGCCCGCTGTTGATCTGGTTGAACTGTTCCAAGCGTCACCTTATACGTCTGCTAGCTTTGTCGCTACGAGACGTTTACGCGAACTGGTAAAGTTGTTTGTCCAGAGCAATCAGTACCTCGAACTGAGACAACGGGTAGAAGCAGCAGAATTAGCGCCTCAAACGCCTCAAACGGATGACGAACGCAGTCAGCCCATCAAAGATTTAGTGCCTCGCTATCCATATCTCTATCCCCACTGCTTAATGAATTGGGATAGTAGCGATTTAGGACACCAGGTGATCAGTCAATTGCAGGTTAAAAAAGAGCAGCAATTTGAGCAAGATTTACATCGCTACACAACTCATTTATTGCGGCCGAAAGCACCTCCCACAAAGACTGCACCTGAAATCAGCAACCCAACGCTGCTCAGTAACCAACAATTAGAAACATCGATTCGCAGATTTGCAGGCAAAGCAGAGGGCTCAAAAACCTATCAAGAGCTTGCCAAACAATTTGTCAGCTCTAGTCGTCAAGCGCCTTCTTATCGCGTGGTGAAGCGGCAGATGTATGATTATCTAACCGCTTCCATCACTTATTCTGACTGTCGAGACTATGGCAAACACCATTTCAACCGCTGGTTGACAAACCAGTTAGAGGCAACTTTGCCGCAAAATGATACGCTCAGACCGAACGGCGGCTTGCTTGTGCAAACCTGCGGTCAATTGATTGATTGCTTAGTTGCCAATCCTAAGCAACAACCTAACAATCATGGCGTTTTTGTCGATTTAACCACTAATTTAGGTGCGACCTTTACGATCGGATTGCTACTGAAAATCGTTTTGCTTTGCCGCGAAACAAAAGCCAATTTGGATGCAGTCAAAGCGTATTTGGCTAAGCGGTTTGCAGTCGTCCTTAAACATTACGAAACGAAGGTGAGAGGCGAAATGTCGTGGCTAGTAGAATGCCTTGAAAATCTGATGATTGCCTTTGGCATCCACTTTGGTCAGGCAGACTATTCTTGGGTCAACCTAATGTAGTGATTAGTTGTTGGTTGCTGGCAGTTAGATCAACGTTATCTGACGTTCGAAAAGACGCCTTGCTGACTTCTAACAACTAACAACCAACAACTAATAACGGCGTTCAGGCACTAATCGTTGGTTTATAAACCAGGTCGCGTACTTTAACCATTGCAGCCACAAGGCGATCCATTTCCTCTTTGGTATGCAGCGCATTGACGGTTACACGGATACGCGGCTTGGCGATAAACCAGATGGGCGAAACCCAAATGCCATACTCCATGAGTTGTCTGGCGTACATTTTGGGGTTGATTTCGGCAGGTAAAATGACAGGCACAACGTTGGTTTCGCCGATCGCCATAAAGTCGTTTTCTTCGAGGCGCGATCGCAAGTAAAGATTGTTTTCCTGCAGTTGCTTCACGCGTTCTGGTTCTCGCCGAACAATGCGAATGCTTTCCAGCGCAGCGGCGGTTGTTGGCGGCGGTAAAGAAATAGTGCCGATCGAGGTTGGCGACACATCCAGCAAGGGCTTAAGTTCCGCCACGTGGCTACTGATAGCGGCTCCAGCTGACGCGGCGAACTTGGAAAAAGTCGTCATAATCAGCGGCACAACGCCTCGTTCGATAGCTTGCTGCGGTCGCAAGCCAAAGTGCTCGTAAATACCGCGACCCGTAGGCCCGATCGATCCGCTGGCGTGGGCTTCATCCATCACCAGCACACTGCCTTCGTAGTGACTCATCACATCCAGCATGCCGGGTAAGGGAGCAATGTCACCATCCATCGAGAAGACCGCATCAGAAATAACCATAATGCGATCGTCGGGGCGGGCATAACGCTGTAGCCTGCGGGCGAGATCCTCTGTATCACAGTGACGGTAGGCGCGAACACGCACCCGAGGATTATGACCAAACAACTTACCAGAACGAGTGCCTGAATGTGCAAGAGCTGACACAATGCAGCCGTGATTCAACACATCGGTCAAAATCAACGTTTCGCGAGTGTGCTGAAAATTGGGTACCGGAATGGCTAAATGACAAAAGGCATCAATGAGTGCCTGCATTGCCATCCATGCATTTAAGAAAAGCTGGGTATGGGGCAAGTCTTTAAATGCCGAAATTTCTTGCTCCAATTGTCGATGTAGATCGATACGACCACTCAATGCCGAAACTGAGCTGTTGGAAGTGCCGTATTGCAAAATAGCGTCGATTGCTGCCTGCTTTACGGCGTCTTCCTGATTCAATCCCAGCACATCATTGGTACAAAACGTGAGAACCGTTCGACGTTTGCCAGTCGCTTCTTCTTCAATCTCGACAACATTGCCTTGCTTTTTATGGCAAACGTAGATATCGGGATCGAGCCCGCTTTCGTACCAACGCTGGATGTACTCCTTAACAACTTGCACAGTAAACTCCTCTCACCTTTTGTAGACAGCCGAATCGCCTCTCGCTCAACAGTATATTTGCCTAGCAAGTTATTGGCTATCCAGCCCGGCAGAATTTTGCACTCATGCCGGTTTGAACCGTATCAACTAATTGCATAAACCTATATAATGCCAACTTACTTCGATCGCAGACACGATAACAGTCATTTGTGCGCCCGGAAATACATCTGTTCGTAAATGTTTATGTAGAGTCAGCGTGGTCAGGCAGCCACCGTTCATGCGTGGGGCTGTCGGGTTGGCCTTCTACAGAGCTAGAGACGGCTGCATTCAAAGCTTTGTGCCTGTTCGTTTGAGTTGGACTAGAACTCCGCATAAACTGTTCATATTGCCGCATGATCAACCGTTGGACAGCAATGATAGCAGGATTAATCTCCACATAGCGCCGCGTTGGCTCAGCCAGATACTGGCGTTGCTCACTTTCCATCATCTCAATGTCCTGCGCCAAAAACCGCATCAAAACAAAGCGCTCTAACAATGACTGCAGCAGTGGCTCAAGGCGCTTGAGTAACCATTGCGGTAAACGGATTTTAAAGAAGAAGAGGGCAAACGAACGACTTTCAACTGGACTCACGGGTAACCGCATGAGATACAGTGCCGAAACCCCTTCCAGGCTGCTTTGATAGTGGGGATAGCAATACTGCACCGTAATTGGCAAGGTTGTTACCTGATCGGCCCGTTCACTTAAGCCCAGAAACTTTGCCATGTGGCCTTTGTAAGATACCTGATATTCTGCACAGACCGCATCCTCTGTTTCTCGCAGGCTCAGCAGGCGTGGATCAAACCAGCCTTGCAAATTCTCGTGCAAAAAGCCATGAAACACATCCATTGAGTTTTCGTTGCAGATTGAGAAGTGCGCCTTAAAATGCCCGGTAACGGGAACTTTAAGCCAGCCTGACTCTGTGTCTTCCAGTATCTGTGGCGGTTGGTGGTCTGACGCGATCGTGGCATCACCCGGGAACACCCAAAGCAGGCCATACTTTTCTTGAATGGGATAGCTCCGTGCCTGGGCACAAGGTAATTTTTGTCCTTGTGGTAAGTATGGCACGCTGACACAGCGGCCCTCAGCATCAAATTCCCACCCGTGGTAGCGACATGCTAAATGTTGCCCGTGAACTTTGCCTCGGTGTAGCTCAACACCTTTGTGCGGACAGGCATCAGCTAGTGCATGTAGACTTCCTTCGGTATCGCGATAAACCGCGATCGGCTGCTGCCAAACCGTCACCTGCGTGACCTGACAGGGTTGCAGTTGCTTTGCCCAACCGACCGCATACCAGTGGTTTGGATTGATCCCAACTTCTCGCACACCCGCCCGAACGGTCTGACTTTTTAGGGCCGTAGCCAGTTCCATTCTCCTCTCCTCACGCTAGGTCGCCTCGCCACTGTACTCACGTCAAACGGTGTTTTGTCAATACGTTATCATTCCTGTCAATATATTACGGCTACGTACTAAAGCCCTAACGATGCCTGACTTTGGACTGAATGATAGCACTTAATCTTTGTTTACAAAAGCCCATTGACTAACTGGGGTCTGGCACGAGGGGCAGCATCCCATCAACTAGCAAAAACTCAAAATATTCGGTACGCTTCAATCTAGGGTAGGAGTGAGGAGAAAATAGATGCCTGACCTGACAAAAGTGGCTATAGGGTTGGTCTGCTTTACGACCGCCTTTGTGCTTGCCAGCTTAGTGGAGTACTGGGTTCATCGCTTAATGCACGCATCGCACCGTCTCGGTGAACGTCATCGTGACCACCACCGTCGCAACGAAGGACAGGGCGTTGTGTGGGAATTTGTTGACTATGTGAAGGGAACATTCATCGTCATGTCTCTGTTGTTCTTCTATTCGCTAGAAGCGGGTCTGGGTTGGTGTCTTGGTGGTCTAGCCTTTGCTGCATTTTCGTCCTATGCGCATCAATTGCAGCATGAAAACCCAACCAAGTGCTTTTGGATGAAGATGCCTGTCCATTACGTTCACCACAAGTACGGTATGTGGCATCACAATTTTGGGTTGGCGGTGGACTGGTGGGATCACGTGTTTGGTACTTATAAGCTCGTAGACTGGCTGACTGACGAAGAACTGAGCCGACCAGCGCGGGGCTATGCTGAGTTGCGCTGGTGGTAGCGGCTCAAATCCAAAAACTTTCGATCGCTCTTGTACGCTCAGGAATTGTCTGTGGTATCGTTCCATAACCCGACTACAAACTACCCCGGAGGAGGCGCTTTGAGCTACTTCCAAGACGCTAAGGCACATTTTATTGCAAGTCATCAGAACCCAATCAACCAGGCATTGCATCATCTCACCAATCTTCTGGCGATTGCGGCTGTGGTTTTTCTGTTTTTCGACTGGCGAGTGACTCTACTCTGCCTGGTGCTGACCCAAGTCTTTGCACTGGGTGGACATGCTGTGTTTGAAAAAAATGAACCAGCGTTTGTTAAGTATCCCGGCATTACGATTCTGGCAGCCATGTCCTGGTCGTTTGAGAACTGGTTTGGTCTACGTCAAGTGCTGCATTATTTCAGCCGTGTCGCCAAAGTCGAAAAATCCAGTTGATTGAAACGTTGGAGCAACGCACCTGAGTCTCTTTGCTTGAGTTTGACAAACCCGCTTGCATCTCATCGCCTTTTTCCTCTCTGCAGTGTGAGAGCGAGTTTCAGTAACTCAGGCTCCCTTGCTCAGAGTGTTGATTAAGGTGGCGCCGAGCTCGCTTGGTTCTTTCCAGTGAGCAAACTTGTGCCTTGACTTAAGTGGTTCTATGACCTTGACTGCTCAACGCTCTATTGACTCTATCCAGCCCAGTTGTTCACGTCTCACTCAAGCGAAGACATGAGCATCCTCAAGCGTTGCTTGCTCAAGGAAAGGCTACTGGAGCGATACGTATAGAGCTCTGTCAAGGCTGCGTTTGAGCTGTCAGAACCGGCTGATGGTTGGATGCAAGCGATCGATCCTCAGCGTTTCATTCACTTTCATTAGTTTTTAACCCCCGAACCGAAAGGAGAACGGCATGTACGAAGGTTTACTGGTTGTTGACGCCGATGCCCACAAGCTAGAGAATCCTCTGGTACTACGGGACTACATCGAGCCAGAATATCGCGATCGCATTGGCCTGGTTGTAGACAGCCTGGGCGACCAACGCGCGAAAGTGATTGATGCAAATCCCGCGACAGGTAAAGCCGACTATCTCCGCATGTTTCCTCAGCCACAGGGCTTGGGTAAAGGCGGTTTCCGTAACCTCCACCCTGATACAACGCTGGGTGCAATGTTCAACAAAGTACGGATTCAGCATATGGATCAGGAAGGGGTTGATGTACAGGTCATCTACGGCACCTTAAACCTGATTTTCTCCAGCCTGTTGGACAAAGACCTGGCGATCGCGCTCTGCAAGGCATACAACACTTACATTGCTGACGACTGCCGGGGCTATGACAATCGCCTCAAGCCGATCGGTGTTCTGCCCCTCCAAGATGTGACGGCTGCTGTTGCCGAAATGCACCGCTGCGTCAACGAATTGGGACTAATTGCGGTGGCCGTTGCACCCAACATGCCCATCCCTCATCCTAAAGCACCGGATGCCTTCCCCGAAATCCGCACCTGTAAGGCAATCAGCCATCCTGACTTCCGCCCTATCCTGCAAGCAGCCGTCGATCTCGACATTGCTCTGGGGATTCATGGTGGCCCCGGCTCCTACATGATGGGCGGGATTTCTGACCACATGGAAACCTTTGTGCTGAACCACATCTTCGTGCAGCGCAATCAGCAGCAGCACGCGATGACCCGCATGGTGTTTGATGGTGCGTTTGAGCAGTTTCCGACTCTACGGGTTGGCTTTTTGGAAGGCGGCTGTGGCTGGGTGCCCGACCTTGCTCATGCCATGCACGAACATTGGGAAAAGCGGATTCGCGACTTTGACCCCAAGCATCCGTACCGCCCGTCGTTGATGGACTTCACCAAGTTGATGATCCAAGAGCGCGGCACGCACAACAACACCAACATCATCAGTCAGGCGAAAAGCATTTTTGATCTGATGTGGACGAAGGAGAACGATCCCACGAAGATTGACGACGCCAGCCTCTACGAGCATTACGACCTGCGCCATCGTGATCCTCTGGATTACTTCAAGCGCGGGCAGATCTTCACCTCCTTTGAGTCGGATGATCCCGGCCCGTCTTACTTGCCGATCGGCTTGGGCGAAGCAGGGAAACATCTCACCTGTTTCTCTGGTGACTACGGCCACTGGGATGGTGTGCTGAAGGATTGCGTGAAGGATGCCGCAACGGGCTCAGACTACGATCGCGACTATCTTGAACTGTTGTTGAGTGGCAACGCACTAGCACTGTATGGCGATCGTCTACGCCAATCGCTCCCAGCTTACGTCACGGCCAAACCTAGCTTGAGCAGTTCTACTCTCTAACGCCGTTCGACTCACTAGCAATGAGCAGCCGGTTTGAGGTTTGATTGAGACGTCGTGTAACAATCATTGATAGCCTTGTCACCATAACCTTCAGAACAAGGGTAAGCCTCTTGTTCTGAAGGTTTAGCTGTCTTGCTGATCCAACAGCTTCTTACAACAGATGTCTCAATGGGTTAACTGCCACTTCAAGCCGCTGGCGACTCTCACATGTACTAAAATTTAGTCTTCTCAAGACCAGTTGCTTGACGTGGGGCGCAGTGCGACCGATGTCTAAGTCGCATTCTCAAACACATTGACTATGGCATCCATTGCCCGTAAGAACTTATTTGAGGACATACCTCGCTTTTTGGTTGCCCAGGCAGGAATCATGTTCGCGGTCAGCCTGGTCACCATCCAGATTGGCATTCTGAACGGCTTTACGCGATCAACGGGGTTACTCATTGACCAGTCCAGTGCCGACATTTGGGTTGCATCTGAAGATATGGTGCATCTGGAAGTCACATCGCCGCTGCCGTTAGACCACATGGTCAAGGCACGGAAGGTCGAAGGGGTACAGCGTGCAGAAGCCTTGATGATCCGAGCTGCACTCTGGCGATCGGCTGATCGTCGTATCGCGCCGATTCGTCTCTATGGCTTTGATCCGAAGGGACAGTTATTCGCAAATTGGAAAGTGGCTCAAGGCGAACTAAACGCCTTGAGTACGCCATATACGATGGTGATTGATAAGGCTCAACTGTCCGCGATCGACTTGAAGCAGGTTGGGGATTCTGGGTCGATCGGTTCCTTGCCAGCAAAACTGGTCGGTTTAGTCCAAGATACCCAATCAATGGCATCCAGCGCTGCCGTCTTCACATCGCTTGAAACGGCAAACGCCTTCTCAACCTCTGGCCTTAGTTCTACAGCTAATATTCGCATCCAAAATGGGGAGGTTCAAGTTCTCAACAATGTTGATGCGGCGCCTGCACGATCGCCTTCAGATGCACCGCCCCCAGCACCCCGAAAGCTCTCTTTGTCTGACTCCATTACGTTCATCCTGATCCAGGCAAAACCCGGTCAGGATTTACCGACGTTACGCAAGCGCTTAGAAGCCGCTCTTCCTGGCACACGCACGTTAACCCGAGCCGAAATGGCACAACAAACCCGTGACTATTGGGAAAAACGGACTGGAGTGGGCTTTATTTTAGGTCTGGGCGCAGCCGTCGGTTTCGTGGTTGGCATGGTCGTGGTGAGTCAAATCCTTTACTCCTCAGTCGCAGACCATATCAAGGAGTACGGCACACTCAAAGCAATGGGTGCGTCTGACTGGATTATTTACCGCGTCATTACAGAGCAAGCCCTGTGGATGGCAGTTTTGGGTTACTTGCCCAGTATGGTGCTCTGCATCGGCTTGGGTTCGTGGACTATGGCCGCTAAGGGCATCATGATTTTGATTAGCCCAATGACGGCTACCGGTGTGTTCTGTATTACAGTCGTTATGTGCGTTAGCTCGGCCATGTTTGCGATTCAAAAAGTGACTAAAGTTGATCCTGCCATCGTCTTTAAGGCGTAGTTTTCATCATAAAATTTGCCGAAAGGTGCGATGCGGATGGGTGTGCTGGTTCGTTACACTATGTAAATTAGCTGCTGCTTAACCCCTAATAGCTGCTTAACCTCTAACAAATTAACTAAGTTACTTTGCTCTTTGGGGAAAAGGGTCCAGCTGGGTGAAGTTAATCTGACCGTGATTATTTATCCTTAGTTTTCTTCGCTCTTCTCTTGCTTCTCACCGTTGCGACTCTACCTATCGATTGATGTTAAAAAAATGACTGCTTCTCAAGTTAATTTTGCTAGTTTTATTCAAGCGCGCGATCGAGCTGCGTCTACCTCAGTTGTTGTGGAACGGTTTAAGGAGCAGGCTATCGTAGCGACGGGTGTTGAAATGGTGTACCGCTCTGGTTCACAGGTTTACCCCGTGCTACGTGGAGTGGACTTAACGATTCAACAGGGCGATATTCATCTCCTGATGGGACCATCCGGTTCCGGTAAAACGACATTACTCTCAATCCTGGCTGGTATTCTCACTCCAACGGCGGGCAGCGTCAAGCTGCTGGGCCAGGAGATTACGAAAATGTCGCGTGCTCAGTTAGCGCATTTTCGGCTGCAGAATATTGGCTTCATTTTTCAGGGCTTTAATTTATTCCCAGCCTTGACTGCTTCCGAGAATGTGGAAGTGGCCTTAAAAGTAAAAGGCGTTCGTGGTGCTACTAACCGTCGTCGGATGGCGCACGAACTGCTAGCACAAGTAAAACTGGACGATCGCATCAACCATCTGCCGCGCGATTTGTCGGGTGGGCAAAAGCAACGGGTGGCGATCGCTCGTGCCCTCGCAGGCGATCCACAGATTATTATGGCTGATGAACCAACAGCGGCACTCGATTCCCATAGCGGTCACGCTGTAATCGAGCTCTTACGCCAACTCGCCAAGCAGAGCAATCGCACGGTTCTGATTGTCACGCACGATCCACGCTTGATTGATGTCGCCGATCGGGTTTCTACGTTGGAAGATGGCATTTTGCGGCAATGATTCGAAGTTGTTCGCTGCTGTTGGTAAGGATCAGACCGTAACACTAGCAGACAACCCTTTCTACTTATGTCAGCAGCATTCATCAACCTGGTGCAACGCCTCCAAAACGGCTTGATCGTGTCTTGTCAGGCTCCAGTCGATTCACCAATGCATCACCCTGTTGTCATTGCAGCAATGGCTCAGGCATCGATCAATCAAGGAGCCGTTGCCATCAGGCTGGATACACCAGCGCACGTGCAGGCTGTTAGCGGCCAAATCACAGCACCCATCATTGGGCTGTGGAAGCAGCAAATCCCAGAGTTCGATGTCTACATTACGCCGCAGTTTCACCATGCACTGGCGATCGCGCAGGCCGGTGCAGACATCATCGCGATCGACGCGACCCTCCGCGATCGTCCAGGTAGCGAAACGCTAGAGTCACTGATTGCCCGTATTCAGACCGAACTGGGCAAACCTGTCATGGCAGATGTCGATACGTTAGACGCCGCGATCGCCGCTTCTAGGGCTGGGGCTGATCTAATTGGCACCACATTATATGGCTACACTGCTGCAACACAGCATCAAACCCCTCCCGGTTTTGATCTGCTGGCTCAGATGGTCGCCGCGATCGACAACCCCATCATCTGCGAAGGTGGCATTGCGTCCCCAAACATGGCACGACAGGCGATGACGCTTGGGGCTTATGCCGTAGTCGTGGGTACTGCGATCACTGGAGTCGATCTCCAGGTCAAAGCGTACAACGTGGCACTACAAACAGCGTTGTCTTAAGCAGCCTCTGTCACTGCGTTTGAGCGCTTCAAGATAATCATCTCAGAACCAACGATCGGACTACGGGCAAGCAGCTTTCCCGTAGCATCAACCAGTTCTAGCTTGATGAAGTCCAGGTTTTCGGTGCGGCGCGAAATTTCGCCTGCTAAGTTGTCTTGCTGCGATCGACTCAAGCTATACCACCCATCACTGATGTTGACAATCAGGCGGCTGCCACGAAAGTTTGCCTGCACCGATTGCACCAGACCGCTGGCATATTGGTTGCTGATCGCGGCAACCTGATCCTGAATGCGGGCGATTAATGTTTGTTCTGGAGTCAATTTGAGGGGCGGAGGGGGGATAGCTGGTTTGCTGGGCGCAGGGCTAATTTCCACAGGCTTGGGACCCTCTGGTGCTTTGACAAGCGGTGGAATCGGCGCCGGCGCAGGTGTTGGCGTGAGCGCTGGCGTTGGTGGTGCAACCGTCTCAGTGGGAGGCGCTTTCGCGATCGTGGTTGGCTGTGGTTTCGCGGGCAGTAGAGAGGATACTGTCCACAAAAGAATGACTAAAATACCTGCAATCGCTCCTGTCAGAGCTTGATCCGAAAAATTGCGGTTAATGGCTGTAGGTAGGCGATCGCGAATTTGCCTCAGCAGCGGCCGCCACGATCGCCATGCCTGCTGCCGGAGCGTGCGGAACTTCTCCCTTAGTGCAGCAGTCGAAAAAGGCGGTACCAGTTTGCCAGTAGGAGTTTGTGAGGACGGGGGCAAAGCGTCCTCAGAAGCTTGACCTGGCACTGGTACCCTTCTTCTCACCTGTTTGGGAGTCGGTTCAGCTTCCAGTCGCTCAACTGCTTTTTCTAAAAGCTGAATGGTACCCCTTAAGGTTTTAATGCCCTGTTTCTTAAGCGGTGGTTGTGCGGCTACAACCGCTTCACCCAACAACCGCAGCAGGGTTTGCGGAAGGATTTCATCATTCGCTGGGGCTGGTCTGCGCGCACGGGTCGATCGTTCATTGCTTGCTGCCCGACGGGATGGCTTTGCCTCTGTCTGAGCGGCGTCTGCTTCTGTTATACTTACATTCTTTTGAGCTGCTTCTGTCTGCGCAGCTTCTGCGATCGCTGCGTCTGTTAGACGTTCTACTTCGTTAAGTGGAGCGTCTAGTGTCGATTCTGATGACGTTTCAGAGGCTTCGTGGCTAGTTGGCTCTGATAATGGTGGCTGATCCTGTGACATAAAATTTCTCTCCCAGGCAGCACAAACAGGCTCAAACGCGGTAGATTCTTACGGGTGCTACCTTAGCAGGAACCATCTTAGCAGTTAGCGGTCAGCTTTCAGCGGTCAGCCATCAGCTGGCAACGGTCAGAATGAGTTTCAACTCAAAACTTTTAGCCTTTCGCCCTTCCCGCCCAGTTTATGGATCTCCAGCGTCTATGAGTCTCAGCCGTCGTCAATTTTTGGTTTTAGGCGGAGTCGTCGGTGGCGTTGGTGTCGCCACTCTGGTGCATCAAGTGCTGACGGGTGGCGCTACTAATCGCCCGCTAGCGACTCCAGCAGCAAGCTCGTCATCGCCTGTAGCGGCAGCATCTGGTCAGACCGTGGTGGCAGCAAACACGGCGATCGCGCCCAAAGGCCTGTTTGCGCCTGTTCGCGGTGATGTTCGCATAGCCGTCATCAGCGACCTGAACAGTGCCTATGGTTCCACAGACTACGAAGCAGAAGTACACAAGGCGATCGCGCTCATTCCAGACTGGGAACCGGATGTGGTGTTGGGTGGTGGCGATATGGTGGCAGGGCAATCGCCATCATTAGGTCGCGAACAAATTCAAGCCATGTGGGATGGCTTTGAGCGACATATTGGCGCACCGCTTCGCAAAACTGGGGTGCCCTTTGGGTTTACGATCGGCAATCATGATGCTTCAGGCGCGTTATCGGTTGGGGGCAAGTTTCTGTTCAACCACGATCGCGAACTGACAGCTGCATACTGGAATGCGCCTGGCCATAATCCAAACCTTCAGTTTGTCGATCGTGCAGGCTTTCCCTTTTATTACACCTTCCAGCACAAAGGTATTTTCTATCTGGTCTGGGATGCTTCCACCTCTCGCATTCCACCGGAACAAATTGCCTGGGCGGAAAAAAGTCTGGCAAGCTCGATCGCCCAGTCCGCCAAAATGCGGTTTGTGATTGGTCACCTGCCTCTCTACGCCGTTGCTGTTGGGCGTGATGAACTGGGTGAAATTATTGCTGGTGCGGATAAATTGCAGGCGATGCTTGAGAAATATGACGTGCATACCTATGTCAGCGGGCATGACCATGCGTATTACCCCGCCCACAGTGGCAAGCTAGAACTGCTGCATACCAGTGCTTTAGGTGCAGGACCGCGTCCCCTACTGAATAGCAAACTGCCCCCATTTAAAACTCTGACGGTAATTGATGTAGATTGGGGCACTGCATCTACTCGCTACACAACGTACAACATGACGACGCTCCAGGTTGTTGATCACAAAACCCTGCCCCGTCTCATTGTGGGACCGACTGGCAGAGTACTGCGCCTGGATATACAGGAAAGTGACCTCACCGCAGCAGAGCGATCGCTCACCTTCACGCCTAGCAGTTAAGTGACAGCGCTCAGCCAAACGCCTATTACTGACTACTGACTCAACAGATAAGCCTAATTACTTTTAGGACACGTTGGGTTGAAGTATGAAACCCAACCTTTGGTGTCAAGCTGGCCCCTAGGGGTATTTTGTTTGCTAGAAATCTTCTAACAAATCCTTTAGCCTTTAGCCTTCTCTCTAAATCTCATACGAAATCTCTGGTGCTTGCATAGCCCTCGACAGTTCAGCAGCCACTTCGGGACGGGAAAATTCGGGTGGTGGCAGTTCGCCTTTGCGGAGGAGTTCCCGCACCTTCGTTCCCGACAGATGAATGCGCTCTTCGCGAGTACTGGGGCTGGTCTTCGTGGTTGCCATCGACTGGGTGCGCAGGCAGTAAAAGGCGTGTTCAAACTTCATCGGCGTGATGCCCAACTCGCCGGGTGCAAATTCGTCGAAGATGTATTGCGCGTCGTAGGTGCCGTAGTAGTCGCCCACGCCAGCGTGATCTCGCCCGACGATAAAGTGCGTACAGCCATAGTTTTTGCGAACAAGGGCGTGGAAGATTGCCTCGCGTGGCCCGGCATAGCGCATGGCAGCAGGATTGATGGCTAGAATCACCCGATCCCTGGGGAAGTAGTGTTCCAGCATAATTTCGTAGCAGCGCATCCGCACATCAGCGGGAATGTCGTCTTCCTTGGTGGCACCGACTAAGGGATGTAGAAAGAGCCCATCAACGGTTTCGAGCGCACACTTGATGATGTATTCATGGGCGCGATGGATCGGGTTACGGGTCTGGAAGCCCACGATCGACTTCCAGCCTTTGCCCCGAAAGAGCGATCGTGATTCCAGCGGATCAATTTGATACGTAGGAAACAATGTGTGAGGATTGCGCTCTAGCAACCAAACATCACCTGCTAGATTCACGACACCCTGCTTGTAAACCACCGACACTCCGGGATGCTTTTCTTCGTTTGTGCGGTAGACCAGCAGCGCTTCATGGCGTTTGTCGTAACGATATTTTTGGGTTAGTTGCAACACGCCGACGAACGTACCGTAGGGATTGTCTAACCGGATCAGGCTCCCTTCTTTGAGCGGTGCCGCGACCTCTTCGGATACAGGCAGCGTGATGGGGATCGACCAGGGCAAACCGTTTGCCAGGTGCATATCATTGACGACCCCGTTATAGTCTGCCTCGTTCATGAAGCCCGTGAGGGGACTAAAGCCACCGATCGCAATCATCTCTAGATCTGAAACCGCTCGTGCTTCCAGTTTCACTCTGGGCAAAAAGTCGGCTTTGTCGAGAAATTCGGCGCGTTGTTCAGGCGTGGCGATGCGGTTAATCAGTTGCCCACCGTGGGGAGCAATGCTGTCAGAATGCTGGCTCATGGGAATTGTGGATTGCAGTGTATCGATCGCAGAGTTTGCTCACCCATCCATCCTACTAGGCTGCGCGATCATTCCTCTAGCTGTTTAGAAACTACACCCCACACTCGTTAAAGTGTTGATGGCTGCTGCGATCGCCCATCATGTGATGGGGGCGCGACCGCTTAGGGTCATTAAGCCTGGGTTAAAATCAGCGTATGCCTAAGAAAATTCGAGAACTTAAGCAAATCGTGAGTCAAGCAGGCTTTATTTTGCAAAAGAGACGAGGCAAAGGAAGTCATAGTTATTGGGTGCATCCTAAAATGCTATCAATGCCACTAACCATTCCAGGCAAAGATGGCGATTATGCTCCCAGATACCTTGAGCCGCAAATCTTACGAGCACTGCAAGCCCTGAAAGTATTGGAGGATGAGAGCGAATGAGCTACAGATATACAATGGTGATTCAGTGGTCAGACGCCGATCAGCTCTATCTGGTGCATCTCCCCGAATTTCCCTGGCAGCAATTTGTCACACACGGCAAAACGTACCAAGAAGCTGCTCAAAATGGACAAGAAGCACTTGAGGGTTTAATCGAAGTCCTTCAAGCCAACAACCAACCCTTACCAGAACCACGCCAGATTGAGGTTTCACAAGTCGCTTAATCGTTGCACTTCATGGACTGAACTTGCGGCGCGATCAGAAGCAATCCTCCAGGAGGAGATTATGCGATCGCGATCGAATGTAGTGCGATTGATCGCAGTTTTGCTCACCCATCCATCCTCCTAGGCTGCGCGATCGTTTCGATAAGCAATATTGCTCAGGGCTGCACTGCGAAAGCCTCTGGATCGATGTCCCAATTGACCCAGCGAATGGCTTTTCTAGCAGTCGTGCTGGTACGTCGAGTGTGCACAACTACTGAAGAGCGATTATCAAACATCCCTTCAGCGATTATCAAACATTCCTTCTATGAATAAGGCACCTAAGCCATTTGAGAATTAAGCTTTGCCATCTCGATCAGAGTTCGCCAACGGTATCCGGTCGTTTAATTGACAGTTTTCGCCTTTTGCCTAAAACGACACAAAAGGGGTCTTTTAGGGTGCTCAGAGTGTAAATCAAGTCGTTAATGAATCTATGTATCAAAATAGTGTAACTTTGATGAGTTCTGAGACAATAACAGTACATTAGAACTCTCCTTATGCTCATTGGGTACGAACGCATTTCAACCGACGACCAAAATTTGGCGTTGCAACATGATGCGCTGCAAGCCGCAGGGTGCGAAAAAATCTTCGCTGACAAAATGAGTGGAGCGAAAGCCGATCGCCCTGGATTAAAAGAAGCCTTTGCGTTTGCCAGGAAAGGAGACACGCTGGTCGTTTGGAGACTCGATCGCTTAGGGCGATCGCTCAAAGACCTGATGGCATTGGTCGAGGGATTGGAGCAGCGTAAGATTGGGTTTCGCTCGCTGCAGGAAAGTATTGATACTACGAGTAGCAGCGGAAAGTTAATCTTTCATATGTTCGGGGCATTGGCGGAGTTTGAGCGTAACCTGATTCGGGAGCGCACTCAGGCTGGCTTGCAAGCAGCGAGAGCGAGGGGACGCAAAGGGGGACGGCAGCAGAAGTTAACGCCACAGCAAATTGCCATTGGGCGATCGCTGGCAGCAGACCCCAAACAGAGTGTGTCGTCCATCTGTAACCATCTGAACATTAGCCGTCCGACTTACTATCGCTATATCAATCCCAACTTGGCTCTCAAGGTAGCGCCAGAACCAACGACGAAGACAACATAGGTGTAGCGAACTGCAAACACAAACAGCTCGAACTGCAAACAAGGGAATTTTCTGCCCACCTTATTTGCAAATAGAAGTAGCCCTCAAACCACATTACCTGCACCTAAACTTGGCTTTCGGTGAAAACCACTCTAGGCTTTTATTTGGTCGCATACCGTTCAACTTAAACATGAAACTTGGGCATATACGTTTAGGCAAAACCATTCTTAAATCTGGGCACCGCAACCCCCCATGTAGGTCAAGTGCCTGCTGAACAGCACATCAGGCTTGGTTGCAAAGAATGTGGTTTCAACCGGCTGTTTGCAGTTTCGTATCAGCTAATGCAGGTTCAGTGGCAGCTAGTCTGGTTTTGGAGCCGGTTTTAGTGACAGCTAATCTGGTTTCAAAGGGATGCTGTTTGCAGGTTGAAGAGATCCTGTTTGCAGGTTGCTATGGATAGCTGGTCATCTGTTTGTCCTGTCAATCCATTGGTCTTGCTGTAAAATTTGGGCGTTCAACTTTGTCTGGTGTTTTTACATGTCCGATTGATCCAGACCTGCGCGCACTAATTAACGCAGTGACCTGAACGCCGCGCGGATCTCCTCAGAGAAAAGCTGCGGCTGCTCCCACGCTGCGAAGTGGCCGCCCTTGGCGACCTCATTGAAGTAGATAAGATTGCGATAGGCGCGCCGAGCCCACGTCTCTGGAGCTCGATAGATCTCCCCTGGAAATACCGTGATGGCCACAGGGAGCGAGATCTCGGTGGTCTTTTGAGCCGCCGCGTTTAAGAGGCTGGTCTTGTTCTCCCAATACAGCCGCGCTGACGAGACCGCGCTGTTCGTCAGCCAGTACAGCGTGATGTCATCCAGCACCTCGTCTTTCGTCGGGGACTTGTCGGAATCGCTGCTGCTTGTCCACTGCGCGAAACCTGGATGCCCAAGCAGCCACGCCGCAAGTCCGATTGGCGAGTCCGTCAGTCCGTACCCGATCGTCTGCGGTCGTGTGCCCATCATCGCGGCGTAGGCCCGTTTCTTCTTATACAATGCGTCGAGTGAGTCGAACGCTGCGCGTTCTTTCTCGGAGAGTTCTGCTGGCGCGGGTCCGCCGCTGGCAAGCACCGCAGCCACGTCGGGCGGTACCGTCGCTGGCAAGTTGATGTGGATGCCAAGTAATCCTGCCGGTGCCTGGCGCGCCATTGCGCTGGAGATGGGAGACCCCCAATCGCCGCCCTGAGCAACGTAACGGGTGTACCTGAGGCGCTGCATCAGCTCAGCCCAGGCTTGCGCGATGTGGTCAGGGTTCCAACCAGTGCCCGTCGGCTTGCTGGAGAAGCCGAAGCCAGGAATTGACGGGATGACCAGGTCGAAGGCATCTTCCGATCGCCCCCCGTAAGCTGTCGGGTCGGTCAGCGGACCAATGATCTTGAGCTGTTCAAATACCGAGCCGGGCCATCCGTGCGTGATGAGCAACGGCAACGCGTTCGGATGTTTAGAGCGGACGTGGATAAAGTGAATGTCCAGGCCGTCGATGTTCGTGACGAACTGCGGTAAGGCATTCAGCTTCGCCTTGGCTTTCCGCCAGTTGTACTCCGCTCCCCAGTGGCGGACAAGTTCCTTCAGTGTTGCTAGTTGCACGCCCTGTGACTGGTCGGTGACTGTCTCCTTGTCGGGCCAACGAGTTGCTGCAATGCGCCTGCGGAGATCGTCGATCGCCACTTGCGGAACGTGGGCGCGGAAGGGGCGGATGGCGTTGTTTTCAGTCACGCTAGCCTGGGCCGCGTCCTGGGATTGTGCGCTAGCCTGGACGGATTGCTGTGCCAGCACGCGAATGGACGGTGCCAGAAACATCATTGCTGCAAAGAGCGCAACGAGGAGTCGCGACAGGACGAAGGCACCGCAGGCGCGGGCTTTGATTTTGTAATGTACTTTTTTCAATTTGGTCATAGTGTTTTCTCGGCTTCACTCCGCGTGAATTCAGTGGAGTACAATTTCACGAAGTCGGACATGCTCGTCGGTGTCTTGCCAGTGAGCTTGAACAGGTCATCCGTCATACGGTCATACCGTCCTTGCTTGTGAAGTTCGGCCATCACCACGAGGTGGTTGAGGAGGTGCGTAGGCACCCCAAACTCACGAAGCGTCTCAGTCCATACGGAGAGCGGCACGTCACGATAGCGGATCGTTCGGCCGATCGCCTCGGAAAAGACGCGCGCGTAGTGGTTCAGATCCGCTGACTCAAAGCCGGTCAGATTGTAAACCTGACCAATGTGTGGGGCAGGGTCATCGAGGATCACGGAAACAGCACGCGCCACATCAACCGCCGAGATCGGCGAGGTCTTGCTGTCACCCAGCGGCAGCACCAGTTCGTCGTTGTCCCGGACTCCAGCAGCGGCGAGACGCAGGAAGAAACTCTCGAGGAAGACCGTTGGCCGCACCGTGACGATCGGTAGCCCCGACCACGCTAATGCCTGTTCCGCAAGCCAGTGCAGCTTGTGCTGTGGACTGTCCGTGGTCTCGGTGATGCTCATTTGCGTCACTGTCATTTGAGACATGTTCACGAAAGCTTTGACTTCGTGGTGACGCGCCACCGCAGCGGTGTTGACTGTGGCTTCAAGATACGCTGGCGAAACCGACATGCCGAAATAGATGCGGGCAACGCCTGCGATCGCGCGATGCATCGAGTCCAAATCGGTCAGATTGCCCTGCACAACCTCAGCTCCAAGCTGGCGCAGTGCCTCAGCACGTTCATCCTCCCGCCGAACCAAAGCACGCACCTTATGCCCTTTGGCGAGTAGCATTGCGGTGAGGTTGCGACCGATCGCACCGATATCACCAGCCGCTCCAGTTACGAGGATGGGGCTGTCATGTGTAGATTTCATTGTCATATCATTTACCTCGCGTTCACTTTCCTGTTGCTTGTTGCGAAGGTGTATCTGTTTGCGTGATCAACCAAACGTGAATGCAAACGCCTCCACCCCGGTATCCAGAAACTCGATCTCGAACTGGCGATCGCTAACGGTCTGCGGTTGTCGAATCAGTTGGTACAACCGCTGTTCAGTCACCGTGCCTTCGCCTCGCTCATCGATATCAAGTCCGCGAGCCGTAACTGCTGGCTGTCCGTCCACAAGCACGCGAAACCGCACGGATGTTCCTCGCTCGACTGGTCCCATGACGAGGTGAAGGTCGCGGGCGTGGAAGCGGTACGCAATCCGCCCACCAGATTGGTTTAGGACAATGGCTTGTCTTCCGATCGTCCAATCGCCGGAAAGTGCCCATTGATTACGGTTCAATGGCGCGGGATTGGCATATGAACGAGGCTTGTTTAACAACGCGCCGCCAGGAGACGCAAAATTCTCCGTTCTTTCATAGCCGAGGTAGTTTTCAGGCGATTTCAGGCTGCCCCAATCGGCGGCAGCCTCTAAACCGCGAGCGTCAACTTTGACCAGTTCCTGACCAACACGAGCAGTTCCTGACTCAGACAGGAGCTGTTGAATGACCCGTTCCGATCGCTCGTACTCACCCTCGCCGAAGTGGTGATGCCGAATGCGTCCTTGCCTGTCGATAAAATAAAGGGCTGGCCAGTAATGGTTCCCGAAAGCCTGCCACACCGCGTAATCGTTATCTACAGCGATCGGATAGTCAATTCTCATCGCCGTCAAGGCTCGACGGACATTATCAGTATTCTTCTCGAATTCAAACTCGGGCGTATGCACACCAATGACGACTAGCCCCTGGTCCTGATACTTCTCGGCCCACGCACGCACATACGGGAGTTGGCGCAGCCAATTGATGCAGGTATACGTGCAGAAGTTGATCAGCACGACTTTTCCACGCAGTTCGTCAACTGTTAATGGCTGTGAACTGAGCCACGCGATCGCACCAACCAGAGGCGGCAATTCACCTTCAATGGGTAACTCAGCCGTTGTCGATGTAGCGTGCTGTGTGGTGCAGCCGAGCATGCCAAGCTGGGTGGCAGCAATAGTTGTAAGCATGGTTGTCAAAAAGTAGCGGCGATTGTAATTGATTGACACGCGCTGACCTCCCTGTCGCTGCGCTCCGATAGATTCGGTGAAATTAGAGAACCTCGACGACCTTCTCCTCCTTGACGACCGCACGCATAGCCTCGGTCTTTGGGTGTGCAGGGCGCTCATGAAAGTGTGACGTGGGTGTCCGATCAATCAGCAGACTGAGTAGTTCGGGGCGGCTGTAATGACCGCGCACATCCATGAGCCGCTTGCGGGCGTCGATCTGGGCAAAGTCAAGATGGCTCAGCGATGGCATAACGCAGCGACCGAAACGACACCCTGAGTTCCTGAGCAAAAATCGTTTGCTGCTCCCATGTCGCGAAGTGATCGCCCTTGTCGAGCTTGTTGTAATGAATGAGCTTGGGATCGGCCCGCTCAGTCCAGCTTCGCGGGGCCTCATATTGCTCGCCGGGGAAGACACTCACTGCCACCGGAATAGAGACGCCCTTGGTGTTGAAAAAGCCACCCTTGTATTTCCAATAGAGCCGAGATGCAGAGATCCCCGTATTCGTCAGCCAATACAGCGGGATGTTGTCGAGGATCTCATCCCGCGTCAGTTCGCCCGTGGCGCTCGTGGTGCGGTTGAGAGCTGAAACGGCCGCTGCCGCTGGCTGCCCGTCAGCATTGCTATGATCCAGAACCCAACTTGGCGGATGTCATTCTGACCGTATCATCTAGAAAGAACAGGAACAACCTCCTCCATGTAACGATCAGCGGCGACGGCGGCTTCTTCTGGACTGCTGCCATTCTGACGCGCACTCAGATAGGGCGCGTACCAGTCCCACCAGTGATGCTCAGCGTGAGTTTTCTCGTAGGAGTCGTGGTGCTCTGCCGTCTCACGCAGCAAGGTTGCAAGAGTTGCAACGTCTGTTCGAGGAGAATCCCACAGCCGATCAGGAAACCGCGTTGTGATTTCCTGAAGTAGCCAGAGGTTTCCGTCTGGATCTTCAAATGAGGCAAAGGAGAAATAGGAACGACCTTCTGGGTCGCGCCCGTTGACGCGTGGGTTCTCCACCGCGTTGTTGAAGGGTCCACCCGCGTAGTGGAAGATCTCACTCACGTTGACACCGCGATCGATCAAGTCTTTACGAGCAGCATCGAGGTCATCCACGGCGAGAACCAAGTTCTGCACCGAGCCGGACCCGTCTCCATTGCCGAAGATGATCGAGGCTTCTGAGTTGGGCGGTGTCATCTGCACGCCGCGGAAGTCGCCCACCGCGATGTCAATGTCGAGCCGCCAGCCGAGATTCTCATAGAATGCCTTCGCGCGATCGACGTCGGAAACGCTGAACAATACAACTTCGAGCTTCATGTCTGGACTGTTTACAGGATTGCTACTCATCTTGATCTCCTTTAAATTGATGGATTTGATGTTCAAATTGGTTACGTTTCATTCTTCTACGATCGCCCCATGCACACCACGCAAGTTCGTTGAGTTAAAACGCGACTTAAATGGGACACTCACTTCACCGAGGAAAAGGTGGTTGGTGCCAGCAACTCGCTGCTGATGTTCTGGATGAGTTGACCGCCCTTCTCGGTTTCGGTGCTGATTGCAATCCATTCGGGGTCAGCAAGGAAGGCGTTCCAGCGATCCTCGCGTTCAGCCATGCTGTCCCAGGCGAGCAGGTAGGTGAGTTGTTGGTTGCTCTCGCCGATTAGCGTTGTCCAGAATCCAGCCTGATGGATACCATGCTTTTCCCAAATCCGCAGCGTGTGGTTCTGGAAGCGCGCAAGCAGCGCAGGTAGTCGTCCGGGGATGGCGTGATAAATGCGTAATTCGTAGATCATGCCTTCAGTGCCCCGCACTCTGACCGCCATCAACGTGAAGGATTTCGCCTGTCACAAAGTTGGCTGATTCGAGGTAGAGGATTGCATCAACGATGTCAGAGATCTCGCCCATCCGATCAATTGGGTGCATGGCAGCGAGCTGTGCATGGGTCTCGGCAGGGTGCATGGGCGTCTTGATGTTACCCAGCGCGATCGCGTTCACCCGGATACCGCGCTTGGCATACTCGATCGCCAGCGATCGAGTCGCGCTATTCAGTCCGCCCTTCGTCAGTGATGCGAGTACAGACGGTACGCCCGCGATCGGGTTGTCAACCAGGCTTGTGGATATCTGCACGATATGACCACTGCCCTGCTTTGCCATCTCGGCGATGGCGAGTTGCGTCATGTGAAAGAAGCCAGCGATGTTAGTGCCCAGGTAAGCGTCGTAATCAGCTTGAGTGTATTGGGTGAAGGGCTTGGCGATGAAGATGCCAGCGTTGTTGATCAGTGTGTCGATGCGCCCGAAGCGGGTCACGCCTTCGATGATTGCCCGTTCGGCAGTTTTTCGATCAGCGAGGTCGCCTGATACTGCCAGAATGGCATCATCATCCGATGGTCGAATTGAGCGTGAGATGGCAACCACCCGATAGTTGCGATCGCGGTATGCCTTGACAAGGGCTGCGCCGATGCCCTGTGATGCGCCGGTAATCACAGCAACTTTCTGTTCAGTGCTCATAGTAAAACTCCTTTATGCGTTTTGGGGGTTGGTGGAATGAGGGTTGAATCGGTTGAATGGCAGAGTGCCATTACGCTTTATTCTTCAGCGATCGCTCTTATTTAGACCACTCAAGTTAGTTGAGTTAAGCCGCAACTTAAACGGGTGTTTTCCTGGACTTTCAACATTCCAGTGAATTTAGCTTTGGTGTACCAAGGGGTAGGATGAATTGAACGAATTTAGCGTAGGTTTCGTTTCTGTACGACTGCTCATATACTGATGGAACATTTACGTGTTCACAGTTGCAGCTTATTCCCCTGCAAGAACATGTTTAATCAACCTCTATGAGAAAGATTACTTAAGATCTGATACCAATTTTCTTTAAAGCTGCACAGAACGAAACCTCTGAAACAAGGGGCTTAAGCCCCTTGTTTATGTGCAGGCTCATATTGAATTGGTATGAATCCTCGGTTGGTCAAAATATTGATCATCAAACCCCAGCAGAAGCCTCGGATTTGAGTAGGGTGATTGATGCGTTCAGGGCAGCATTCAAGAATGTCCCAACCTGCTGTTGTTGGGTTTCAGCAGTGGCATTCTCACTCAATTGGGACGATCGCAGCACAGCCCCAACCCAGTGTTGGGTATGCCAAAACGCTTGCCCCTCCAGAGTAGGAAGATTGGCGATGTCTGGATAGGGATAAGGAGAGACATACCAGTAGGGTTCTGGATAGCTCGCATCTCCGGGCGAAAATCCAATCCCGACTGTCAGTGGATGCCCATTTTTGGTGTCAGGAAGCGTAATCAGCGTTGCGATATCAAGGTGATGGGGCCAAATGTGAATTGCTGAAGCATTCTCGTTAGTGGTAATGATCGTCTGAAGTAGTTGATCAGTGATGATGTAAGTGTCTGCTAATTCACGCAATGCAAACCCCGGACTGGCATCAAAGGCTGCATCATGAGCCAGGGGATGATCGGGAAAGTCATTCGGTGGATAATCTAAAAACACAATCTTGCTGGCATCGGCACCGAGTTTAGCAAGCGCTTGCTGGAGCCAGTCCAGTCCTTCTCGCATGGTCTTTCCATGTAATGGCAAAGAGGCGATCGTGTCATTCTGATCAGCTACCAGGATTAAGGTGAGGCTGATGGGTTCGACTGCAACTTGAAAGGGCTGAGTCGCTGGAATCGTTGAGCCAACAAACGCTTCTAAAGCTGGATTCCATCCAAAGCTGGTGTGACTGTGGTCTGGTAGAGGCTCCGCTAATGCCGCACCTGTTGCAGCAATATATTGAACGGCATAGTGTAATTGCAGTCTGCTTTCAGTCAGTGCTTGAGGGCTGACTGTTCCTATCATTGTCTCTGGTGTCGTCATCGTTATTACCATTGATTAAATAGAGATTTGCAAGAAGCGCAGGGGAAAAGGAAGCAGCTAGCGATCGTTCGGATGGGGCAAACAATTTATGCACTGCGGAAAGCTACTCCACCGTTTGGGGAACCAACGTTGCCGCCATCGACGAAAAGCTCAACCGACTGGACGTAGGACGAATCGTCTGAAGCAAGAAAAAGGACGGCTTTGGCAATCTCATCCGCTTCTCCCCAACGACCCAGGGGAATCGTTGCTGCCATTTTTGCCGCCAGTTCTTCATCCGCTTGAGACGGAGTAGAATCACGGCTCCAGATGGGAGTTTTTGTGGCTCCCGGTGCAACGACGTTGACCCGAATGTTGCGAGGAGAAAGCTCAGATGCGATCGTTCTTGCCATGCCGCGAACACCTGCTTTGCTTGCGGCGTAAGCTGCCTGTCCTGGATGTCCCAGCGAGCCAAGCACTGAACTGTTCAAGATGATTGAGGAGCCATCATTGAGCAGCGGTAGTGCGGCTTGTACGGTAAAGAAAACGCTGGTGAGATTGACGCGAATGATGTGCTCAAACACTGTTTCGTCAGTGCTTCCCATAGGCGTGACTCCAGGAATACCCGCGTTGGCGAAGACGATATCCAGACTGCCGAACCGCTGACCAATTTTGCTGAAAAGGTCGGCGCGGGCGTGGGAGTCCGTCACATCTGCACGATAGGCAACGGCTTTTGAACCCAGTTCTGCGAGGGCAGCATCGAGCGTCTTCTGATCTCGACCCGTGATTGCGACCTCAGCGCCTTCGCGAATGAAGAGTCGAGCGGTGGCAAAGCCAATACCGCTATTTCCCCCAGTAATCAGTGCCTTCTTCCCTTCCAGTTTCATGACATCTCCTTTGGCAATCATGTGTGAATGTTGTAGATCAGACGATGGTCTAAGCCGCTATGTGGTGGTCATGGTCGGTGCTGGTCGCGACTGGTAGCCATGCTTCAATTTCCTCTGCCATTCTTGCGGCATTGTTTTGGTACATCGCGATCGTGTCCTTCCCGACGGGCAAATGTAGCGGCGGATGCTCTGTATTAGCTAATTGAAGAACCACCTGGGCAAACTTTTTCGGATCACCGGGCTGGTTCCCGTGTAGCGCATCGGCTCCGCTCCGCATCGGTCCTACCGTTGCCTGGTAATCGTTAATGATGGTTTTCGCGGCAACATAGGAGTCAGTGCTGAGGAAGTCAGTACTGAAAAGACCGGGAGCTACTGCCGTGACGTGGATGCCGAGCGGTGCCAGTTCGATCGCTAGCCCTTTCGAGATCCCTTCAACCGCAAACTTGGTGGACCCATACAAGCCCCAGCCCGGAACGGCATCGTAGCTAAACAGCGACGAGATATTGATCACCCGCCCGGACTTTTGCTGGCGCAGGTACGGCAACACAGCACGAGTCACGTTGAGTAATCCAAAGACGTTGGTGTCATACTGTTTGCGAGTTTCAGCATCCGTGGCTTCTTCGATCGCCGTCACCATGCCATACCCGGCATTATTGACCAAGACATCAATCCGACCAAACCGGGTAATGCCTTGCTGGACAGCGGCCTGTACCTGGGCTTCCTGGGTGACATCCATCGGCACAACGGACAAATCCGGGTGGTTGTCCAAAATGGCGGCGAGTTGTGCGGGCTGACTGCGAACCGTTGCTACGACCCGATCGCCCTCTGCCAGGGCTGCTTTAGCAATTTCTAACCCAAAGCCCCTGGATGCTCCGGTAATGAACCATACTTTCTGCGTTTTCATCATGTGTCCTTGTTTTAAGTGTTGTTTAGTGTGTTGATGTCCTGTTACCGTCCGGGAGCACGGGTTTTCACTTCCTGGAGCACCCAACCATTGCCATCTGGATCACTAAACGAAGCAAAGGAGGCATAGTCGCGACGCTTCGGATCGGGACCCGGTACCCGTCCCTCGGTTCCGGCATGGTGAAAGATCCCGCCGATGTCGTGGAACACTTCACTTACCTCGACACCCCGATCGACGAGTTCGGCACGGGCTGCCTCGATGTCGTAAACGATCAGGTGCAGACCCTGAACTGAACCTGGCGTGGCTGACGAAACTCCTTTACCAAAGATGATCGAGGCTTCCGATCCAGGAGGGGTCAACTGCACTACTCGGAAGTCCTCACTGGTGACAAAATCAGCATCCAGCCGCCATCCCAACGCCTCATAGAACTGCTTGGCTCGATCAACATCCGCAATGGGAATTACCACAACTTCGAGTTTCATGTTTTGACTGTTTACAGGATTGCTACTCATCTTGTTCTCCTTTAGCTTGGTGAGTTTGCTGCCCACCTCGATTAACTTCATTCTTCTGCGATCGCTCCATGCACACCACTCAAGTTCTTTGAGTTAAAACGCAACTTAAATCATTTTGCAGTTGAGGAACGCCGCAGGAAGTGAGCCAGGAGCCATTAAACCTGATATACTTCAGCCAAGACGAAATCATTTGCCTGTCAATTTATGCTGCTGAAACTCTTTGCCAAACCTTGATTGAAGAAACGCCCGGTATGTTGAGGAAAGACTCACTCTGTCCTTTACGGCATTGGCTAAACTATGGATGCCAACCCATCAAAATCTGGACGGGGTCGCTCCACTTCTGGGCGAGTGCGAGGAGTTATCCTGTCGCCCCAGGGATGGCAAAGATTTCAGACGGCAAAACAGCAAACAGAAGCGGACGAAACGTGGGGGAAGCACCTCACCCAGGAAGATCTCAGCGATCGCACTAGCCTTTCCCTCAATACCCTTGCCCGCATCTTCAAGCGTGAACTGGGGGTGGATCGCCAGTCAGTGGAGTACCTCTTCCGGGCATTTGGGCTGGAGTTGACGAAGACAGATCTGACATCCCCTGCCTCCTCTGAAGAAACAGAGAACCGCTGGACAAATCCCCAACAGGACTGGGATACGGCGGTCGATGCCTCGGTATTTTATGGGCGTGAGGTAGAACTGACGCAACTGTGGCAATGGGTCATTGCTGAGCGCTGTCGTGTAGTTGGGCTGTTGGGCATTGGGGGCATTGGCAAAAGTACGATCGCCGTCAAAGCCGCGCTGCAAATGCAGGCAGAATTTGAGATTGTTGTATGGCGATCGCTTGCCAATGCGCCACCGTTGGAGGAACTTCTGTCGAGCCTGCTAAAGTTTCTCATGCCACTCTATGGGGAAGATCCCATCATTCCTACTACGTTGGCTCAGCAGGTCTCCAAACTGATGCAATACCTGCGATCGCGTCGGTGTTTATTAATTCTGGATAATGCGGAAACCATTTTGCAGCGTGAGCCCGTGGGACACTGGCGATCGGGCTACGAAGGCTACGGGCAGTTGCTCAGAGACATTGGCGAAGCGTCCCACCAAAGTTGTTTGTTGCTCACCAGTCGAGAAAAGCCACGCGAAATGGTACTGATGGAAGAGGATGAAAGTGTGGTGCGAACGACTGGTCGTCGCGCTTGCGCTTCGCTGACCTTGAGTGGGCTAACCCCTGATGACGGACGCGCCATCTTCCGGCAGAAAGGAGCATTTACAGGGTCAGAAGCGGAATGGCAGACGTTGATCCATCACTATGGCGGCAATCCCCTGGCACTAAAATTGCTGGCAGCCGCCATTCAGGATTTGTTTAACGGCCGCATTACCGAGGTGTTGCCCTATCTCAGTCAGGGATTGGCTGTTTTTGAAGACATTCGCGATTTGCTGAACCGTCAGTTCGATCGCCTCTCTGAAGCTGAACAGAAAACATTATCCTGGTTTGCAATTTATCGGGAGCCAGTCTCGATCGCCGATATTCGAGAAAGTGTGGTTGATCTTGCTACTCAGCAACGGGTACCCAATCTGGTCAACTCACTACTCCGGCGATCGCTCATTGAAAAAAAAGATGGGTTCTTCTTCTTGCAACCCGTGGTGATGGAATATATCACAGAGCGATTCGTGCAGCAAATTTGCGTCGAATTTGAGACGCAGCAGCTTAACGTTTGGCAAACGCATCCCTTACTACGAGTCCAAGCAAAAGATTACATTCGAGAGATTCAGACGCGCCTCATTATGCAGCCTGTGATGGAACAGTTGCTGTCTCGCTTTGGCAGTGTAGCGGCGATCGAGGCGCAGGCAAAACATTTATTAAGGCAGCAGGGAAAGAAACCAGGGTACGCTGCAGGCAACTTGATTAACTTGCTGGTGCAGCTTCAGGTCGATTTGCGCGGCTCTGACTTTTCTGACCTTGTCGTGCAGCAAGCTGACTTGAGACAGATCGATTTAGCCAGAGTCAATTTTCAGAATGCCAATTTAGCCCAATCTATCTTTTCAGAAACCCTCAGTAATGCGATGTCGATCGACCTGAGTCCAGACGGTCAGACAATTGCAGTCGGAGCTTCCAATGGCAACCTCTACCTCTGGAATATCAGCACAGCCCAACTCTTAGCCATCTTTGAAGGGCACACAGGCTGGGTGTGGTCTGTCGCCTTTAGTCCGGATGGCACGATGTTAGCCAGCGGCAGTACGGATAGTTCGGTGCGCTTGTGGAATATCCAGAGTGGACGATGCTTGCAGGTGCTCACAGAGCATACAAGCTGTGTTTGGTCAGTGAGTTTTAGCGCCGATGGTCAGCAATTAGCGAGTAGCAGCGCCGACCAAACCGTGCGCGTGTGGAATTTGCAAGGGCAGTGTCTCCAGGTCTTGAAAGGGCACGTCCAGAGTGTTTACGCTGCCCACTTCGCTCCGGACCAGCAAACCTTGGTCAGCAGCAGTCATGATACGACCATTCGGATCTGGGATGTGAGCAACGGGAACTGCCTGAGTGTCTTACAGGGGCATATCTGTGGGGTTCAGTGTGTGCGATATAGCCCCGATGGTCAACTGCTTGCGAGCGGCAGTCGTGATGGGTCAATTCGGCTGTGGAGCGGTTATCTTGCTAGCGATCAAGCGTCAACGCTCAATTTCAAGGTGCTACAGGGACACACCGATTGGGTTTGGGACATCGCCTTTAGTCCAGATGGACGCTTGTTAGCCAGTGCCAGTCGCGATGGGACTCTGCGCCTTTGGAGTGTCCAGGATGGTCAATCCATCTATGTGCTCGACAGTCATACGCACGATGTTCACGGGCTTGCGATTAGTGCCGACGGTCAATTGTTGGTGAGTGCAGGAAAAGACCATACGGTGCGGCTGTGGCATTTGCAGAGCGGACGAAACCTTAAAACGTTGCGCGGCTATACCGGCGGGCTTCACTCCCTGAGCCTCAGTGCGGATGATCAAATGCTTGCCAGTAGTGGTCAGAATGAAGCGATTCAGCTGTGGCGTTTGCAGCTCGATAGCAATTTGCCACAACTTCATCCCTACAAAACATTTTCCAGCCCGACCCGTCAGATTTCATCCTTAAGCAACGTCAGCTTTAGTCCGGATGGTCAAATGCTAGCGATCAATCGACATGATGACTCGATCGCTGTATGGCATATCCAAGCTGAGCGGTTCGACCAATGGTTGGCACATAGCGCATCCATCTGGACAGTGCTGTTCAGCCCGGGGGGAAAGATTTTAGCAAGCAGTAGTTATGATTGCACTGTGCGACTATGGGATGTGCAAACACATCATTGTTTGCAGGTGTTACGCGGGCATGAGAGCGGTATTCTCGCGATTGCCTTCGACCCTAGCGGTCAATGGTTAGCAAGTGGTAGTTTTGATGACACCATTCGCTTATGGGATGTGCCAACTGGGGCATGTTTGAGGGTGTTGCAGGAGCATACGGGTGCCATTTTCGCATTGGCATTTGATCCCAGTGGTCAACGCTTGGTCAGCGGTAGCCATGACCAAACCATTCGCTTGTGGGATCTGCAAACTGGCGCGTGTCTGAAGATATTGCAGGGACATACAGGAGTGGTCTGGACGCTTGCCATCAGTCCAGATGGTCGAATCTTAGCCAGTGGCAGCGATGACCAAACCATCCGTTTGTGGGATTTGCAAACGGGACACTGCCTGCAAACATTGTGCGAACACACCAGTTGGGTCACGTCCGTCCTGTTTAGCTCCAACGGTCAAATCCTAATCAGTGGCAGTTATGATCGCACGATTAAACTATGGGATGTGGAAACAGGACGTTGTATCAGCACATTGACGATCGATCGCCTCTATGAAGGCATGAATATTCAAGGTGCGACCGGGTTGACAATAGCTCAAAAGTCTACCCTGAAAACATTAGGGGCAATTGAGCATTAAGGCGATCGCGTTGGTTAGTTGCCCCCAGAGCAGAAGTGCAAGACAGCATCAGGGTTTCAGCCGCTCAAACCGGGTAAATTGGCCTCTGTACTACCGCTTTCGGAGTCAAAAAGTTGACTAAGCCGCTAAGTCGCCTCAGCGGCTCGTCTTCAAAACCAGACGTGAGAGTTTCCCCTCCTCTAACTCCTCAACAATGCAATGCCCTGACAAGGCATACTTCTCCAAATCACCACGTGTTTTGGCGTCGTGACAGTGTCGAT
>NZ_PVWK01000101.1 GCF_003003795.1 Stenomitos frigidus ULC18 | reverse complement strand
TGCCAATCCGCTTGCTGGTGAGCGAGGGCTTGCATCTGCGGCTTCAAGGCGTCCAGACGTGGCGCCAACGCCTGGAGATGGTCTTCGCTGTCAGCCCGCACCGTTGGCGCCGCCCGCGAGCGCCGCTGCTTTGCCGCACCCTGCAGTTCGTCCCAGCCACCCGTCGCTGCGGCCACGACCCGATGTTGCCTCAGCAGGGTGCGGACGCCAGCTTCGGTGTGGGGCACTTTTAAGGTTGTCCCTTGGGGCCGCAGGTACACATCCAAACGGGCGGGACAAACATCAATACCAACCCCTGTTCTTTCTCCAAGCAGCGTTTCGGCGGCGGTCGCTTGGGGTGGCCCTTTGACAACGCGTCCTTGCACAGGCGCGCGCACACGTTCTAGCGAGCCTTCGAGTTGGCCTCATGGGCCTATGCGCGTGGCGCCAAACGCTACCAAACGGTGTCAAGCACCTGGGGCGAACTGGATGGCCACGCGCTTCTTAAAAATACAGGCACCCAAGCGACAGAGCCGTGTTTGATGCCCTTAGGAACGACCGGTTACCGACCGCTGAAGCGACAAGGGACGTTCCATATCACGTCCCTACAGCAAGAATTGCATCTTATTACAGCAATTGTCGTTTGAATAAGCCACATCAACTTAGTATGAGCGTCTCGCTCACACCTGCGAGCAAGAAGCTCGCACTGTGGCTGATCCATTTGCAAACGGCTGTAAATTCGCGTTCCTAAATGCTTTGTCTAAGCGTTCAGCTGTCGGTGCTTGGCCATAAGTTAAAGATTAGTTTTTACTGATAGCTGATAGCTGATAGCTGATAGCTGTAGCTGATAGCTAATTACAATTTCATCCTTAAACAGGTGCAATCAGTGGAGAGACGCTGTAAAGTAGTACAAACGCTCTTTGTAACTTTATGCAATCTCCACTAACACCCTCTCAGCAACGGGTCTTTACCTGGATTGAGGATTTCGTTGCCCAACATGGCATGGCACCGACCTACCGTGAGATTCAGAAAGGTTTGGGCTATCGATCACTGGCGTCAGTACAACTCCACATTGATACACTGACAGAGAAGCGGCTCATTAGCCATGCACCGCGTAAATCTCGATCGCTCAAAATTCTGCGACCCAGCGATGGGATTCCGTTAGTAGGGGCGATCGCAGCGCACAGTCTGGTCGAAACGTTTTCTGATCAGGAGATACAGCACCTTGAGCTTTCCTGTTTGCCAAAATTAGCGCATCTTTCCCAGCACGAGCGATCGCAACATTTTGCGCTGCAAGTGCGAGGCGACAGTATGACGGGAGCGATGATTGATCACGATGATGTCGTGATTATGCGACGCGAAAGCAATCCCCGCTCGATCCGCAACGGCACGATCGTGGCCGCTCGGCGAAACGGTGCCACCACCCTCAAATATCTTTATCGTCGCGGTCAACAAATTACGCTCCAGCCTGCTAATCCTGCTTACGAACCGACAGTCATTGATACGACTGTTGAAGAGCTAGAGATTCAGGGTGTCTATGTTGGGTTACTGCGAGGTTTGGTGTAGTTTGCGACTTTGAGACCGTAACGCCTGAAAAAGGCTGCATCTCAGGTGCGTGCAGCCGGTAAACGCGGCCGATTCGTTGGTGACGGACTGGTACGCTCAGGATCGTCGGTGAGGAGAAACTCGCGAATGAAGCGAGCGATCGCCCGTTGTGCCAGACCTTCGGCAATTTGCTGCCCCATTTGCTGTGCTTCTGGTTTAAACAACAGTTTAGGAATGGCGGGTAAGAGTTTTGTGGCATCAAAGCCACGCGTTTCCTGCAAGATGCCCCAAATGCGCTTGAGGTGCTCCAGAGTTTGCTGGCTTTCTGTTGGCACCGTTGTTGTACGATTGACAGTCAAACCAATCCGTTCTGCTAGAATGTAGCGGATGCTGTTGAGCGCATTGCTGCCGATCGAATCGACCCCTTTAATGACTTCCTCCACGATCTGATGGCGAATCAAATCACCCCGCTCAGAGAATAAGTAATCGAGCGTTTGATCAACCACCTTGCTCAAATCGTAATCGCTGCTGCTACGGGCATTTCGCAGCAAGTTCTCCAGACGGTTCCAACGAAAGCTGTCGTCTTTAAACAGTAGATCTTTCAAAGAGGCTCTCAGTTCGGGAGCCGGGTCTGTCAATAAGCGCTTGGCAACGTAAGGATAGGCTTTACTGAGTACTTTGAAATCGGGATCGACGTTGATAGCGATGCCTTCGAGGGTCACGAGCGAGCGAATGATCAGCGCGTAATATGCCGGTACGCGAAATGGAAACTCATACATCAACGCCGATAGCTGATCAGTGATGCTTTTAATATTAATCTCAGCGACACTGGTTCCCAATGCATCGTTAAAGACGGTGGCAAAGGCAGGAATAATGGGTGTCAGATCAGTCTCAGGAGTGAGAAATTCCAGCTTCACGTAGTCTTTCGCCAGACCTTCAAAGTCGCGGTTAACCAGGTGTACGATCGCTTCAATTAAGCCGTAACGCTGAGCTGGTTTGACCTCGCTCATCATGCCAAAATCCAGGTATGCCAGCTTTCCATCGGGTGTTGCTAACAGGTTGCCGGGGTGGGGATCAGCATGAAAGAAGCCATTTTCTAAAAGCTGCCGTAACGAACATTGCACACCGACTTCGATCAGATAGCCTGCATCAATGCCTTGTACCCGAATCGCTTCTGGTTGAGTCAGCTTCGTACCGGTGATCCACTCCATTGTCAGGACGCGCCGCCCAGTATATTGCCAGTAAATCTTAGGCACGTAAACATCCTGCATATGCCCGTAGAGTTTGGCAAAGCGCTCTGCATTTCGCCCTTCCTGGTTGTAGTCCATCTCTTCGAAGATGCGGGCGGAAAACTCGTCCATAATGCCGACCAGGTCGCTACGAATCCGCTTCACATACCGCATGGCAAGGGCAGCCAGCCCGCGCAGAATGTAAGTATCCAGGGCAATGCTTTGCGCGAGACCAGGGCGTTGCACTTTGACGGCAACTTCTTCACCCGTCTTGAGTCTGCCGCGATAAACCTGTCCGAGAGATGCTGCTGCGATCGGATCGACCGTTAACTCGGCATAGATGGCGTCAGGCGAGTCACCTAACTCCTCTTCAATAAACCGATAGGCAACTGCGTTCTCAAAGGGCGGCAACTGGTCTTGTAGACGGGTCAGTTCTTCTAAATAGTCAGGTGGTACAAGGTCAGGTCGTGTAGACAATGCTTGTCCAACTTTAATGAAGGCTGGCCCCATACGCGTCAAGATTTCACGCAGACGGACTGCTTGCTGCTTGTGCTTGCTTTCAGTGAAGCCAAAGCGAGCGTTCCACCACCAGATCAACCCAAAGGTAAGGAACGGAAAAAAGATATTAAAAACTCTTCCCCAGACCTGAAAGGGCTGCTGGCGATAATGAGCTGCGATCGCTTCAGCGTCATACCTCAGAGCACCATCATCCTCGTCAGGCGGAAGCATATCAGCTAGTAGCGAACGTTCCTCAACTTCAATTTCACTGCCTTCATCCAGCACGGTCGTCGGCGTGATTCTACCGTCTACCCCGTCCTGAAACCGCCTTGCAGAGCCCAGAGTGGTAGGCTCTGGAAACGAGACTGATTGAGGTGGGGCGGTCTTGACATTCATGAGCTTGCAGCCGGGTAAGAGCGGTTGTAATATATTGTAACAACAGTTTTTGCGTTCGCCTGTCGTTAAAGCCTTAAGCAACTGAAAGTCTTCAGCCTTTTAGAGTTAGCAACTGTTGTTTGGCAGCGATCTCAAGCACCAGTGCTTCGACAAAACCTTGTATAAAGGTATGTTTTCTCTAGTTAAACACCACGCTTCTCTACTTTGATCTACCCAGCGGGACAAATACAAGGTGAGCTTTCCGAACTAAATATCATTACATACCGGTAGGTAAACAACGCTGCCTTGATACGGGGGGTAGTGCATCAAATTAAGGTGGGTTAGTTAAAGTGGAGAGACCTCTACTCTCAAGCAAGACTTGTGGAATGTTGGCTCTGCGGTAGGCAGCTGGGCGATCATTAGCTTGTTTCTTTCGCTCTTTCTAGGCGGTTGGACGACCACTCGCGCCTGCGGCCCCATGAACCGCAGCACTGGTTTGCTGAATGGTGCCATTCTTTGGGCAACCACCTTAGCCATCAGTGCCTGGTTAATTTCTAGCGGTGTTTCCGGAGCCCTTGGGATTACAGCTTCGAATGCCGGAGAAGTACTTAATCAGGCTCAGCAGAATGCTGCTAACATTCCAAATCCAACCGCTATTCCCAATGTGACTGCTCAGCAGACGCGCGACATTGCCGGGAATGCGGCTAAGGTCGGTTGGTCGGTTGCGATCGATTCTTTACTGGGATTAGCAGCCTCATTAATTGGCTCTTCCATTGGTACGCGGAGTCCTCGGATAAACGCGACGACTACCACCACTGTTCAACATTAGTGAACTCAACACTAGTAAGCCGCTTGACTACGTCCAAATTTTGTAATCCTTCTGATTGGAGACTGACCTATGGCATCAACACTTAACGACACAAAACGTGCCGCGATCGGCATGCAGCTTTCTAGCATCAAAGCAATGCAAGAGTTGCTGATCAGCAATGAGCAAGCGCTGATTCCTTTAATCTCAGATACTGAGATTCGCGAGCGTTTCCAAAAAATGTTAGATGACGACCAAAAAAACATGGGCGTTTTGGATACAGTTATCGTCCAGTATGGCAACCCAGAGGAGCCCAAAAAGACGGTAACTGAATTCATCAAAAAGGTTAAAGAACTGATGGCAGGCTCAGAACTGTCGTTGTATGAAAAAGTATTTCAGCATGAATTGCTCAAGCATCAGCAAGCAATGAGTGGCATCGTTGTGCATAAAGCAGCGCAAAAGGTTGGTGCAGATGTTGAAGCGGCGATCACTCCACTAAACACCGTCAATTTTGAGAATCGTGCTCACCAAGAGCAATGGAAAGGCATGCTTGAAGTGTTAGGTGTTCGTGAATTGACTGGTCAAGAAGCCGATCAAGGATTGTGGGCACGTGTGCAAGATGCAGTTGCAGCGTTAACAGGTGTTGCTGGTAGCGTGGTCACTCAAACGTCTGATAAGTCCGATATGAACGTTCAGGATGTGATCCGCATGGATCACCAAAAAGTGAGCACCTTGTTTACTGAGCTGAACCAATCGAATGACCCGCAGAAGATTCAAGAGTATTTTGGGCAGATTTACAAAGATCTAATGGTGCATTCAAAAGCAGAAGAGCAAGTGGTATATCCTGCTATCCGTTCGTTTTATGGTGATGACAACACGCAAGAGCTGTACGATGAACAGGCCCAAATGGCAGTACTACTGGATGAAATTAAAGCGATCGATCCTGCTCATTCTGAGTTTAAAGTCAAGGTCAATCAACTTAAGGACATGGTAATGGATCACGTTCGCCAGGAAGAAAGCACCATGTTTATTGCCATCCGCAATAACTGCAGCAGTGAACAAAGTGAGCAACTAGCGAGCCAGTTTAAAGCAGCAAAAAGCCAATTACAAGAAGAGTTGAAAGCTTCCTTTAGATAAGGGCTTAATGAGTTTTCTTGTCTGAGCTTCTGGGGCGCATTTGTTTGCGCCCTTTTTGTCGATCGCAAATTTTTATGAGTAGATCAATATTTTGTCAGAAACACCTTCCTTCTCTAGGAAGAGTGATTGTATAAAGTTTGTTGTTACATTCGACGGTGTTGTTGCAAGTAAGAAAACTAGTCATGGAAAACATTCAGAACGCGATCAAGGATGCAAAAGACGCATTACCAGATATAATCCCGACGCCACCGGGCTTAAAGGCCGAATCTTCGGCTCATGATCTTAAATCACGCTTAGAATGGGGCGAGCCTGCACTGACAATCCTTGATGTGCGCGATCGTGAATCCTTCAATCGGGGTCACATTATGGGTGCAATGCCGATGCCACTCGACCGCCTGGTTGATAGTGCTAAATCGATTGATCAGGTACGAGACATTTATGTCTATGGTGCCACCAATGAAGAAACCAATCAGGCAGCAACCAAATTAAGAGAAGCAGGCTTCCGCAATGTGGCAACGCTGAAAGGCGGGCTGGAAGGTTGGAAAGCGATCGAGGGTTCTACCGAAGGCCCTGACGAAGTTTTACCACCCGGAGCTGATGCTTATAACGTCGTTTCTCGTTTGGCGCATCATCAGCAAACGCAGAAAAAGTAAGGTCTGTCTTACCACCTCTAACCTGAGTTAGAGGTATGAGCAGCGTTCGCACGGTAGCATTTGTGAGCAGCAATATGGAACTACCGTTTGAACAGCGTAAAGAAGGCATGGTTAAATTTGCTTGATTAACCGTCTTTCGTTGGATTTGTTATTAGCAAACTATAGACATTCTGTTTTCTGCAAAGCCTCAAAACTGGCTAATGTAGGTTAATAGCTCGTCTGAGGAATATGTAACGCTGTTTAGAACGATCGCAATGTCTTGGAATAACCCATTGTGATTATTTGAGCGTGCTTCCCTTTCTGTTTCGAGAAGCTGGCTATAGGTTGCCCATTTTGGCTTTTGGGATACTCCTTAAAGCAGGTCGATCACAGTAATTGATTAACCAAAACTAGACTTACTTGGAGTGAACAAATGAGTAAATTTCTCTCTTTTTTCAAAGGCATGCAATTGGATCGAATGTTGATCATTGTCGCTGCCAGTCTGCTCATGCTGTTTGGTACGGCTTGCAGTCGTGCCAATGCAACAGACACGGCAACAATGAAAGATTTGAGTGGCTCTAGTCCTAACCCGCCTGGTCAGGTTCAACCTTACAAGGGCGGCATGAACAACTTTGACGACGTTGACACGACCCGTCTCGATAAGGGCGAGGTTGATGCTAAAGCCAAAGCGCTGAAGGATCAAGTAGAACGCAACATCACCCAGAAAGGCATCGATAGCCCTGAACAATACGTCAAGAATTTTCGCAGCGGCACACCGTTGAATGAGCGCATTGGGAATATTGGCGATGATTTGGGTCAGAGTGCGACTGACGTTAAAGAGAATCTGCAGCAATTTGGGGAGCGCGGCTCAAAGAATTTAGAGCGCAATGTGAAAGGGCTGCCTGGACAGGCTTCACGCACAGTCGATCAGGCAAAGCAAAATGCAAAAGCAGCTGGTGAGGATATCACTAGAGGTGTTAAAGAGCCAATCGATAAAGCTGGCAGAGCCTTTAATCGTGCGGGTGATGCTGTTCAGGACAAAGCGGATGATACGGCTGATGCAGCTGAGCGTGCGGTGGATCGAGCGCTTTAGTTCCATCATTCAAACCGATTGCAGGATGAACTTTGAGGTAGACCTACTATGACACAAACGCCGAATATTCCTCCCGTAATTGAAAGTGATGAGAGAGAGTACCGTGATAGCGGCGTGCCCAGCACCGTCGCTATCGCGGGCCATCCGCTCCATCCTTTGATTGTTACCTTTCCCATCGCGTTTCTCACTGGTGCCTTAGGCACCGATGTTGGTTATTGGCTGACTGGTGATCTGTTCTGGGCACGTGCCTCTTTCTGGCTCATTGGTGCAGGTGTTGCCGCTGGGCTGGTGGCAGCCGCAACCGGCATGCTGGATTTTCTGAAAATCGATCGCGTTCGCGAACATCAGGCAGGTTGGGTGCACATGACGGGCAATATTGCCGTTTTAACCTTATCGCTGGTCAACTTCGTCTTGAGATGGGGCAATCAGGGAGGTGCCGTCCTTCCTACGGGTTTGGTGATCTCTCTGTTTGTAGCTACACTCATTGGTATAACCGGCTGGTATGGTGCAGAACTGGTTTATCGCCACAAGATTGCTGTGATTGGCTATGGCAGCAATCACAGACCCTAAATATGTGACTTGACTGTGTGACTTGGAACGCGAAGCAGGGTTCGTTTGCCATCTCGCTTCCATCACACTTTCCAGGTCATCCCACTGCTTAGTTTATCCCATTGTTTAGTTCAACACTGGCTGTCGTCAGGGAAAGTAGCTTTCCCTGACGATTTTTTCAAGCAGCAATCTTCTTTAGCAAGCATTTTCTGACAAACAAAAGGCCCATCCAAAAGCTAGAAAAGTTGTTGGCAATCACCTCAAACTTCCGACAGCAAAGCCATATTGAATCTACAGATAGACGTGTAACAAAAGCGAAGCCGTTAAAATGCTGAGCAAAGTGAACTGATTAGCTAACACTAATATGAATCAGCGATCGCTTTCAAATGAGGCGTTGTTCGGCAGCGAGCATGTTGCTAGTTTGGGTCAGGTTACAGTGCTGCGATCGCTAGCGGGACTGGGCGATTTTCTTTGTCTTATCCCAGCCTTACGATCGCTGCGTGTTGCCTTACCGCAAGCGAAAATCACTCTGGTAGGGTTAGCTCACATCTTGCACCATTCTCAAGAAGGCATTTTTCAGGTCTTGTGACGCTTGCATCGCTCCGCCCTGAACTTAAGTAATTCCTACCCTGCGGGAAGCCAAAGCTACGGAAACGCGATGCGAACAGGCTAATCGAGGAAAGCCCACTGTAGGCTTTGCCTTCCCGAAGGGTAGTGGACTAGGAGACAACTGAGCGGTGTTTTAGTCCGTTTTAACGGATTTCACCGATTAGCATGCAATTCATTGCAGGGTGCTTATTGCCGTTGGTGCAAGCGATTCATTAACAATCCGTTCCTTTTCCACATGATTCACGTCACGCTCATTGCAGGCACCTATGAACCGACCCAATGTGGTGTGGCTAACGATACCGATCGCCTCCGCACCCACTTGAATAAACTGGGCGTTCAATCGGTGGTCATGACAACATACGATGCGGCGCAAACGGCACAGAACCCAAATGTTAAATGTTATCGGTTCTGTGCCTGACTGGAGCGTGGCTTGTCTGGTTGCAGGTAGTGAAAGGTGGTTAGATGCGCCACGATCGTGGATAGCCCCGTTGCAGGTAAAACAATTCCTGTAGTACCGGGACGATGGGAGGCGATCGCGCTCACAACCGAGGGTGAAACGCCCACTACGGTCAGCGAGAGGTCATTTGCTACTTGTGCAATCAGATGCCCAAGGCTAATTTCTGCACCACCCAGACCCATCGCATCGGTGTAAACCAGAACCCGATGTAGAGAACGAATACTTGGCTCAGAAGTTGTCATAGCTGGAATCTTCTTTACCTGGATCATGCGAAGTGGAGTGAGCGGTTGGCACTATTACTTACAAATCAACGTTGCTGCAAAGTGCCTGCACACGGACTCCCTCTCAAGATAGACACAGGCTCTGTCTCGTGATGGAAGGCTGGAATTGCTATCGTCAGTAGCTTTAAGAGGTGATTTCCAGTGTTGATGGCTCAATCTTTTAGAACGTCTCTTGAGGCGATGAGACTGCAGCAAAGCATACATGACATTGCGTCCATCAGTTAAAACCCGTTGTAAGGAAGAGAAATGCAACTCAAGCGAATAGAGCAACAGGTTGTTGCGATCGTCGGAGCATCAAGCGGCATTGGACGCGAAGCCGCCCTTAGATTTGCAGCGCGCGGTGCCAAAGTGGTCGTTGCAGCACGCAGCGAACCAGGACTGGCATCGCTAGTAAACGAAATCCATCAGTTAGGAGGGGACGCAACCGCAATCACGGCTGATGTTTCCGAGTATGAACAGGTAAAGGTGATCGCTGACAAAACGGTTGCTACTTATGGTCGCTTGGACACATGGGTACATTCCTCTGCGACGGCTATCGTTGCGCCGTTTGAACAAGTCACACCAGAAGAGTTCAAACGTGTCATTGATGTCACCCTAATGGGACAAGTTTATGGAGCGATGGTGGCATTGCCTCACCTCAAGCGTGAAGGACAGGGGGCATTAATCCATATTTCTTCGATGGAAGGGCGACGCGCACTGCCGTTACAAAGCTCCTATTCATCAGCAAAGCATGGTGTAGAAGGGTTTCTCGAATCACTGCGGGTTGAGTTGCAGCATGAAGGTAGTGCCGTTAGTGTCACCAGTATCAAGCCAGCGGTAATCAACACACCATTTTATAACAATGCGTTGACCAAGTTGGGTGTCAAGCCCACTGGGCTACCCCCCTACTATGCACCCAGCCTAGTTACTGACGCGGTACTCTACACGGCTGAGCATCCCACACGTGATTTCATTGTGGGTGATGTTGGTAAAATCCTGGATATCTTGCAGCGACTTTCACCCGCGTTGGTTGATTCCTTTTTGGTGCTGGCAGGTTTTCAAGGTCAGCAGACCAATGAATTGAAGTCTGCGGATGCACCTAACAATCTTTATGAGCCAGTTCCAGAAAACGATCGCGTCGAAGGGGACTTTGGCAATCTCACCATTCCTAGCGTTACCGATTGGCTCGATCGCCATCCTGCCTTGGGTTGGGGAGTTGCTGGCTCTGCCGTAGGCGCAGCTTTTCTAGCCTTGTTGGCAGCACAAGCATTCAACAGTGACCATTAGATCAAGCCAGTAGATCAAGCCAGTAGATCAAGCCAGTAGATCAAGCCAGTAGATCAGCGTTTTTTAGCGAGTAGAACGCCCATAAGCACAACGATTGAGATAGTAAACGATCGCAGGAGGCATTTAGGTTATGGAAGAAATTACAACACCGCAAAGTGCCCAACAATCAGCTCCCACTCAAAGTGATGCTGAACGCTGGGCATCGGTGATTGGTGGCAGCGCAATGGTTTTGTTTGGCTTACAGCAACGATCGCTGCGTGGGGTACTAACCGCCTTAGCGGGTGGCAGTCTTGCCTATCACGGCATGCAGGGTGAGAAGAGCCTTCCAGAGGCTGTGGGTGAAGCGGTTGGTTTGAATAAAGTCATTCGGGCTGAAAGAACCGTCACAATCAATAAGCCCGCCGAAGAGCTTTATAACTACTGGCACGACTTTGCAAACCTGCCCGCGTTTATGAAGCACATTCAAGCGGTTACGGTGATGGATGCGCGGCGGTCGCACTGGGTTGCCAAAGCACCGTTGGGACAAAGTATTGAGTGGGATGCCGACCTGGTTGACGATCGCCCGAATGAGCTCATTGCCTGGGCCTCAGTTGAAGGCGCTGATGTCGACCATTCTGGGTTCGTTCGCTTTAAGCCTGCGGGCGATCGGGGTACAGAAGTAAAAGTCGTCACTGAATACAATCCACCCGGCGGGCTTTTGGGCACTGCTCTTGCCAAGCTGTTTGGCGAAGAACCAGAACAGCAAATCGGTGATGAACTCAACCGCTTTAAGCAATTGATGGAAGCAGGTGAAATTGCCACTACCGAAGGGCAATCAACCTGTAGAGGTTAGGTGCAACAGTGAAGGGCTTTTCCTTACGCTTACCCCTAAAGCAACAGTTTCCACCGTCAATGTTTAAGCAACGAGGTTTTTATGATGTGCGTCACTCAATTACGCAAGTGCTTCAGTGCTTTTTTGATCGCTGCCATGCTGCTTTTAGGCCCTCTAGCGATCGGTGATTTTCAGCGTACTGCGATCGCAGCGCCGTTGCCTCCCGAAGCGGCTACTTATGAAATCGATCAAGCGAATAGTCCACAGGACGCTCATGCAAGGCTTCAGCAGAAAGCAGCGGATTATAAAGAAGAACTGCAAGACAACTCTGCCTACACTAAGCAGGCCACCGAGAAAGCTACTGCAGAGACAAAGAATGCCTTTAAGCGGGCAGCTGATGACGTTCGAGACAAGCTCAATCTGGATGAACCCGTGCCACAAAGCACTAAAGATTTCTTGAATGACATCAAACCATAAATGCAGCTCTACTGAAGTCTGGTGACGTTTAGAACATACCTACTTTTTCAAAAGGACAGACTCATGAATCATATTGCTCAACTACGTAAGTTTTTCACTGTTTCGCTACTCGCTGTGGCATTGTTGATGGGCACAGCTTTTAGTTCTGTAACCCAAAGCGCTTTAGCTGGTGATACCCATGCAACAAACGAAGTTTCTAACTTCAAGGGTGACAGCAGCAATGTCAATCGGTCGTACCACGAGTTGCAGGAAGCGGCTCATGATTTCCGGCAGAACTTTCGCGATGACATTACAAGTGGTCAACGAACACCGTCTAAGGATCGCACCAACAGCCCAAAACAAGCAGCTAAAAACGTCAGCAAAAATACTCGCGGTGCCTTTGGACGCACGGCTGATGCGATCAAAGACACATTAGATCCCGGTTAACGATCGCATGCGCATCCATCAACTTATCGACGTATTAATTTACCGCTGTTAGGAGTTTGATTGAATGAAAGCTGTTTGCTGGCATGGTGCCAATGATGTACGGGTTGACAATGTACCTGACCCGAAGATCCTCAATCCACGTGACGCGATTGTCAATATCACGTCTACTGCAATTTGTGGTTCCGACCTACATCTCTATGATGGCTATATTCCCACCATGCAGTCAGGGGATATCTTGGGTCATGAATTTATGGGAGAAGTAGTTGAATTAGGTTCTTCAGTGAAGAACCTGCAAATTGGCGATCGCGTGGTCGTTCCTTTTACAATCTCCTGTGGCAGTTGTTTTTTCTGCAACCGCGACTTATGGTCTCTCTGTGACAACAGCAATCCTAATGCCTGGATGGCAGAGAAACTGTATGGACACTCGGCTGCAGGCTTATTTGGCTATTCCCATCTATTCGGTGGTTATGCGGGCGGGCAAGCAGAATATGCACGCGTGCCGTTTGCCGATGTGGGTCTGTTTAAGATCCCTGACGGCCTTACCGATGAACAAGTGCTGTTCCTCACCGATATCTTTCCAACAGGCTATATGGCAGCGGAAAACTGCAACATTCAGCCAGGTGACGTCGTTGCGGTTTGGGGTTGTGGGCCTGTAGGCCAGTTTGCCATCCGCAGTGCTTACTTGCTTGGTGCAGAACGGGTGATTGCGATCGATCGCGTTCCCGAACGACTGCAAATGGCAAAAGAACAGGGCAAAGCCGAAACCATCAACTACGAAGAAGTTGATGCAGGTGAAGCCGTGAAAGAAATGACAGGCGGTCGGGGGCCAGATGCTGTCATTGATGCCGTGGGGATGGAAGCTCATGGCACCGGTCTGGATGCACTGTATGATCAGGCAAAACAGGCAGTACGGCTAGAGACCGATCGACCAACGGCATTGCGTCAACTCATTCTTGCATGCCGCAAAGGTGGGTACGTCTCCATGCCAGGTGTTTACGGTGGTTTGCTGGATAAAGTGCCTATGGGTGCTGCTTTCAGCAAAGGATTAACCTTTAAAATGGGGCAGACACATGTCCATCGTTACCTGCAACCATTGTTGGAGCATATCCAAAATGGTGACATTGATCCCTCGTTTGTGATTACCCATCACATGGCATTAGACGATGCCCCACGTGGCTATGAGATCTTTAAGCACAAGAAAGACAAGTGCATTAAGATTGTTCTAAAGCCGTAAGCTAGGAACAGTGTACTAAACCATCCCATCAGTAGGAAGACACAACTGTTTGTAGGATGGATAAAGCCGTTCCGGCCTACCAAAAAAGTGTTGGCGCAGCCATGTCGAAGGCTTTTAGCGTAACCTATGCATAGGCTGGGTTTCATACTTCAGCCCAACCTATACCTAAACCATCACAAAGCATTTTAAAAAACGTCAGAAGACTCTTATTAAGAGCTCTTCTGGCGTTTTTTGGCCTTTAAAGGCATGGATCTCTTTATTTTTAATCGGCAACTATAAAATCACCCTAACGGGTACCATGCATTGTTCTTGGCTTCGCTTAACATTTCAATAGATTCAGAACGACATCTTGATGGTAATTGAGTGCTCATTTTAACCCAAAGCCGATTTCAGTAGATTTCAGATGTTGTGAAAGCGAGGTAGGACTCATTAAATTCAAGGCCTCATGCCTTTTTATGAAGGCCTTCTAGTGCTTTAAAGCTAGACGTTTCATGCTGCAGATGTGGCGTTTTTATTGATGTCGATCGCGCCAAACTACGCGTTAGGTTGCATCAGTATAAGCGTGCTTTTTAATTGCATTTTTTGACTGCGAAGTAAGTGGCTATTCTGTCTAGATGCTAGAAAACGTTTACCCAGGAATTGTTGACCATGCCCAAACCATTTCTACAGATTCCAAATTGGTTCTCCTCTGAAAACCAGGGTGGCAACATCGCTGTTGCAGACCTGAACAATGATGGACAGCAAGACCTTATTGTTTTGATGATAGATAACCCACCAGGACAAAATCAGGGTTTCTACCGCATTGGTAAGCGCTTGGATGTGAACGGTAACGTGACGGCTGGATGGGGTGATTGGATTCCTGTACCCGACTGGTTCTCTCAAGAAAATCAAGGTGCCGGTGTCGCGATCGCCGACCTCAATAAAGATGGAAAATCGGATCTCATTATCTTTATGGTTGATAACCCTGAAGGTAAAAATCAGGGCTTCTACAAAGTGGGTAAAAGCCTGGATATCAACGGCAATGTCACGGGTGGTTGGAGTAACTGGATTCCTGTACCCAACTGGTTTTCTTGGGAAAATCAAGGTGCTGGCATTGCGATCGCTGACTTGAATAAAGACGGTCAGCCAGAGCTTATTGTCTTCATGATTGATAATCCACCGCAACTGAATCAGGGGTTCTATAAGATTGGGCAGAAGCTCGATGCAAATGGCAATGTGACAGGCGGCTGGAGCGATTGGATTCCTGTACCAGACTGGTTTTCGTGGGAAAATCAAGGCGCTGGAGTGACGATCGCTGATCTTGAAAACAACGGCGTGCTAGATCTTCTGATCTTTCAAATTGATAATGCGATCGGTCAGAATCAAGCGTTCTACCGTATCGGCAGCGGCATTAACGCCAATGGCACCGTTGCTGATTGGAGTAACTGGCTCGGTGTACCCAACTGGTTTTCGTGGGAGAACCAGGGTGGTGGCATCGCAGCCACCAAGTTGAATGGGAAGCACAAACTCTTTACCTTCATGGTGGATAACCCACCTAACAAAAATGAAGGATTCTATGAAGTGTTGGATTTGGAACACGATCCAACGATCCAGGGCAAATGGGAGTTATTGCCTTTCAACTCTGGTGTCCTGGCCGTTCATGCGGCGTTGTTGCCTCAAGGAAAAGTGCTCTTCTTTGCAGGGTCAGGCAGCAGCGCCAAACGGTTTGCCAGCAACGATTTTGGTAACGAAGCCAAGGGTATTTTCACCAGTGTTGTTTGGGACCCGACTGTAAGCCCTAATAGTGGAACGCCCAACTTTACGCACCCCAAAACCATCCGCGATGGTCAAGGTAAACCCTTTGATTTCTTCTGCGGTGGTGATGCGTTTCTAGCCGATGGTCGCTTGCTCTCTGCTGGAGGCACCTCACACTACAATCCGTTTATGGGACGAGCAGACGCCACTGTTTTTAATCTCCAAACGGAGCAATGGTCGTTCATAAAACCAATGGCGCATGGTCGCTGGTATCCAACCCTCATTCCGCTAGGTGATGGGCGCATTCTGGCTACCACTGGCTTGAATGAAGCTGGAAATGCTCATAACCAGGCGTTGGAAATCTACTCAGACAAAACCAACACCTGGCAAACATTACAATTTGCACCAGGCTTTCCAGGGTTACCGCTCTACGCCCATCTGTTTTTGCTGCAAGACGGCAGAATCTTCTTCTCCGGTGGTCGGATGGATGACCCGCTTCAGGTACAGCCCTGTATTTTCGATTTGAAGCAAAATCCGGTGCCAGTGAAGCCTGTTCCCGATCTGCTCGACCCAGTACTGCGCAACCAATCGGCAAGCGTGCTGCTGCCACCCGCCCAGGATCAAAAAGTCATGATTATGGGTGGAGGCCCCGTCGGCAAAGAAGACAAAACGGATGCGACCGATAAAGTCAGCATTGTCGATTTGAAGGCAGCGAATCCTAAGTATGTTGCCGCTGCCCCTATGCAACTGCCGCGCTTACATCTCAACTCTGTCTTACTGCCGGACCACACCGTTTTCGTGGGCGGTGGTGCTCTCAAGCAAGAGGATGAACCGCTATCCCGATTGCAGGCAGAGATCTATGACCCAGCCACCGATACCTGGCACTTGATGGCACCCGCGATCGTCCCCCGTCTCTATCACTCGACGGCTCTCTTGCTGCCTGATGGAAGAGTGGTCGCAGCGGGCGGCAATCCTGAAGGGGGACAATCTGTGACATGGGAACCCCCTGACCCTGAAGAAGAAATGCGGCTGGAAGTGTTTAGTCCACCGTACCTCTTCAAAGGCGCCCGTCCAGTGATTGGTGACGTGGTAACAGAATGGAAATACGGTCAAACCATCACGATCGCCTCTCCCCAAGCAGGAACACTTCGCTGGGTAAGTCTGGTCAAGAATGGTGTAACCACACATTCCTTCGACAGCGGGCAACGGTTGGTAGATTTGACGATCGTTTCTCAAGCTCAGGGTCTGATTCGGGCAACGATTACACCAAACCCAAATCTGGCTCCTCCCGGTTGGTACATGCTCTTCATCACAGATACAAATGGCGTACCATCAGTCGCAAAGTGGGTGCATCTAACCTGATGGTTTGTCAGACGTTTTTGAGGGGTATAGCTATAGCCATACTGGTTAGGACGGGGTGCAGGGGTGGAACCCCTGGCTGGGGGCACGCCCCCACTCCCCCTTTGATCCCAATGTCCTAAGCTTTGTGACAACAGCTATAGATCAATTCTCTTCATCTCATTTACAAAGCCTCGTAGGGAGGTACGGTTGTACCCCCCTACGAGGCTTTGTAGTTGAATGTCACTGACGGAAGTGGGTAAAAGGGCTCTGAAGCCTGATCTGAGAAGATTAGAGCCGTCAACCAGTCCTCAGTCTCACCAAGTATTTCCTGTTCAACAGTTGGCAGTATTTGATTGACTTCATGCTCTCTGATTCTGACCCCTCTTTAGCAACTGACTCCTCCTAAATTTTGAATTTGGCATTGCTGTATTGTATAAAAGTGAACCTCTTTTACACACGACCTTAATGCTTTCTTTCTTGAAATTAAACTCCTCTCCCTGTAGGGTGACGAAGGAATCGATTGATTTCGAGAGAATCCTTACTTAACTCAGGCTCAGTTGGCTGTCTGATGGTTAAGAAGACACTGTTTTTTGGAGAAAAATTATGGGTTGGCTACAACGAATTTTTGGGAAAGAAAAGCCTGAGGGTGCACAAGTGAACCCTACACCGACTCCTGCATCAGCAGAAGTACCCGAAGCAGAAAAAACTGAAACAGGCGCGATCGCACCTGAGCGGGTGGGGTTGAATGGTGAATACGACCAAAGCGGTCTGGCTAAGCGGGTTGCTCTAGCGTTTGACGAAGACTCCACTCTTGACGACGTTGAGACGTTGTGGGTCGCACAACTCGGTACAACGGTTGTGCTGAAGGGAAAGGTTCCGAGCCAGGATGTTTTGAATACAGCGATCGAGATTGCAAGAAGTGTAAACGGCGCTAGCGATGTGACAACTGCCGAAGTCAACGTCGGTTAGTGTCATCACCGTCGCCTCTAACGAGTGTGATCTACAGCTAAAAAAAGCTACAGGCAAGGGATTGATGCGTCGATCGCTTGCCTGTAGTTGTTTAAACGTGAGGTGAGACTATCAAGACTGCCTGACGCCAAGGCGTCAGTCCCAAGGAGCGTGGATTTAATCAAACCGGACATTTAGGGAGGATGTGTCACGGCTAGTGCCTAACACATCTTACCAAAAGCCGATGTTGTTTAATTCTCATTCCTACTATGTTTGACGGTGCAAGTGATCGCTTATCGCTCGTTGACGAAACGCGAAGGCTCAAAATTAACAGAGCGCTGAGTCTCAAACAATAAGATACTTAAGTTCTGTGTTCATTCACTGTTTGTTCGCTCTGCCGGACTACCATCGTGATCCATTCTTTTAGAAACGATTAATATGAACACCAAAATTAAACTACGCCCAGTGGCGATCTTCGTTGCGTTTTCAGTAGCGATAGCGCTTTCCAGTTGCTCCAAAAAGCCAGACGAGATCGCAACAGCACCGTCTCCGGCGATGTCGGCGACTCCAAGCACTGTAGCTAATACTCCTGCCGCCTCTCCATCTGCAATGTCAAGCATGGCACCACAGGCAGCACCAACGCTTTCAGCGAATGCATCAACTCTGGGCGTCAAGCCAAGCAATGAAACGACCTGTCCTTCAAATGCACCTGTCAAAGGCAAGGTAACAAAGAAACGGGGCAACATCTATCACGTTGCCAAAGAGCCTGACTTTGCCAGAGTCAAACCTGAAATTTGTTTCAAGGACACAGCAACGGCTGAAAAAGCTGGATTCCGAGCGCCCAGACAGTAGGATTGTCAACTGAAACAGGCAATCTGAATCAATAATCCAAAAGATCAGAAAGCAGAGGGGCGATCGTCTTTTCAGCGATCGCCTCTCTGCTGATCGTAGGTTCAACGCTTAGTTTGCCGATCGCTGCCGTTACCGTTTGTGCTAATCATTAGTCAAGCCAGCTAGCACCAGACCAACCGTGGAAGTTGGTTCCGGTACATCCGCAGAGTTTTGAGGTGAATGATTGATGGCAAAATCACGCAAGCTAGAAGAGACCCTCGCGGCACTCAATCAGATTGCTGACCCCACCTCTGACGCTGCGATCGCGACGCTGCAAAAAGTATTGGCAAGCAAAGAGGGGATCGCCATTGCCCAAGCAAGTCGCCTGATTCGCAAGGCTGAGATCCAGGCGTTGATGCCTGATCTTGTTGCTGCGTTTGAGCGCTGTATGGTCAAGCCTGAAACGACTGACCCAGGCTGCCTTGCCAAAACGGCGATTGCGGAAGCGCTCTATCATCTGGAATATAGCGAGGAAGGACTCTTTCTTGCTGGCATTCGGCATGTCCAAAGGGAGTCTGCCTGGGGCGGCAAACAGGATACCGCACCAGCACTGCGAAGTGTCTGTGCACTGAGCTTAGTTCGCATGAACTATTCACTGGTGCTGAGCGAACTGGCTGATTTACTCGCTGATCCTGAAGCGGAGGCACGCATTGGAGCCGTACGGGCGATCACTTATACCAACAACCCTGCCGCTGCACCACTACTGCGTTTGCGAGTCCAAATCGACGATGACCTGCCAGTTTTCTCCGAATGTTTGCTGGCGTTGCTCAAACTCACTCCAGGGCAAGCTTTACCACTGGCAACACGCTTTCTTGAGCCGTCGCAACCGCTATCGTCAGCCGCAGAACGTGCGTCCACAGTTGCTCTAGCGCTGGGTGAATCACGGTTACCAGAAGCCTTCAAGCCCTTGCAACACTGGTGGGAACGATCGCGCGATCCTGAACAACGCAAAACGGCTTTGTTGGCGATCGCGATGCTGCGCCAAGACGAACCGCTCAACTTTCTGCTATCACTCATCGCAGAAGGTCGATCACCAGACGCAAAGGATGCGATCGCGGCACTCAGCCTCTACCAAAAGGATGAGGTGTTGTGGCAGCGAGTCCGCCAAACTACTGAACAGCGCCCTGACTACAAAGATTTCAACGTTTAGATGCGATTGCGCCGTTATTCTCCGTTGACTGCAGAAGCCGAACGTGTCAATTACCCAAGCCTGCTTGAGTGCAATCACTACTGCCTTCTATTGATGAAAAGCGTCTGGCACTCTTCAAAGCGAGGAGAGCCTCAAACTACTTGCGCGATCGAATCTCCCACTGTATAGTTTAATAGTTCGAGGAGTTCGAACTATTAGCTAAAGGCGTCGTTCAGTCATTTATGGCAACCCCTGTCGATTCCTAAATTTATTTTGTGCGCTTGCTACCTCCCTCAAGGCTCGCTGATTGAGTCACTGATTGGGTTGATGGTTGTCTAAACGATTCATTGCTTCTGGAGAGAATATACTATGGGTCTTGATGTGAATCTTTTCTCGCCGCTTCAAGTGGGTCCCTACACACTACCAAATCGGATTGTGATGGCACCTCTAACTCGCAACCGCGCTGGTGCAGGCAATGTTCCCACTGAGTTAAATGCGACGTACTACACTCAACGTGCATCGGCAGGACTGCTGATTACAGAGGCAACTCAGGTAACACCGTATGGGCAGGGCTATCCCGCTACTCCGGGTATCCACTCACCGGAGCAAGTTGAGGGCTGGAAACGAGTCACTGAAGCGGTACACGCCCGTGGTGGTCGCATCTTCCTGCAGCTTTGGCACGTAGGACGGATTTCGCATCCCTCGTTGCTTCCTGATGGGGCCTTGCCGGTTGCGCCCAGCGCGATCGCGCCTACTGCTGGAGAAGCTTCAACCTATGAAGGTGCCAAGCCCTATGTCACACCACGTGCCCTGGAAAGCGATGAAATTCCAGGCATTGTCGAAGCGTATCGCAAAGGTGCCGAAAATGCTCTGGCAGCAGGCTTTGATGGGGTTGAAATCCACGGTGCAAACGGCTACTTGCTCGATCAGTTTTTGCGCGATGGTACGAACAAGCGTACCGATGCTTATGGTGGCAGCATCGAGAATCGCGCGCGTTTGCTGCTAGAAGTAACCGAAGCCGTTATTGGTGTCTGGGAAGCCGCTCGAGTGGGGGTTCGCCTCTCGCCCAGCAGCACCTTCAACAGCATGTCTGACTCTGATCCCAAAGTGACGTTTGGTTACGCCATCAATGCGCTCAACCGCTTTGGGCTGGCGTACCTACATCTGCTAGAGCCTAGCGAGGCCGATGAACGCTATGGCGGTACGCTCATTCCCACCGCTTATTTCCGTCCCATTTTCAAGGGATTGTTCATGACGAACTGGGACTACGATCGCGACAAAGCCAACGCTGCGATCGCTCGTGGTAATGCTGATCTGGTGTCATTTGGCAAGCTTTTCATCGCCAATCCCGATTTGCCAGAGCGCTTCTGGTTGAATACCCCGTTGAATGAGCCTGATGTCTCTACCTTTTACGGGGGCGATGAAAAGGGCTATACCGACTATCCAGCACTTGAGCTGCAGTCGGTCAGTCAGTAATTGGAGTACGAAGACAGGCTCGGAGTTAGGAGTCAGGAGTCAGGAGCCAGAATATACACCCCCTTCTGACTCCTGCATTCTGTCTTCTGTCTCCTTCCCATATTTTTGGAGACGATTGACGATGGACTTGAAGTTAGCAGGAAAATCAGCCTTAGTCAGCGGCTCTACCGGTGGCATCGGCTTTGCGATTGCCCAGTCACTTGCCCAAGAGGGTGCTTCGGTGATCATCAACGGGCGATCGGAGGAACGGGTCAAGCAGGCGATCGATAAAATCAATGCACTGGCTCCAAAGAGTAAACCATCCGGCATTGCTCTCGACTTGTCCACTCGTGAAGGTACTGAACAGCTCTTTCAGCAACTACCTGCTGTGGATATTTTGGTGAACAATCTGGGCGTTTACGAGCCAAAAGCGTTTGGCGATATCTCAGACGAGGACTGGCTCAAGATTTTTGAGGCCAATGTTTTAAGTGGTGTGCGCCTGAGCCGTCAGTATTTGCCCGCCATGCTGAAGCAAGACTGGGGAAGGATTATCTTTATTTCTAGCGAATCCGCCGTCCAAATTCCGGTAGAGATGATCCACTACGGCATGACTAAAACCGCGCAGTTGGCGATCGCCCGTGGTCTGGCTGAAATGACGGTTAGTACAGGCGTGACGGTCAATTCGGTGCTACCAGGCCCCACTCGCTCGGAAGGGGTGGGCGATTTTGTGGAAAAGATGGCTAGCGATCGCGGGGTCGATGTCGCGCAAGTCGAAAAAGAGTTTTTTGAGTCCGTGCGTCCTTCCTCACTCATCAAGCGTTTTGCCACGTCTGAAGAGGTCGCTGCCCTGGTGACGTATGTGTCTAGTCCCTTATCATCCGCTACTAATGGTGCTGCACTTCGGGTTGATGGCGGTGTGATCCGCTCCATTCTCTAGTCTTTGATCTTCTCTAGGCTTTGATTCACCTGAGAACTTTCACTACAACGTCTTTGTTGCTCGTGTCAGTAATCCTTACGCAGGCTAATTAGATCTCGTCGTAAACAGAGGTTCCTATGTCTGACAAACACTCTAAAGTTTGGTTCATTACAGGTAGCTCGACTGGCTTTGGGCGATCGCTCACCGAAGCGGTACTCAACCATGGCGATCGCGTCGTTGCCACTGCTCGTAAGCCCGAACAACTCGATGCTTTGCTGAGGCAATATCCCCAAACTGCGAAAGCCGTCCGACTGGATGTCACCGACCCACAGGACGTGCGTGATGTCATTAAGGTGGCTCTTGATAGGTTTGGGCAGATTGATGTGCTGGTGAACAATGCTGGCTATGGAGCAGTGGGCGCGATCGAAGAGGTGAGCGATACCGATATTCGCCGCCAGTTCGACACCAATGTTTTCGGTGCGCTCGATTTAACACGGGCCTTGCTGCCCACCTTCCGGCAACAGCGCAGTGGTCACATCCTCAACATTTCGTCTGTTGGGGGCTTCGTATCCTTCCCGGCATCTGGCATTTATTGCGCCACAAAGTTTGCGCTAGAAGCAATCTCTGAGGCGCTGTCAAAAGAAGTTGAGTCCTTGGGTATCAAGGTCACAATTATTGAACCCGGTGCCTTTCGGACTGATTTCAACGGACGATCGTTGGCAGCACCCGCTACCCTCATGGATGAGTACGCCTCCACCAGTGGTGCGATGCTCCAATGGCTTAAAGACATGGACGGCAAGCAACCAGGTGATCCTGACAAAGCTGCTGCTGCCATGATTCAAGTTGTGGAAAGCGACAATCCACCTTTGAGACTGGCGTTAGGAGCCGATGCTGTAGAGACGATCGCGGCCAAGCTCGAATCTGTTAAAACCGAACTTGATGCCTGGAAACAGGTCAGCATTGATACTGCTTTTGAAGGGGCAGTGATAGGAGCGATCGGTGGTTAGGTGAATAGTCAGTAATCGGTAGTCAGCTGTCAGTAGTCGGTAATTCAATATGGATGAGATGAAGACCTATCGGGGGCAGTGCCATTGCGGTAAGGTGCAGTTTGAAGTGACCACGGTGCTTGATCGGGGCGATCGCTGCAACTGTTCCTTCTGCTCCCGGCGAGGTGCCATCATGCACAGCGTGACTGCCGATCGTTTCAAGTTGCTGACTGACGAAGCTTTCCTGACCCTCTATCAGTTCCACACGCAAACGGCAAAGCACTACTTCTGCAACGTCTGCGGCATCTACACTTTCCATCGCCCTCGTATCGCGCCCGAAAAATATCGCATTAACGTCGCCTGCCTCGAAGCTGCCGATCTCACTCACCTCAAAATCGGCTTAGTCAACGGTGCCGCCTACGACTAACCTATTGCCAACCGTGCGCTGTCAACTCATGCCTCTCTCATCCCTTCCAACACGGCCCTCATCCCTCTTTCCCAACTCAAAACTCAAAACTCTCCGTCCCCACTCCCCTTTTAAAACCATGATCGATCTCTACTACTGGACAACGCCCAACGGTCACAAAATTACGATCTTTTTGGAAGAAGTCGGTTTGCCTTACACCGTGATTCCCATCAATATTGGTGCTGGCGATCAGTTCAAACCAGAATTTCTGAAAATCGCGCCGAACAATCGCATTCCCGCTATCGTTGACCACGATCCAGCGACAGGCAGTAAACCCATTTCAATCTTTGAGTCCGGCGCAATCTTGCTGTATCTGGCAGAAAAAACTGGCAAACTGATCCCAACCGATTTGCAAGGACGGGCTGACGTACTGCAATGGCTGTTCTGGCAAATGGGTGGCTTGGGGCCAATGGCAGGGCAAAACCATCATTTCAGCCAGTACGCACCCGAAAAAATTCCCTATGCTATCAATCGCTATGTCAACGAAACCGGACGACTCTATGCCGTGTTGGATAAGCGACTCAGCGATCGCGAATTTCTAGCCGGCGAGTATTCGATCGCGGATATTGCCTCCTATCCGTGGGTTGTGCCCTACGAACGGCAGGGGCAAAACCTCGACCACTTTCCTAACCTAAAACGCTGGTTTGAAGCAATTCAATCTCGCCCTGCAACTATTCGTGCATACGCCAAGGCTGAGGCCTTTAAAGACCAGGCCATTAGTCCCGATCAGTCGCGAGAGCTGCTGTTTAACCAGTCAGCCAAAACCATTCAACGCTGATTCAATCATTTCAAGAAGGCAAACTCCGGTAGGGGCATGGCAATGTCATGGCCCTACCAGAATCGTTAATCGCGATCGAGTAAGCGAGGGCCGTTGTAAATATGCGTGCGGTAATAGTCACGCTCCTGCCGCTGTTTAAGAATACGGCCAACATGTTGAAGGGGTCGTCCAACAAATTTTTGGAGCGGGGATTGACGCAGCCACTGCTCGTAACCCTGAGCGATGGGATCGGCCAGCAAATGACGCAGGTAAAGTGCCACCTTAGCTTCTGTAAATTCGCTGGCACGTCGAAAGCCATTTTCAACCATAGCAGCGTATAGTTTTGGCTCATCTTGCAACCGCTTAAGGGCGGCGATCGCTTCTTCGGCCGTCTTGACTTCAATGTAATCGAGCTCAGATTGCCGTAACGCCTGGTAAGCTGGCTCAGGGCTAAGAATGGCTGGACAACCAGCAAACCAGGCATTCGTTAACTTCAAGGCTGGTTTGAGTGTGCTGTCGTATTTTGTAATATTTCGCACCGCAATCACAACATCGGCTGTCTTGTAATCACGCCAGCCGTTAAAGCCTACCTCTTCTGAGCTGAGAACAAGCTTCATCTGCAGCGCCTTTAACGACTCTAAAAAGGCTGCGTCCCTAAATTCTTCAGTCAAATTATAGCTATTGCCTTTAAAGGTCATGTTTTCAACTCGCGTGCCCCGCAACGGATCACGTGGCTCTAAGTTTGGTTGAGGCCAGTGCGGCATAAAGTGGTGTGTTGGATCGATCGCGCCCACTTTGTTTAAGACAATACGTTGCTCACAAATTTCAGGGTGCGGGCGATCGTATTGAACCACTACTACATAGCTACGGTAGGAGAGATCCGACAGGTAAATATAATCAAACGGAACGATACAAATACTCCCAGGCACAAGCTTTGGTACCAGATGTACGTTCAAGCCCCGTTTTTTCAGATTCATGAACGTCTGTGCTGACCAGATATCTTCCGAGACCACGCACTGTTCGTAAAGAGCGCTGTCGATCGGCTGCTCAGGATTGCTGATCAAACCTTGCCATTTCGGCTCTTTAGTGACGAAGTAAACCGGATGTGGCAGTCGTTCTAATGGCTTCTGTTCGTCGGTGAAATAGGGATTGATAGTAGTACTGGAGTAAAGATGCATCGCTGTTCTAAATAAAGTACCCAGTCGTTCCGAGGCGATTTTCTAACTGCTTGAGAAGGGAAGCATTTTCCGATCGTACGCTCTAGCCAGAAGTAAGAAAAAACAGGTGTGTAAGATTCATCGCTGGCCTAGCTAGAAAATATTGTGACTGACTCACTTGCCAAGAATTCTATGGTTGGCAAAGAGCAGGTTGGCAAAGGTCACATTATTTTTCGTTGTCTTTGCCACTAAAACGATCGAGCAACCACTTTCAGGGAAGCAATGCAGCCCAAAGTACCAGAACCATACTGTTACTTCTACTCTTGCAGCCCAATGCCTATCAAATCTTTAAACTTACGGCAGCCAAAAATTCAAGCAACTTACCAAACCCCTTTGATCTGGAGAGATCGTTCTACCTCAGAGGTACTTTTCTCCATTCAAGCAGTGGATCAAGAGGCAAGATGAAGCGCGATCGTCACGATCTGCAACCCATCGGCACGCTGCTGACACGTTACTTCGCCTCGCTGTACTTCAATACGGCGACAGCAAAGGACGATTTCGGTGGCAAAATCTCGATTACCGATCGGGGCAAACCGTTGCGCTGTAATGTGTAGCACGACGCGATCGGCTCGACGCGACGCACCTAAAATGACGGGTGAAGCAGCATCAGAATACTTCAACCCCCTGGCTAAAAGGTCAGTCAGCACAGCTTCCATCAACTCTTGATCCGCTAAGGTCGGTGGCAGCGCTGCTTCAATTTCACACATCAAACGAGTAGGGCTGCCGTCTTTGGGATCAAGCAGATGGCGGCTTACGCCGACCAGGAGCGGCTCCAGTGTCAACGGCTCTAGCTTTACTTCTACTTTGCCAGCCTCTAGCTTTTGCAGCAACATGGTGTCTGAAATCAAGTCACAAAGGCTGTTGACCTCGTTCTGCATGGCATACAAATGGTGATACCAAACCGGCACTGCTTGACGAACACTGACTAACGACTGTAGGTGAACATCTAGGGCCTCCAACGATCGCCCAACGCGTCTCTCGAGTGAGGCGATCACCGCTTTTTGAGCGACTAGATGTTTGCTTAGCTGCTCACTTTCGAGCTGCAATTGCTGTAGCGTACTGGATTGGCTCTGAGTAGCAGCGTGTGCTTGGGGCATACCGTCCCGAAAAATGGTGCTTCTAGTGACAGTTATAACCTGTCTTGTTAAGAAAGGTAACGGATTTACCGTTTTTTTAATGTCATTGACGCCCTTTGAGGTTGACAAACAAGCTGCTGCTACTGAAGGCTTTCCAAATTCGCCTGAGCGTTCCGTCGTAGCATCCAGGGTTTAATGCGCCTCAGAGCAGAACCTGTAAATTGTCGATCGTAGTCTTCCTCTGTAATCGTGGCTAAGGCTGGGAGAGTTGAGGTAAGATTCCAGGGGTGTGGCTGAAAATCAGCCACATTGGTAGGCTGGGCAAACCGTTGATTCCAGGGGCAAACATCCTGACAAATGTCACAGCCTGCGACCCAACCGTGGAGATGAGGAGCGATCGCCTCTGGTAAGGTTGCTGCCCGATTTTCGATCGTGTGGTAAGCAATGCAGCGATTGGCATCGACCACGTACGGCGTTGGAATAGCATTGGTAGGACAAGCCTCCATGCAACGTGTGCAGGTGCCACAGTGTGCGGTGTGTGGACGATCGGGCGGCAGCGCTAGATTCGTCAGCACTTCACCCAAAAACACCCACGAACCGTATTCTCGCGTAATGACATTACCGTTTTTGGCGATCCAACCAATGCCTGCTCGTTGCGCCCAAACTTTATCTTGCACGGGACCCGTATCAGCATAATAACGAGCCTGTATCGCTTCTCCCTGATGGCATAGCCAGACAGTAAGCGCTTTCAGTTTCTTGTGCAGCACCTTATGGTAGTCGCGCCCCCAGCCATAGCGAGCAATTTTCGCCGTTGTATGACTGTCAGGCCGTGACGCAGGCGTGTAGTAGTTGAGCGCCACACAAATCACCGACTGGACATCGGGCATAATCTGTCGGAGATCCTGTCGTTTGGGATTCTCCATCCAGGTCATATCGGCGTTATAGCCGTTGTTTAGCCAGGTTTGCAGGTGGGTTTCTGGTGCAGCTGCGTCAGGTGCGATCGCGGCAATCCCAACCTTGTGAAAGCCTAGTTCCAGAGCCTTTTGCTTAATTTGGGTGTCGAGAGGCATCACGTGTGGGTTAAGGGGCGCAGGCAGCCGGGGAGCTAGGAGTCAGCAGTCAGCGGTCAGCAGAGAAGTTAGTCGTTAGTGGTCGGTAGTCCGTAAAAAGCTGATGGCTGATGGCTGACCGCTGAGAGCTCTAAAGCTAAAACGTTTAAGAGCCCTTCTGGTTCTGCGATCGAAAGCGTCCAGCGACGAATTCGCGCTCTTTGAGATGTTTGGTTTGGCGTCCACTCACTCGCTGGCGCCACATTTTGAAGCTCGATGCTTGCATCTCTCGACGCATGAGCGCAATGACCTGTTTTTCTAGCAAACCAAACTGCCGTTCGATCGCCTCAAACGGTGTACGGTCTTCCCACGCCATTTCGAGAATGCGATCGATCGTTTCAGTATCAAGCTCTGGAAAATTCATATAGCACCAGCAATAAGCACAGTCGATAGTTTGAGCCTAACGTGAAGTGCTAGAAAGCGTCAGCGAAATCAATCGATTGGCGGACTTTGATCTAAGCTTTTGACCATGCGATGTAAGCCACCCGAACGAGTCAACTGCTCAAAACGCTGGGTTGACTTACTACAGGTGACTCGATAGCCAAGATGCTCAAATAACTCTCTGGCAGGCGTATTGTTATAGGTCACGTCGAGCGAAATTGCCTGACAGCGATGGGACAGCGCCTGCTTTTCTGCCTGGTCAAGTAAGTAGGTGCCCAAACCTTGACTGCGAAACTCTGGGAAGACGCTGAGACCCAAGATGTAATAGTCCTGAACCGAAACATCCTGTTTGATCCGAGTCAGGTCTGCCAAATTGACCAAAATCTTGGGTAGCTTGCGGAGTGGCAGAATGCGTGCCATCACTTGATGCACTTTTTCATCGGCTTGGCGTTTTAAAGAGCCCGGATAACTAATCATGACGCCAGCCGGCTGGTTGAGCACTTCAACAACCTGAGCATGTTCGTAGCTGAGGGCATGTTGAGGATAGGCAAACGCCTGACAAAAAATGGCCTTTGATTCCTCAAAGGGGGAGGCAAAGATATAGCTGAATACCGCTGGCCCTGCCGAGAAAAACAGTGGGGCAGCCCAAGCCACGTCGTCAGCGATCGCTGGACGTAGAGTGATATTTTGTGAGAACTGTTGCACTAACATGTCTAGGCTCTATCCGTCACTCAGTATACCGATGTTGGCTACAATGACGAACCAGTGCGGCTGGCATTGGTCATTTCCTTTGAGGCACCTTTCGAGCAAACCTAAGCTTAAAGTTCAGTCCTCTAAAGCAGAGAATCAGTCAGACAGTCCGATCGCTGAATCGTCCTTGTGGCTCAAATCTTGGTGAACCGATCGCAGATTGCCTCAAGTTTAAAAGGCTTCGTCGATTATAAGCGTTCCAAACCATGAAAAGGGTATGAGTCTTTGCTATTCGGAGGGGTGACACTTTGGCAATAGAGTGCGTTAATGGGAATGTCGAAACACAGACAGCGAACCGATGGTGCTCATGCTACCGACCTATACCGTGCGAGAAAGCCTCAAAGCAAAGCATGTCTCTCTCAAGGTCTCAGTGGCAGGTAGTCTGGAGGTTGTCGTGCCTCAGGGATACGATCAGACAGCCATTCCTGCAATCTTGCAGCGTAAACAGCGCTGGATTAACCGAGTGACACAACAGGTTGAGACGCGTCAAGCGTTAGTAGGAGCAGAACCAGCCGATCAGCTACCAGGGCAACTTTGCCTGCGCGCGATCGAACAAGATTGGCAGATCGCTTATTGCCCAACTCCTTTACCAGGACTGCGGGCAGTCGAGCAAGCCGACTTAAAGCTGACCCTTTTTGGACAGACTACTGACCAAAACGCCTGTACTGCGACTCTGCGACAGTGGGTGATCGCTCAGGCTCACAAACATCTCCTCCCGTGGCTGCGAACAGTGAGCCAAGAAGTAGAGTTACCGTTCGAAACTGCGTCTGTGCGAGTGCAAAAAACTCGCTGGGGCAGTTGTTCTAGCCGCAAAACAATTAGCCTTAACTGCAAATTACTGTTTCTGCCGAGCGAGTTGGTGCGCTACGTCTTCATTCACGAACTGTGCCATACAGTGCATTTAAATCATTCGGCAGCCTTCTGGTCGTTAGTCGCTCACTATGAACCTGCCTATCAGAAGCTTGATGCGGGTCTACGAGACGCACGCTACCATGTGCCGCTGTGGATGGAAGCGTAAGGAAAAGGCTAAAGGCTAAAGTCGGACATGAAAAGAGAAGTCGCTCTGCTGACGGCCTCTTTTATCCTTTATCATTTAGCCTTTAGCCTTTCCTCTATGTCTTTGGCTACCTGGCGATCGCCGCTTTCCCATGCCCTCCATCGCAATCGCTCTCTGGCTTATGCCCGTTATCTTCAGCTTGCAACCGTAAGTGTGGATCAACGCCCTGCCAACCGAACGATCGTGTTTCGGGGGTTTCTCGACGGCACAAACCAACTGCAATTTGTTACCGATGCTCGCAATGCGAAGGCAGACCAGATTGATCACCGCCCCTGGGGTGAAGCCTGCTGGTATTTTCCGAAAACGCGCGAACAGTTCCGTCTGGCAGGTGCGTTGCTTTTGGTGAGAACTGAACACACCGATCCAACACTACAGACCGCTAGGCAAGCTGTATGGCAGGCACTGTCGGACGCCGCCCGGACTCAGTTTGCTTGGGCTCATCCTGGTAAGCCTCAAACTGACAAGGACGGCTTCAACGTACCCGTCCCTGATGCCACAACGCCTCTGCCCCATTTTTGTCTTTTGCTGCTTGACCCTCATGAAGTAGACCATCTGGAGCTTCGTGGCAATCCCCAAAATCGCTGGCTGCATCAACGCGATGGTGCAGATTGGTCTGTCCAGGCAATCAATCCATAAAGCAGGGCTTGGATGGGAGATGAGGTCTGGAGGATGAGGGATGAGGGCTCAAACCCAAAACTCAAAACTCTCTAGCGTAGAGGCGCGAAGCGCTACTCAAAACTCAAGCGGGTCTCGCAGTCGCGATCATCATTTCCCATGCCAGGCTGATGCGAACTCTGGTAGCACGCTGAATTGTAAAGCCTGTTGCGCTTAGAAAACTGTGAAACGCGGCTTGGGTGTAGCACTGTTGATACGCTGGATCGAGCCGCTTCAAGACCCAGTCGTAGAGCTGACACAGCCAGTCATCTTTGCACCAATCGAGAATCACTAGTTCACCATCCGGCTTGAGTACCCGCTTCACTTCGATGAGGGCCGCGATCGGGTCGTCAAAGTAGTGCAACGCACTAGCAGACACCACCACATCAAAGCTGCGATCGGCAAAGGGTAAGGCGGCTACAGAGGCCTTTTGAAACGAAACATGAGGATAGTCGCGACACTTTTGTTGAGCGATTTCCAACATTTTTTCTGAAAGATCAATGCCAACGATCGCTTGTGTCGGCTGCTCCAACAATACCAGGCGTTCAAATTCGCCAGTGCCACATGCAATATCAAGCACCGTGCTTTCTGGTGCAAGCTCTGCCCATTGTTTGAGCAACGACAGCGTTCTAGACAAATAACGACTCCAGCGGCGATCGTAGGCCTCTGCCATCTGGTTGTACTGGTCGCGCACGGTGGTTTCCATACGGTTACTCGGCTCAAAAAGTTTCAGAGTATGCTGACAACGGTACCTACAAAGATAAGCTCGTGAGCGATCGCCTCATCATTTTTACTCGTTACCCAGAGCCAGGAAAGGCAAAGACCCGACTGATCCCAGCGCTAGGAGCTGAGGCAGCGGCAGATATCCATCGCCACATGACTGAACACACGCTGGCTCAGGTCAAACCACTACAGCAAAATCGTCCATTGACCGTGGAAGTCTGGTTTGTGGGTGGCGATCGTGCCCAAATGCAAACCTGGTTAGGTGACGATCTAACCTATCAACCGCAGCCGGAAGGGGATCTGGGCGATCGCATGGCGCAAGCATTCCAAATAGCGCTGGAGAGCGGCGTAAAGGCGACGGTGATCATCGGCACAGATTGTCCAGAGTTGACTGGCGCAGTATTAGAACAAGCCTTTCAAGCGTTACAGCAAACTGATTTGGTGTTGGGTCCGGCTACAGACGGTGGTTATTATTTGATTGGGCTGCGACTGTTTGTACCTGAGTTATTCAAAACAATCGCCTGGAGCACCGATCGCGTGTTTCAGCAAACCGTAGACATTGCCAGCAACTTGAATCTGTCTCTGACCAATCTTCCAACGCTTACCGATGTCGATCGACCAGACGATTTGCCCGTTTGGGAACGAGTAAGCTTATGCCAATTGAATGATATCCATCCTTAACTGGGGTCTGTTCTAGATTATCTGCGCCTTTTGTAGCGATTGTCTTGGGAGTCAAGGGGAATGGAAAAATCGGTTGAGCGCCGAGGGGGTGGCGTTGGTTGGCGTTGCCCCAGCAGGGTGCGGACGCCAGCTTCGGTGTGGGGCACTTTTAAGGTTGGCCCTTGGGGCCGCAGGTACACATCCAAACGGGCGGGACAAACATCAATACCAACCCCTGTTTTTTCTCCAAGCAGCGTTTCGGCGGCGGTCGCTTGGGGTGGCCCTTTGACAACGCGTCCTTGCACAGGTGCGCTCGCACGCGCTCTAGCGATCGTTCGAGTTGGCCTCATGGGCCTATGCGCGTGGCGCCAAACGCTACCAAACGGTGTCCCTGGGGCGAACTGGATGGCCACGCGCTTCTTAAAAATACAGGCACCCACAGAGCCGTGTTTGATGCCCTTAGGGACGACCGGTTACCGACCGCTGAAGCGACAAGGGACGTTCCATATCACGTCCCTACAGCAAGAATTGCACCTGATTAAATTCGCCTTCCTAAGAGTTGTGGCAACAGCTATAAATGATACTGAGTGCGTTGCATCCAAACCAAAATTCAGGAGAAGCCATAATGACTTCAGAGAACCAACGCTTGCAGGACTGTCGTGATGGCACAGCATGGAAACATTGGGGTCCCTATCTGAGTGAGCGGCAGTGGGGTACGGTGCGAGAAGACTATAGCGATAACGGCGATGCCTGGAATTATTTGACGCATGACCAGTCTCGATCGCGGGCGTATCGCTGGGGCGAAGATGGGTTGGGCGGCATTTCTGATGCCAATAATCTGCTCTGTTTTGCTCTAGCCTTGTGGAATGGCAACGACCCCATTCTCAAGGAGCGGTTGTTTGGGCTCAACAACAGTGAAGGCAATCACGGCGAGGATGTCAAGGAGTACTACTTCTATCTAGACAGTACGCCGACTCATTCCTACATGAAGTACCTCTACAAGTATCCCCACACCGAGTTTCCGTACGCCGATCTGTTGGAGACGAACCGCAGTCGTAGCCGTGATGAGTTGGAATATGAACTGCTGGATACCGGCATCTTTGATGACGATCGCTACTTTGATGTGTTTGTCGAATATGCCAAAGCAAGCGCTGACGACATTCTGATCCAAATTAAAATTTGCAATCGTGGTGCCGAAGCTGCATCTCTGCACCTGTTGCCAACGCTCTGGTTCCGCAATACCTGGAGTTGGCAAGATGGTGGCTCTAAACCCATCCTGCAAAAGTATGAAGGCACAGGGTATAGCGTTGTGCATGCTTATCACACCAACCCACTCTTCAAAGAAAAGCTAGGAGATTACTATCTCTATTGCGATCAGGTGGTGCCGCTACTCTTTACGGAGAACGAAACCAACAATGAGCGGCTGTTTGGCACTGACAACGACAGCCCTTACGTTAAGGATGCGATTCATCACTACGTGGTGCATGGTCAAACTGAAGCGGTCAATCCAGCAGCCATGGGAACGAAGGTTGCTCCTCATTACCAGGTCACAGTAGAAGCGGGAGGAACACAGACTGTCCGCTTACGCCTTGCGGCCACTCACCCCAATCAGATGGGTAACCCATTTGATGCGTTTGACCAGGTGTTAATCGATCGCCAGCAGGAAGCCAATGAATTCTATGCGGCGCTTACACCAGCAGCAGTCAAGGCTGACCACGATCGCGCCAATGTGATGCGGCAGGCACTGGCAGGAATGTTGTGGTCAAAACAATACTTTTACTATGACGTAGACAAATGGCTAGAGGAGCACAACGTCAACCCCTATATGCGTCCTGATCAACGGCAGCATGTACGCAACAGCGATTGGCACCATATGTATAACGATGATGTGATTTCCATGCCTGACAAATGGGAATATCCCTGGTTTGCTGCCTGGGATTTAGCCTTCCATATGATTCCCTTGAGCATCGTTGACCCAGACTTTGCCAAGCGCCAGTTGGAGCTAATGTTGCAGGAAGACTACATGCATCCCAACGGTCAGATGCCTGCCTATGAGTGGAACTTTGGTGATGTGAATCCACCCGTTCATGCCTGGGCAACCTGGGAAATCTATACGCGCGATCGTGAACAAAACAAGGGTGTAGGCGACGTTAACTTCCTGAAATATGCCTTTTCCAAACTGCTGATTAACTTTACCTGGTGGGTGAACCGCAAAGACACCATTGGCAACAACGTCTTTGAAGGTGGCTTTTTGGGGTTGGATAACATCGGTGTGTTCGATCGCAGTGCGCCGTTACCCACAGGCGGCATTCTAGAACAGGCTGATGGCACTGCCTGGATGGTGTTTTTCAGTCAACGGATGCTGCAAATTGCTGTGGAGTTGGCTATCCACGATCCGCTTTATGAAGACCTAGCAAGCAAGTTCTTTGAACATACACTGTGGATTGCCGGAGCGATGGATCGGATTGGCGAAAACTGCGATGAACTCTGGGATGAAGAAGATGGTTTTTTCTATGATTTGCTGCGCTTGCCCAATGGCGACTGCCAGCGATTGAAGGTGCGATCGATGGTGGGCTTGTTGCCACTCATGGCGATCGCAGTGTTTCCATCGCACGTGTTTGAGAAACTACCTAAATTCAAAGAACGGGCGCAATCGTTTCTCATGAGGCATCCTGAACTAACCGCCAATATTCATTTACCCACGACTCCAGGTGTTAATGGACGGCTAATGCTTGCCATCATGAATGAGCAGAAGCTACGCCGGGTTTTATCCAGAATGTTGGATGAGGCTGAGTTTCTCAGTGACTATGGTATTCGAGCGCTGTCCCGCCACCATCACGACCATCCTTTTATCTTCCACCACGCCGGGCAGGAGTTCCGCGTTGACTATTTGCCAGGTGATTCCAACACGGGCATGTTTGGTGGTAATTCCAACTGGCGCGGCCCCATTTGGATGCCAGTCAACTTCCTGCTGCTACGAGCACTGATCTATCTCTATGGCTATTATGGCGATGCGTTCACGATCGAGTACCCAACAGGCTCAGGTCAACAAAAGACGCTGTTTGATGTGTGGCAAGCAGTGAGCGATCGAATTACCCAAATTTTCTTGAAAGATGAGTTGGGACGACGCCCCATTTATAGGAGTGCCGAGAAGTTTCAGACCGATCCATATTGGCAAGATTTGATCCTTTTCTACGAGTACTTCCACGGTGACAATGGTGCCGGCATTGGTGCCAGCCATCAAACAGGTTGGACAGGCTGTATAGCGCGCATCATTCAGACAACGGGCTTTGTGACAAAAGAGATGATTGCCCAAACAGCCGCTCCAGAAGACACGCTTCACTACTAAGTCGTGTTTGAAAGCCCTTCGATCCTCCCAGTTCTCCTCAAAAAGGAGGGAGCCGAACTATCCAAAGTCCCTCTTTTGAAGGAGTGTAGTGATCAGCAGCGACAAAGTCCTGCTTTTTTACGAAGGAGCCAAACCATCCAAAGCCCCCCTTTTGAAGGGGGATTGAGGGGGATCAGCATCAGTCGGTATAATGACCAAAAGACTTTAAAACACTCCCTAGTCCGACGGAGATTGCTCGCAAACCAAAGACTCGTAGGGGCCGCTTCAACCACATGATTCGCGGCTGGCTGTCAAGACTCCGGCAAAACCTGTCCCTCACCAAGGGTCATTTCTTGCTTGGACTTCTTATTGAGAGTTGTTCGGGCTCAGGGTTGCAGGAAGGCTAACTGTGAACGTTGTGCCAATGCCAACAGCACTCTTAAAGGTGATGGTGCCACCATGAAGGTCTACGCACTGTTTGGCGATCGATAGCCCTAAGCCACTACCAGGGATCATTTTGACATTACTGGCACGATGGAAGCGATCGTACAATTGGGCGTAGTCATCTGGAGGAATGCCAATGCCATCATCGCAGACCTGGAATGTTACGCCATCGGGTGTACATTTCAAATCAAGCTGCACTTTGCCACCGTCTGGAGAGTATTTAATCGCGTTTGACAGGAGATTCGTCAGAATATGGCGCAGCAGTTTTTCATCCAGATCATAGAACCTTGTGGAGTCGATCGCCATTTCCGCTTGAGTCAAGACAAGCACGTGCTGAGGGTCAGTGGTCGTGCAGCCGTTGTGTTGAAATTCCGCCACTAATTGGCGACAAAATTCGACGCTATCAACCGGTGCTAGATGGCATTGCAACTCGCCTGCTTCAACGGTACCAATGAGCAGCACTTCTTCAAGCAGTTGCTCCATGCGATCGACTGAGACCCTGGCTCGTTGCAAAAAGAGCCGCTTTTTGGCTGGCGTTAACTGCTCACCGCCGCGTTCTAGCAAATCAAGCGACAAGAGAATCGTACTCAACGGGTTGCGAAACTCATGAGAGACAGTTGCGATAAAGTTGGACTTCATCTCGTTGAGTTTTTTTTCTTTTTCTAGCCCCGCCTGGGTGACCATTTCTGCCTGGTGTTTATTGAGGGCCACTTCAATGGCAGTGATGAGATTATGGGTTTCAAAGGGTTTAACAATGTAGCCATAGGGCTGTGCAGCCTTCACTTGCTCAATGGTTGCCCGATCGGCATGGGCCGTGAGAAAGACGATCGGAATGGGATGTTGCTGGCGTATTTGAACTGCCGTTTCAATGCCCGTTTTGTCTCCTCGAAGGCGAATATCCATTAAGGCGAGATCAGGCCGCCAGCGCTCAACCGCTTTTAGGGCTACGGCGGCACAGTCAGCAATTGCCACTACGGTATAACCCAATTGAATCAACTGTCGTTGAATATCTAAGGCAATAATGGGCTCGTCTTCCACAACGAGAATTTTAGCGCTCATTGCTTCTACCTTGGGTTGGGAATAAAAGCTCAAATCTACTGCCGTGGGTGCGATCGAGCGTTAATGTGCCTCTTAGCTGATGGGCAAAAGCATGGACAAGCTGGAGACCAAGTGAATTTAGAGCGGGCAAACTATTTGTGTGAGACCAAGCGATTGACGTTGGCATGCCGATACCATTATCCGCAATGACTAAGAGACATTGATTGTTCGCCAATGAAAAGAAGCAGATTTGAATTTCACCCGTGCGATCACCTGGGAACGCATACTTCAATGCATTAGTCACTAGCTCATTGATCATAAAACCGCAGGGAATCACCACGTCAACCGCTAGCTCTCGTTCAGCGATCTCAAGCTTCAGGCTAATCTTAGCAGGCTTAGCACTGTAAGAATGGAGTAAATCCGTTACTAAATTATGAACATAGTCAGAGAAGTCGATTTTGGCTAAACTCTCAGATTGGTAGAGCTTTTCGTGAAGTAAGGCCATCGCTTTAATACGATGTTGGCTATCTCTAAATGGAGCCAATATGTTGGGATCGCTAATAGCATTCGCTTGCAAATTCAGTAAGCTGTACACCATCTGCAGATTGTTTTTAACCCGATGGTGAACTTCTTTTAAAAGAACTTCTTTCTCTTTCAGAGATGACCGAAGCTGATCTTCAGTTTGCTTGCGATCGGTAATATTGCGAACAAAGCTACATTGGTATTCTTGATCGTTCAACTTAATATAATTGGCCGTTACCTCAATTGGGAAAATGGAGCCATCTTTAGCTTGAAGGAGTGTTTCAAACGTACTTGAACCTTCTGCCTTAATCCGTAGCCAATAAGCGTCCCACTCTGCTGCAGTTAAGTCTGGACTAAAGTCAGAAACCTGCTTACCGATAATCGACTCACGGTTATCACCCAGATCGCGGCAGGCGGCATCATTAACGTAATAGATTGACCCATCCGGTTTGACCCACCACATGGGATCAGTCGCACGATCGATGGAAAACTGAGTGAGTCTGAGTGACTTCTCGGCTTGTCTGCGCTTAGTGATATCCTCATAAGTGCCCAAAACACCGACGACCGCGCCCCTATTGTCATATAACGGCACCTTGCTGGTTTTGATCCAGCATTGTTCTCCCCTTGCCCTCAGTAAAAGTCCTTCTCTGCCGAGTTTGGGTTGCTTTGACGTAATCACCTGCCGATCTTCGACTTGGCTGCGTTCTGCGTAAATAGCCCAAGGAAGTTCAAAGTCATCTTTACCAATAATGTCTTTGGGCGTTGCTAAGCCTGCGTCGATCGCAAACCGATGATTGCAACCCAGGTAGCGTAAGGCTCTGTCTTTCCAAAAAATGGCAGTGGGTACGCTATCGATCACCAGTTGCAATAATTGCTGGTTTTCGAGCAAGGCCTCTTCGGCTTGCTTACGATCGGTAATGTCTTCAATCATCCCCAGACTGTAAGTACGACCATCCGGATCGCGGATGATGCTAACCGTCAGGGTGGCCCAAATCCAATCCCCATTTTTCTTCACAAAGCGCTTTTCAATTTGGAACTGAGGAATGGCGCCATCAAGCAGTTGCTTAATCTGCTCTAGATTGTTACCAACGTCATCGGGGTGGGTGATATCAACATGGGTCATCTTGGCTAGTTCGTCGCTGCTGTAGCCAAGTAACGCTCGATGGGCGTAGTTGGTTTCAACAATGTGATAGGTGTGAGCATCAGCAAGGCTAATGGCAATGGGGGCATTGTCAAAAATGCAACAAAATCGCTCTTTACTTTTACGTAAGGCCGCCTCGGTCTGTTTATGCTCTGCGATCTCGTTCCTTAGCTGCTGGTTGATTTGTTCGAATTGAGCTGTCGTCCATTGGCTAGGCTCGCTCGGTGCAGCGGTGTGGTCATTGACGGTTACTTTTTCTTCTAATGACACGTTTTGCTGCGATCGTGGTGACAAGCGCTGCGTCGTCGAAGCGCGCACTACTAGCATCACGCCGTTTGCCGTGTGATTATCTTCCATGCCTGGCAGCGGCACAACAGTAACGGCAAGCATCAAGCTGCGATCGTGCGCCTGAAAGCCATATGCCCCATTTTGTTGTTGGTTGGTTGTCAGTGCCCCATACACAGGATGCAGGGACAGTGGCAGCGGTTCGCCTTCTAACGTTAAGGGCATTAACTCTGTCAACAGCCGCTCTGCCATGTCTGCTGCTGGTTGGTGTACCAGCTGCTCAAAGGCTGAGTTGCACCACTGCATGCGCCCACACTCGTCTGTCCAGGCGATCGACTCATCGACCCAATTCAGTGCAAAGGCCATTTTGCTCGATGTGGCCTGCAGTTGATGGCTCGGAATGGATATAGCAGCAGAATTATGCATCGCAGAATTTTCCATGTGCTGGCGATCGTCTCAATTGTGGCAAATCTGCACAAGATTTTTGCCTGATCGCTGCAAAACAGGTCGAAGCTAATACAATATCGGCACAGTGCCACAGAGCCGCAGGTCAATGACAGCTCTGTGGCATCGGCTTCGATGGAGCGTGAATGGAGTCAGTTTCAGACTCAACATGGGCGATCACGGCAGTTGTTAACCAATGGCTATCAAACAGCCATTGGCTGTTTGAGCCGTAGGTGTTGGTTCTAGTAGGGGTGCTGGGCTAACCGCTAGATTTTTATATTGCGGAAGCTAGTGTTATGGCAGGAAAATCAGTGAATCGGGCGCGGGCACAAGCCTTTAAATTTCGCTTTCAACAGACAGCCAGAAGCTCTAACGTTACGGACAGGCGCGCTCCCGACCGGGCGGCCCAAGCGCCAACAGTGGGAGTGCCGACTGTGCTCGCTGTCAAGCCTGGCAAGGGGGAGAATGGCGATCGCGCGCACAGCCAGGCGGAGTCTAAAGCCGTTAACCCATTGCGACGCAGCCGTGTGCCTGGCAAAGTGACGCGAGGCTTACGGCTTTTGGCGGCACCGCTCATTTGGCTTTGTCTCCTGGCGTTTTGTGGTGGTACAGGTGTCGCCGCGTTTCTCTGGCTCACAACGTTGCCACCCGTCGCCAACTGTCAAAAACTGATCCCTGCATCTGCCGATACCGATAAGCTTTACTGTGCTGAGCAAGCCGCGCGATCGGGCAAAGTGGAAGCGCTCTTAGCAGGGCTAGCGCTGGTAAAAAATTGGTCGGCTGATCATCCGCTGCACATTCGCGCTAACCGTGCTGTCAAAGAGTGGTCGAAGGCGCTCCTGACGATCGCACGCACCAAAGCAGATCGGGGTGATCTCGCGGGTGCGATCGCTCTGGCAAAGAAAATTCCTGCAAACAGTTCAATCCATGCCGAAGTTCAAACGGCCCTGCTGGACTGGCAGAAAGGTGCCAATCGTGGGCAGGCGATCGAGGCTGTGATCCAAACTGCGTTCCAGCAGCAAGATTGGCAGACAGCAACCGAGAAACTCCAGGCGCTTGTAGGTTTAGATGACCAGTACGCGCAACAGAACATCAGCCGCTTGCGGCAGCAACTGGTTACAGAGCGTGCCGCCCGTCAGCAGCTCCAGCAAGCGCGTCAGGTCGCGGAGAGTGCCCCTGGAAATGTGACCATTATCGGACGCGCGATCGCCCTGGCTGAGCAGATTGATGCTCGTACCTATGCCCATGTGGACGCCCAAAATGACATGCAAGCCTGGGGTCAACTGCTGCTCAACCGTCTGACAGAACAGCTAGGGCAGTCTGACCTGCCGGGTGCGATCGCGACGGCTGGGGCACTACCGCTCAGTCTGCCGTTGCCTTCTGTCGCCCGCGATTTGGTGTGGGTCAGTCGGGCTCAACCGCTAGCGGCCAATCGTCTGTTGACCCGCTCACCCGATGAGCAGTTTAGGCAACTCTGGGTTGCCCTAGCGCAGGTGAAGCAGATTCGAGCCGACAGCCCCCTCTATTCTCAAACAAAACCGCTCCTTTTGCGGCTAGAGCAGCAGTCACAGGATTTACTGCAAATCCAAATGGCTACGTCTGTTGCCCGGCTGAAGCAAATGCCAACACTTCAAGCCGCGATCGCACTGATGCAAACCTTAACGCCCGATCACCCCCAGCGACTCTATGCTCAAACGTTGATTGCCCAGTGGCGTAAAGAGATCCAACAGCTTGAAGATCAACCATACCTTGCGCAAGCACGGCAGCTAGCAGCCACTGGCACGATCCCTAAACTCAAGGCCGCGATCGCTCAGGCACAGCAAATCGCCCCTGGACGAGCACTACGACTAGAGGCTCAAAGCGCGATCGCCAAATGGACTCGCCAAATACAAACCATTGAAGATCAACCGCTGCTGACCCAGGCGCAAGCCTTTGCTAAAGCGAAAAAGCTGAAAGAAGCCATCCAGTCAGCAACCAAAATTCGCGCAGGACGGGCGCTTTACAAAGAGACTCAGGTCTTGATCAACAATTGGACAGCTCAACTTCAGCTTGCCGAAGATCAACCGCTACTGGATGAAGCCAGAGCGCTGGCAGACCGGGGGAGCCTGTCCGATGCCATCAATCTTGCCTCCAAAATTGGTGCGGGACGAGCGCTATATGGCGAGGCGCAACAGGCGATCGCCCGTTGGTCGGCTCAACGCAGTGAGCGACTGAGACCCCGCCGCTCCTTCCCCGGTTATGAAGCGCCGTCCGTACCAGAACCGTATCGTCCCACTCCAGAACCCTACAATGAACCGCCAGTGAGCACGCCATCCCTGCCGCCAGAGTTGCCGCCGCCGTAAGAAGGGGGTTAGAAAGAGTCAGCTTTAGTCTTTAGCCCCCTCTGCTTCTTCCGCCGCTCCTGCCCCTCTGCCTCCTGCCTCTTGCCCTCTGCCCTTTGACTTCTGCCGTTTACCTTGTATCTTGTCAGGATGAATGTATTTCGGTTTGGGTTGGTCGGAGGATTGCATGAGCTATGCGCGTGAGGCACGCCAGCAAAATCGAGTACTCAAACTCATGCTGATTGAGGATGATCCAGTCTTTCGCCTGGGTCTAGCGGCGTGCTTAGAACCGTTTCCTGATTTGCAGCTTGTTCAAGAGGCTGATTCTGCCACTAGAGCGTTACAAGTACTGCAAGCGTTGTCTACTTCGGCAGAGACGATCGCCAACCCGTCGATCGCCCACGAGGCTGCTAATGGGACGGAGCGATCGCCCGATTTAATCATTCTCAATCTAGATTTGGGGCAAGGAGCAAGCCAGGGCCTTGGGTTGGCGCTCTGCCAGCAGCTAAGAATGGAGTATACTCAATTTCCCTTGCTGCTGTTGGGGTCTACGCTAGAGCTAACGCGATTGGCAGCCGCATTTCAGTCTGGTGCGGGCGGCTACTGCCTCAAAGGAACGGGCGTTGCGGAGTTGGTGACTGCGATCCGGCAGGTCGCGTCTGGGCAGTCGTATTGGGCGGAGGGCATTCAGGCAATTGCACGACCGGGGACGCAACTAACTCGGCAATCGAGTGTTGACGCAACTGCAACCAGTCGCCCAAGCAGCAAAACGTCCCTGACCCAAACTAACGACGGTTGGCTAGCAATTTGGCGACGTAATCTACGGTTGTCTGGGGTACGGCAAATTGAGCGGGCGATCGCAGAGCTAGAGAGCCAACTGCAAGCCGAACGGTCAGTCATCGATCAGTTAATTTTGGCAGGGCAGCGCCGCGAGCTACGCACGGCACGTTGGTTGGTCAATCGCCTGTTAGCCGCTTCCAACGAACCAGCCCAACCGACATTGCCAGCCCAGCCGCTGGAGACGAGACGGGCATTGGGTGCCGATCGTCGCCAACCAACCTCGGCAGATTTTACGGGAGCGACGTTAGAAACAGCCTCAAACGAGAGCTCGACTGCGTTAACAGAGACGATTGCAGGCAGCATCCAATCACCCCAAGCGGCGCTCTTTTTGGCAACGTTTACTCAACTGCAAGGAAACCTGCAAAATCTCACTGCCACTCCGCTCGAAATCGACATTTTAAAGGACGCAAAAAAACGAGCATTGCTTCAGCTTGTATTGCGACAACTGCAAGCTATTTTGGATACTTTGCGATCGCAACTGTCCTTAGACCAGCTTAAAAAAAAGCGTAATGTGATTTTGCAAGATTTGTGGCAGACAACCGTAACGGATTTTTTGGGTAAATATTACACGGTGCAAGTTGATATGCAGCCGATCGAGGTTGTCTCAGTTTTGCTACAGGATGTAGACCTTATTGAGGCCGAAATTCTTGACAAAATCCCTTTGTTTACAGAGTTTTTGGCTCATCTGCTTTTTCAAACACCCTTAACGGTTGAAGATGCGACCTACGCGGCTGGCACCGTAGAGGCAATGGCACAGATGGAACTGCTGCTACAAAATGTGATGCTTCAAGTCGCCAATGCTGTCATACAACCCCTCCTTAATCGGTTTGGCAATGTGACTGAGATCAAGCAAACCTTTTACGATAAGCGGTTACTTTCCAGCCGTGAAGTTGAGCGTTTTCGCAATGATTTGTCCTGGAAGTATCGGACTAATCGTGTGTTTACAGAACCCGCCGCTATTTTTGAAAGTCAGTATAGTTTGCTGACTCTAACAGGCAACGGCATCAGTAGAACAACAATTTATGCGCCTCGCAATGAGGAGCTAGCAGCACTATCGGGTCTTCCTTTTCTGGTGACGTTGCTACTCGAAGTACGAGACGCGATCGTCCCTCGTGTCCGTGCAGCAGTTTCATTCTTAGGTAGAGGCGTTGTTTATGTGCTGACAGAAGTCATTGGTCGCGGTATCGGGCTCATTGGTCGCGGCATTATTAAAGGCATCGGTAACGCGTTACAGGATGCAAAGCCAAATCACAAGAGCGAGCGCTGGCGGTGAGGCGGCAGGTGGCAGAAGTGAGGGGTAAAGTTTAGGAACACAAATTGAATGAATCCATCATTTCCCGTAGGGGCGCACGGTCGTGCGCCCCTACGGGAAAAAAAATTGTCGATTTTATTTATGCCACGATCCTTAAGGTTGGCTTTTTTGTAGCCATCTTGTAATACCATCCGCGATCGCGGTGGCTAATCGCTGCTGTTCTTTTGGATTAGTAATCCACTCAAACTCATCGGGGTTAATCATGAAACCAAGTTCCAAGAGCACTGACGGTGCGGTCGTGGGACGAGTTAGCGCCAGGTTGTCCCAGAACACGCCATAGGACGATCGCTTCAAGGTCTTGGTCAGGTAGTTGTGCAAAAACACTGCCAGACTATGTGCCTGTGTGTTGTACCAGAAGGCAGAAACGCCCTTCGTTTTGATGGCATCCCCATCGTCAGGTAGTGCGTTGTAATGCAGACTGAGAGCCAGCGTGGGCTGCACTTTATCGATCAGCGCAACCCGGTCTTGCAACGGCACATCAACATCGGTTTCGCGGGTGAGATAGACCGTTGCGCCTCGTTGCTGGAGTCGATCGCGCACCAGTTTTGTGATGACCAACGCTACCGTTTTTTCAGGATAGCCCGTTGGCCCTCTGGAACCTAAATCTTCTGGCCCACCATGTCCAGGATCGAGAAGAATTTTGATGCCAGCTAAGGCTGTCGCAGTGCGGAGGGCTGAGACTGTTTCAGCTTGAGGTCTGGAGTTTTGAGCTTGAGCCTTTTCCAAGTCTGCGATCGTCCCTTGCTTCGCACTTTTTCCCTCATCCCCTCCCCCCTCTCCCCTCACTCCCGGCGGATGCTTTAACGACAGCACTAACGTTGTCCCTTCATACCGCAACTTATAGCCCCATTGCTGGCTGGACTTGAGGTTAAAGGTGTACTGGATCTGCCCTGGATTATTTTGCTGCCAGTCCAAGCGTTCAATCAGCGGATCGTCATCCAGGTGAATAATATCGGTCTGAGCGGTGGTGTTGTAAAGGGTGAGCGTGAAGGTGCGATCGCCCTGCTGTATGCTCACGGGGACAGGCACTTGAAGCGGAAAGACAATCTCTGTCCAGTCACCTACCTGCCTGGCTTTGATGCTGCGAATAATTGATTTTGGTGGTGCGCCAGTTGGTAGAATTTGCACCTCACTGCGCTTGATCCAGGCACCGTAATCGAGTCGTGCCCAATCGCCTTCGTAGCCTGTTACGAGTGCTTGCGTCCCTTTGGGCAAAGGGGTGAGACGCGAATAATCGGTACTAGGGCCTGTGCGAGCAGTGCCGGTTTCTGCGGTCACGACGGCGGTTTCTAGACGTGTGGGCGACAAAATTTTGATGCTGCCAAACCCAGACTGCTTGATGGTTTGTCCATCCTGAGCGAGCTGGAATTCCGGTTTACCGAGATCGCCCAACAGTACCGTATGAGCGCAGCCTTCAAACCGTCCGGCGATCGCGACAGGACGGTTTTGCTGAGTTAGGACAGACGCATTTCCCGGTAGTTCGATTTGCTGCGGACGTGGCACCAGCGGCATGATTTGCTCAGCCAGTTTGACAGACACTCTGGCCGTGGGCGGCGCGATCGCCGTAAAGCAGATCAACTCATCAGGCAACCGCGCCATATCAACAGCAGGGCTAAGCGAGTCTTTGCCAAACGCCAAGCCCGTTGGTAGTGCGGCTGTTGCTGCTAAGCGTGTGACTGTCAGCGTGACCGCTTGCTTGCCGTAGCGTAAGGCAAACCGATTCTCCCCAACGTGCAGCGGAAAACTGGGTGCGAAATGTCCGGCCGTGTTCCGCACGATCGCCTGCCCATTCACCAAGACCGTTCCTCCCGGTGGCGCAGTCCCGATGAGAAAGATGCGATCGGCCACCGTCTCATGCTTTGCTGGCGGATAGGAGACATACAGCGGCTGTGCGGCATGGGTCGGTGCGGCAGCGACGATACAGGCCATGATGCTGCAGAGGGGCAGTAGGGAGTAGGGAGTGGGGAATGGGGAGAAGAGTCGTTTCATTAACTACGTTGGAACGGCGTATCAAGCTTGATGCAGCGCAACCCGTTGCGAGGCCAATGGATCAGAGCGCCATGCGATGTAGAGCACTGGCAATCGCATTGTGATGGGTCGCAATGGCATGGGAGTCAGGAATATAGCATTGTGATGGGTCACAAGCCAATGATGAGCCCTGACAATGGTAGTCGATCGAGGCGCAATGGCATGGTGAACACGAACAATGGCAATGTCAGGGATTGCAAACGCATTGTATCGGATCGCCCTCGCTTTGTACGCGCTGACTCGGAACTGTCAATTACAGCGGTTCTCAATCGAGTAAGCCACAGTTCGATCAAGACGGGTGTGGGGTGTCGGGTGTCGGGTGTGGTGAATGCAAATGAAAACGGCTGTAAGGTGATTCCGAGAAAAAAGGTACCGCTTGGTAGAGTGCAGGTTTTGCCAGCGTCTTTACCTCCAGCCGATCACTTTGGTGTCATACCCATTCGCTCAATTCCGTTGACATATCCTCGTAGGAGTGTATGGCCGTCCGTCCCTACACACAGTCATCTGTAGTGCGATCGTTTGGCGTTGGTATCAAACCTGCCTCTACGGATCTTTTGTTTGCTAGAAAGCTCCTAATACCAATTAAATATGAAGTTGCGCCAAACTAAAGGAGTCCCCTTTGAGGTCATGGGTCATGCCAGGACGCCCCTTT
>NZ_PVWK01000102.1 GCF_003003795.1 Stenomitos frigidus ULC18 | reverse complement strand
GCGTTCTGAAAGCTTACCTAAATGGGATATTTCAATTGCCCCAACCTAATCGGTACCTTATTTGTTTGCTAGTCCCTTACATCTAGAGAACCCCTTTGGCTTCTTTTGCCGTGGTGCTTCGCTGTGAAGACAGCCGTTAACCAGTCTCTCAATGGCAAAGCCTGTGCAGTCGAGGCATTTTCTACTAGACATGAGCTGATCGGTCTCGCTGTAAGGCTTGTGACTAAAGAAGGCGATCGCCATTGGCTTCTGTAAAAAGCTAATCCCTACCGTTTTTGGGGGTGACGTACTGGCAGAGCCAGGAATGACGACTGACGAAACGCTTGGTTCCATTGCTCAACCGTCCCTGTGGTCTGTTGACGACTCTCAACGCCTCTGACTGCCAAACTTTTACAGTGGTCAGCACTGACCGCTTCAAACCAGCGTCAGTCGTCAGTCGTCAGCGTGTCGTCACTCAAAGTGGCTTTCGTCAGGCAATTGCGGATAGTGGCGCGATCGCCATTTGGTTGCGTCATCATCAAAGGCACCAAAGCCAGCCAGATTAATCGCCGTCAGGAATTGCAGAAATGCCTCAGCATTGAAGCCATTGCGCTCACCCCAATAGCGGCGATAATGACGGACTCCCTGAAAGACATCCAGCCACTCTTTGCCCTCCAGATACGCCAGAAACTCAACGGCTTCCGGTGTGAGCGCGTCGAAATCTGGGGCATTAGTATGCAGATTCTCCGGCGCGATCGCGGGCAGGTTGTAAAGGCTTTCCAATTGCTCCAGCACACGATCGGACCCACTCCCCGCTACCGACTCATCCGCTACCGACTCTTCCTCAGCATCACTTAAACCCCTTGCTGTCTCGATCGCTGCGTTAAAGGCTTCCTGTGCCTTCTGCCCGTCCGCATCCAGCGTCACAGCATACTCGCCCACCCCAGGCATCTTTGCCATATAGGGTTTTTCATTGGCAAGAGCAAACATGGCGTAGTATTTGAACGCTGGATCGTCGGGGAACTGTTCACGGAGGGCACGTCGCTGCTGAAACTCCTGCTCCATCGCTGTTTTCTCAGTGCCTTTACAGCGATAGCCAATGCCGACGCTGATCGCACCCCCGACAAAGAGAATGCCGAGGTTCTCCAGATCGACGATGTTCATCTTGAGGACGTTTGCCATGAGGTTCTGTCCCGCAATCAGGCTCAACAGTCCTAACTCCGCTCCCATCCGCCAGATTCGCAGCAGGTAGATGCTGACGGCAAAGCGTTTGGGCATTTCGTGCGCGTCCAGAAACTCGATGTCTTTGGGGTCTAGCGGGTTGTTAAAGCGTGAAATGACCTCATTGATTTCATCTAACAAATAAATGCGTTTATCGGCATCAAACAGCCGCAGAGGACGATTCTGGCGATAATCCTCAGCCCGCAAGTCAATCCGCTTCTGTACCTCGTCCGAGGCATCTCGGAGCATGAGTAGACATTCTTCAGCACCCAAGTAAGCCGGTCGCAGTGCGCGGATTTCGACTGAGAGCTTGGCATCCCCGACAATGAGCTTGGCATCGCCGCCCAGAAGTTGCTGCTGGACGGCAATGATGTTGTTCATCGCCACTGTTTTACCGACCCGTGTCCCGCCAAACAAACCAATGTGTGATGCCCGTTGGATAAACGTCTGAAAGTGTTCTGGTGACGGCTCTTTGAGGAGTAAGGCAGGGTTGGCTCTCTCCAGTTTTTCATGCTCCACCCAGTCGATGCCAGAGACATCAAAGGTCAGCTTCACGCCTGCAAACGGGACGCTGATCGGTTCCACACTTGGATCGCTATTGCAACCAGGGACAGCGGCTCTCAAGGGCTTTAGAAGGTCGCGCTCGATGAGCTTGTACGCCTCAGCGAGATTACGGACAAAATGGACTTTCGTCGCCTTGTTATTACCAGTTGTGGGGGCTGGCTCGATCGGCAGAATGGCAAAACTCAGTTCAAAACGGCTCTTGGTCAGCGGTTTGACGACGGGTTGCTTCACAATCACGCCATATTCATACAACGTGCGGATGGCATCCCGCGCCAGCAGTTCATAGGGTGAGCCACCCGCAGGCAGATCAGGCTTCTTGAGCTTGTGCGCTTCACTGAGCGCTTCGCCCACAAGCTCGGTATAGAAGGTCTTTTGCTCCTGCATTTCAGCTTCGATCGCTGCCAGTAGCTTTTCATGCCGGGACTCTAATTCAGCGTGTTTCGCATCGTAGTGGTCTTGAGCCTCCTGGATTTGGGCTTCTAGAGCCGCTTCAAAGGTCTGCTCCTTCTCCGTGAGCGACACTTCCCACTCAGCCAAAGCAACCTGCTGCTGCTCATGCCATTGGTCGAGTAGGGCACGTTCCGACTGCACTCTTTCCAGTTCACGCTGCAATCGCTGCCACTCCAGCGACAGCCGTTCGCGCTCGGTTTCAACTGCCTGTAGCTTGCGTAACTCAGCTTGTTCTAACTGCTGCCGCAACGCCTGCACATCCGCTTGAGACTGTGCCACGAGTTGTTGCATGGTTTGCTCATAGTGGTAACGTTGCGCGTCTAGCTGCGTCTCATAGCCATAGCGGAGATCACCCGTCACATGGGAAATATGCTGGCTCTCCAGGGTGAAAGCCTCCTCACGTTCCTTTTTTCGATAGAGGATAGCAGCTTCGATCGCTGCCCCTGCTCCCAGCAGCTTCACGCCATTCCAGAACCAACGAGAGCCACTCACACCGCTGTTTCCAGTCATAGCAAAGCTGAACAGGCTCAAGCAAGCAATGCCTGTTAGGAGATGCGGTGTCGCTGCGAGATGGGCAGGTTGGCGATCGTGACAAGATGGACGTAGCTGGAAGGGGGAAGGGGCGACCATCGTTTAGACCTCCTGTTTTGTCTATCAGACTCAAACAAAAACCAACAAAGCACCGACTAAACCTGCGATGGCACAGACTTTGGCTTCCCGTTCGTACTCATACCAACGGGGTGAAGCCTCCAGCGTGGCAAACCAGACCAGAGCAACCATGCCCAGGACAACTAGCACCAGCAGGAGAAGGTTAAACGGTGGCAGCACACCTGAACGCCAGAGCGCACGGATGGCTTCAGCCAGGAGGTTGGCGCTGAGTAGACTGGCTGCGGCATACGCGAGTCGTGGCATGTTTAGACCTCCTTAACTGGCTTGCTTGCGTGAACGACTGGTGCTGGAGTCAGTCGTCACGGCTGCGCTGACGGCGTTTGTTACCTTTGCTGCCAAGCCTGACAGACCTTTGAAGCTGAAGGCACTGTTTTTCACCTCTAGCTCTGCCTGGGACTGCTTGATGCCCAGATCCAGCGCTTCCAGCCTGTTGCGAATCCCGTCCTGGTTAAATGCCCACTCTTTGACTTTTGCGCCAGCGTTATCCTGCGCGATCGCAGCTGTAGCACGGGCTTCAATCAGTTTGTACGCTTGCGTGTGGAAGGCTTGTCTGGCAAGCTCCACCCCAATTTCAGCCGTGCCCACTTCAATCAGCTTGGCGCGTAAGACGTGTCGGTCTTTGGCAAGTTCGGCTTGGGCGATCGCCAATTTGACCCCACGCTGCTGGCGCTTGACCCCCTCAAGCTGGGTTTCAAACTCCAGGGCTGAAAGTTCGGGTGTGACGGACTCGCGATCGTGCGGAACAATGTTTGTGACCGTCGTATCGGGCTGTTTCGAGTATCTGATGAGTTCTGGCATTGTGACCTTGTAGGTTGTGATGAGTTTGTGGTTAATTTGTGCAAAAAGACTGATGAAGCTAATTGAAACTAATTAAGCGGTATGGCAGAAGACGGGTATGCAGGTGCCAGTCTGACGGGCTGTGAGTTTGGCTGTGACTGCCCTCCACGCAGCACAGTGCTGGCAATGAGCCAGGTGCCCACGCCGATCACCGTGGCAAGGCTGACACCGACTAGCAGGGCGAACCAGGGATCATTTTCTTGCCACCACCCTGACCGTGATCGCTGCTGCAACAGCAAGACATCCGGTGTCGATCGCTCTACGTTGGGATTGCCGGCCGCTTGCTCGTATGCCCGTGAGATGTGGGTAGCCGTTTGCTCTTGGACTCTGAGCATGGTGTTTGCTACGCCGTCTACTAGCTGTAATGCTTGCTCTTGCTGGCTTTGAACCGCGCCCAGATGCCGAGAGACAGTACGATCAACGCTGCGATCGACATACGGTGCTAAGGCTGCTGCCACCTGGTGTGCTGGATCAGTCTGTCCAGACTGTCCATAAGGCTGTGGCTGTCCATAGGGTTGTTGCACGGGCAAATAACCGTGGGCGTTGGGCACAAGCTGTCCCGGCTGGTGGATCGCAGGCTGTCCCCATTGCTGAGACTGTCCAGGTTGTGCGTAGGTCGAGTCGTAATGTCCAGTAGGCTGGACTTGTGGCTGTGTATAGCTCATCCCGCTACCATGAGCGGGCACTAGCGCTCCCGGTGCCTGTGCTTGACGTTGGGCATGGTCAAGTAGCGCTTGTTTGAGTTGCACGGCTTGAGCCGATCCGACCAGATCAGATAGGAGCAACAAACCGCTGAAGGTATAAAAAACGCGCATGACGTGATCGGCACCATTGCCAGCACTTTTGATAAAGTGGACTCTTTCGGTTAAGTGAGGGCGATGCTTCGTAATGTGGTACTCGCTCATGGCTCCAAAGGCGGCAACAGAGCGGCTATGAGGGAACAAGTAACCATAATCACGATCCGGGATGAGAAATTGCAGAAATTCACTCATGGGGGACTCCGATAGAGGGTGGAGGACTGGCAAGTTTGACAGTGACAGTCAGGCGTTGAGAGGCAAGAACTGTCATAAGGGCAGCAACCGCTACGACACAGAGCCAGAGTTTTCGCTTTCGGATGGCTTTCCCGGCGCTGGTTCGGTTTGCTGCTGCCGGACAAGATTGAGTAGAGCATTCGCCTTCATGCCTGCGATCGCGTTGCCAACCTGAGCCTTCGCCTCGACATACTCAGCTTGAGCCTCAGCGGTAAAGCCTTGATTCAAGACCGAAGCAGCTTGAGCAGCTAAATCCTCGTAAAACTGCGTCTGTGCCTGAATCGGAGACGCATCAGCCGCTTGCACAGTGATGTTGAGTGCGCCAACGTTGACATTCACAAGCGAACCGCCAACCCGATAAGAGGTTTCATTAAAGGTCACTAATTGACTAGCCGGAATAGTGGATGCCGGAACAGTGGATACAGTGTCAATCAGTTCACCATCAAGAGCCGTTATCGCTGGCTGCACAGGCGTTTGGACAGGCTCAGCCGCTTGGACAGCTTGAGCCTGATACGTTGCATAGTCCTCCGCATGATCCTGGTGGACAGAGGCAATCCAATCCCCGTAGCTACCTTGAGCGGTTGCATTCATCAAGGCTTCCATCTGTTCACAGCAGAAGGGTGTATAGCGAGTCCCTTTACCAGAGCCAATTCTGAGTTCTTGCTCAGGCATCCAGCAATAAGCCTGCCGGATCACGGGATACCAATTAGCGACGTTGCGCCGAAAGTTTTCGACGCTGTTAGCAGTCTCAGGGTTGGGCACCAGCATTTCAGCGATCTCACGAGACGATTTAGGGCTGCCCCATTTCGCGGATGCGTTGCGGGAATTTCGCGCAACGTTTGCGGGAATTTCGCGCAAATTTCCTGGAACGACTCTCAAAGCTGGGGCGATTGGGTCAAAGTCATTGCTGATAAGGGGTTTGGGCATTTTTATTCGTCTCCATGCAAAGTTTTGCGATCGCTTCTGGCGTTGCATGGGGGCTACCAGGAAGTTCGCTTACAAGAAAAATAACATATTTTTAATTACAGACAACATACAGGTAATTAAAAATGGCGTATTGGTTATCTTTCGTTAACAAAGGCAGATAACTACAGGTAATTAAAAGTAAAATTCTTCTGAAGTGTGAGCCGTACAGCCCCTCCGACGTGCCAAGAATCAACACAGGAAACGTTGACTTACCTGACGACGACGCAGATTGGATGAAAGTCGTGTGCAATCTGCGGGGGGTCGCCCTTAGAGCAAAAGTGGGAGAAATTATTAGCGGTCATTTTGTCCGCTTCAAACCGCTATACGTCAAGCGTGTTGGGTATTTTGCCCGAAAATACGAGCTTTCCTGGGAAGCAGCCTATATCCTCCTTGTCTCACGCGATCCGCCTTACAAAGACGAGGATTTTGCGTGGGCAAGAGAACAACCGCCACTCGCACTACTAGAGGAACAAGGTACAAACTTTGGCTGTGAAGTCACAGCCAACCCCCCAAAAACTGATTTAAAGGAGAAAAGCGATGACATCGGTACTGGAGAAACTTAACAACCTGCATGAACTGGCATTCGTATTCCTCACACATCCACAATTCGGACTACAGCACATCGCCGATGACCCTGACGAAGTAGCTTTAGTTGACCGGGCGATCGCCATGCTGGAGCGGGCGAAGGCTGGGGAAGAATTTTCCCGCGAGGACTGGACTGACCTCAAAGAAGAATGTGCCAAACTCATTGGCTCTCCACTCGCTGATGCGGTCAGCCAGATCATGTCAGCCCTGCGAAATCCTCAAGCGGCTGCCATTTCTGGAGTGCGCGATGCTGGGAAATACATCATTCAAGCCAATGCGGAGGCGAAAGCACGACGGGTTCAAGCGCTTCTAAGGAAAGAGCTTCGAGTTTTTCTAAGCGAAAAAGATTAAAACCGAGGTGGGTGTTCGCGTGTTAACTGACCCTGAAAAACTTAGCGAGTCGTGGGAGGCAGATGTTTGGGCACCAAACCTTCATACAGCCCAGTCAATGTGTGAGGCGATCGCAGGTGATTTGACAGAAGTGATCAATGTCACCCAAGTCACTAAAAAGCCGACCAAGCAGGGCGAATATAAATTTATCTGTTGGTTCAAAGCGGAGATAACAAATGATGGCAGCAACACTTGAAGGCATCAAAACGATCCCAACCATTCCCAGGCAAGGAGAGCAATATCTCTCGGTCAACTTGGCGCTAGTGAGCTTGCCCGAACTGGTGACGGTGGCTCAAGCACTAGGGTTCAAAACTGAAGTGGTGCAAATCCACCAGCGCTCCGGCACTGAAGTCCATGCGCTGCTCTGGGAAGGCATGATGACAGAGGCAGCGGCTGATTTCGATGAGCGGGTGGATGCTCTCGCCGATCGGATCGATACTAAGGCGATTCGGTCTGTCCGAGGCGGCTGGACGCAACAAACCGCTTAAGACAGTGGCATCGTCTGCCAAAGATCAGGTACAAGTGCTATAACTGCATCGCTTCCACAATCTTATTGATTTGAAGCTTACCTTGATCGGACAACGCCAGCAGTCGTTTCAATGGCTCTTGTTGCTGCTCAAAATGCTCCACATCGGATTGACTTAAGCTATACCCGATCGCCCGTAGTGGCTTTTCAAGCATAATTGAGGCTATTTTCTCAACCTCTACGCCCTCTGAAGCCTGCCGTTTACGCTGTAAAACGAGTTCTCTTTGAGGTTGATTGCGGATGGTCAGACGGTACTGTTTACCGTCTAATAAGTTGAGGTGATAGCGATGTAACAGCCGTGCTGTATCAAGCAAAGCCATCGCGATCGCGTTCACTCTGTCCGTCTGAGCAAAGAAGTTTTGGATCTGTGCGTTGTCTCGCTCTGGCTCATATTGCAGGTTAAAGGTGCGTTGCAAACCAGGGAAAGTATAGCGGTTCCCCAGATCACTCCCACTCATGTTGACACCGTCCAGGCTGTAGCTGATACCCGCGATTTCGTTCGTCTGAGCATCACTATAGACTGCCAAATCAACTCCTGCTTCAGACATTGCTTGTAAAAACTGCATCACAGGAGCATCACGTTGAGCACTCTTTTCGATCAAGTTTTGCAGCCTGGTTTGCACCGCTTCGACACCAGTTTTTGTCAATGTCTCTCGCTGACCTCTGGTGGGCGATCGCCGTCCGACTTCCCAGCTACTCAACACTGGAGTCAAATTAAAGTCACGTTCCAGACCGCGCACCACCGCTTGTGAGCGATACCGCTCAAAGGAGTCATCCGCCACTAAGCCTGAAAGGACATTAATCCGACTGGCAATGATATGGACATGTTCATGTTGTCGATCGATGTGGCGTACCATCACATATTGGTGCTCATCCAAGTCAAAGCCCATCCCCTGAAGATAACGATCGCCCAGGTCTACCAGTGGCTCATCTAACAACGATTCATGGTGCGGCAGCGACAGCATAAGGTGGCCCACGGGACGCTTTAGCATCGGCTTGAGGTCGCGGGACAAACAGAACTCTGCGGCTAATTCATCCAGGCTAGAACCCACCATATTGCCACCAATGATCCGTGCCCCAGGCTTGCCTAGCACATACCCCGCTGTAGCGCGAAAGGAGTCGTTTTGCCTCACTTTACCAATCATGTTGCCTCACTCATGGCTTCATCTTCATTGCTTTGAGCCTCAATTTTCATCCGTTTTGCGATCGCTGATCGCATCCGCTTCATCGTGATCGAGGGGCAAAAGCGCTTTGCGGGTTTGTGGCTCCGTCTTCATTGCTTTGGGCCTCAATTTTCATTCGTTTTGCGATCGCTGATCGCATCCGCTTCCTCGTGATCGAGGGGCAAAAGCGCTTTGCGGGTTTGGTGCAGTAGCAGCGCTAATGCCTCTAGTTGACTCTGGTAGTCTTGGACGATCCGCACATCGAGAGCGGGCAAACTTTGCGTTCGTTGCAGCGCTTCATGCAGTGCCCGTGTCTGCTGATTGATGTTGCGACCAACGCGCAAAAGCTCAACGTAAACATCGCGGTTCACTTGAGGCACAGGCCGGCGACGGACAAGCGGACGCAAGCGCAAGAGCAGCGAGCGGATGAACTTTGAGGTGCCAATACCCTCACAGCTTTCATCCAGCTTTGCCTTCTCTGAAGGGGTGAGATAAACACGAATATACTCGGTGCGCTTCTCCCCCGTTTGCACACCCATAGCCGCGATCGCTGCCAATTCTGGCTGCAATAATTGCTGCAATTGCCGCAGTCTTTCATCTTCCATAGCCGTTTTTCATCTTGTTCATAGACCCCGAAGGCACAACTCGCCAAAGAAAGTTACAGGGCTGACACCAAAGTGAGCAGTGCACTCCGTAAGCTAGGATGCCCAAAGAGAAGTCAAACTTCTATGAAGGCACGTGACGCATTCAGACCGCCTGAAGGGCATCTTAGGGAATGATGTCAGCGGTAAGGGTGTCGTTGTGGCAAAGCGCAAACAATACGTTTCAGAAGAGCAGACAAACAAGGCGCTCGTGGCTCTGACTGAGATGGCAAAAAAACCGAAGTGCCTCACGCTTCAGCAAGCGATTGAAAAAATGCGCCCGAAGATTCTCCTCGCCTTACAGCAGGGCTATACACAGCAAGATGTGGCGGAGTTGCTAAAGACGATCGATATTCAGATCTCGCTGGTGACGTTGCGGCAATATCTCAGAGCTGGTGATGATGCTGTCACCGCTAAAACTGATCCGGTGGTGGAAACGACCGAACAAACGCTAAAAACAGTGCCAATGGCTCCCACTGTAAGCACTGTGACTGCCACAACGAGTGCCGTTGACCGGAGCCTAGCAGACAGACCCAGTACAAGGAACGGCAAAAATGAGGCTGAGACGCAAACCGTCGCTCAAACTAAACCAGAAACGCTTGTAGAAGCAAACCCACAACGACCAAAAGCGATGTTGCCTCTAGCGACCCCAAGCCTGGGAAGAATGCAGACCCCAACCTAACCGAATAAATCCATTTGTTTGGCAGGATCAGTGGTTGGTGTTGAGTCCGCGCTCAATGACCGTTGCTCCTGCACAGCCAAATCCCATAGCCAGTGCTCAACATCTTCGGCAGTCCATCCAGTGAACGGCTGTATCATGTCCGGCTGAGCCTCACCATACTGCTGCTTAAAAAGCTGACCGAGTGCGGCAATCCGAGCCAAATAGCCTTCAGGACGATGCAACGCTTTCGCCAGCGTGTACCAGGCTCGAATCTGCTTGAGGGAAATTGGCACGGGACCAGAGCGTGCAGCATTGGCAAAGACGTTCAGTTGAACGCGCCCCTGTGCGTCTGCTGGCTCGGCAGCATACGGGCAAAGCTCTACGTCACCAATGAACGTTGGCTCTGGCTGTAGTCGAAAGTGGTCGGAGTAATGGTCCGGCAAAAGTGATGGACATGGCACGCGGTTGTAGTGCTCGTCCATCACGATACCGTTAAAAAAGTCGGCAAGCGCATAGGCCGCCCGCGTCAGCTGATCGGCAGCAACTGCGTCCTTATGGTCTGGTGGCTCTAGAAAAGTCATGGTGGACTAGAGCGCTTTGGCGCGTCATGGCTTTCACCTCTAGAGTGACCCTCTGCCTGTAAAAAGGAACGCGATCGGTGCTCGCTCAGTTTGGACTCAGCTTCTAGCCACGCCTTGCCTGAAACCGATATTCTCGATCATGCTTTCTTGATTCCAAACCTGAGTGCAAGTCTTTTACAGTGACATCAGGCAGCAGTGCTGTTTCGCTTATAACTAGCGCCTCTTATACGCTGTGGCTCATCCTTCGGATGCCGTTGCCCTGACCTTAAAGCTGCTTCCAGAGATGTCCTGCGGCAGCACTCTTAGCTGTTTTCTTATTACTCCCTTCACCCTCGCCGACCAGTTCAAGGAAATAGCATTTGCACTTAAAATGAGTGCTGCTCACTGTTTCAAACTCGTACTCTGCTTGAGGCTCTCCATGCTTCTGAGCATAGAGATTGATGGTGGTGATGTAATCTGTTTTAGCTTCTGAATCAAGTCTGTTTTGCTTCGGCGTTTGAGCGTGGGGTGCTGCTGGTTCTGGCGCTGGCATCTGAGCTTGCTCAGGCGTTGTAAGTTCTTCCCACAGCCAGGACTCTAGCCACTGGTGGGCGGACTGTACCCGTGCAGTCGCTTTTGACTGTGCCACTGACCAGAGCGGTGGGCACTGCTCTAGCCCTTCACTGGTCACAACGCAGAGCGATGCCCAGGCGTTCATTTCTCCTTGTTCACGGAACTCAACCTTTGTGCCTGGTTTCCAGTTATCGCGGCATAGGTTGATCACCTGGAGCGTAAGCGGTTTAGCAGCGATCGCCTGCCACAGTTGCAGCTTAAACTGAATGTTCTCGGCAGTGGTTGGCAGTGCTATTAACACTTGGTAGAAATCTAGCGGTTGTAATGTTTCAGCTTCTAAGCGCTGCAAGATGACAGACTCTAGTGCTGCCATTTGCTGCTGGCTCACGGCTGTTTTGAGTACACGCGTAAACTCAGCGGGTGCCAGTGCCTCTAGCTGATCAAGCTTGCCAGTTGCCATTAGCTTGTCTCTGTCCTGATGCCGCAGTGCTCGATGGTGCTCATTTTTCTTGTCTCGAATGGCTCGTTGCCGTGCGGTCAGACTGTCAGCAATAGTTTCCAGTTCAACCTGGGTATAGGGAGCCGGACTACCCGCGATCGCAGCTTTGAGCAGCCGATGATTGACGACATCCACATAGCGGCGAATCGGTGAGGTAAAGTGCGTATACGCATCCAAGCCCAAGCCCACATGACGACCGGGAACAGCACTATAGGCGGCACGATCATAGTGATTCGCTAGTGCCCGTTGTAGTTGTTCATCATCGTTCATCGCCTCCAGTGATCGGATGAACCGTTGTCGCGCTGCGGGCAGTGCACTCAAATCTCTGTAATTGTGGGTGCGGTAGATCCAAGGCTGCTGCTGGTCGTGCATGTACTGGGACACAACCCGATTGGTTAAGATCATGAGTTCAGCGATGATCGGTTGCGCTTTGACTGACTGTGTGATGAGCCGCCCCTCTTCATCCACATAAACGCTACCAAAGGTACGCCCGTAGATGGCTCCCTGCTGCTGTCGCTGGTGCATGAGTGCCTGTGTCACTTGCTCTAGCAGCTTTAACTGTGGCTGGAGGTGATGAGGTGCACCACTCAGTATCCCTGCCACTGCCTCGTAGCTGAACTTTTCCTGACTGACGAGGCTATTTTCAGCTATTTCAACGTTAAGCAGTTCTCCGACCGCATCAAGCAACATGGTGACCGTCACGACTGGACGCTCGACAAAGGGTAGGAGGCTTAGTGATGCCTCAACACTCTGGGGGAACATGGGTTTAATCGACTGCGGCAGGTACAGCGTTTCACCCCGCTTGAGTGCTTGCTGGTCAAGGAAAGCTCCCTTTTCAATTACCCGTGACACATCGGCAATATGCACCTGTAGCCGCGTCTGCGCCCCTTCTGCTTCGACCCAAATCGCATCATCTAAGTCTTGTGATGAGGCATCGTCGATCGTAAAGCCTGTGACTGTTTCCATGCTTTTGGTGCCCCATCGTGTCTTTTGGCAAGAGATGAAATTATAAAACCAGTCTTTTGAGGCTGCACATCTGAGGCTAAAGCGAGTTCTTCGGTCGAAGGCATGGGAAGCAACTGGCTCTTACCCACTGCCTACGCATGATGCTAGATTTAGTTCGGAACTGTGTCAATTAAGTTCTGAACTTTTTCGGGTAAGATCAAGGAAGTTCGACACAGGCGATACGATGGATGTAACTAACTCATCCTTTCTTCCAGACGTGCCTACCAAACGGGAGCGAATCACTTTTGTGTGCGATCTCGAACTGCGAGACTTTCTAGAAAAGCAGGCAGGTGCTGAAAAGCGTTCCCTCTCAAACTTCATTGAGAAAATGCTTGAAGATATGGCTAAACAAAATGGTTATAATCCGCCAGAGCAAAATTAGCTAGCTCATCGCTGGCACCAGCATCAAAGCAAAGAAGGCGATCGCCATGACTACACAAGTTCTAGAGCAGCCAAAACAAATCTTTGTGCAAACAGGCGTGACATGGGCGCAGTTCAAAGCGATACAACACAGCTTTGAGCACATTCCCAACGTGCGGTTGACTTACTGTGAGGGAGAGCTGGAAATCTTGGGGATCTCAAAACCGCATGAAGCGATCGCGAGTACTCTGGCTCTACTGCTCGGTGCTTATTTTGAAACGATGGAGCTTGAGTTCTTCCCTAGCGGCAGCTATTCTCAAATCGTCGAGGGCATCACTGAGTATCAATCAGATCTGTCTTACTGCCTGGGCACCGATAAAGATCGCCCTGATCTCTGTATTGAGATCATTATTTCCAGTGGTAGCACTAAAAAGCTTCGGAAATACAAGCGCATGGGCGTACCAGAAGTCTGGTTTTGGAAAAAGGGCAAGTTTACCTTGCATTGCCTGCAAGGCGAGCACTACGTCCAGGTGGAGGCAAGCGAAGCCTTGCCAGGCATTGATCTAACGCTGCTCTGTCAATGCATGACGATGCCGTCAAAACTGGCGGCAATCAAAGCGTTTCGCCAAGCCATAGAGCCAACTAACTTTTGACGCTGCTACCGCTGACCACACGTATGGTGCAATCTGTGAACCGCTACTGCGAGGATGAGACGATCAACGCTTTCCACGGAGAGACAGGTTGCAGACGGCTGCCTCATCTCAACAAAAAATGCGGCGAAGAGCGCGATCTGAGGTTAGATCAGGTAAGCTCTCTGAAGAAAGCGTCTGTACTAGCGCTGCACGCAGATGAGACCACAAGTTTCCACGTTTGTAAAAGCAGGAGGACGGACTAACGAATCAAGCAACCAATTAAAAACCCCACCTGACCGCAAATCAGAAGGGGCTTTTAAGGATAGCTAATTTTGAATAGGTTACGGCTCTAACTCCTTAGCTTGGCGGCAACGTTGTTAGAGACCGACCGGGGAAACCAGTTACAAGGCGGTTGCCATGTAGCACGGCTTTTCATGTCTTATTTTAGGGGCAAGTTCGCGAAAGATGCAACTTTTTGCGATTTTGACCCCTAGCTGCTGCATGGCTTTCTCCTGCTCAAACCACACACAGCAAGGGTGTTAGTCATGTATAAAGTTTGTCCAAAGAGTTGCTACCAGCGGCGCGGTAGCCACTGTCAGCGGCGCGTCTTTTGGGGATCGCCGCAGCCTGCTCCCACGCTCGCAGCCTTCCACCCAAACCGTGTCACTGTAAAAACTTACAGTGACACCCGGAACCGGGTGCGATCGCCCTACCGCTGGTGGCAGTGTCGCTGGACACTGGACACGTTAGTGCGGACAGCAGCGCCTGATCGACGATGGCACGGAGTCAAGCCTATGGGAGGTGCCGCCTGATGACACCCTCCCAACTCCTAGGCTTTGCACGCCCTGCGAGCACCCCTCGCTCGGCGGCGATCACGATTGTCGACTTCAGTGCTTTCCGCCAGCAGCTTGAGTCCGAGTGCACTCATGGCAGCGCGATCGCTCCAGAACTTTTCCAAGCAGCGATCGCCCTTGTCAGCGATACCGAAACCTTTGCGGGTGGGGACGTTGCCTACCCGATCCACGAAGCACTCAACTGGCATGTGACCCGCTTTGGCTATCAGGCACGAGAGACGCTGTACGCCGCGCTCTTCTTAAACGAGGATGGCTCCACCTGGCAAGCCAAACTGAGTCAGCCACGGGCAGACGCAAAAGGCAAAGCACAGAAATACGAAACGCCCGTGGGCAACGGGGCGAAAGCGTATCTGCCACCTGTGCCACCGGACATCCGGCAACGCCTTGCGGAGCGCTACGGTATCTACGTCCCCTTGGACGGTGACTTCTGGACTTGGTTTGAGCAACACCCCGAAATCCCGCTCACCGTGACCGAAGGCGGTAAAAAGGGTTTGGCGGGTTTCAGTCAAGGTTTTGTGACCATTGCGCTCTACGGCTGCAACGGCGGGTATCGCACTAAAGATGTCTTGGGTCAGCCGATCGCTCCCACACTGATTCCTGACCTCGCTCGGTTTGCCGTCTCTGGTCGTCCTATCATCCTTGCCTTTGACGAAGACGACACCGAGAAGACGCGGCGGCAGGTCACGATCGCTCAGGCACGCTTCGGGTCCTTGTTAGCTGCTAAGGGTTGTGACGTAGCGATCGCTCGTTGGCACAGCCAGCAAGGGAAAGGACTGGATGACCTGATCGTCAACGCAGGTGCTACCGCCTGGGAAGCCGCTGCTGCGAACGCTCTCCCCTTCAACCAATGGCAAATCCTGCAACGGCTCGAACGGCAACTCACCGTCCCCATCAACCTGCGGGTCAACTTGGGCGATTTAGCCCAGCTAGACCCCGCTCAACTGCCTTCTGAGGGCATGATTGCCCTGTGTTCACCCAAAGGGACGGGGAAAACTAAACTCATTGCCGCTCTCTTAGCCCACCAAGAGCGCGTCCTGTCACTGACCCACCGCATTGCTTTAGGACGCAACCTCTGTACCCGCACGGGACTCTACTACCGGGGCGATTTGGATAAATTAAAGGGGCAATATATCCATGCCTCCGGCTACACCTTACGAATCGGCTCTTGTGTCGATGGCTTGCTGAGTCTCGACCCCAACCAGTTTGCTGGGGGCGACCTGGTGCTGGATGAAGCCGTGCAGCTCGTCCGGCATTTGCTGACCAGCTCGACCTGTGCCCGTGACGGGAAACGTCCGGCGCTACTGGCACGGTTCCGAGCGCTGGTCAAAAACGCCAAACGGGTACTCCTTGCCGATGCGGACTTAGATAACGCGACCCTGCACTATTTGCAGTCGTTGCGTGGGGACAATGCGCCTGTTTTTCTGGTCAAAAACGACTTTGAGCCAGCACCCTACGCTTGCCGCTTGCTAGCAGCACCAGACCGCACCGCCATTACCGGTGCATTGCTAGGGGAGATCGCTCAGTTGCCGCCCGGAAAAGTCTTGTTTGTGGCAACTGACAGCAAAGCCACCAGCAAAGCCTTACATCGACTCATCACGCAGCAGCAGCCCAAAAAGCGGGTCTTACTGTTAAATAGCGAGACCACAGGGGGCGAGTGTGAGCGTGAGTTTCTGCAAACGCCGGACACAGTGCTGGAACGGGGCGACTATGACCTCATCCTTTGCTCCCCGTCTGTCGCTACAGGTGTGTCGATCGAATGCCGGGGTGTGATTGCAGCGGTCTATGGCATCTTTACGGGCGTGAGTGCCACGGATGCCGATATGAGCCAGTCCCTTAGTCGGGTACGGGAACCTGTAGAGCGAGTCGTGTGGTGTGCCAAAACTGGTTCCAACTATGCGAAGGTGAGTCTCTCGGTCAACCCCTTAGAAGTCCGCTCCCACCTCCAGTCACAAACGACCGCCACGATCCAACTGCTGCGTTCCAGTCTCAAAGAAGACATTCTGGCAGGCGTGGACGCGATCGATTGGCGCTCTGATCCCCATTTAGGGCTGTACTGTCAGCTGGCAGCGGCACAGAACTACTCCATGCGTTGCTTACGGGAGGCGTTGCTGACACGCCTGCGCTTTGAGGGCAATACACTGACGATCGAGGACAGAGGCAGTGACCCGGCGCTCAGAGCCTTGCTTGCTCAAACCAGAGCCGAGCTGCAACTGTTAGAGGCGGAGGCACTGGTGACCACGGAAACCCTGACCTATACAGAAGTCGTGGCACTGGAACAAAAAGAAAGCCTGAGTCCTGAAGAACATTTAGCGATCGCTAAGTGGCACTTACTGGACTTCTACGACTTAGAGACGCTGACCGTCGATGACTGCCTTTGGGACAGCAACGGACGCAGACGGGGCGAATTACTCGGACTGGAGGCGTTGCTGTTTCCGACTGTTGCGTTTGACCGTACCGCTAGAGCGCTAGAGAAGCAGGCAACGTGGAACCAGGGATTTTGTCCGTGGGACATCGCCCATGCTCCCCTCCGACGTTGGTTGCTCGTCGAAATTGGCATTGACAAGCTCCTGGCAAGGCTGCGTGACGGCTGGCAGTGGTGCCGGTACGATCTCAAACCCTATGCCGATCGCGCCAGGGCGTTAGCCGCCCAAGTCAAGGTGGCGCTCCACTTCACCATCCGGGAGAGTATGAGCGATACCCAGGTCATCCATCAGCTACTCTCCCAATTAGGGATTAAGCTCACGATGTGTTGGTCACGCTCGTTTGTTGGCTATGAAGGGCAAAAGCTGCGGACCTACACGCTCGATACCGAGCATTGGGGCAAGCTGTCAGCGGTACTAGAGCGTCGGGAGGCGAAGCGGCAACGTCTGCAAGCCAAATTGGTCGAGGGGGACGTAGTTGGATCACCTGTTGTTTTTGAGTTGGTTAAAGACGTGGGTGATCCGCCTGAAGATGTGGTTGCATGGTTGCTGCCAGCAGTTTTGGCAGATGTGCAAAACCTGGTGTTGCAGGCAGGCGACGATCCAGAAGTCTTGGCAAGTCTGCGACGGGCGATTCCAGAGTACGTTTTGAGGCATCTGGGTGTCATTGGGTAGCTAGAGTTAGCGATACCCACTGCTTTTTACTACTAATAGGCATCGCTCTACTAACGTGGGGTGGCTTGTGCTGCTTTGGTAATCGCTGTAGTCGTGTCGATCTCCTGTGATCTTGATGAGTGTTGCTGGTTGAGCGATTACAACGACGGCTTAGAGCGAGACCGCAATACTCTCCTCAATTCCGAGCGTACTGCAAATCAAAGCAATATTCCACTGACGCAGACCTCTCTTCGCGTCTCTCAGGTGACGCTTAAAGAGAGGATCAGTATCGATTAGCCGCACTTTGGGGTTTTGGTCTGCCCAAATTTTACTTTCTTGCGTGAAACCGTCTTCAATCCAGACAATCGCATGATTCCAATGGCGGCTATGCCAACGCACAGAGAGATATTTTGCTTCGGGATTCTGAGCTTGAAATTGGGTCTGTGCCAATTGACGCTGTGTGCATGGCAGTGGATGAGCATGGATCCAATGCTCTGTAGCAGCCCAATCGTTCCAACAGTAAGAGCGCTCTCCCCAAGAAGAGAGCCAAAGCGGTTGAATCCAAGGAGAGCGGTTGATCGCTTGAAGAAAGGCTCTGGCTCCCGGCAATGGATAGACAAGCGACCCATCTAAAGGCATCTCCTGGTCTACGATAGCGGTATCAGAGACGCTTAACACGCCATCAATGTCTAAAAATAGGAGTATTGGTTCCATAGCGACCCCGTGCCATCAGAGAGTAGGTCATCTTCCATAGAGTGCCCTTAGTCAGTTAGAAAAGCTGGACAGATTGGGCTAAAGTATGGTGAACACCGACTAAAACTACATCTGCTGCTGCATTAACGCCTTTGTGTCAGTAGTACCGACCTAGAGAGAGAAACGCCTTGCCTTGACGCACGAGCTATCAACCCTTGACGATGCTGCATTGACCCTTTAAGTGTTCTTGGCTTCACTATGCCTGCTTTTTAGAACTTAAAGCTGACGATTGAATTTAAAGGTGGATTATGGTGGCTAAATCAAATAAACCAGGGTGTTCTCTCTAAAACAGAGTGCAAATGGAAAGTATTACCCTGTCTCATAAAGGCAGATGTCAAATAAGCAATGTCTCCTGCATATTTAGTTGTGATTGGTTCACCACATAATGAATCAGTAGAACCCCAATTAAGTTTAGTTAAGCTCAGAATTTGTGCAGCTACTGCTCTTAAATCTGGAGGAGAGTTGGGTGTTCCCTTTGAATACTCTACTCTTACGTTTATCTCAAGCATAACGGGTGTTCCGAGAGCTTTACGGTAGGAATTGTACCCTGTTGTTGAAAGATAGATTTGATTAGGAGAGGTAATGACATAACTGCCTCGACTTAAACTTCCATCAGTCTCAGAACGCCCATCATAAAGTCTTACATTGTGATGTGAATTTATCCAAACAAATGAGTACTTTCCTTGTGGTCTAATCCGTCGAGCCGCTTCGAGAATTGCTGCCCTGTCTTCACGCGAGAATTTTGCAGAATAATGAAAATAGATGCTTGGGGTTTCAGATAATGGAAGTCTAGTTAAAGTTTGCTCTATTAATAAACTAAAAGATCTAATCTTTTCGCTATAAGGAAAAGTATCTATATTTCCAGAATAAAACTGCCATTTACCGTATTGATCAAAAACATTTGCATATCCCATTAAACGCTCAAAATTGCCACGAGTACTCTGTGTGTACGAAAGACCAATGAAAAAATCAGCATCAGGTATTGCTCCTGGTAAGACCCAGGGGGTAACGCCACATTTTGAAACTATATTTAATGATAGGTTCAGATCTTTCCAGTCGGGATTGATAAGCGTAGGTGTGTCAATCATCTGACAGGGAATACCGTTCTCAAGCAAGAATTTTTTAACGATATAGTAGGGAGATCCCTCATCATCAATTGAGTAACTTCCCTTAGGAACACTAACAAGAAATATCCGCTCAAGACTTTGGTCTCCAATCCATTTCGGATGCTCTTGAAGCAGCCTTCTACATTCAGTTAAAGTGTCTTCAGCTGATGTAGGTGTAATAATAGAAGAATAATGAAATCGTGTTTTAAAGGTACGTTCTGAACCACGGTATTTATACTTTCCTGTTTTCAGGCGCTCAATGAGAGCAGCCATATTACTACGTAAGTCTGATACACAAATAGGAATAATTTCAATGATTTTTTCAACATTGCTATAAGCTCCAAACTTCGTAATACCATCACGAATATCTTTAGATTCACGATGATGGCTAAATTCAACATCTGGTTCTGGCACACTACGGACTTGCAAACCACTTAAAGAATCGCTTTGCCTGTGTAAAGGAGTCGTCTCAGGCTTCAGGTGGCACCAATATCCATTAACCTTCAATGGAAATATTTCCTGAGCGAGATCTGTAGCCGTTGTTTGAGTTTTCTCAGCACGAATTCTTGAAGAATTTGGCTCTAATGACAAGCTATGCTCCTTTATTGCTCTAGCTAAATCAAATCTAATTTTGTGCTGCTTGAGTAAACGTTCAATTTTTGCTCTCGATAAATTTGGAATAACCTTGTTACTGGCAATCTGAATTTCTTGCTTAAAATCAAATAGGTATACGCCAGTCCATTCATGATCAACAGAAATGATTTTTCCGCGCTCCCACCCATCCCATCTAACAACTGCTGATCTACCAATTAGTTCATCTGGAGAGAAATAGGCTAGAGAATCTTTAGCTGTTCTAATATTTTTCACTTCCAACGTATAGTCAACGCATAAATAATAATTTCCTAAGTACTGGCGTAATTGAAACGTATAGGCAGGATAAAATCTAACTAACTCATTGACCGAGGAAGATAAAGGAATGTGTATTCCCTGTCTATGAGCTATTAATTTACTGAATTTAAAACTATCTATATACCAATCGTGATTTGCAAGAGCGTCTCTTAAGCCAGCCATAATCTCTCTATAGTGATTAGACACTTCATCAGCACTAAAAATTTCGTTGCTCTCAGATACAAAAGTCAAAGGGAACAAATTGGAAAATTCGGTCGATTCGGATGTAGCAAATAATCGAAGAGCAGATTCTCTTTCTTGAGAATTATTGAATAAAACAACTGTTGTCTGAGATTCGCTTACCCTATAGATGGGCGCTGGCAAACCTAGAGATTTCATCTCGTCGCGCATACGCCTGGTGCCTTCACTGAGCGCTCTAACAAACTCAGCACCGCGCTCATCACGCATCATTTTTAGCCATTCTATAAGTTTCGGATTACGTGGAGATGGAATTAACCGTGTAGTCTCAAGAGAAAACTGTTCGGGAACATCCCTATCTCTTTGCTGAAGTCGTCCTGAATTACGGACAACAAAGGCATTCCTATAAGATTCGCATTCAATAGGCAATCCAATTGCATATTCACGGTGAGCTACCGCATTAACGATTGCTTCATCAATGGCATCAAAAGGATATTCTGGCTCTTCAATAAAGCCCCCCCCGGCTTTTCTTTTTTGGTAAAGCTTGAAGAATCCTGATTCTCTAAAAAAAGTTCTTACATCACGAATTTGCTTTGTAATTGATCCTGTGAATTTTCTGTCAAATGTTGGCAAGCCTCGATTATCAATGTTTTCTACATCGGTTTCAAATCTAACTAGACGAATAAAAGAGGCAGGCAGAACTCTTTGAGGATTTAATGCAAAAAATAGTAAACCTGCATTTGTGAAGGTATATTCTACACCGTCCCTATTTATTGCACCTACGTCGTAGAGGATCTTTTCATCACTGTAGTCATCATAAGAAGCATCTGATAAAAACGCCTTACAAAATTCTTGAAAAGCTGCTCGGTCTAAATCTCTAGAATCATAAGGGCAGCAATCTGCTTGCTCGTAGTCTACAACTCGTTTATCTCGCTGCAATTGCTCAAGTTGTGCTTGGTTGAGACAGATATTTTGCGAACCTTGCCTCACCCAGGCACGAGGATGATTACCCACAGTCTGACAAATTCGCCGTGACGTGTAAGGGACGTAGACTAGACAGATGAGATCTTTCTTACCAAAGTCGTTGGTACATTCAAAAAATTTCGCCTGAGCCGCTTGATCAAGCAATAGTGAGTTAAACGCTGTCAGTCTACTTCTTTGAGTATCTGACAAGTGGCTAATTCCTTTTACTTCACCCTGTGAAGAGATCCCAATAACTAGCAAGCTACCTGATTTATTTGTGTTAGCAAATGCAGAGATACAAGTAGTTATTTTTTCCAGGACGGCATCTAGTTCTTTGGAGCTAATGCAGTCATTCTGCCTAACTCGCCCAGCTTCTTTGCGATCCAAACATTGACCTTCAAACTCTGTATCGTCTGAGGCTGTCAGAAAATCCCAGTGTTCTATAGGATGCTCAAAAACTTCCCTAGAGTCAGGCATTGTTTGCTTACAAGTTTTAGACTATCTCTAAAGCCAAAGTTGACTGGATTCAGTGTAGCGATTAATTGGTATTAACATGAAGCTCGACAACAGCTATTCCCCAGCCCTGGAACAGCTGTGATGCGACTGTCAGTTTTAGTGCCAACATGCGCCAGCACTTTACTTAGGCGTGCGCTATGTTTCGGCGTAGCCCAGCGGGGATGCGTCGCTGTGAAGGCAGCTCTCACTAAACTGTAACTGAATCGCCTTGCTGAAGCTAATAGAGGTTGAGCCAAAGCGACTGGCGAAGAGCGCCAAGTAGAGCAAGAAACCGTCACCCGTTGGCTAAAGGCACTTCCTCATTTAAAGCTGATTAAAACGGTGGCGATCGACACAGGTCTAGCACTTTTACGTTTTGACTAAAGTTCATGCTGATCAAAGCTTTGGCTTGCCTTGACTGCTGTGAGTGCTGTTTACACGACTTGGCGATGCGTCACACCGTGGTGACGCATCGCCTGCTTGGAATTGAGCGCCGTTTCCAGTCATGCGAGCGAGTCTGTTGACCGCAGCGGTCCTGCCACACGCTCCACTGTAAAACTTTTGCCGTCGAGCCGATTTCTGCTTGAGCGCACGTTGTGGTTTGAGTGCGTCAACCTTGCTGCACGCCTGCCGTTGGAGCCCGTGCCGCCAAAGCGATTAAGGGTGCCTCGTCCAGTAGCGCTGCCCGCCTCTGGTTCCAGCGTTTAAGTATTTGCACTTAGTTTTGAAGCTACTTTATATACTATTAATGAAGCTTTTTGCGTCCGTGCCGCGCTCCGCATTCCAACACGGGCTTGGAAGCAGTAGTGGGCTGTCGCTGCCCAAACTTCACCAAGTTTCTCCGTACCCAACCTGCTCAGGTTAAGTATAAATTAATACGTGAATTTACGGTAAAAAAGCGCCTCGTGCTCTAGGCGGAGCCGCGTCACAATTCTTAAGCTCACGGGATGTCCTTCCGTCGAGTTTGTGATGTCAGACCCAGGTAACACCCTTGCCACAGCCCAGTTAATCGCCATCAATGCGGGGAGTCAAACCTACTCGGATGCCGTCAGTACGGCTGACCCAGACGACTACTACCGCTTCACGTTGAGTGGGCGCAGCAGTATCAACCTGACACTGACAGGCTTGAGCGGCAACGCTGACTTACAGGTGCTCAATGGCGCGGGTACAGTCCTGCAACAGTCCACCAATCCAGGCACCGCCGCCGAGGACGTGAACCTGACGGATCTGAGCGCGGGAGTCTACTACGTGCGGGTCTTTGCCGCCAGTGGCACCACCAACGCGCCCTATACATTCACGCGTCAAGCCATTAACAACGCGCAGACAGACATTCTGTGGCGCAACTACAGCACGGGTCAAAACACTGCCTGGGCGATGAACGGCACGACGCGGGTGTCCAGCACCGACCTCAAGCCGATCAGCGACGTGAACTGGCGACTGGAAGGGTCAGCCGATTTCTCTGGGGATGGACAAGCGGATTTAGTCTGGCGTAATTACAGCACGGGGCAGAATGTGATCTGGCTCATGAACGGCACGACCTCTCTGTCTGAAGTGAATCTGCAAGCCGTGGGCACGAACTGGCACATCAGCGGCACGGGTGATTTCAACAGCGATGGCAAGACCGATCTGGTCTGGCGCAACTATAGTACGGGTGAAGATGTGGTCTGGCTGCTGAATGGCACCACCTTCAGTACAACGGTTAATTTGCAAGCCGTGGGCGATCCAAGTTGGCAAATTAACGGGACGGGTGATTTCAACAACGATGGGCAGACCGATTTGCTGTGGCGGCGTTACGACGGCACGGGTGAAACTGTGGTCTGGTTCATGAACGGCACCACCTTCAGTACAGCAGTTAATTTGCAAGCAGTGGGCGATCCGAACTGGCGCATCAGTGGGACAGGGGATTTTAACCACGATGGTCAGACTGACATTCTGTGGCGGCGTTACAGCACGGGTGAAGATGTCATCTGGCTCATGAACGGGACGACGCTGCTATCGAACGGTGGGGTGTACTTTAACCCCATCGGTGACTTGAACTGGCAAATTGCCGCCTCGTTTGTCCATTACGGCGATCCGGGTAGCTTGGATACGGCGGGAAATACGCCAGCTACAGCGTTTGATGTGGGTACGCTCACTGGGCAAGCAACGTACACAGGGACCGTGAACGGCAGCGATGTGAATGATTACTATCGGTTCACGTTGTCTACAGCGGCTCCCAACTTCACGCTTGCACTCAAGGGACTGAGTGGGGATGCCAATCTGCAACTCCTGGATGGCAGTAGCAATACCCTGCAAACCGCTAGCAATAGCGGTACCACTGCCGAACTCATGCAACGTGCGTTAACGGCAGGCACCTATTACCTGCGCGTCTTGCCTGCCACCAGCAGTGTGAGTGCCAACTACACGCTCAGCACGGTCTTCGATGCGGCTCCACCCACGGTCACCGTCGCGCTGGTCAACGATACCGCGCTCAATGGCACGAATACGGATCGGCGCACTGCCGACCCCACCATCAGCGTGCAGCTTAGTACAGAGCGCCCCCTGGGGCACCTCCGCGCGGGCTTCAACAACACCCTGGTTGCCAACTACACGGACATTGCCGTGCCACTCCAAGCAGGCAGCGTAACCCTCACGCCCGCGCAGCTCCAGTCCATCAACGGCGGTCTGCCGCTCACGGACGGCAGTTATGTGCTGCATCTCCGCGCTACAGGGGTAGAGGATGTCCTCGTCACGACCACGGATTTCACCTTGACACTGGACCGCACCACCGCAGCACCGAGTAATTTGCAGTTAACGGCGGGGAGCGATAGTGGACAGAGTGCCAGTGACAACGTGACCAATGTGACTACTCCCACTGTGACAGGGACGGCAGAAGCCGGAGCGCTCATCCAGCTTTACAGCCAGGGGCAAGTCATTGGGCAGGGGACGGCGGCTGGGAATGGCGTGTGGCAGATCACAGTACAGCCATTGGTGGCAGGCACCACCACGCTGACGGCGATCGCCACCGATGTGGCGGGCAATGTCAGTGCCGCTTCGACCGTGCTCAGCCTGGTGGTGGATACCCAAGCGCCCAGTGCACCGAGCTTCTTACCGTTAGACTCCACGGCGGATACGGGTGAGAGTCACAGTGATGGCATCACGCGCAACCCGACCCCGACCCTCACCGGACACGCGGAAGCCGGGACGGACATTACCCTCTGGAACAACGCTCAAGTCGTCGGTCAAACGCGCACGGACGCGAGTGGGTTCTGGCAACTCACCACGCTGTCGTTGCCGCAGGGTCTCGCCACCCTGCGTGCGACGGCGACGGATCAGGCGGGGAATGTGAGTGCCGCTTCCACCCCGCTGCTCTTGACCGTGGATACGGTAGCACCAGCCGCCCCTGGCAATGTGCGGTTTGCCGCTGGCATAGACAAGGGACGCAGCAGCACGGATGGGCAGACGAACGTGAACACCCCGATTGTGACGGGGACTGCCGCACCCCACACGCTGGTGCAGCTTTGGGGCGAGGGGCAACTCCTGGGACAGCAAACGTCAGACGCGAACGGCAACTGGCAGATCCAGACACCCACCCTGGCGGATGGGGGTTACGTCCTCTCTGCCTTTGCCCTCGATCTGGCAGGGAATCGCAGCCTTGCCTCCCCCGCCTTAGTACTCATCATCGACACGCAGGCACCAACGGCACCGACCCTGCTGCCTCTGAGCGCGATCAGTGACACGGGCAGCAGTGCCAGTGATGGTGTGACTGCCAACCCGACTCCGACCGTGGTGGGGCAGTCCGCTGCCTATGCGCTGGTGCAACTCCTCGACCAAGGGCAGGTGATCGGACAGATGATCGCGGATGAGACGGGGGCTTGGCAAATCACCGCACCCACACTCACCGAGGGTGTCCATACCTTCACAACCACCGCCACCGATGTGGCAGGCAACGTGAGTGTCAACTCGGCACCACTGAGCCTGGTGGTGGATACGACCCTACCCACCCTGACCGTGACCACACCGCTCACGACACCGCTGGGGAGCAGTACACGCTTAACCGGAACAGTGGCTGGGACTGGCTCGGCGATCGCCGCCGCCAATTACCACTTTGATGACCGTCCGGCGATTGCGCTGGCGTTTGATCCGGCGACAGGTATCTTTGATCAAGCACTCGACTTCACTGGCATGACGAGCAATACCCACACGCTCACCATCACGACCACGGATACAGCGGGGAATGTTAAGACGCTGCAAACCCCTGTCACGGTGGCGCTAGGGGGTGCTCCGGTAGTCACAGCCGCGTTAGATCAGGATACGGCACCCAATGGGTTTACGAATGACGATGGTGTGACCAGTAACCCCACGATCAGCGGACAGGTGACCAATGCGCCAGCGGTCTTGCGGGCAGGCTTTGGCACTGGGGCGAGCGTGAACTATGTGGATATCACGCCGCAACTGCAAGCTGATGGCAGCTTTACACTCAATCGGACGCAGTTAGAAACCCTTTACGGGGGACCACTCCTGGACGCTCACTACACGCTATCGCTGCAAGCGGTGGATACCGTGGGCACGGTGACAAGTCCTTTAGCGATCACGTTTGACCTCGATACCCAGGCACCGACAGCGCCAACGAACCTCAGTCTGACTCCCGCTGGCATGTATGCCGTGGCAATCACGGGCAACGCGGCGGCGGGTGCTCAAGTGCAACTGTTTGAAGGGACGACGTTGATTGGCGAAGCGCTGGCGAATGCGGCAGGTAGCTGGCGGGTGACGACGAGCCAACTGCGTAACGGCACTCACAGCCTGACGGCGACAGCGAGTGATGTTGCTGGCAATACCAGTCTGGCGACCACCGCGACGGACGTGACGATTACGACGCTGGTGCCATCGGTTCCGCAAGGGTTACGGCTCACGGCATTGACAGACGGTGGACAGAGCCAGACGGACAACATTACGAACAATGCCACCCCGACGATCGTCGGCACGACCGAAGCAGGTGCCACGGTGCGGCTGTTCCGGGAGCAGCAATTGTTAGGCGAAACCACGGCGGATATCACTACGGGTGCCTGGAGCATCGCGCTGACGACGGCACTGCCAGAGGGTGAGCAAAGTCTGAGTGTGGTGGCGCACAATGCGATCGGGGACAGTCAAACAGCCACTCTATTGACGACGATCGATACGGTGGCACCGACGACCACACAGTTGAGTGTGCTGGCGACGGGTAGCACAACGGCGACTGCCTTGGCGAATGGTGTGACGCTGACGACGGGCACAAGGCTCCTGGGGCAGGTGCATGGCACCACGTCTGCCGTGGCGTCGCTGCAATACCAACTGGGCACCAATCCAGCAGTGACGGTACCTGTGGCGGCAAATGGGCTGTTTAACTACCGTCTGGCTTTCACGGGTAGCAATAGCGGGGACAATCAAACGTTGAGCGTCACGCTGACGGATGTGGCGGGAAATACGACGACGTTGGCACCGTTCCTGGTGAATGTCTCTGCCACCAATGACGGTGGGGGCGAGGCACCTGTGTTAGTGGCACAATTGCTACAGGATACAGGGAGTGATGCGTCCGATGGCTGGACGTATATACCTGGTATTGCGGGTGTCGCGTCTGCACCCGGTGTGATCACAGCACTGTTGGCAACGTTTGACACGGCGACGAATGCTGTCTTCCAGGATCTTTCGTCCTTGCTGCAACCCGATGGGACGTTTGCGCTGGACGAGGAGACCCTGGCGGCATTGGCAGGCGGTGACTTGGCGGATGGTGCCTATACGCTGCGCCTGCGCGTGCAGGCTGATACCAACCAGATCGCCGAGCAAGTGGTGAACTTTACGCTCGACCGGACGGCTCCGGTGACAACCTTACCCAACCTGATTGATGGGATTGCCTGGGAGCGGGGCACCCATCTGCAAGGGACGGTGGTGGAAGCCTCAGAGAATGTCAATGTCACTTATCAGCTTGAAACGGTGAATGGTGTCGCCGTAGGGTCGTCGCGCACGCTGCCAGTGACCGACCAGGCGTTTGACCAGGTACTGAATACCGCGACGCTCACCGAAGAGACTCCCTATAACTTAGTGCTGACCAGCACCGATCGCGCGGGTAATACCCAACGCAGTGGCTTCCAGTTCTTCATCCCCAGCGATCGCCATGTTAGTGATGATGACACGTTGCCGGGTGGTTCTAGCAATACGGGTGATCCCACGCCACCAGACCCCGCTACTGCAACGGTGGGCAATGTGGGTAGCTGGGGCTATGTCGGCAGTAGTGGTTGGGGGTTCTGGAGTTATCCGAATGGCGGTGGACCGGGTGCCTTCACCTCGACACCCGGCGGGTTTGGTCCCACAAACCCGAAACCGAGCGATGACCTGAAGGGAGACCCGACGAACCTGGAGGGTAGTGGCTATGAGTTTACCTACGCTGAGAGTGTGAACCAACTGGTGAACAAGGCGATCGACCTCATTAGCACTGACCCAAACACGATTGCAAAGAAAGCAGCACTGACAAATCGTAGAGAGCTTCTACGGGGTCTGGGGGAGCGGTTGTCAGGGTTGATCAATGGTACAAACGGTAACTTTAAGGAGGCAGCAGACCAGGCGTTGATCGAGCGCTTGCGTCCGGCAATGGAAGGGCTATTTGCCGATGCTTATGCGCCAGCGGGTAGTCAAGCGGGCGTGGAACCAGGGTATGTGCTATCTGGTGGAGCATGGCTGGCGCAGGCGCTGGTGACGGATCAGTTGTCGGTGCGGGAGCAGGTGTTTCAGGCGACGTTGCTGGCGGTGGTGACGGAGGCAACGCCGGGGGTGACGGATGGGGCGCAACAAAAAGCGTTGACGGCGGCAGTGATGGCATTGGCGAAGACCTATGCCTGGTTGAACCCTAATCCGGAGGCGACGGTGCCGGGAGGGGAGGAGGATTTTGGCTTCCTGGACGAGCTGTGGCGGTTGCAGATTCCGGATGCGAATGGGGTGTTTAAGGATGGTAATGCCATTGCTCAAACGCTGGCAGAGAGTGTGGCGGCAGTGGGACGCTTGCTAGAAGGAGTGGATGATAAGGTGCGGGCGATTCAGTTTCTTAATAACCTCGTGCAGGCGGCGAGTAATGTTACGAGTTTGAAGGGGGATGTGAAAGATGCGACGTTCTTACGGGAACTGATGGAGTTTGGCGTGGAGTTTGCCAAATTGAATCCGACTGCTGCCGACAGTGCAAACAGTGATGAAGCGGTTTCAGCATTTCTCAATACCCTATTGCAGGGCAAGCAGACAGATGTTAAACAGGCACAGGGAGGGCTGAGTGCCTTCTTTACAGGCTTGAATACGCTGAACAATCGCATCGTGGCATTGGACTTTGCGGATAATTTGATGGATGCCGTTCAACAGGTATCTTCTATCGGCGATCAGAAGACGGATGCTAAATTCCTTAGCCAACTCGTCGGACTTGGCAGTGCTTATGCTGCTTTGAATCCATCTACCACAACACCATCCACCGAAATGCCTTTCGATTTTTTCCTTGACACGATTTACAAAAATCAGAGCCAAGGATTACAAAATGGGGCAAGTGAGCTTGAAGTTTTCCTTAATGGCTTTGATACACCAACTCAGCAGATTAACTTCCTAGCTCTTGAACGAAAAGCATTGACAGATCTCAATCTTGCACCAGAGCTACAGCAGAAAAAGAATAATGCTGTAAATGTTAGTAGTTTATCTGCTTGGGTCAGAGCTTATGCTCTTGAATATGGAACTGAATTATCAGTCCAAAGTAATGATGCTATCGATTCTTACATCGATAGCCTGTTTTGGATAGGAGACGATACCAGTTTTGTCTCGACAGGAGTGATTTCTAACGGTGAGAGTGGAAGCAATCTAGACACTGATCCTAGCAAGTCAAAGGCTAGCAGTTTCAGTAGTACCATTCAACTTTCCCCTCAAAGCCCTCAAAATACTAACTTCGGTACATTTTCAATACAGAGAATTAATCCAATAGTAACAAATGGACCTACTGCTAACACATTATTCGTTGCATATGATGCCCAACTTAGGTTTGCGCCGAATGGCAAAGTCAACTCTACCAAAATTGCTATGGTTCAAACTATAGTTAGTCTAGAAAACAACAGACCCAATTACCCAACACTAGAGATGAGAGCACGGGCTTTGTCAAAGACCGAGGGTACTGAAGGATTGAGTATTGATAGAAAAAACGACTCAGCAGGAATGCCTTACCTTTATCCTTACTATGGAGTGAACAATACAGGGGTAACTCTTGCAAACGCTCGTTTTGGAAGTCTTACTTCCGGTAGTTTAAAAGTTGATGCTCTAATTGGTGACTCACCTAGAGCTGAAAATCTTCCTATTGGAAACACATTAGAGTTTACCTTTGAGACTTACGCTATTGCTATTGATGGGCGGGACAAAGGCACTTATTATGGCTCAGTATCTTGGGGATTTAAATTTGACGCGCAAGGTAATTTTCTGGACAAATCTCTAAGTTCAGTGTCTAAAGGTCGTCCAACCGCCAACTTCTTAGCTGCTGCCAAGAAATGGAATAGCCAGAAGTTTATGATTAACGGAATTCTTACTCCTACAGTCCCTCTGCCACTGAAATAATCCTATGAACCGAAATAAGCCGCTGCTTTTTCAAATAGCACAGACAGGCGGAGTAGTGATGCCGTTTCTCGGATACATAACAGGATTTGCTGTTATGGGAGCAGATCTTAAGCACAATCAGGCGTTTCGCTTTCACCCACCTTCGTCAAATCTTGTAGTTGCAGCGATGTTGATCTCAGAAGCAGATGCCAACACGATTGAGAAGTGGCTACTGGGAGATCGCCTAAACTCTATCTTTGGGATAGCGCCGTTCTTCTCTGAGCGTATAGAAATCGTTTTAGCGCAACCGAATGCAGAGTTAGAGTTAGCCAAGATTGTAGCAAGGCAGTACCTTCCACCCAAGCTGCGGGTCTATGCTCAAGAAAACCTTATTAAAGCGGGTCAATCAGCAGATCAGAGACTTGTAGGAGCGTACTGCCAGACTATGCAAAGTACTATTGAAGGCAAAATTTCCTATGACCTATGGGGAGTACCTGGTCATGGAGCGGCGATTTTTGGCAGGACACTAATTGGTTATGGGCAGGCGGCCCTGCCTTGTCTGTCTCGTTTACTTAGTAACAACAATGGGTTGCGGTATGGCTCCAGTGAGTGGGGAGCCATTAGCGATATGTACATGCACTATCGGGTGTCGGATTTAGCAGCTTACTTCATTACTCAGATACTGAACCTTCCCTACAACAACGATCCTAGCCCTGCTGCGCGTGACCAGCAAATTCAAGACTTACGCCAACGGTTGGTAACTTCCCTTCAAGATGAGGGTGAAGCACAGAGTAGCCCTGTAAAGCCGAAATAAGCAGCGGCTTCATGTCGTTTATGACCACTGTGCCGAAGATGACGGAGAGATGCTAGACAGTGCTGATGTGGTGCGATCGCCTGCCTCCTGTCCCTGGCTCTGCCCGCATACTTGTCTCGCAGTGCCCGGTTACTGGCCCTGGCGATCGCTCTCGTCGTCGCCATCTTCACGGGCTGGTTTGACCAACTCGCCCACACCAGTCAACAGGTGCAACAGCAAGTGCAGCAACAGGTGCAGGAGGTTTTACGGTGAAAGACCCCTATCTACCTCAGATTGTCGGACTCTTAGCCGCTGGAGTGACCAGCACCGCTCTCGCGGTCAGCGGCTACCTGCATCAGCCCGAAACGTTTCGTTTTCTGGGCACCCAGCTCACCTATCAAGCGGCCTATCGTAAAATTCCCCTGTCGTTGATCGACACTGGACTGTGCATATCCGCCTGGCTGCTCACCCAAACCCGACGTGATTATCGGCGGCAATACCAGGAGTGGGAGCGCCAAACATTACTGCAGCAGAGCTAGCTACAGGCGATTCAGCAGCAGTCTGATTTGCAGGTTTACAGTCAGTTAGCACAACTGCAAACTGCCGAAAAGTTCTACCCACAGATGGCCCCCTATCTGCCCGATGAATACGCTGAGTACCAGGAAGTACCCCCGGCACCCCCGCCAGCGATGCCACAAGCGTCCCCACCAGCCGCCGCTGCTTCTGGGTCGCCAGCCAGTCCTGTCACTCCCGCGTCTGCTGCGACGGCTGATACCACCGCTTACCTGCAAAACTTCCTGGAATATCCAGGGTTGTTGTTTGGTGGCATGGGGGCCGGGAAGAGCTGGACAGCGCGTTATCTGGTCATGCAGAAAGTGCGCGCGGGGCACCAGGTCGTTGTGCTCGACCCTCACGCTGCCAACCACGAATGGCAGGGCATTCGGCATATCGGTGCCGGGATGAACTACCGCGCGATCGCGGCCTTCCTCAAGTGGTACCTCGACGAAATCGAACGCCGCTATCAGGAGTTCAACCGCTCTGGGTTAACTGAGGAAGACTGGCAGCAGTCCTTACGGCAGCAGCAGCGCATTACCAGCGTGGTGTCGGAAGAAATGACGAACTGGGCCGACCGCTTGCCGGGTGACATCGGCAGTAAGTTCTTCAAGTCGGCGATGAGTGACAGTCGCAAAGTGCTCATGCCCCCCCTATTTGTGGCGCACGATCGCACCTTTGTGAAATGTCAATTACATAGACCGCTTTATTGCAGCAATGCTCTCCTCAATTTAGCGACAAGCTTAAACTTGAAATCGATGGCATCGGATCGCCTCAAAAGCAAAAGCGAGGTGTAGATCGCGACCGTCGAAAACGGTCACAAAAATGGCTGTACTACTCGAATGGACTCAAGTTGGACTCAAGCCGAGTAGTACAGAGGCCCAAAAGCAGCCAAAAGCAGCCACCGGCAAGGCTGAAAGCCCCATTCTCTTGTCGCGCTTCTGCGCCGTCTGCAGAAGTCCCACGTGGGGACAAAATTTGCGGCTTTAGTGCCGGGTCTGGGTTGGAATTCATGGAGTGCGGCATAATGTCATTAACTGCCATTAACTGTCAGTCATCCTGTCACCTCCAGCGGCATTACCCTATGGACATGACCTCCCTCAACATTTCCCTTCCCAGGGCGATGAAAGAATACATTGAAACCCAGGTGCAGAAAGGCGCTTTCAGCACTCCTAGCGAATATATGCGGACATTGGTGCGCGAAGACCAGAAGCACCGTCAAGAGCAGAAACTAGAAGCCCTGCTGTTAGAAAGTCTGGAATCGGGTGAGCCGGTGGACATCACTCCAGAATTTTGGGAGCAGCGCCGCCAAGCCTTGATCAGCCGGATGCAAGCGCGGCAACAGTGAAAAAGCAGGTCATGCTTCCAACCGCGATCGCCGATGTGGATCGGGAAGCCTTTGGCATCGCTGAATATGCGGGTCAAGATGCTGGTCTCAGGTTTTATGCCGCCTGCGATGACACCTTCGTCCGCCTTGCCACCGATCCCGACATCGGCAAAGTCTGGCCGTTTGAACACCCCAAACTGGCGAACCTCCGCGCTTGGCAGGTGAAGGAGTTTAGCGATTATCTCGTGTTCGACCGTTCTCTCCGCGATCAGGTTGAAATCCTCAAAGTGATCAACGGCTCCCGCGATCTGGAGCCATTTTCCGTGATCAATTTGGGGCGTGAGCGCGATCTCGACGTATAAGGGCAGTGGGAAAAGCGGGTGGTTTGTGAATAACACGACTTATCACGGTTCAATCACTGCTTTCTACGTCTATAAGTAGTTGTACAGAATTAATTACTCATGAACTGTGCTGGAAACCTTAATCTGCCGTGAAATGGTATGTAAATTATCTTGTCCGACTACTTAGAAAGCAAACTCTAAACGAGAGAAAAATAGTGAAAGTTATGAAGTGCCAGAGTGCTGGCTAAAGCAAGCAATAGCAGAACTATTGCATATTTGGCTGACAGCAGATATCCTTTCCTGAGGAAGGAGCGGATCAACGCTGGGTCTTGGTGATTCTGCTGGAATATTTGCTTTAACGAAAACAGACTTCTGGAAGCGCTTCATTATGCCAAACTCACTACCACGGTTGACGCTGATTTCATCTGCTTCTCCATTGGGCGATTTATCAAGTGCTCTACAACACATCCACGAAAAAGATGGAAAACAGTTTGACTTGACAACGCTTCTGATTCACCAGATTCAAGATGACCCAGCATCGATAGAAGGCGTTTTAGCGACTATTCGGGAGTCGAAAGCCGTTTTATTTGATCTGCGAGGCAATCCTGATTTAGCCATTTCCGTCATTCAACGAGCCTTTGTCGAAACCCAGGGGCAAGATGTTGCGTTCATCCCCGTGTTTGGAGGTGGTCCGAGTGTCATGGCGTTAACTCGGATGGGTAAGTTTTCGAGCGCGGCGATGGGAGGGCAAAGGGGAAGTCGGGAGAATGCAGGCATTCCAGCTAGCGCTTCTGCGGGCACTGATTATCGCCAGATCAAACAGATGGGGCAGGGGCTTGAGCGCATGGCGGGAATGCTGTCTCCGGAAGCGATGCATCATGCGAAAAATTGGGCGAAGTGCCTCAGCTACTGGACAAATTCTGGAGTGGAGAATTTAGCCAATCTGCTTAGATTTGTGGCGGCGGAGTATGCCGGAGTTGAGGTGGAAGCCGCAGAGCCGATCGCCTATCCAGATTTTGGCTTTATGGATCTGACAACAGGCGATCGCTACCTTTCCTACACCGACTACATCGCTGACCATCCCCTCGATGCGTCTCGTCCGACAGTGGCGGTGTTGTTCTATGGCGGCACTAGCATGGCGACAAATTTAGCAGGCGGGCAAGAATTATTTGCAGAATTGGCGAATGGGGCGAACGTACTTCCCTTCTTTGCTGATGGGATTGGCACTGCCGAAGCGTTGCGGCAGCATTTTTTCCACAATGGACAACGGATTTGTGATGCGATCGTCTCTCTACTATGGTTCCGCTTGGATGGCGGTCCGCTGGGCGGCAATCCCGAAAAAACGATCGCGCTCCTGAAAGCACTAGACATTCCCTATTACGTTGCCATTACCTCGAATAATCGAGAAATTACTCAGTGGGAACAAACGGCGGAAGGTCTCCCACCCATTGAGACGCTTTCGACGGTGGCATTTCCTGAATTGGATGGGGCGATTGACCCCGTGATTATTTATGGATTATCCGACGACGCGATCGCCACTCCCATTGCTGGACGCGGCAAACGGTTGGCACAACGGATTCTGAAACGCACTGCCCTACAACGTAAAGCAAATGCTGAGAAACGAGTGGCGATCGTCATCTTTAACTATCCGCCCAGTGAAGGCACTTTGGGAACAGCTTCATTCCTGGATGTGTTTGCCTCGGTTGAACACATTCTGGTGCAAATGCAGGCAGCAGGCTACAGTGTCATGCCACCCGCAGCCAACACCCTGAAGGAACTGCTGTTAAGTCGCGGACTATTGCATAACGGCGACTTCACCTCGGTTCACCTGACTGCCAAACACGCCATTCGCATTCCCTTAAAAATCTATTTAGACTGGTATAAGCAATTACCTAAACTATTACAAACACAAACTGAAAACACCTTTGGACTTCCTCCCGGCGATCTGATGGTAGACGGGGATGACATTTTGATTGCAGGGATTGAATTTGGCAATGTCGTCGTGGCAATTCAGCCCTCGCGGGGAGTACATGAAGACCCCAGCAAGTTGCAGCATGATGATAGTCTCCCCGCCCACCATCAATACAATGCGTTTTACCGTTGGCTAGACGAGCCAAGCGGCTGGAATGCAGATGCGATTGTGCATATTGGCACCCACGGCACCTTTGAATTTTTACCTGGAAAGCAGGTCGCTTTAGCTCAGGATTCTACACCAGATGCATTGTTGGGAACTGTGCCGCATACCTACGTGTATCATGTGGTGAATGTGTCAGAAGGGACGATCGCGAAACGCCGCAGCTATGCCCAATTGGTGAGCTATGCCTCCCCCACCTTTACTCCTGCCGGATTGTATGAGTATCTCGATCATTTAGAAGATTTAGTCGATGAATATGAAGTGCAGAAGCAAGCGAGTTTGCCGCGTGCGGTGAGTGTTCTACGGCAGATTGCCGCCGTTTGTCTAGAGCACGATGTACCGCTGCAATTAACATCGGCTCAGATTGATCAGTTAGACACCATCGAAACGATTGAAGAATTTGATTTTGCATCGTATGAAAATGCGTTAGAAACGCTCCATCAGGATTTATTTGAACTGAAACGAGTTGCCATTCCAGTGGGGCTACACACGTTTGGTCATCGCTTACAGGGAGACAGCTTAGTTGATTACCTGAACCTGATCGCCCGGTACGATCGCCCCGAAGCCCCTGCTCTACCTCGCCTCATCGCCCAAACGCAGGGGCTCGATTACGATCAGCTATTAGACAATGCAGACTCCCGCATTGAAACGTTGGCACAACAGAGCCGAGAAATGATTGCAGAACTCTTCTCCCCCTCTCCCCCTCTCCCCCCCTTCCAACCCGCCTTAGATTACCTGCATCAAGTCGCTCAGTGGGTCGAAACAACCGATGAGATGGCATCCCTACTTCATGCTTTGAATGGTGGCTACGTGGAACCGGGACTGGGTGGCGATCCGGTGCGATCGCCTCACACGTATCCCACCGGACGCAATACGTTCCAATTTGATCCCACCAAACTTCCGACTGATAGCGCTTACGAACGAGGCGCAAGTATTGCCGAGGAAACTCTGCGTCGATACCACACGGAACACGGAACTTATCCAGATGCAGTGGGCGTGATTCTCTGGGGCTTTGAAACCTGCAAGACCTACGGTGAAACGATTGGTCAGATTCTGCGCTACATCGGCGTAAAGGTCGATCGGGGCAGGGTTATTTTATGAAGCCAGTGATCATTCCTCTAGAAGAATTGGGTCGCCCCAGAGTGGATGTCACTGTCAACATTTGCGGGTTCTTCCGGGATCTATTTCCCAACTTGGTACGGCTGATCGATCTGGCGTTTCAGACCGTCGCCCAGTTAGATGAGCCGTTGGAGACGAATTCGGTTCGTCGTCATGCGATCGCCCTTGCCGCGCAGCTTGGCAATGATCCGCAGGCATTTCGACTAGCATCTGCTCGGTTATTTGGGCCTCCGCCTGGCGAGTATGGCAACGGCTTGAGTACGATGATTGAAACAGCCGCCTGGGAAAGCGAAACCGACCTGGGTGAACTGTATATCAACCGCACCCAGTATCTTTATGGCGATCGCCTCACCGGAACACAATCTCGCGAGGCATTTACGGCTGCACTGGGACGTACGAAATTCATTACTCAGGTGCGCGACTCCCATGAATTTGAAGTCACCGATGTAGACCACTACTACGAGTTCTTTGGAGGCATGGCGCAGGCAACCACCATGGTGCGCGGCGATCGTCCGCAAGTCCTCATTGCCGATACGACCAAAGAACGGATTCAAGTCAAAACCATTGAAGAAGCCGTGCGCCAGGGTGTCACCAGTCGGTTGTTTAACCCAAAATGGATTGACGGGATGCTGAACCATGACCATAAAGGAGCGCAGGAAATCGCCAATCGAGTGGAGTATTTGATTGGACTCGATGCCCTGACTCAGAGTGTCGGCACTGCCACCTGGAGCAAGGTTGCCAAACGGTTTGTATTTGATGATGCCATGCGCCAACGTTTAATGGACAACAATCCTTATGCTGAAGCGGAAATTATTCGCAAACTGGGTGAGGCAGACCATCGCGGCTACTGGCAACCGACGGATGCAGAACGAGAAAAACTACAGGAGATTTATCACGACATTGAAGCTCAAATTGAAATGGGGACTGGGGCGCAGAAGCGAGGAGCACAGGAATCTGACAAAGTTGGGGTGTTGAGCTAACTTATGCAAACACACGATTTTTTGCCCGACTCGATCGCGCAATTAACCGCAGAAGAGTCAGTAAGTTTAGTGCAAGCAATGCAACGGTGCTCGATCGCTACTCCCTTATGTCCTCGACCCATTGAAACTGCTTTTGTCCAACAGTCAGGCGATGGTATTCCTATCCTGCTGTTGCACGGCTTCGATAGTTCTTTGCTGGAGTTTCGCTATTTGCTCCCGCTTTTGCAACATCAATCAACCTGGCTACTCGATTTGCTGGGGTTTGGTTTCACCGCTCGTCCCGCTACCGTTGCCTGCACTCCAGACTACATCAAGACTCACCTGTATCATTTTTGGCACACTCAAATTCGTCAACCCATGATTCTGGTGGGGGCATCGATGGGCGGAGCGGTGGCGATCGATTTCACTCTCTCCCATCCCGAAATCTTTGCCAAACTGGTGTTGATTGACAGCGTAGGTTACACCGGACCGCCGCCCTACGTCAAATTTCTGTTCCCACCTCTGGATTATTGGGCCGTTGAGTATCTGCGACAGCGCAAACTCAAAGCGTTGGAGTTCAGTACGTCCACAAACGCTGATCCCGATCTGCTAGATCTGCTGCGCTGTTCGGTCATTCATACAGAAATGCCTGGTTGGCATGATTCAATGGTTTCCTTTACTAAAAGTGGAGGCTACAGTTTTTTGGGTGAAAATGCCTGCATGAGCCATGGGCATCGCATTGGTCACATTACCAACCCCACACTAATTTTGTGGGGTGAAGCAGATGATGTGTTGGGCACTGATGACGCGAAAAAATTTCATCGGGACATTGCTGGGAGTCAACTCATCTGGATTCGAGACAGCAAACACGTTCCCCACATTGAGCAACCGCAAGTCACAGCGAAACACATCTTAGACTTTAGTTTGCAAAACTAAGGGCATTCGTATTGCAATTCTAAGAACAGTTACTTTAAGGTAAGAAGCAACTGACGAAACTTTTGAACGAATCATCGGCAGGTAAGTGTTAGTAATCCTCAATTGAAACGATAAGGAGCAATCTATGACGGCAGAATTCAAGCATATTATGTTGATGGTGAAAGACATTCCAGCGACGTTAAAGTTTTACAGCGAAGGGTTGGGTTTAACCGTCAGAATGGCAAGCCCCGGTTGGGCAGAACTGGATGCAGGCGGCACCACGATCGCGCTGCACTCCGCAGAACACACCTACAATGCTGGGGATACGCCCATTCTCAGTTTCCATGTGGATGATGTCTATGCCATGCTGACCAAACTGGAAGAAATGGGCGCGAAGTTAGAAGGTCGAGTCCGCGAACCCTCCTTTGGTAAAGTTGCCGCCGTCCGCACTCCCGATGGTCATTTGCTCAGTTTGCTCCAACCTGCCGCCCAACCCGCAGGAGCAGGGATAGCGCACTAAGCCCCTAGCCCCTAGCCCCCCTAGCCCCTAGATCCTATCTGGATCACTCTGGCATTCAGACAATCTGCCACTTGCGGGTCGTGGCTGGTGAGGATCAGGGTACCGCCTTGTTGGGTGAAATTCCTCAATACCTCTAGCATCAGGCTGAGGGATTGGGGATCTTGTCCAACGGTAATTTCATCCAGCAAACAGAGTTGGGGTTGACGCACGAGAACTGCTCCCAGGGCCAATCGGCGTTTTTGTCCTTGAGAAAGCGATTGGGGATGTTGTTCAGCGCGATCGCTCAACCTCAACTGCTCCAACATTTGTTCCGCTGCCAGAGTCGTCACTCCGGGTTGTAAGACTTCCTGCCGCACACTATCACCAAATAGCTGATGATTCGGATTTTGGAGAACAAATCCAGCGGTTTTGGCGATATGAACGACCCGCTGTTTTCTCGTATTGCGACCGAATAGTTTAATTTTTCCGGTCGATGGTTTCAACAATCCACACAGCAGTTTGAGCAATGTCGTTTTGCCACAGCCATTGTCTCCTTTCAGTAAAACCGTTTCTCCCTGACCAATTTCCAGATCAGGAAAGGCAGGATACCCGCCCCAACTCACATTCTGCGTCTGGAGAATGTGAGAACCGGAAGGGGCATGTTTTATGGCTTCCTCACTCTCTACTCCCGTTCGGTTGACGCTCACGGAAGCCAACGCCCTACCCCCTTCGACTAAATGACCGGCCTCAAACTGAAAAACGCGATCGCACACGTCCTTGACCAAATCCAATCGATGCTCCACCAGCAGAATGGATTGTCCTTGGGTGGCGCGATGCTTGAGCAAGCGTAATAATAATTCTGCCCCAGCGCGATCGAGGTAGGCAAAGGGTTCATCGAGCAACAGCAGGGGTTGGTTCATTGCCAGCACACACGCCAGGATCAAGCGTTGTTTTTGTCCGGCAGAGAGTTGAGTAATTGCCCAATTTCGTTGGGACTCTAGCCCAAATTCCTGCAAAGCCGCGTTGGTTAAAAGACCGATCTGAGCGGGCGGAAGATTGAGATTCTCCAGCCCAAATGCTAGTTCTTCAGTGACTTGGTCGGTAAAAAGTTGAGTTTCCACATTTTGTAGAACGATGCCTAAAATGCGCGATCGCTGCTGCACTGACCACTCTAAAATCGATTCATGATTGTATTGAATATTGCCGGTGAGCGTGCCGCCTGTATGAATCGGTGAAATACCGGCAATGCAGTTGAGCAATGTGCTTTTACCACTTCCCGTTGCCCCGGCAATCAATACAATTTCTCCCACCTGTAGAGTGAGGTGGATGGGGTTGATCGTGGGTTGAGATCGACCGATATGGGTAAAGGACAAATCAGTAATGGTTAGCAGAGAAGGCATTCTATTGAATTATCCTCCTGCATTGACTGAATCTAAATATCCGACCAATACCACCACTAATACAGAACCGATTACGAATAGAGTATCGCGTAGCTGCCAGACCAAGGGTTGACTCATACTCCGAGTTGCGTTGGGATCATATCCCCTCGTCTCCAAACCAATTGTGACATCATCGGCATAGCTAACAATGCGAAAGATGAGTGGCACAAATAATCCGGCAAACCAATGCTGCGGTTGACGGCTGATATCGACTCCCCGTAATTGATTTGCCTCCAGAATGCGCTGTGACTCCTGTTGAATGATGGGCAAAAATCGCCAGGTCAGCATCAAACTCAAAATGAGAAACGATGGCAGTTTTGCTGCCTGAAGTGCCCGAACTAAATCGGCTGGAGGAGTAGTGAGGGCAAGTAGAGGCGTGGGCAGCAAAATTGCAACCAGACGTAACCCGTACAGCAACGCAGCTTGAACATTGTTCAGGAGCAACGTGCCGATCGCCACAAACAACAGCAACGCGATCGTTCCAGCAATCATCCCTTGCCCGATCTGGCGAATGTTTTGACGGGTGATACACAGCATGAGCAACACCACTAACACCGCCGCCAAAACACCCATTGCCCACACATTTTTCACCGAGAATGCCATGCCCGTGATGACCAAACTGACAATGATTTTTGCCAGTGGTTTGACTCTGGTTAGAAAACCTGGAGATTTCGATGAAGCCCTAGCGATCGACATCCAGTTTTCCAGCTCGTTGCAGTTGCTTAATCACCAGTTCACCTAACCACCAGCCGATCGCCCCAGCTAAACCAGAGAGGAGTGTCATCGGCAACAAAATCCACGGTTGAGATAGCCATTGGGTGAGACCTGGAGACGCAGTGTAGGCACCAATGAGCGCTCCCGTTACCGTCGTACTGGCAAAGAAGATTACATTTCCGAGTAAGCGATTAAACTTGCTGCGGTAGCCTCCTCGCACTAGCATCATAATTTCGGTAATCACCAGGGAAATTACCAGAAAGGCCGTAATGATCCACGACAACCGACTGAGCAGCAACGCCAAGGTCCCAATCATCAAGGCAACGCTCCCACTGCGTTGTAGTCGAGCCATCCCCAGGGTGAGAAAAATGCCGCCAAAGGGTGCCCAAACAATCGTGCGAACACCAGGTAAGGGAATGCCTAAGGTGAGTGGCACCGCGATCGCAGAGGCAACGGCAATACCAATGGTCATGAAGGCTGCAAAAACATAGTCTTTGAGTGTCCAGGGTTTCATGAGGGAGTAGGGAGTGGGGAAGTAGAGGGATGGTAAGGGCGTTTGCAACCGTTCATAAAGACTCAAAAATCGATGCGGAGACCAATTAGGGACCGGATTCCGGGGGCGGATAGGTTGACGGTGGGGAAGACGTAATCGGCATTAAACATATTTTCGATGCTGAGGGTGACTTGAGCGCCAGGAGTAAAGCGGTAGCCCACCTGAAAATCAAATACGGTCGCGGCAGGGCTACCTTTACCTAAAACATTGTTTGCTAAAAGCACGGTGCCTTGTCCGCCGAAAATGCGGGATTGCAAAAAGCCGCTGAAGCGACCGTCATCATACCGCAACCGCACCAGAGCCGTGGTGGGTAGCACTTCGAGTTGCTGTAACGGCACACCAGACGTATCGCGGCTATCAAAGTAGGTGAGGTTTCCTTCTAATGCCCATTGTGGACTGAAAAGGTAAGCGGCTGTCACTTCCACGCCTTGCAAAATCACTCGCTTGTTCGCGGTTTGGAAGCTGGCGAATCCAGCGGCAGTCGGGCGAGACCTAATCGCGGTAAATCCCAAAAAGTTAGAAATGTCATTGCGGAAGTACGTCACTCCACCTCGAAAAGAGCCGGAAGAGTAGTTTAAGCCAAGGTCAAAGTTGTTGGCTCGTTCTGGCTCTAAATTGGGATTGGAGACGATCGGACCACGAGTGGGCGCGAAGAAGGAGCCATCAATGTTACTGCCAAATAACGTCAGGAGTGTGGGTGGACGGAACCCCTGGGCAAAATTACCGCGAACGGCGAATTCATTGGTGATGCGATAGATTGCTCCAGCGTTGAAGGTGACAGCACTATCATTGCGATCGCGACTGCGATTACTGGTGGAGTCAAACGTATCAAACCGGATACCGCCTGCTAGGGTGAGAGGTGGCACCACAGTGTAAGACGATTGTAGAAAAATCCCGTTGAAGGTGCGAGTCGTTAAGGGACCGGATAGGTTCGTCACCAAATCTTGCGAAGCATTACTATCACGGCTGAAGTCATAGCCATAAGTGAGAATAGCAGAGCCGATGGGCGTGTTGCCCTGCGCCGAAACGCTAACGGTTTCTGTCAGAAAGTTGCTGGATGAAAAGCCAGGAATCTGGAGTGGCGGAATGACTAGAGGGGGCAGAAAAGGCCCCCGATTCACGACTCGACCCGGAATTGAGAGTAAGTTGTTGAGGTTAGTCTGGTCTTTGAACTGTTGATAAGAAGTGCGAACGGAGAAGTTGGTTCCACCAGGTACGCCCTCGTTAATGTACGCCAGTGAGTAGTTATCATTATTCTGAAAGACGTTTCTAGCAGCCGTAATTTGGAAGACACTGGTAGGATCACTGGCGAATCCGGGCAAGTCTACGTCATTTTGGCGGTAGCGATCGAAGCGCACCTCTAGCCGCTCAATCGGGCTAATGTCGGCTCGTCCGGCAGCGTAGACATCAAAAATTTCATAGGTAGTGCCTAAGGGAATGCGATTCCCGTTGCCATCGCGAGCATCACCTCCCCGCCGAGTAGAAGCACCCACAATGAAATTTGGTCCTTGCACTTCTCCATTGGCGACAAATTCGCCATACCCACCGCCAAACAAATTTGTGCGAACTCGAAACGGGCGATCGGGGCGGGGAGAAGTCGTGGTCAAAGAAACCACTCCCCCAAAGGCATCGGCTCCATAAATTGACGAAGCCGGACCTTTCAAAACTTCAATCCGCTCAATCCGAAATGGATCGTAGTTGCCGAAGGGTGGACCAAACTGGCGATTTGGCACCCGCAGACCATCTACCAGTAAGCCAATTCGCTCTCCAGTCAAGCCTCGGATGTTGAGGTTCGTTGTGACTAAACCCAACCGATTCAAAGAAATACCGGGTAGGGTTTGCAGGTTTTCGGCAATGGTGCGGGCGAGGGGTTGTTCTCGCCGAATTTCTTCCTCTGTTTTCACCTCAACGGTGGCGGGAGTTTCTGAACGCAACGTCCGTCTTCGGGTTCCCACTACGGTCACTTCTTCTTCCTCTTCCTCCACCGCGCTCCCTGGAGTCACGGCCAGGACTAAGCCGCGATCGCTCTGGACTATTTTCACATTCGGTGCTTGCGTCTCTCCCGTAATCGCAATCCGAAGGGTGGATTCACCCAGTTGAGTTACAGAAATATTGGAGATGCCGGCCAATGGCTTAGCTCGCTCAAATGGCTGACCGCCCGGTAACTGTAATTGGGCATTGTTCATATCTACCGTAAACACATTCTGGTCACGGGTTGGAGTTGCGGTCGCCAGGGTTCCACCTGCCGCTTGCAATACCACTTCAATGCCTTGATCCACAGCTCGAACTTCTACACCCGTAACCTGCACAACTTGTGCCCAAGCAGGCTGCGCGGCCGTCGCGACGACCGCGACAACACTCGCCCCATATATTCCTAACCGTTGCATTACCCAGTCCTCACACACATCAAACAACGTCAGCGCTTTGAAAATCAATTTGATTTCCAAAACATTGCCATATAAAATGCTGATTTCATCAGCTTCAAATTAAGTCTGAAATACTAGAAGCGAGCTGGTAAAAGGTTTTCACCAGTTTTATTGTTCTGTAGATGTTATCAATGAAAGCAAGGAGATACTATGCCCTGGGTGGGGATAAGCTCAACAAAAATCAGCGCTATTAGAATTTTTCTGAGGGCGATCGATGCCACTGGTCAAAATATGGTTTAAATCGGTGGCACCGTGGTAAGTGCTGATGATGGTATTGAGCGGTCGCCCGTTTAGCACGAACAGGTTTTGGTTGAGCGTAGTGCCTCGATAGCACAAACCAGTATGAACATCTGCACCAAAGCCCGTGTCATTTAATTGCAAACTGGCTGGCTCAAATCTACAGATAAATTTCTGGTTATATCCCCCCTGGTAGGATTGTTATTTGCTCTCAACTCCATAGAACATTAATGTGCAATATGTTTTGCAGTAGGGTGTTTGAGCAAGCTAATTCAGAGTGATTTATGCAAAGAGTGGGCGAAATCTTAATGGCAGCAGGAATTGTAGCGATTCCTTTGCTGTTGTTTTCCATCACGGCGATCGCGCTGATTGCCGAACGCATTGTGTTTTGGGGACGGCTTAACCGTCGTCAAGAACGGGTGATCAAAGATGTATTAGTGTTGTATCGAGATGATCCCAAATTGGCAATCGAGAAATTAGACCGTAACGTTGATCTCCCCATCGCCCGCATTTTTTTCAAAGCCCTATCTTTAGAAGATGCTGAACCCGAAGAATTTGCCCTGGCGATCGACGGTGCTATTCAAGCCGAGGTTCCAGTGCTCAAACGCTTCAGCAACATCTTTGATACCATCGTCACCCTGTCGCCTCTGCTGGGCTTGTTGGGAACTGTGTTGGGGTTAATCCGTTCCTTTTCTGCCCTCAACCTGGGCGACATTGGCGGCACCAAAACTGCCGGAGTCACTTCAGGCATCAGCGAAGCCCTGGTATCTACTGCTTTTGGGTTGGTCGTCGCTGTATTCACCCTGTTTTTTGCCAACCTGTTTCGGGGCTTTTACCTGCGACAACTTGCCTTGATTCAAGAATACGCAGCAGAATTAGAATTAATCCACCGACGACATCTCAAATTACAACGGGAGGCATTCTATGCGACGACGAATGCCCATTGAACCTGATGTGCCACCCCAAATTAACATTGTGCCGATGATCGATGTGATCTTTGCCATTCTCACGTTTTTCATCATGTCTACACTGGTTTTGGGACGCTTTGAAGGCTTAACTGTTAACCTGCCCAAAGCTCAATCGGCGAAACCACAAAAAACAGTTCGCGCCACCGTCACGTTAGATAAACAAGGTAATCTCTTTCTCAACAAGAATGCAATCGGGTTAACATCGTTGCCGAACTCAATCAAGCAACTTGCTCAACCTGGTCAAGATTTGGTGGTGGTGCTGAATGCAGATGGCTCTGTTACTCACGACCACGTCATCGCGGTAATGGATCAAATTCGCCAAATTCCTGGAGCTAAACTCGCGATCGCCACCCGCCATTCCTCCCAACCCCTCACCCCCAACCCCTCACCCCGCCCATGAAGCCCTCTGAACGCATCCTGCACCAACGCCACAAGGAACAGAGAGTACTCAAGCTCTTTCTGGGATGCAGCGTACTTGGTTCGTTGATGGCGCACGCCATCGCCATGACGGTGCAGGTTGGTAACTTCTGGAATCCGGCCATTCCAGCCTACGAGGATGACTTGGAAGTTGTGGTAGAAGATGCGCCTGTTGACCCACCCACCGTCGAAAAGATGGTCGCTGACCCACCCGAACCCCCTACTGCCGTTGCCACCGCTCAGGACGTGGCGATCGCGGCTCAGCTTGCGCCTGCTCCTCTGCCGCTTGCCCCATCCAGCCAAGCTCCTCTGCCTGCCGGACAAGATGCCCCTGGTAAAGATGCCCCTGCGTCGCCAAACGATCCTGTAACTCCCCTCACCAATCAAACGGGTGAAAACCCTACCCAATCTGGCGGTTCTGGTCCCATCACTAGCCCAGACGGTCAAGGGTTTGGCTTTGGCTTCGGTGGATTTGGCGCTGGGTTTAATCTTAATGGCAAGCCGACTGGTAAACCAAATGGACAACCAGGTGAACAGGAAGACGGTAAAGCGGGGGGAGTCCCCAATGGACAATCGGATGGACAGGTGAACGGCGATCCGGCGGGCAAACCGGACGAAACCGCCACGCGAACGGCTCCACCTAAGAGCGATCGTGCCCCGCAACCCGTTTGCTTAGAATGTCCCAAACCAAAATATCGCGGTTCTGAAGGCAGTCCGCGCGTCACCTACGACATTGGTTCCGATGGCAGAGTCACGAATGTTCGCCTGCGGCAATCGAGTGGTAACTCTGATCTGGATCGAGAAACCTTAGAAACCTTTTCCAAATGGCGCTTTGATCCCAAAACTATTCCCGATGGCGGACGGCAGAATGTGCGAGTGGGGTTCTTTTACGCAAAAGTACGTAAAGCGACATGGCGTCAGGCCAACATTCAGTCCCGCTTTCGCAGTTCCCGAAT
>NZ_PVWK01000105.1 GCF_003003795.1 Stenomitos frigidus ULC18 | reverse complement strand
GAAACGATTGCGTCGTTGACCGCCTACAATTTCATTCTCGAAGCCCTATTTGGCGCAGCTTCATATTAAAACGGTATAAGTAGGACTGAAGCCGTTGCCCCCAAACCCACAATGCTGGGGGCTTAACCGAGAGGTATTGACGTTCTATCCCTCTCAAACAGCTTCTTAAAGCCAATTGCCAACGAGAATTAAAGCGGCCCAATAGCCGGGGTGGTGCCGTTCGCCTGCGTGTTTCTGGAGCCAGATTTTTTGTGTCGCTTGCAGAGCCTTCGCGCGACTCATACCCTGTTTAAGCCCTTCATAGAAGTGGGTGATCAGTTGCGCTGTTGCCTGATCGTCTACTTGCCAGAGAGACGCGACTGTACTGCGTGCCCCTGCTTGCAGGGAGATACCCGCAATACCGAGAGCATCGCGATCGCTCCCTACCGCCGTCTCGCACGCCGTCAACGTCAGCAACTCCAAGGGTTGATCGTGTCGCTTTGAGCGAATCATCTCGTAAAGCGCGTTCATCGTCAGCTTTTCATTGAACGTTTGCGCTGCAAGCGTCGCCTTTTGAGCCGCCGCGTCTCCCTTCGCCGCTCCCCCGACTCCCCCTGCTCCCTCCACTACTCCTACAGTCCTCACTCCTCCCCCCTCACTCCTCTCTTCTCTCCCCTCTCCCCTCACTCCTCCCCCCTCACTCCTCTCTTCTCTCCTCTTTCCTGTCACCAAAAACGTATCGCGTGCATCAATCCCAAACCGACCGTGAGTGGCTAGATGCACGATCGGATACGTGTTGTCTGTCAGCTCTTGCTGCAAGCGATCGAGGGTGAAGGCGTCATCAAGCAACCCTGTGCTGCCAGGAAGGACCTTTTTGATGCTGTCGATTTCGGCCTTGACGTAGCTGAGTGGAGCAAAGAACGTTGGTCCCTCAACGGCGGAAGGTTGGGTCAAGCCAAACCCTAAGACGCGAAGAGACGTACGATCGAGATGCGTAGGGTCGATCAAAGTCAGGCTAAGGGTGCTGGCGATCGCATACCGTTCTACGAGAAACTGCTTGCCATCGTAAAGCGCTGCCATAGGAATACTGCGTAAAATGCCATCCTGAATGAACACAAGCGTTTCGATCTGGGCTGTCTCCAGGGCTGGGGTGAAGGGGCGAATAAACCAGTCATAAACCTGCTGCGATGGCTCCTCATAAGTGTTTGCCAGGTCAGAGCGCTTTTCTAAGCGGCGACGCAGATCATTGACGACGGCTCTTACGGTTTGGGTGTTGGCAGGCAACCACTCCACCTGAGAGCGAAACCGCTGGTTGGGCGTAGGAAGGGTGAGAATCACAGCCACGCGATCACCGAGCATCATTGAGCTGAGAACGGCAGTTTTCTGGTCAATCACCGTCACAGGCTTGGTGATCGCGCTGAGCGTACAATCTTCACCAAGATAGTTTTGCAGCTCTGCTAGACGCAAATTGTCGATCGTCTCCAGCGCCGACTCGATCGTTTTTACAGACTCCAGTTGAGGCGTCTTTTCGCTCTTGTCTTTGTCTAGCCGCTGTGCCTGCTTCTGACTGTTGGTCGCTTGTTCCAGATAGAGCGCCGTCAGCTCTCGGTAGACGGGTTCGACCGTATCGCGGAAGTCAAACTGAAAATCTCGACTGGTGATCGCCAAATCGCCTCGAATTGTTTGCAGCGTTTTCACAGCAAGGTTATAGGCGGCGATCGCGGCTGTCGGTTTTCCCTGAGACCGCAAAATTCGACCCGCCTGCCACTCCCATAGATAACGACTATCGAGGTTTGCCGCCACCAATTGTGCCTGCTGCGTCAAGGTTAGCGCCACGTCATAGACTTGACGGCATTCGTACACATGCCCTAAACGCCCCAAGGCAAAGGCTTCTGACTGAGAGTCACGAATTTGTTGCGCGATCGCGATCGCCTGTTGTAACCAGGTAACGGTCTGCGGTGGCACAGCCGACCGGAAGCAGTGTGTCGCTGGGTCGATCGTGGCTTGCTCCGTCACTAACTGGTTTAACGTTGCCAGTCGGATCGCCGCATAGGCCTTCTCACGCGATGCAGGCACTCGCTCCAGCAGCGTTTGAGCCTGCTGCAGTGCCATCACAGGAGTCAGAGTAGGAAGGTCTGAAGCACTCGCCACCCCATCTCTCTGCCCTCTGCTCTCTGCCTCCTCTGCCTCCCTCGCCCCCTGGCGGTTGACGGCTGACGGCTGACGTTTGTCTTCTCTCTGCTCTCCGTGACGACGCTGCAATGGCACCACTAGATTGAGCAGCGATCGCAGTGCATTCAGATCATCGTTTTGAGCACGGGCAACCTTCAAGCTAGCTCCGAAAGAGGCGATCGCCTTGCTATCGTAGTCACGGGTTGTTTGAGCCCATACTTGTGCTTCTGGCTCTTCTGCCGACTGCCGACGGCGGACATCTCGTTCTGCAAGACTGGTATAGACATTGCCCAAGCCATTGAGCGCGGCCAGCAGTTGCGGTTGGCTATGCGTTTGCTTTGCCAGTGCCAGCGTTGTCTCCAGATGCTGAATCGCACGTTCATAGTCACCGCGCAGACGGTACACGTTGCCCAGGCTCCCTAACGCCGCTATTTCGCCTGACTGATCGGCTTGGTGGCGGGCGATCGCAAGAGCGCTGTCGGTCACACATGGGCGACCAATGTCACCACACAGTAAGGCGATCGCTTTACGCTGCTGCCCCAGACTGCTATAAGCTTGGGCCTGTTCTGTAAGCATTCTGCCCACCTGCAGTGTGTTGCCCGTCTGCCGATAGTCAGCGATGAGTTGCTCTAGATGCGCGATCGCCTGATCAACCTCACCTACTTGCTGCTCGGCTCGCACAAGATACTTCAAAAGCCTCGCTCTCAGCTCTGAAGGATGGTTGGCAAGGCTCAAGGCTGTTTTCCATTGGGCGATCGCGCCCTGCACATGACCACTCTGATACTGTTCCCAGCCCTGCTGCGTCAATTGAGTGGCATCAGCCGCTTGAGCTTTCTGAGCGGTAAATAAATTGCCATTCAAGGAAAGCTGCCCGAACCAAAGGCACAGCATCAGACTGCCAACAAACAGAGCGAGATAAAGTGACTTCAGGCGATGGTGCATGGGTAGCAAACGTTCAGCAAACCACTGTTGACTAGACTATGGCTTTTAGACTAGCAGTCATTAGAGACATGTTAAGTGAGTTTGTTAGCGCGATCGACTGTTTGACTGTAGCGCTACGTCATCACAAGCCACTGTATGACTCATCACCTGGCTGCAACTAGCTTGCAATCGGATTACCAGTCAGCGGATTGATGGCAGCGCACTTTTTTCGTACAAAAAACATGCTTTCTTTCATGAAGCTATCGGTTTTTGGTAAAAAACTTCACCAAAATAACGAAGGGGAAGCCCTTTGTAGAGGCACTGCTGTCACAGAGGTTCAACCTCATTTCGCGGCCCATCACTAATCCCTTATGCTGACGTCCGCACCAGAACCATTTCATACTCGGAGGCAACCTTGGTAGTTCCTGAACGATCGCGATGGTCGCTTTCATCGTGCCAGCTTGTCAGCACACTCATCTTGCTTGGTATCCTTGGCACGAGCAATCGCGCGTTGGCACAAGTGACGGCCGATACCACCCTTCCAATGGGGGAGCGATCGCAGGTTTCTGCAGGCCCGCTGTTTCAAATCAACGGAGGAGCGGTTCGCGATCGCAATCTCTTTCACAGCTTTGAACAGTTCTCGCTGGCACAGGGGGAAACGGCCTTTTTCAACAACACTGCCAATATTACTAATATCATCAGCCGCGTAACCGGTGGGCTACCGTCCAGCATTAATGGTGTGCTGCAAGCGAACGGCAGTGCCAACCTCTTTTTAATCAATCCCAACGGTGTGCTGTTTGGTCCCAATGCCTCGCTCAATCTGGGAGGTACCTTTTTGGCCACAACTGCCAGTGCCATCCAATTCGGCAACCAGGGTCTCTACAGTGCCACCGATCCTACCGTCCCTCCTTTATTAACAGTCAACCCGTCTGCCTTACTCTTCAATCAGCTTGTCAATCAACCGATCGCCACTCAAGCAAGACTACAGGTGACTACTGGTAAAAGTTTGGCGCTGGTCGGTGGCAGTGTTTTGCTCAATCGAGGCGCGTTGCTGTCACAAGGTGGACGCGTGGAGCTAGGAGGGTTGGCGGGTAAGGGCATCGTTGAGTTGGATGGCAGTGGCAGCAATCTGCATTTGACCTTTGGGGCAACTGATCGATCGCTGGCAGACGTCACGCTCATCAACCAGTCAGAGGTAAACGTTCGCACAGGTGGCAGTATTGGCATCAATGCTCAGAACTTCAGAATGGCTGACAGAAGCATTCTGCGGGGTGGTATTGCTTTAGGTGAAGGGGCTTCAGGCAGCAAAGCTGGAGATATTGACCTTTACGCTTCTGGTGCCGTTTCCCTCACGGAAGGTAGCTTTATCGCTAATTCAACCCTCGGCCTGGGTGATGGTGGCAATGTGGATATCACTGCTGGCTCAGTTCTGCTCAAAGATGGCTCGCAAGTTGGCGCTAACACGCGCGGTGTGGGAAATAGCGGGACTGTAACGATTCGATCGTCAGGCAGTGTCACGCTGGATGGCGAAACACGCCGTGGCGTGTCTGGTGGCCTCTACAGTGAGGTCGAAGCGGGTGCGACTGGTAACAGCAGTGGCATCAAAATCATAGCAGACTCAGTTTCTGTGACAAATGGAGCAGTCCTCTCCGCCAGAACACTGGAAAACGGTAACGCTGGCAATATTGAAATCAACGCTCACGGTGCTGTCCGTTTTGAGGGGGTTGGTCCGGTTGATCAGTTTGCGAGTGGTGCCTATGCCGGGGTGGGGGCGCAGCCATTTGGTAAGAGCAATGGTAAACCAGGCTTTGGCAACAGTGGCGATCTGATGATTACCGCTGGTTCGCTGACGATCGCGAATAGCGCCCTACTGGATGCCAGCGCTAGCCCTCTCAGTCGAGGCAATGCGGGCAAGATTCAGCTTCGCATTGCTGGCGCTGTTAATTTAGAGGGTTCTTCCAATCGACTGGTTGATCCCGGCGGCATTTATAGCTATATCGGCAGCGATGGGGACAAACTAGCTGTCGGCAATAGTGGGGGGATCACACTAGTGGCTCAATCGCTGTCGCTCAAGAATGGTGCTGCTTTGGTTGCTAGCACGTTTGGACAAGGGAATGCAGGTGATATTAGCCTTGATGTCACTGGCGCAGTGACTCTAGATGGGCAGGGTTCCCTCTCTTCTACAGGCATTTTCAGCAGTGTTACAAGGCCAGCAAAGGGCGACAGCGGGCAGATCATGCTTTCGGTTGGCTCTCTCTCGGTGACGAATGGTGCGGCGATTGCGTCTAGTGTTTTGGGTCGGGGAAGAGCAGCGAATATTGCGATTACGGCAATGGGTGATGTCACGTTTGATGGCATTTCACCGTTTGCTAGCCTTGCCTCTTTCCCTTTTCCCAGTGGCATTTTCAGCCGTGTTGGACCAAACGCACTGGGTACCAGTGATATCAACGTGACCGCTCGATCGCTAACCTTGACCAATGGGGCACAATTTCAGGCGAATACTCTAGGAGCGACCACAGCGGGCAGTCTTCAGATTAATACCACCAACGATATTCGCATCGTGGGTAACAATGCTACTACTGGATCCAGCGGCTTGTTTAGCACCACGATCGCTCGTGGCAGCGGTGGTGATATTAACGTGAATGGACGATCACTGTTTCTGCAGGACGGTGCTGTTATTTCTTCTCAAAGCCGAGGGGTCGGCAGTGCTGGAAGTATTGACATCCGCCTGCGCAACCGCCTGCAAGCTAACGACAGCAAAATTTTGACTAACTCGACTCAATCGGCAGGTGGCAATATCACGATCGCAGCCCGGGCCATTGCTTTGCGTGGCGATAGCGATATTACCACCAGCGTGTTGAGTGGTACAGGTGGAGGTGGCAATATTACGCTCGGTGCACGAGCGATCGTTGCACTCGATGATAGCGACATCTTGGCGTTTTCGCGCGATGGCAGCGGTGGCAACATTACCTTGAATACCCCGGCTTTCTTTGGCTTTCGTTATCGCTCCAGTGCTGTCGGTGTAAACGTCGCCACGCTGGATGGCAATGGTCAGGTTGATGTGAATGCCAGCGGCAAGCTTCGGTCTGGAACCATCATTCTGCCAAACGTGACGCTGCAATCGAATCTGGTGCCTTTGCCGATTGAGGTTATTGATACTAGCAAGCTGATTGCCCGTAGCTGTATCGCTCGCAATCCTCGCCAAGGCAGCTTTCTTGTTATAGGAGCCGGTGGCCTGCCGAACCAACCAGATGATTTGGCAACAGCCCCCTTTCCGACCTACGTAATAACACCTGATGAGACGGTAAAACGTGAACCAGTAGAGCTGAGTACAGATCTGGCAACAGCCCCCTTTCCGACCTACGTAATAACACCTGACGAGACGGTGAAACATGAATCAGTAGAGCTCAATCTGGGCACCCAGAAACGTGATCTGGTAGAGAACGGTTCAAAGGATGTGCTGGTGCCCTCAGAAGCAGGCCTAGTAGAAATTGACGGCATTTACCAACTGGCTAACGGAGCCGTTGTCTTGGGTCGATCGTGCCACCCTTTCTAAGTAGCTGTAAAGCAGTTATATCAGTTCACATAGCGCTTAGCCGTCAATAGGTAGCGATCAGTGGATGGGAGCAGGGAACCACTGATCGCTAACGCCAAAGTAAGGTTATCTTTTAATCAATACTTAAACACCCTCTGTAATAGTACCGACTGTGCTTTCCAAATTTGGAAAGTGCCTTGCACCACAACGGAAAGTTTTTGGGTGAGCGATCGTCTTAGACTACTTTTACGCCTAAGGATTGAGATCACTCTTTGTTAAGCCTTTATGAAACAGTTCAGTCACGTTCAAGCCTCTTGGCGTTTTCCCGTTGGGAACTTGTTTCAAAGCTATGTTTCAGGCTGGTCTAGTGGAACCCCTGGTGGTTTTTACGACAGCGCTCTTTTAGCGTCTACGCTGCACTTCTTACACGCACAATTGCTGATTCGTGCATTAAAAATTTACGAAGCGGTTTGAAAATCCGACTGTTTTTGGACGCACTGGATCGCTGTTCTTTTCCCCTTCATGACTGCGATCCTCCCCTTTAACAGTCATCCGAATTCGCCCCAGACCCATCCCTGGGGCTTTCTTATCTTTAGCCACACCTGTTTGCTCGTTAGCCACGCCTTTTTGAATACCCCTTCAGTCACACTCAAGCTTCTTCCCAAGCGCTGTCAAAATAACCTCGAAGAAAGTCGCTCCAGCCTCGCGCTGGAGTTTTATTTAGACATTCTTTACTTGAACCAACAATGATTGCTTCAACCAGAGTAGTGTTGGTAATGGAGGCCAATGGCAAGCGCGTTCGGTTAACCGTGCGCTCCAAGCCATCCGTCCACCAACCGATCCTTTATTCTGGAAGTAGGGAGATAGAGTGAGCTGCAGGTCAATAGAGTCTTAATGACGTTTGTTGTCAGTTAGCGATCACGTTTACACATGCTGCTCCCCATCGTATTTAGAGGTCTGTTATGCAGTCTGGTTGGCGGGTCGGTTCCCTGTTTGGTATTCCGTTTTTCATCGATCCATCCTGGGTTGGCGTGCTGTTTTTGATTGCGATTCCGACTGGTCTACGCTGGCAAGAAGGTTTCCCGCAGTGGGGTGTTGCCCTTGCCTATGGGATGGGTGTGGTAATGGCGCTGTTGCTGTTTAGCTCAGTTGTACTGCATGAACTCGGTCATAGCCTGGTAGCGAAGGCGCAGGGCATCAAAGTGAATTCCATTACACTGTTTCTCTTTGGCGGTATTGCTGCGATCGAGCAAGAATCAAAAACACCGGGTAAGGCGTTCCAGGTAGCGATCGCGGGGCCTGCTGTAAGTCTCAGCCTGGCTGCTCTCTTGGGCGGGATCACTTACGCCATTCCTGATCCAGCGAATGTCGTGAAGGTGCTTGCAACCGACCTGGCATGGACTAACTTCATTTTGGCGCTGTTTAACTTGATTCCAGGCCTGCCATTAGATGGTGGACAAGTGTTGAAGGCTGCCGTTTGGAAGGTTACAGGTAGCCGTTTCAAGGGCATCCACTGGGCGGCGCGAACAGGGAAAATTTTAGGCTGGCTCGCGATTTTGTGGGGCACCTTCAGCCTGGTGAGGGGTGACTATAGCGGTCTGTGGATTGCCTTTCTGGGCTGGTTTGGCGTCCGGAATGCTACTAGCTACGATCGCATGACCGATTTGCAGGAAGCCTTATTGCAGATTACGGCTGCTGACGCTATGACGCGTGACTTTCGCGTGGTCGATGCGGATATGTCGTTGCGCCAATTCGCTGATACCTACCTGCTGGATACCGCTCGTCCGACGGTTTATTTCGCCGCTTCCAACGGGCGCTACCGGGGTCTGGTCACCGTCACAGATCTGCATACCGTTGAGCGCAGTGAATGGGAAACGCAGACGCTGTATCGCTTGATTAAACCCTTGACAGAGATTCCTATAGTCGAAGAAACCGCCTCCCTGGTGCAGGTCATCCAGGCGATGGAGTCACAACAGCTCAAGCGCGTTACTGTCCTCTCTCCGGCTGGCGCGGTTGCTGGCATCATCGATCGTGGCGATGTGGTGCGAGCGCTCACTCAAAAAATGAAGCTCCCGGTCTCAGAAGCGCTCATTAAGCAGATTAAAGAAGAGGGGATCTATCCACCTGGCTTTCAGTTGGGCGCGATCGCTCAGGCAGCGGCTGAAGCGTTACCAGCCAACAAATAGGCAAGGGGAAGACAGGAGGAAGGAGTTTTGAGTTGATTGGCTATCGGCTATTAGCCCTACTCCTACTCCCCTTTTCTATTTCCCTTCCCTTCCTCCCAAGCATGGGTCAAAACAGCTTCCCACTCCTCGTCTGATAGGGGCTGCACGTGTAAATCAGCGGCAAAACATTCGCCAGCGGCAGCAATGAGTGCCTGCATGACCGTTTCGACGAGTGCCTCTGGCGTTAGTGCCAGAGGCAATGAGGGACGTTGGGGTAAAACACCAAAGACCTGTTGAAACAAGGCTGAATCAGCAAACAACGGCATTGAGCCATGCTGCAATGCTCCTGAGCCTTGACGAAGTTGGGCGCTGCCAATGAGCTTGGAACCATCGGCTAAAACCAAGTCAGCGCCGGTTGCCGTGCCAAAACAGTTGGGGTTTCGAAGGTAGCCTCTCTCTACTTGACCGTACTGCAGTTCGACGCCAAGCGATCGCCAGCCCCGAACCAAAAATTCGCAAAGCGTTTTGTACGCCTGCAAGCGATTGGTTGGTAAACCTGAAGTTACGACAGAGTAGGTCAAATCACCTTGATGCAAGACGGCTCGTCCCCCAGTGGGTCTTCGTACCAAAGCCAATGGTGCGCCTTGCCATGTTACTTGCTGCCAATGCTTTGCCCAGTGATGCTGGTGATAGCCCAAAGAGATGGCGGCAGGCTTCCAGGTGTAAAAGCGCAGTGTTGCTGGCTGCTTGCCCTGAAGATGCTGCGTTAATAACCAGGAATCTAACGCCATTTGAACGTGACCTGGTGCATCCAGAAGCGGGATTAAACGCCAGGTTTGCATAAGGATAACGGGAGTTTGAGGAGTACAAGGCAAACGGCTAGAAGCGTTCAGTCGTAGAGGATCAGTAGAGGAGCAAACCAAAGCTCCAATCACTTTCCCTTTTACCAGGAACTTCTACAGATGCCCCTCTAAGATTGATCTTCTCAGGGCTGCTGCAGAAACCGGGCTTTTTACCAGCCTTTGCCGTCTAAGCTTCCAGGTTGCTGGATCACAGCCGGAGACTCTCAAACTATGGCTAAGTTTTAGCTTCAGCCGTTACGTCTTACTTAGCTCGCGCCAAACTCAGCCTGAAGCGGTTCGTCTTGATCGTCAGCGATCGTGGCCACCAGTGTGATGGCACGCGAAATTTCACCCGGAGAGAGATCGGCGATCGATCGAGTTGAAAGCACCACAACCTCATCCTGCAAGATGGCAAAGCGGGCTTCTAATGTGCCTGACCAATTGAGCTCAAGCAATTTACGGGTGAGTTTTGCTTCATCCTTTGCAGGCAGCTTTAAGACGGCTGACCAGGCGCTGATCGTGTCGTCGTTCGACAAACCCGTCAGTTGGACAAACACCTCCACCGTGCCGTACTTAAATTTCCAAATGTAGCCTCCGTCAGTGTCACTCACCATCGCCGTGTTGGCACTGTCCAAGCTGTCGATGACAGTTTCAATCACGTCTACGATGGTTGCTGCAGTTGTATTGTCAGCCTGCTGGTCAGCTGCTTCACTATCCGACAGTCCTTGGTCTGAAGGCGTGGAAGCTAAAGGGAGAGTAGTCATAGAAGTTCCATACAATCGCGTGAGTGAGCGCTAGACAAGCAGAGGAACAACGATTAGTCTTATTTGCCGTTGCCACTTTGCTCCAGACAACACAACAAATTTGATCAACGTGTTATCTAGAGTCTACGTTAGCCTCGATTCATTGTGCCGCTAGATAGCATTCTAATCTTTTTATTTTTGTATCCCCTGAAGGTCTTTGCGACCGTCTGTTCATGATTCACCTACGATTGCAAACTCAGCCGCAAAATCCCGTCGTTTGGTATAGCGATAGGGACCCATAACGGCTCCCCAGGTCGCTTTTTGAGTTTCAATATCAATGCCCTTATCGTGGCTTTCAAACCGGTCCGGATATGCCGCAAACCCAAGCTGCACCTGAGCTTTTCTACCCTGGTAGGAGAAAAAGCACTGGGAACCCGGCATAGGGCTTGCCACAATACTGTGCGGCTCTAAATGATGAGTCACTTGAAGGCGACAGCCGGGTAAAGACTCAAGATGATCCAGCGTCAGCGCTTGCAAAAACTCTGGCTTCAGCCCAGCACCTTGGGCCGCAGTTGGGTCTTTAAGGCCGTAATACTGTACCTGGACTGGAGCTGCGACATCATTTCTTTGCATCAAACGGATGATCCGCTGACGGTAAGGCTGATCAAGATTGATGACACTTGCCTGTTCCGCGAAAAGGGTCAAGCTGTCTTCGCTAAACAGTGGTACGGGTCGCTGCCAGAAGCGCAAGTGTACGTACCAGACAGGATCAGCGATCGCTTGTTCGCGGTTGTCAAATTCGCCTGCCATATAGCGAGCCAGCGTGACAAGGGTTGGATCAAGGGGCATGGGGTATTCAGCAAGTTTAGTTCAAGGCTTCCAAGTCTTTGTCTTACTTGTGGCGAATGCGATCGTAGATCTCCAAGTAGTCCTTACCGGGATAATTCCAGGAATAATCGTAATGCATGCCCTGTTGCTGGCATTGGCGAAACTCGCCAGGTTGGTCGTACCACAAGTCGAGTGCCCGATCCATCGCTGATTCGAGTGCGGCGTAATCGGTTTCGTAGAACACGTAGCCATTACGCGCTTCAGGCAGATGGTTCTCGTCATAATCGCGATCGAAGACCGTATTCACCAGCCCACCGACACCTCGCACGATTGGCACTGCGCCGTACCGAAAACCAATCATCTGGGTCAACCCGCAAGGCTCGTAATTGCTGGGCACCACAATCAAATCGGCTCCCGCGTAGATCAGGTGGGAGAGTTCTTCATTGAAGCCCAGCTCCAGATGGACATCGGGGTTATCGTTCAAAAATTGCTTTTCGTGCCAGAAGTGATCGTTGATCCCGGCTTCGGTTGCAGAACCGAGTAAGACGAATTGGGCACTTCGTTGTAGCGTGTGATAAATCGCATGGTGAACCAGATGAACTCCTTTTTGTTCGTCCAGGCGACCGATAAAACAAACCAGGGGTCGGTCAACCTCACGCAGTAGCAAACGCTCTCGCAACGCCTGCTTGTTTTTTGCTTTGCCTGTCAAATCATCTTTTGTATAGCTGTGAGGAATATAGCGATCGCTCTCTGGGTTCCACACCTCGTAGTCGATACCGTTGAGGATGCCAGAGAACTTGTCTTGATACAGGTGCAGCGTGTGTCCAAAACCGTACCCAATCTCCGTACAGCGGGCTTCCCAGGCGTGGTGCGGTGATACAGTGGTCACATAGTTTGAGTAAACGATCCCGCCTTTCATGAAATTGAGCGCGAAGGGGTTGAAGTTGTCGCCCAGGCGATCGTAGTGGAAATAATACTCTTCGCGATTGAGTCCGGTTGCCCACAGTACGTCACTGCCACCGAGACCCTGATGCTTAAAGTTGTGGATGGTGTAACAAACGCGCTGGTTTTCCATCCCTTGATATTTGTAAATTTCAAAGAGCATAACTGGCACTAAACCAGTCTGCCAATCGTGACAGTGGATGACATCCGGGCGCTTGTTGCTTTGCAGCAGAAACTCTAACGCGGCTTTGCTGAAAAACGCAAAGCGAATATTGTCATCCACACAACCGTAGTAACGACCTTGATTAAAGAACTTATCCTGTGAGTGGGGCTGAATGAAAAAACATAGCCGCCCGTAAACCCAACCGCAATAGACCGAACAGCGAATCACACCGCCATACCAGGGTACCGACAGGTTTTCATACGCAACGTGCAAACCCCAGATATGGTCGTAGCGCATACAGTCATACATCGGCAGAATCAGCTCGACAGTGTGACCACGCATTTCTAACTCTCGGCTCAGCCCATAAACAACATCTCCTAGCCCCCCAGCTTTAATGACTGGCGCACACTCAGAGGCTATCTGTACGATATACATGCTGCTTCCTCGCCGAAGGGATAAAGGGGATAACTATAGTCTTATGTTCACAGAAGTATAGAAGTTCTGGCAAACGCGTAACCTAACCTATGGGTATAAACGGTAGCTCAAAACCGCGCAAGCGTTAGTAAAATAATTCGAAACGGTCTGCTGGCAGCGACAAACCATCCGATCGTAGACATTACATGAAAAAGGGACGCTACGTGTAACGTCCCTTCAATCTGGGAGATCACGTCAAGGCAGTACTACTTGCCTTTGACCGTTTCCACAAAACGAGTGAGCAGCCAAAGAAATACACAAAGCAGTGCTAGGTAACCGATCGGTCCAACTTGCTCCCAAACTTTGATCCAGGCAGGATCAAAAGGATTCCACTGCAGTGTGGGACTGGAAGGAATTTCTACGGTGAGCGCCGTCATGATAGGAGAGTGTGTCAATGATGTGGCTTTTGTATGCATAGTAAGAACCGTTGAAGCCCTGATGGTTGGTTGAACGGAGGAACCTTTAGCCGAAGGGGCTCAACAGGATCACACGTACTTCTAGGCTGCGGCTGTCTGATAGTGGCTCTCTTGCGCGATCGCGTGCAGCAGCCTCCACAGGTAGATCGACCACGATCGCCTGGAATGGTTCCTCGCCAACATTCGTTTCTGTGAGAATTAGCGCGACTGGCGAAGTGCCTTCTGAGATAAAATCAGCCTTTGCAGACGTGCAAAACAGGCCACCTTTGCATGAAACGGACAACGGATAGCGCTTAGAGATCTTCTGGACGACGCACGAGCGTAGAGCCTGTATGCCCTGTTGTCAGCCACAGAATCGCTCTGCCTCCATCACGGACTGCTTTAGCCATTGGTTCAGTAGCCTGTTCCGACGGCATGGAAACGGGTTTTAGATCAATACCGCGACTGCCAAAAACAAGTTCACCAATCACACGAGCGCGACGCATGTGATAGTCGGAGGTAATCAGATAAACGCTGCTGATGCCTTTCGAGCGAAAAGTATCGACCAGAGTGGTGAAATTGCTGACGGTATCCACCGCATGACGATCGATATGAAGGCGTGTTGGGTTAATCCCGGCGTCAGCAAACACACTTTCTGTATACTCGCGCGGACTACCGCCAGAAACCCAAATCGGGATTCCCGGATGCAGACGTGCAAACTCAGCAGCAAAACTTTCTCGTTTGGGGGCACCGCCTAGTACCAAGATTGCCTGCGGTTCAACAAAATAGCTTTTGAGTTCGCGATAACCCAACCATAGCGACGGCACAAGAACCATCAGCCAAAGCAACGATCGCGCTCTTAAACGTCGAGGTTTAGTCACCTGGGTGCGCGTGTGATTGAAGTAGAGCAGTCCCCTTAGTCCCATAATGTATGCGTCAAACGTTGCTTGGGTCAAACTATCACGTTTCTGATAGAGCCCTGTCAAAAATAACGCTATTTTTTAGAATGAGGATAGGCTTCTGCACCAGCCGCTCATTCTTCTTAGACTCTATTGGGGCGGAGATTGTTGTTGGGTCACTCCACGCTGCTGTGATTGAGCGATCGTCGCTTGAATGCGAGGGATCTCCAGAAATTTTTTGGTGTCGGCTAACAACCGATTACCCCAAAGATTCTCCTTCAGGAACTTCAAATCGCTGTAGCGACTGTCAATCTGAATGGCGGCTTCGCCCAGCGTCAGTCCCTGTTCGCGATCGCCCTTAGCGTAAAGTGCGACTGCCATTGCTAGCTGTGGTTCTGCTGCCTTAGCATCGATCGCCACTGCGGCTCGCCAACGCCGAATGGCTTCATCAACATCACCACTTTCGTACTTAATCAGCCCAATATTGTTGATTGCAGGCCAAAACGCTTTATCTTGAGCCACCGCTTTTTCGTACTGAGCCAGCGCCTCTGGGAACTGTCGCAGCATGAAATAAGCATTCCCTAAATCAAACAGCGCGCCAGGAACGTTGGGCTTGATTTTTAACCCTGACTTAAGGTAGTCGATCGCAGTTGTGTAGCTGTTCTTCTGAAAATAGGCTGAACCGAGCGCAAAGAGCACGGCTGGATTTTTTTGATCCAGAGTCTGTGCCTTTTTCAGTGCCGTAATGCCGTTGTCCAGATCATTCGTTTGTAAATACAAGCCACCCAACAGTGACCAGATCTCTGGACTCTTTGGTGCTAACTGCGTTGCCAAACGTGCTCTTGGCAACGCCAACTCATACTGTTGAAACTGTGCCAACTGCGCTGCTTCTTGAGCCAAACTCAAACCCTGTCGCTCTAACTTTGTTTGATCCAATTGGACAGTATGGGGCACTAGTAGCTGCGCCGAAGCGGGTTGGGCAGCACCCCACAAACCAAGAAGAAAGAGGAACGAAACGAAAGAATTGCGATTGGGCACGGGGCAGCCTTTGAGACGTTGTAAGGGATTGACAGATGGCTTGGTTCATCTGCTGTCTATGGTGGCACAAAACTGCAAAAATGCCCGGAAAAAGTCTTCTAGCCTTGTATCTCAAGCATAGCGAGCAGGAATGCTGCTGCTCCGAGATCTTGCTGAACAATAATAGTATGAGTCACGTTGGACAGACGGTTATGGAGCTTCTCGTCTGATGATTTTCTAACTCTTAAGAAAGGATTGCCTGATGAGCCAGTTCAGCCCAAACTCCGTTTTTGCCTTGTCAGCGACTGTACTATTTTCGCTTGCCTGCGGGGCAAGTGTTACTGCAACTCAGCCTACTACACTCACTCACACTTTAGAGGTTGGTGCGATCGCGTCGACAGTAGACTCAAACACTGATCCACTGATCCGAACAACGGTCTCTACGGCTTTGATCGCGCAAGCGACTGGAAACCTACTCTCTTCAGAGCAAAAGGCTCGACTCACTCGACTACCAATTCCAATTGTCGCGCCCACTAATCTTCCTGCCGGGTTCCGTTTAGTGCAGGCTGGGGGTGAAGCAGGCCAGTATGTGAATGGGGATGATGACTCTGGTTATGCGATCGATTATCAAGGCGAGAACAACACCTGCCTCAGCATCCGATCCTCTCAAGACGGCCCACGTGGTTTGGAAAAGGTCAGGCAAGTGCAGACGCGCTTTGGTCTCATAACGGTCTATGCGGAAAAGCTAGATGGTCGCAAGAGCCTTGTGAGCTTTCTGGGCATTAAAGGCAACCCCGTGCTGATTTCAGGCAGTACGCTGCCAGATAGCACAGCGGTTGGTGGATGGAAGCGGTGTCGTGCGGTTAGTGTGGAAACCTATACGCAAGTACTGAAGTCGCTGACAGTAGTGAGGTAAGTGAGGTAAGTGAGGTAAGTGAGGTAAGTGAGGTAAGTGAGGTAAGTGAGGTAAGGACATCACAGGTCACGCCCCACTGTAGACGTATTAAGAAATTCCGATCAAACCCACATTGGCGACCAGAGCCCTTATTCTAGATAGCTTAAAGTTCTATCGCTCCGAGTTATGGATCGTTTTACCGTTGCTGTTATTGCTCAAACGCCGAACCCACAGCAGGCCATCTATGCGGCCATGCACCAAGACTATGCCGAAGCCTTTGTTTGGGACGATCGTGCTGAATGGCCCGACGAGACCAAATGTGGCGAAATTATTGTCAAAAATCTACTGTCTGGCAATCGAGGGCACTACGGGCCGTTAGAACATCCCCAAATTATTCTCAACTGCGGTTGGTTTCCCCATAGCACCATGCAACAGATTCGAACCCATCGCGTTGGGGTCAGTTTTGATGTGCAGTCATTTCGCTACACAGGGCAGCGGATTCTGGATGTTGTAGCGGGTAAACAGGAGGCAGAAGCCGTTTTTTACCTACGCCCGTTAGGATCCTATACCGATCGCCAGGGCAAACGCTACGACTACACAGTAGAGCAACGTCAGCAAGATTTAGACTGGTGCCTGTCAGCCTGCCAGCGTTACGCCGAACGTATCCAGCAAGGCTTTTCAGAAGAACATGCTAGAGGGTTAATTCCCTTTGACGTGCGGCAGCATTGGGTGATGTCTGCGAATGTGCGATCGCTCATGCACTTACTCGATTTGCGCTGGAAGCTGGATGCTCAGCTAGAAGCACAAAAGCTATGCGAATTCATCTGGCCTCACTTTCAAGCCTGGGTGCCGGCGATCGCCGATTGGTACGAAGCCAACCGCCTCAAAAAAGCACGTTTGTCTCCCTAAAGCGTCCGCAAGCACATTTTTTGTGTTCCCACGTTCTTGAATAGTGCAGAAAACAGTAGTGCGGTCAAAATACGTCGAAAGAAATCATGTCGAACGGCTTATTTACCACTGGCGATCAAGCAGCCAAATTCGGAAGTAATCCTAAAGATATCGGTTGCTTTAAGGAAGCGATCGAAGATTGAAGTCGTTACCTTTGAGTCGAAATTTTGCTTCATGTAAATGTTAAAGCTGCTTAAGAAAGGGCAGTCATAATGTGGCTGGCAACGCTGGAAAAAGGCTGTGAGAGATTTGTTCCGCGCCTTGAAACACTTTACCGAGAGTTATCTTTTCGCAGCGTTAACTCTAAGAAGTGTTGCAAAATCTTTCTTGAGAGTACGGTAAAAGCGAAGAAAATCGGAAGCATTAAAGTAAGCCTCATAGCGCTAAAAGGGATTGGCAAAAAGACTTCAGCCCTTTCGTGTCTAAAGCCACCTGTTTTATAGACGGTATAGTAACGTTCAGTCCTAAGTTCTTTTCTGGACACTGGCGAATAGCCTGCCGTTTTTCACTATGCAATCACCATCGAGCGATATACTTCTATTGGCGAAACAGCCTTGTGAGATCCACGTGCTGGCATCGTTGCTGCGCTATTCCAATTACTCCATCGCCAGCGCCACCTCAGAAGAGCAAGCGCTTGCGCAAATGTCCCATCAGGTGCCTTTTCTCATCATTTTGGCGGGTGATCATCAAAATTGGTCTCAAGCCCTTCTCCAGGAACTGCGAACCTTTGCAAACAGGCATCGTACAACCTTTGTGGCATTAACTGATTTTCATGCCCCTCGTTGGATGCACCAGGAAGAGAACCCTGGCTTTGATGGCTTTCTGGTTTCTCCGTTAAGCAGCGAAGTGTTGTCCTCACTTGTACAGTCGGCACAAACACGGCAAGCGTTTTGCCTCGCCGTTTAGCACAAGCTGTTCACATAAACTATGTTGTCTTTTGCGCCTGCCTATCCGCTGCTTCATCGGGCACTCAAACCGCTCTTTCCAAGTTGCTTGTGGTCTGGCAATGATGCCGATCGGACGATCGCGCTGACTTTTGACGATGGGCCTCACCCTCGCTACACGCCTCAACTCCTAGAGCAGCTAGAGCGCTACAGCGTCACTGCTAGTTTTTTCTGGTTGGGAGCCTGTGTCCACCGATCGCCCGCAATCGCCCGTGCTGTCCATACACAAGGACATTGGCTTGGGCTACATGGCTATGACCACCAATCGTTTCCCTTACTCTCAGAGTCTGCACTCAGGCAAACGTTGATCGATACTCAGGTTGAAATTACCCGTGCCTGCCAGCTACCGCCAACCGCCGTGCGCGATGTCCGTCCGCCTAATGGATTGTTTACACCACACACCCTGGCTTTACTCCAACAGTGGGAGTATCGCCCTGTCATGTGGAGCGTCGTTCCTGAAGATTGGGTGAGGCCAGGCGCGACTACGGTAGTTCAACGGATCTTGCAGCAGGTTAAAAATGGCTCCATTATCGTGCTCCATGATGGCTATCATGGCGGAGCCGATGTTGCCGAGACCGCCGCGCAATTGATTCCCCTGCTGTTAGCCCAAAACTATCGCTTTGTTTCGATCAACCAACTCTGGCAAGGTCGTTCCTGACACTTTAAGCAATCGCAAAACTAATCAAACCGACCTCTACTCCTTGACCTGCAACACAGTCTCTACAGTTGACCGTCTTGGCGGTGAGGGTGGTTTCGATCGGTATGAGCACAGTTTTTTGTCTCAGTGTAAGGTTCTAAGGCTCTTCTACCCATACTGAAAGCATTGCCGTGAGCAGACACAGCGTGAATTAGCTTATTTTGCTTGAAAAGAGTAATTGAAACGTACCATCCATCTCATACAGTCGTTCTTCCTGGCAGGTCATATTCGTGTTGCCTTTAGTGATCAATGAAGAACAGATCTTCGCATTCAATTTCTGGTTAAACGGTAGCATTCGCTGTGGGATGCATCACGAAAGCGAGTTTTATTGTCGTTTAGCCTCCTTTGACATTCAAAAACGTCCTCAGGTCTATCAACTTGGCTGCAAGCTGGCTCAACAGCAGACGGCAATCGTTTTAAGTAGCACTGCTGATACCTGCAGTCTTTGGGGTAGCCTGCGCGATCCCTCTATTAAGCGCATCCTCCTTGCTGGTGACACGTCTAACCTTTTGATTGCAATGCTCCTTCAAATGCAGGAGCGCTCAGACAACCAGCAGCCTTGTGAATAATGGCGTTGCTTCACTTGCCATCAAACAGGGTCAAACCATTTACAAAGCGTTACCTTTTGGAGCAGACATAACGCTGCTGGCAATAGAAGCTTGAGCGATCGGTGTCAAAATGCTTGATAAGGCTGACTACCGTGAAGCTTAACCAGCCAACTTTCTAGATGATCGCATCCCAGGCTAAAGCCAGTTTTAAGAATTCGTTAGAATGGCTGAAATCTTTCAGTAAATTGTTAGGATTACGCTCAGTGGTTCTTCAGTATCTTGTAAGAGCCTGTGATCATTCAAGATTGCTCTGCTAACTTAGAATATCTGAGTTAACGTAGCTATCAGAGGTTCATCTCCATTTGGAGCCAAAAGCAAGCGGCTGTTTCAGAGGTAACACCTTTGAGGTCAACGCCACCGCTTTTTTGTTAAAACCTTGATTTAGTAATCTGTAGCTCCTAGTGCCAACCAACTATCGTTCACGCATTGTGCCCATTCATTACTCAGCTGTCTAGCAAGCAAAGAATCAGACTGTTACTGGCCAAAGCCCTTTTGCCAATTGAAGTCTTGATTTGTAATGAAACTCTGATGTTTCACCCAGTAAGCTGTTAGGCCTAGTAGACGTTATTGCTGTCGCGATGCTATTTGCTCATGCGGTGTCGCTAAAGCAAAGTAAAGATGTACACCTTTTTGTCAGAAAAGCTACAATCGGAAGCATCTCTCAAACGTTCTACTTACTGTATTCTGGAACTTGGTGCCTCTGCCTGAGGAAGGCGCTTTGGTAGGGAGGTTCGTTTTTTAATTAGCCCATGAGAACGCCTAGCTGCATAATCAGTTTGGTTATTTCAGCCTTTGAGTTCTACATGTGGATTTCTCTGTTGAGTGATTTTTTTTCTAGTTAAGGAGCATGAGGAACGCGGCATGACCCAGGCCAACGACGTACTCGAAATCGAACTTTTAAGCGATGCCTCCGGCGAATTGCCTGAGAGTGAATTAGGGTTCTTCATCGAAGATGAGGATCGAGATGACCCTGCTGATGCGGCTACAGAAGAAGAAGACAGTAAGCCTGGTAAGGCTCGGTCGACTCGTCGCCGCACACAGGTCAAGAAGAAGCATTACACCGAAGATTCCATTCGCTTGTATTTGCAGGAAATTGGTCGCATCCGGCTATTGCGGGCAGATGAAGAAATTGAGCTTGCCCGCAAAATTGCTGACTTGCTTGAGCTTGAGCGCATTCGAGAAGATTTGCTGCTCCAGTTAGACCGTGATCCTCAAGATAAGGAATGGGCTAATGCGGTGAACATGCCGCTTTCAGCCTTCCGTCATCGTTTGCACTTGGGTCGTCGTGCCAAAGACAAAATGGTTCAATCGAACTTGAGGCTGGTGGTTTCGATCGCGAAAAAGTACATGAACCGGGGCTTGTCATTCCAGGATTTGATCCAGGAAGGAAGCTTGGGTCTGATTCGTGCGGCAGAGAAATTTGACCACGAGAAGGGCTATAAGTTCTCTACCTACGCCACCTGGTGGATTCGTCAGGCCATTACACGGGCGATTGCAGACCAATCCCGTACAATTCGCTTGCCTGTCCACCTCTACGAAACCATCTCTCGCATCAAGAAAACCACCAAGCTCTTGTCGCAAGAAATGGGTCGTAAGCCGACCGAGGAAGAAATCGCGACACGGATGGAAATGACCATCGAGAAACTGCGGTTTATTGCTAAGTCTGCTCAATTGCCGATTTCCCTAGAGACCCCGATCGGTAAAGAAGAAGATTCTCGCTTGGGTGACTTTATCGAGTCGGACGGCGAAACGCCCGAAGATCAAGTCTCCAAAAATCTGCTTCGAGAAGATCTAGAGAGTGTTTTAGACACGCTTAGCCCTCGTGAACGTGATGTTCTAAGACTACGCTACGGCTTGGACGATGGTCGCATGAAAACGTTGGAAGAAATCGGTCAGATTTTCAACGTCACACGCGAACGCATTCGTCAAATCGAAGCGAAGGCACTGCGTAAGCTCCGTCACCCAAACCGTAACAGCGTCCTTAAAGAATACATTCGCTAAGCGATCGCGCTTTTCAGGATCATATTCCGGGAATTTGTTCGCTGCTCGTAGGATCATTTCTGTAAAGACCCTACGAGCAGCGAACAGCTAGTTTGGAAGCATCCTTCTTATCGTTAATCGATACAGTTTAGACCCAACAGATTCGTCTGTTGGGTCTAAACTGTTTAATCGCTGTCAACACGTTTTGATTCAAGACCGCTTGAATCGGGATTAGCGACCCAAGGCTTTACAGCTAGAAAATAAAAAAGAGCCTGGATCACTTCGATCCAGGCTCTCTACTATGCAGAAAAGGGTTCTAGTTGACTAAGCCACGGAAGATAGAATCGACCGTAGAGAACTCTTTAAGCAGGAAGAACGCAACGAAGGCGCCGCCTGTAGCGCCGACAAAGAAGCCGCCTGTCAATTGACTCCAACCATCAGCTGTTTGGAGAGAATCGGTGGACGTACTCTCGCCCTCAAACGTTACGAGGCCATAAACAGAGAGTGCAGCCGTCGCAATCAAGATCAGTGCGATACCTGAAATCAATCCACCCAATGCAGCAGTGTCGGAGTCGCGCAGTGGACCAAGTTTGACCCAGGGACCGATGAGGAAGTAACCGTGAGCAAGGCCAATTTCGAGACCGCGCACGATGGGAGCAAGCCCTTTGCGATAAGCAGGCAGATTACCGATAAAGGCTTTGGTAAAGGCAGAATCGCTAATCGGCGTAGACAGATTACCTGTAAAGGGATCGCCTTTCCAGGGTTGAATAAGCTCTGCATTTCTAGGGTCAGACATAACTGAATGCGTCCTATCGATTTAAAGGTTTCTGAGAATAGGATAATTCTACGTCCAGGTTGGGATGGTTCGTTAGAGAAGCTATCTGAACCGTTAGAAAAGTTAATAAGAAAAGTTGTCATGTCAACGGCTAAAGGCTGCTTTTGCCGTCATACCGCTCCGTTTCCTTTTTCTCGGATGGAGGCAATTTGCTGGTGCAAGGTACTGGCTAACGTTGGCAGATCAGCTTGACTGAGCGACTGCTGCTCACCTGTAGCCAGCCACTTCACCTGAACGGTCTGATTCGCAGCTTCAGCATCGCCCAGAATGAAGCAGGCAATAGCACCACTGCGATCGGCACGCTTAAATTGTTTGCCAAATGCACTGCCGCTGAGGTCTAGCTCCGCTTTGAAGCCAGTTTTTCGGAGGGTTTGCGCCAGTTTTAACGCCTGTAGCTCAGCGTCTTCACCTTTGGAAACGATGTAGAAATCGGTTGTGGTGGCTTGAGTCGGTTTGAGCTGCTGTAAAAGCCCGATGAGGCGTTCCAGCCCGATCGCCCAGCCGATCGCAAGGGTTTCTGGTCCGCCCAATTCAGTCACAAGGCCGTCATAGCGTCCACCACCGCCCACAGTGCCAAACTGGGCTGATTGAAACTCAAACGCAGTGTGGCTGTAGTAATCCAACCCTCTGACAAGCTTTGGATTCAGTGCGTAGACAATCCCTAAATCGGTTAAAAGCTGCTGCACGTTGGCAAACCGCTCTTGAGAGGCCGCGCTCAGACTTTGCCCCAGGCGGGGTGCTTCTTGCAAGATCGTTTGTGTTTTGGCGTCTTTGCTGTCGAGAATGCGTAAAGGATTACGCCTCAGACGATCTTGAGAATCGGGATCGAGGTCTGCTTTGTAAGGAGTAAGGTAATCGACTAGAAGGCTGCGGTACTGCGATCGATCCTCCCGCGTGCCCAGAGAATTTAGTTCTAGCTGCAAATCTGTCAGCCCGACGGCTTGCAGAAAATCAACGGCGATCGCAATCACCTCGGCATCAGCGCGAATATTACCACTCCCGAGCAACTCTACACCCAACTGATGAAACTGTCGCTGCCGACCTGTCCCAGGGCGCTCATAGCGGAACATTGGCCCCATATACCAGAGCCGTTGCACTCCTCCTTGCGCGTGCAGCCCATGCTCAATGAAAGCGCGTACAACACCAGCGGTGCCTTCAGGACGGAGGGTGAGCGATCGCTCACCCTTGTCCTGAAAGGTATACATCTCTTTACCCACCACATCGGTAGCTTCACCAATGCCCCGCTCAAACAGATCGGTCTGCTCAAAAATAGGGGTGCGAATTTCCTCAAAGGCTGCTCGAGACAAAATTGACCGAGCGGTTGCTTCAACCTGCTGCCAGTAAGCAATTTCACTCGGCAGGATGTCCCGCGTTCCGCGTTGCGCTTGAATTAAACCCATGTGTTATCTGAATTGACTGCTTCCCAGGCACCGTAGCGATCGCTATAGTAAGCCAAAATGCGTTGCACCTGCTCAGAGCAGGCGGCGTTTGCATCCGGTGTGCTTTTGATCCACAAGCTGTCAATCTGACTGAGACGATGGTCAAACTGCTCAGACTGTTGAGGGATCAGCTCTACTGCAACTCCATCAACCTGACCAAGATGAGCCGCGATCTCACGATAAACCGCTAATGGTAAACCGGGACAGCGAATGCGATCGTCCAATTTGTAAGCTCCAAGTGCTAAATGACAAACATCACTCCATAAAAGCATGGCATAACCCAAGGCTTCATCCAGGCAGGTCAGCTGAGTGGTTCAAGTTCAGGTGCCTTCCTCGGTAGCCTGCCTTAGGGGGTTTCTAAGCAAGCATTTACCGTTGAGTAGGGGCAGGTTTGACCAAAGCCTTGTCATCCAGCCGCGAAGCTTATGGTCAAACTTGCCCCTACGTTTTTTTGCTAGAAATCTCGTTAGGACGCTGCCTCATTGCCCAGTTTAGGCAGGCTCACATTTGGCAAGGCACAGCAATTGACCTCATCCAGGCACACCTTGCCCCACTGCAGTGCCCATCGCACCAAGGCCACCCGATTATCGGTCTCAGTTTTCGTCAAAATATTGCTGACGTGGTTATCGACCGTACGCTTACTAATTTCCAGCTTTTCGGCAATTTCCTGATTGGTCAAGCCAGACGCTACCAGTTCGATGACCTGAAGTTCTCGGTCTGAAAGAGGACCCTGCACTTGAGATTCACCAGCAGCCATAGATTCCTCGTCTGTGTATATCTACTTATCAACCCTCATTCTAGGGTAAGTTAGCAAAAATACTCATGACGATTACTGCGCATGCAGGACAACCGTTCCTTACTTGTAGGCGATCGCGGCGCTACAGGGCCCGGCCAGATGCAACACCTCGTAGCGTCTAAAGCCTGCTTCCTGGCACCAACTCCAAAAATCAGCACCCGTGAAATCAAACGCGTCGCCAAACTCAATGAGCATGTTGAGTGACATGAGTAACCCAAAGGCATTTTTGCGGCGATCGTCGTCAATCAGGTTTTCGATCGCCACAAGAGCACCATTTTCGGGCAGCGCTTCATACGCCTGAAGGATCAGGTGTTTCTTTTTCTCGAGATTCCAGTCATGGAGAATCATCCCCATCGTGATCACATCGGCTTTGGGTAGAGAATCAGCAAAAAAGTCTCCAGAGACGACCTGAATGCGATCGGATAAACCCTCTTTCTCGATCGCTTTTTTAGCGATCGGGGCTACTGGTGGCAGATCAAACGTGAGGCAATGCATGTACGGGTGTTGTTTCGCTACCAGTTGAGAGAGTAAGCCTGACGCACCACCCACATCACACAGGGTTTCGTAGGGAGCAAAATCAAATTTGGCGGCAAAGGCTTGAAAGTTGCCACGCGAGATCCCGGTCATCGCGCCAATAAACTGTTCTAGCCGAGCGCTATCGGCATAGAGCGCCTCAAACATTGACGTTTTGCTATGCTTCACTTCATTCTGGGGTTCCCCTGTCTTGAGCGCAGGTCCCAGGTCGCTCCAGAATTTGAAGAGGCGATCGTTTGTCATTTCGAGGATGCCGCCAATGTAGCCCGGTTGCTGCTCATCCAAAAAGGTGGTGGTGGCGATCGTGTTGCGATACTGTCCGTTCGCGCCAGTCCCTTCTCTGTCTAAGAACTTAAGAGCAACCAGGGCATCCAAAAAATCATAGATGCCGCGTGGATGGAGACCGATCGCCGCTCCTAATGCCTCACCTGTCATGGCGCGATCGCTCAGTGTCGTAAAAACTTTTAGCTCAACGGCTGTCAGCAATACTTTAGAACTCCAAAAGCCAAAGCCAACGTCGAGAATGCGTGAGGGATCAGGGGCACGCTTACCCAATGAGTCAGCGCTTGAGGCAACATCTAGCATTGTTTCTTCAGTTTTCATCGCAACGTTCTCCATTTCTAGAAAGGAAAGATTTATATTGAAGCAGGTATCAGCTACATTCCTGTGATGAAGACAGCATCCGCTGTGGCTGCGGAGTGCCTTTAACTCGGCGTAAGCGTCTGAGCCGTAACACTTAGGATCGTGAATTAAATAGCCTGTGAATTTGAGTTCTGTAGAGACATGGCATGCCATGTCCCTACCCAGGAAATTGAACCTTAAAAAATCTGCGATCCTTAGGGTGAATGGAAAATTTGAGTGAAGCTGATTGCCCTAGCCTCAACAAATGACGATCGTTCAGGCTAGGGCTGGTTGAAGCCAGTCAGTGCGATGATCTGTTTGTGGGTTGTTTTGTTGTCTGTAATGCGGTGCCGAGTGGGGTATGCGCCAATTCAAAATAGAATGGAAGGTAGAAAGACGCCTGTCGGTTGGTGATAAAGACCAGCACTCATCAACGTCATGGGTTGGACAACACGCAGACCTTGCTGCAAGCACCAGCGGAAGAGTTGACTGTTGCGGGTAGGCACTAAAAACCCAGATCCTTCAAAGGCTTGGGCGGCACCAATCAGCGCCTTGAGGTCTTCATTGCTTTCGCATACAGCATGACCAAAGAACCCGATAACCGTGGCATAGCCGGTGATGCGTTGGTGCAACCGTCCCCCAGTGGCATCGTCATGCTCTACAACGGTCGCCTTGCCCTGTTGAATTGCATGATGCAGTTCTCGACCGCGATCGAACCCATGTATCTTCTGACAGAGGCGATTACATGCCTCCAAATCATCAAAGGTTGCAGGACGGACTGGATAACCTGGAAGCTTAATGCCCAGGGGTGTCCCTTGCAGGTTGGCAAGGGGCTCCTGTACATCAAACCCAAGCTTGGTATAAAGCGCCAGAGAGCGATTGTGAAAGGCCGCTTGCACCAAACGCACGCTCGTAAACTGCTGCTGTTTAGCTCGCTCTAAAACGGCTTCCATCAAGCGTCTACCCACGGTAACGTTTTGAATGCTTGGGGCAACTGAGAGTGGTCCAACTCCCGCAATGGCCGACTCTTCCCACAGAAAATTACTGCCTACAATCTGCCCCGCCACTTCAGCCACCACTGAGAAGACATCTGGCCGCGAAAACAGCATCACCATCATCTTGTGGGCGATGTCAGCAGAGGGCAGATCCGTCGGGAAGCGGTGATACTCGGAAATGGTTGTGAAGGCCTCGTAGCAAATTTCACCACAAGCATAAGCATCGGCAGGCAGGCCAGACCGTAGTTTTAGGGTTAAATCAGCGACCATGTTCACATCTCGCATAGCATTTATCTCCGAGACTCTACCAGAGTGAATTGGTCAATGAGCGCTGGTAAGGTTTCTGGGTTCAGAGCCTGGAGATATTTGGGGGTCATTATAGGGGTGAGCAGCTCCAGCATCAACCAGTTTTCAACCCAAAACTCAATCACATCAAATAACCCATCTCGATTGGCTAAAAACACTCGCCACCCTTCTCGATCGCCAATCCGTTCAATTTCCTCCAGGCTGGCGGGGACGGAAAGCGCCGCATGAACAAACGTATAGCGAGCTCGGTTCTGATTGATCTGAAAGCCAGCCTGCCCTTGATAGCTGTCAGGAATCAGTTCACTGCCGATCGGATAAAACTCGATCAAGGTGCCAAACTCATCGCCAGCCAGCGCCATATAGCTACCTGGATTGGGTGGAAATGGCACGGCACGTCCACAGAGAATTTCAGCTAGGACGGTGGCAACGTGCTGAGGATCTTTGACGGCAACAGAGATGTGATGAAACATAGAGGGGCTCCTTTGTGATAGGGGGACTGGTCGTAGAGGGCTGGAGCGGGTGCTCAACCCTGTTCCTACTATCTGCGGAGACACCCCTACAAGCCAGAGGAGATAGGGAGAGTTAATCTCTGACTTAGCTTGTAATGAATGGCGCAGCGAGCCAGCCCTTTCTAGGTGAGCGTTTTGGAGCTTTGTCGTTGAACTCGTTAGTGGCTTAAGTCGAACTTAACTGAGTTAACTGCAGTAAGATGTGGAGCATTCTCCAAAACAGCATCGCTGCCTCTAAGCCGTACCTTTATCGCTGGCAGAATTTTGAACCGCTATGACCGCTAAAAAGAGTCGCAGACGGGGGGTCGTTTTATCATTAGCAGGACAACGCAAGTTCGAGACCGCACGGCGGCAGCTTGAAAAGGCAATGAATGGGGGCGATCGCTTCACCTTAGAAGAACTCAGCGAGCGGACGCAGCTAGCACTGAGCACCATGACCCGCGTTTTGGACGCTCAAGTCGGGGTCGATAAACAGACCCTGGATCAGGTATTCGCGGCGTTTGATTTGAGCCTGCAACGAGCCGACTACCAGCAGCCAGAGGGCGGTGATGAGAGACTGCCTGCCGCTGCCACAGACTCTTTGAGTACCGCATCGACCACATTAGCGACCACGTTAACAACCACGTCACCGACCGCACCCATCCTTGATTGGGGCGAGGCGATCGATGTTTCGCTGTTCTATGGACGTACCGCCGAATTAGCCACGCTAGAGCAATGGATTCAGCACGATCGCTGTCGCCTGATTGCCATGCTGGGCATGGGCGGAATCGGCAAAACAGCCCTTTCGGTCAAGCTTGCTCAAGAGCTCACTCAAAACTCCAAACTCACCGCTCAACCGTTTGAATTCATCGTCTGGCGCACCCTTCGCAACGCCCCACCGCTGGAACTGCTTTTAACCGACGTGATCCAGGTGCTCTCCTATCAGCGAGAGAGCGTCCCGTCTTTGCGACTGCCCGCACTGATCTCTCGCCTGCTGAACTATTTGCGGCAGCATCGCTGTCTGTTGATCTTGGACAATGGTGAAACAATTTTGCAGGGTGGACAGTTTACCGGAGCTTATCGGCAGGGCTACGAAGCCTATGGTGAGTTGCTGCGTCAGGTTGGCGAAATCCCCCATCAAAGTTGCGTGGTGCTGACCAGTCGCGAGAAGCCCGAAACGATCGCCAATTTGGAAGGAGAAACCCTACCCGTGCGATCGTTTGCTCTACCTGGCTTACCAACGACCGCAACCGATCATTTGTTCGACGCGATCGGGCTTTCGTCCTCCAATGTCGGCAGACAGAGATTGCTGGGGGTTTATAGCGGCAACCCGCTGGCGCTCAAGATTGTCGCCACCTCGATTCGAGAGCTCTTTGGGGGCGATGTCGATGCCTTTTTGCAAGAAGAAACCACAGTCTTTAATGGCATCCGTCGGTTGCTCGATCAGCAATATCAGCGCCTCACGCTTTTGGAGAAGCAGGTGATGCTCTGGCTGGCAATCAATCGCGAGTGGGTGACGATCGCCGCTTTGCAGTCCGATCTGGTGCCGTCCGTACCCCGATCGCGCTTGCTGGAAACGTTAGAATCTCTGGCACGACGGAGCTTGATTGAGCAAAATAATGCCCGTTTTACGCAACAGCCCGTTGTGATGGAATACGTCACCGATGCGTTTATTGATCACGTGTGTGAGGAAATACGACAGCGATCGCCCGAGCTTTTTCTGTCCCATGCCCTCATCAAAGCGACGGCCAAAGACTATGTGCGGGAAAGCCAGATTCGGGTGATTCTCAAACCATTGGGCGATCGACTGCTGGCGCGTTTTGGCAGCCAGACCGCTCTGAGCGCCCAACTGCAACATCTTCTTCAGCAACTTCACGACGCGACCGTGAGTCAAGCGGGTTATGGTGCTGGGAACTGGCTCAATCTGTCGCAGCACCTCAAGCTTGACCTGACAGGGTCTGACGTTTCTCATCTCACTGTTCGGCAGGCGTGTTTGCAAGATGGTCCCTTACATCAGGTGAACCTGTCTCATGCTCATCTCGTTGACTGCCAGTTTGCCGAACCGTTGAACCTCCCCACGGCGTTAGCGGTCAGCCCGACGGGCGATCGAGTGGCGCTCGGCAATGAGAACGGCACGGTGCAGATGTGGCAAGTCTCAACCCAACAGCCCTTGCTCACCCTTCCAGCCCATACCGCTCATGTCTTTGGTCTGAACTTCACCCAAGACGGGCGCACTCTGGTCACGGGAAGCCACGACCACACCATCAAATTCTGGGACATGACGACTGGCAATTGTCTTCAGACCTGGCAAGGCAAAGGCCCCGTCTGGGCGCAGGCCTTTAGCCCCGACGGACTCATCTTGGCGAATAGCGTGGGCGATGCCGATCGCGCGATTCATCTATGGCATTGGCAAACCGGGCAACGGCTTAAAACGCTCATTGGGCACACCGGACAAGCCACGACCCTTGCCTTTGTGCCGCACTCAACCGATACAGCTGAGGGAACTGGTCACCCACTCCTCATCAGCGGCAGTCAAGATCATACCCTCAGGCTTTGGGATCTTGAGCAAGGCGTTTGTCTCAGAACGCTGACGGGGCACACGGGGATGGTCTGGACGGTGAGTGTGCATCCCCAGGGCGATCGCTTCGCTAGCGCCAGCTTTGACCAGTCCATCAAAATCTGGGATCTGGCAACAGGAATCTGCCTGCAAACGCTGCTGGGGCATACGGCTGAAGTCACAAGCGTCAGCTTCAGTCCCGATGGTCAATGGCTTGCCAGCAGTAGCAACGATCGCACCATTCGCCTCTGGGAGGTTGCTACAGGGCAGTGCCTCACTGTGTTGCAGGCACACCTTGATCACGTCTGGGCGGTGGCCTTTACTGCCACTCCGGTTCAGGGCAAGATTGCGGCCGCCGAGCAAATCCTGATCAGTGCCAGCTTCGATCAAACCGTCCGGTTTTGGCAGATCAACCGCATCGCACGAGACGAGCCAGGAACCGATGCTTCTGTCATCCTCTCTCCCACCAGCCAGCTCACGATTGCGAACCACTGCCTTAAAACGATTCAGGGGAGCGATATGGGCATTCGCTCGATCGCGTGCCATCCTCACAGACACCTGCTTGCCAGTGGCGGGCTGGGCAACCGCATCCGGCTGTGGGACGAGTCTGGGTACTGTATTAAAACGCTCACAGGGCATACGGGGGGTATCTGGAAAGTTGCCTTTCATCCAGAGGGCAAGCGGCTTGCTAGTAGTAGCCTCAATGGCGAAATCAAGGTCTGGGATGTGGAGAGTGGGCAATGTCTGCAGACGCTGCTGCGGAATAATTCCTGGATTCAAGCGCTGGGCTTTAGCCCACAAGGTGACCTGGTGAGCGGCAGCAGTTTTGATGCGACCATCCATGTTTGGGATAGCCAAACGGGTGAGTGTATCAGGAGCATGACGCTCGCTGCCGCTGCCTATTTGCTGGGGCTTGCCTTTCATCCCCAGGAACACTACTTTGTCAGTGCGGGGAACGACGATCGCCTGCGATGGTGGGATCTGGAGACCGGCGACTGTTTCCGAACCATAGAAGCCGATCATGGCGGCCATGCCTGGTGCGTTGCCTTCCATCCCCAGGGGCATTGGTTCGCAAGTATTGGCAATGACCAGGTTGTTAAAGTCTGGGATGCCCAGTCGGGGGAGTGTTTACGCCAGATGCTAGGACATAGCGGCATTCACGGGTCGATCGCCTTCAGTCCCGATGGCAGCATCCTGGCAAGCGGGCGCAGCGATCGCATCATTCGCCTCTGGGATGTCACAACGGGTCAATGTTTACGTGTGCTGGAAGGGCATACCAGTGGTGTAACGTCAGTTGTTTTTCTGCCTGTTCAGCCATTAGCAAAATTGGCATCGCAACAGCAAATCCTCGCTAGCGGCAGCCTGGATGAAACCATTCGTCTCTGGGATGTGCAAACGGGACGTTGCCTGAAGATGTTTCGCCCTGATCGACTCTACGAAGGGATGAATATCACTGGAGTGACCGGATTGACAGAGGGTGCGATCGCGACTCTAAAAAGCCTTGGTGCGATGGTGCTGTAAAGTGACAGTGAGTAAGCCTGATCATGAGTAAACCCTGACCATGAGTAAGCCTGATAATATCTGGACACATAAACCGTGGTGGTGCCAACCCTGGTCAATTCTGTTGACGGGTATGGCGCTAATTGGTGGGAGTTGGGGACTGCTGCGGATGGTTTGGTTGACGGTCATTGTAGCGATTCCAGTGCTGACCTGGATGGGCTTTTTTATCTTGGTGTATCCCCGTTTGATAATACAGAGTGGTCTTCTACCAGAGACAGTCCCGCCCGAAAGTGAGTAGCGATTTTGAGCCAGGCACAGGGCGAGGCCCGCAAACCGCAAACCGATTTCTCGATCAGTTGGCCACGCCGAATCTGCTTCCTGGGTTTAACATAAGGAAACATTTAGCAACAACGCCGAAAACTAGATAACGCCTGAGTCATTCAGCATGGGATCTAGCTGATGCGGAGATCAAAAAGGCCAGTCATGTTTTGCAGTTGGATCTGTGTCAGGTGCTTTGGACGTGTGGCTGAATGAGCGCAATAGACCTGGCAAGGATTTTTCATGCAAAGCGATACGGTAACAATCTACTGCCCCAATCATCTTTGTCAGGCTCCTAACCCAGAGAGCCATCGTTTCTGTCAGCAATGTCGTACCCATTTGCCAAAGCGTTACTTATGGGCAGTGGGTAAAGGTATCGAGGCCTATCGATCGGGTGAGCTATTGGCTGGGCGCTATAGCGTCAAACAGACCAGCATTGTGCTAGACACGCAACCGGGACGACTGCCGCACTCGCCTGCGGAGCTTTCACCAGACCTTGAGCCGTATCTGCGCTTAGTGCCTTATCAACTGCATGTGCCCCAGGTGTATGGGGTGGTAGAGTCACTGCCCAAACGTGGGGGGGCCCTTTTACTCCTAGAGCAAGCGCCACTGTACACAGAGGGTGTCGTGAGCGATTCGTTGGCGTCCCTTGAAGGACAACTGATGCCAGCACTAACGGCTGTTTGGGCGGAGAGTCCGACCTTCCGTCAGCTTAACTGGCTGTGGCAGCTAGCGCACCTTTGGGAGCCGCTTGCCAGCGAGGGGGTTGCTTCAACACTCCTTCAGCCAGAACTACTGCGGGTAGAGGGCGGTCTGGTGCGGTTGTTGTCGCTGCAGTCTGACGGTAGGGCATCCGTCACGCTAGCGTCGTTGGGACAGCTTTGGAAGCAGTGGCAACCCACAGCACAGCCAGCCATTGCTATTTTTTTGGGTGAGCTTTGTCAGCTCATGCAGCAGGGGCAGATCAGGAATGCTGAACAACTCGTCGCGCTGCTCGATCGAGCGTTGGCTGAAAGTGGCCGATCGCAGTTTCGTCAAATCCAAGTGGCGACCCTGACTGACCAGGGACCGAGCCGTCAACGGAATGAAGACGCCTGTTATCCACCAGGAGGAACGGTCTTGCAGCGTGTCGATCCTGGGCAAAACCCACCGTTGGTCATTGTTTGTGATGGCATTGGCGGTCACGAAGGCGGTAGCGTGGCATCAAATTTAGCGATCGCGACGCTGCAGCAGCAATTACAATCCCTGCCGCAACCAGGGAGCGCCATTGAACCAACGGCCTTAATGCTGCAGCTAGAACAGGCAACACTGACAGCCAATGATGTCATCAGTCAGCGCAATGACAGCGAGCAGCGGCAAGAACGACAGCGGATGGGTACAACGCTCGTCATGGCGCTTGCTTACGTCCATGAGCTCTATCTCACTCATGTGGGCGACAGCCGCATTTACCGAATCACCCGCACTGGCTGTCATCAGGTGACGCTGGACGATGACCTGGCAGCGCGTGAGGTGCGACTGGGTTACGTCTTGTACCGCGAGGCACTCCAGCAACCGGGTTCTGGCTCTTTAGTACAGGCGTTGGGTATGGGTGCCTCAACCTTGTTGCATCCGACTGTGCAGCGTTTTGTACTGGATGAAGACTGTGTATTCTTGCTCTGCTCGGATGGACTAAGTGACCACGATCGCGTCGATGAATACTGGCAGAGCGAACTCTTACCAATTTTAGAAGGCAAGGTAGATGTCGCTACGGCAAGTCAGCGCTTACTGGCGATCGCGAACAGCAAAAATGGGCATGACAATGTCACGATCGGACTTTTGCATTGTCAGGTTTTGCCACAGTCGCGATCGGAGGCAATACCGTTGAGCGTGCCCCTGGACGTTCCTAGCATTGGGGCTGCACAGGCAACCGTTGCGACACAAGCTTACGTTCCCGCAGCTAAGACTCAGATTCAGACTCAGACTAAGACTCAAATTCTACCGACCCACAAACCATCGATTAGACCCTTAGCAATTTTATTGGCATTACTGGTTGTGCTGGGGCTAGGTGGCGCTTTGTCACCTGACGTTCGTTTATGGGCAGCGTCGCTACTCGGTTTACAGCCGCGCCTCTTACCTGAAGCAAGTGTTGTAATTGTACCACCAGAGCCTACCCCCACCGAGCCCAGCCCCCTGCCCCTGCCTTCTACAGAAGCGTTAACTGTGGGGTCATTTTTACAGGTTGGTCAGGCCACAGTGGAACCGACGCCAGCAACCGAAAAGCCGCTCGTCCTATGGAGTCAGCCCAACCGGCCCAATCTCCCCAAAGCGGCACGCACTCGTCTGGGTACGATTCCGACTGGGAGCGTGTTACAGCTATCAAGCCGCCAGGCAATTTCCGATCGCGGCTATTGGTTAAGGCTCAAAGTCTGCTCTATACCCCCGCTGACGCTCCCATCGCCTGCTAATAAACCCCCGTCACCTGTGCCAAAAGCGGTCTTGCCAGCTGGAGAAACGGGTTGGATTGAACAGGACGCGATCGCTCCATTCGTCACTCAAAACCTGGGTTTGAAAGTATCACAGCTAGGAGCGTGTGCCTCTTCATCGCCGACTCCAGAGTCTTCAGCGCCAACGAAGAACCCTGTACCGACAAGCAAGCCACCTAAGTCGCCGCAATGAGATCTGTAGCAGCAAAGGTAGAGAGGAGTCGGGAAGCAGGGGGGACAGGCATGTTGACGTCTGGATGCTGTTTCCCAATGCAGACCCTAGACGTTGGGAAGCAGGCATATGGCAAGACCAGCATGGGCGAACTCTAAACTGTGAATCACCCCCCACAGTCTTCCAGCACGGTAAACTGATGGAATTGAAAGCTGTCTGGCGTTAGGTTTGGGAGTTATGGCAACGTTTTTGCTCGAAGTTGGAACTGAGGAATTGCCTGCAGGGTTCGTGGATGAGGCCCTTACTCAATGGCGATCGCGGATACCCCAAACGCTACAGGAGCACCATCTGCAGCCAACGGCGATCGAGTTTTATGGGACTCCGCGACGACTAGCCGTCTTAATCAAAGGGTTGCCTGTACAGCAGCCCGATCAGGAAGAAGACATTAAAGGGCCATCAGCGCAAGCGGCCTTTAAAGACGGTCAGCCGACGAAAGCGGCAGAAGGCTTTGCCCAAAAGCAGAAGGTCGCACTCTCTGACCTGGAAATCCGCCCCACTGAAAAAGGAGAATTTGTGTTTGTCCGCAAAACGATTGCTGGACAGCCAACCGCTGATCTGTTGCAAAAACTGGTGCCTGAGTGGATCACCACACTTCAGGGCAAGCGGTTTATGGTCTGGGGCGATGGCGATCGGCGCTTTTCGCGCCCGATCCGCTGGCTAGTGGCACTGTTAGATGAAACCGTATTGCCGATCACCCTTGTCAGTGGGTCTGAAACCTGCACCAGCGATCGCTACTCCCAGGGGCACCGTGTCCTGCATCCTCAACCGATCGAGCTGGCTCATGCCAAAGCGTATGTCAGTGTTCTGGAGTCTGCTTTTGTTGCTGTAGACCCAGAGCAGCGCCAGGAAACCATTCAGCAGCAAGTGCACGCGGCCGGAGCTAAAGTCAATGGAGTGGCCGTGATCTCGTCTGGGTTACTGCGTGAAGTGACTAACCTGGTGGAGTGGCCGACGGTGGTCGTGGGCAAGTTTGAACCAGCGTTTCTAGAGCTACCGTCTGAGGTCATCACAACCGAGATGGAGAGCCACCAGCGGTACTTTCCCGTGCTCAAACAGGCTGATTCGATCGAACTTTTGCCGTACTTCATCACTGTTGCAAATGGTGATCCGGCCAAGGCTGACATTATTGCGTCTGGCAATGAACGTGTGATCCGTGCCCGGTTGTCGGATGGCAAATTCTTTTTCGATGCCGATCGCACTGCCCCCCTCGAAAGCTACCTGCCCAAGCTAGAAACCGTCACCTTTCAAGAAAGTTTGGGCTCCGTTCGCGCAAAGGTCGATCGCATTTGTAGCAATACTGCGCTCATTGCCGCACAGCTTCATATAAAACACCACGAAGATATTGACCGCGCTGCCTTACTTTGTAAAGCGGATCTAGTCACCCAAATGGTCGGCGAATTTCCAGAGCTACAGGGCGTGATGGGTCAAAAGTATGCGCTGACCAGTGGCGAGACGGAGGCTGTCGCCACCGCCATTTTCGAGCACTATTTGCCCAAAGGAGCTGGAGACCGTTTGCCCCAATCACTCGCAGGACAAGTCGTTGGCTTGGCAGACCGTTTCGATACGTTGGTCAGCATTTTTGGCTTAGGTCTGTTGCCAACCGGTTCTTCCGATCCCTTCGCGTTGCGCCGTGCCGCCACTGCGATCGTCCATATCATCTGGGCGGCGAATTTGCCCTTGAATGTGGATGAGTTACTCCAGCAAAGCACCACTACCTTTATCGAAGCCTTTGCCTCTGTCACCAAACTCAACCTGTCAACCCTGCGGCAACAACTGCAAGACTTTATGCTGCAACGCATTCGCACGCTGCTTCAGGATGATCAGCAGGTTGACTATGACCTGGTGAATGCGGTGTTAGGCGAAAACGATCCAGAATATGCGGAACGGGCATTAAAAGACCTGCTGGATGTTCGCGATCGGGCGCTCTTCCTACAAGCTCGTCGTGACGATGGCACCCTGGCAACCATCTACGAAATTGTCAACCGGGCCTCGCGGCTGGCTGCACAGGGCAATCTAGAGACTCGCCAGCTAGACCCTTCAGCAGTTGTCCAGACTAGCTTGTTTCAAAAAGACTCTGAACAGGCGTTTTATGATGCCCTTAGTGAGTTGCACCATTTAATGCAAGGACAGCAGGATTACCAAAAATTAGTTGTCACGCTGAGCCAAATGACACCCACACTGAGCCGCTTCTTTGATGGTGCTGAGAGCGTCTTGGTGATGGACGCAGATCCAGCGATTAAGCAAAATCGGTTGAACCTGCTAGGTGTGTTGCGAAACCATGCACGAGTGCTGGCAGACTTTGGGGCGATCGTCAAAAGCTGACGGGTGCATCCAGCAATGCCAAATTCAAATTTTGACAAGAGGGGCACTCACCTCATAGTGCCATGCTGCTCCTGATTGTCACGCCGCATCAAGCGCAGGTGTTAGCTTTAGCGACCGCATGCATCACCCCTCAAGCTAGCACTGCCAAACAAGATTGTGAAGTCGCCGCCGCCAAACGTGATCGCGCTTGAGCCAATCATGCAGGGGCGATCGCTGTAAAGCGACCATTTAGACTAACGGGAGTGGTAACTGCTTGAGTGGTGGCACCTTGCCGAGTGAGAAAGCACGGGCGATTACGTCACAGCGTTCGTTGCCAACATTGCCAGTATGCCCACGCACGTAGCGCCACTGGACTTTTGGTGAATTGAGCGCGTCTAACTGCTGCCAAAGTTCAGGGTTAAGGACGGGTTTACCCGTCGAGGTTTTCCAACCTTTTTTCTTCCAGCCGTGAATCCATTGCGTGATGCCGTTTTTGACGTATTCGCTATCGGTGTAGAGTTCGATCGGGTCTGTATAGCTAACGTCTTTAAGAAACTGAAGTGCCGCGATCGCCGCTTGCATTTCCATTTGATTATTGGTGGTGTGTGTCTTGACTCCACCCATTTCGTGAACCGAACCATCCACAAAATAAACTACGGTGCCCCAGCCGCCTGGACCGGGGTTGCCAGAACACGCGCCATCGGTATAAATCGCCTGGATTTTTGAGCAGTCAGCCATCGTCACGCCATTACAAAAGGACTATTCAGGTTAGCATATGGACGATCGCGAAAAGAATTGTTTCAATTTTTAGTTTGCTTGCCCTTATTATGTATCTCAGAGTGAAGCTTAAAGCTCCGTCGTTAGGGGTCAGGCACTTCGCTGTTTACCGTTACGTCAACGATAGTCAAGCAAAAGCAGGTTTGTCTGGTCGATCGTGCTCCTACGATCGACCTGCTTGAGTGATTGCCTGACCCATAAATTTTGCCTGTCGTTGTTATCTCTAGGAGCAATCTAGTATGGACGCATCTTCGTGTTGAATGAAACAAGACGCTTTGACGCGGAGTCAAGCTTGACGGTAATGGCTGGTGATCAACGCCAGTTTGCACGATCGACGCCATCAGTAACAACCACAGACAAGCCCTATGGGTTGGTCATTGCCAGCCTCATTATGGCTGTGTGGGCAATCAGTTTGGTGCTGTTGCTCAGAGTCGATTGGCATACACAGCCTGTCGTCTGGATCATACCTGCAGTGCTCTGGCAGACCTTCCTTTATACGGGGCTGTTTATTACCGCTCATGACGCCATGCATGATTGTGTAGCACCACAATGCCTTCAACTCAACCACATCATTGGGCGACTGGCGCTGCTTTTGTACGGCTACTTGCCTTATCACAAATTACGTACTGCACACTGGCAACACCATCAGAATCCTGCGAGCGATCGCGATCCTGACTTTCATCATGACAAAAAGGCGCATAGGCTGCTCTGGTACGTGCGGTTTATGACCCGCTATTGGGGCTGGCGGCAGTGCCTTGGGATTACGGCGACGTATCATTTGATGCATCAAGTACTGCAAGTCGCGGAACCGAATTTAGTTTTGTTTTGGGCTGTACCATCGCTCTTAAGTTCGTGGCAACTTTTCTATTTCGGCACGTTTTTGGTACATCGCGAGCCTGCGAATGGTTATCAAAACATCTTTCGTGCCAATAGCACTTACCGCCCCTACGTTTGGTCGTTCGTGACCTGCTACCATTTTGGCTATCACGCGGAGCATCACGAGTATCCTGATGTGCCGTGGTGGCAACTGCCCACAATCACAAACCGCACCTAGCCTCTTCAGTGTTACGCTGCTTATTCACCTTCGATCACTTATGTACGGACAAGCGAGACAACAACGACTCTGGCGCGATTGGTTGGGCATGACGGCGATCGCCCAGCGCATTTTGCTGGAAATGTGGCGACGCAAAGTAAGTCTCATCTGTTGGGTCGTGTTTCCAGCCTCGATTTTGATTGTTAATAGCCTGATTCTCACCGAGCGATCGCAGCTTTCTACAGCCGCAGCTTTCGCCCAATCGGTGCCTCCTTGTCTGGTTGGCACTGCCTTATTTTTTAGCTGTCTGGGTGGCAGTATCGCGACGATTGTGGCCGAGCGTGAACAGCGAACGCTCAAACAGTTGATGATTTCGCCACTGCAGGGAATTGCTTATTTCCTAGGCATTTTTCTCGCGTACGGGGCGATTGGCTTGGGGCAGACGTTGCTGGTTTACGCGATCGCGGCTTTCACGGGCTCCGAATTCAAAGGCTCACTGCCTCTCAGTTTGCTGATTATTAGTTTGAGCATGATGGCGTATGTCGGTGCCGGGTTTTGCATTGGTGCAAAGTTAGCCCGTCGCACCGAAGATGTAAACGCCTTGATTGCGGCATTGGGCGTGCCAGTGCTCTTACTCGGCGGTGCCTTTATTCCGATCGAGTTTTTCCCCGAAGCGCTGCGGCAAGTCGCCCGCTACAACCCGATTTATCACATGATCGAGGCACTGACAGTCGCTTCAGCGCCGACTTTCAGCAGGGATGCAGTAGCGCCCCATCTGTGGTTTTTGGTTGGTTTTACCGGTTTGATGGTCGGCGCGGGCTGGCTAGCCTATCGTCAAATGCTCAGCAGTGAAAGGAGACTGTAGCGTTCATGCTGCAAATTCAAAATCTTTGTAAGTCCTATGGTTCACGGGTCGTTTTACAAGACTTACACCTAAGCCTTGCTCCAGGCGAAATTTACGGGTTGTTGGGGCCGAACGGAGCGGGAAAGACCACCACCATTCGGATTCTTTGTCATCTGCTGCAGGCGGATAGCGGTACGGTCACGATCTATGATCAGCCGCTTTCAGAAGCCACGAAACCGTTTATTGGCTTAGTGCCTCAAGAGAACTTGCAGTATGCCAGCCTGACCTGTGAGGAAAATCTCCATTTCTTTGCGCGGCTGTATGGGCGATCGCGACGGCAACGTCAAGTACAGGTGCCTGCGTGCTTAGAAGCAGTTGGTCTACTGTCGCGAGCTAAGAGCCCTGCCGAAACGCTGAGTGGTGGCATGAAACGTCGCCTGAGTATGGCGATCGCGCTGGTGCATGATCCCAAACTACTGATTTTGGATGAACCCACGACAGGGTTAGACATTGAAGCACGTATTGAAATCTGGCGCTTGATTCGGCAGTTGCAGAGTCAGGGCATGACAATTTTGCTAACCACACATTTGCTGGATGAAGCCGAGCGACTGTGTGATCGGCTTGGCATCTTAAAACAAGGCTGTCTTTTGGCAGAAGGCAGTTTGTCGCAGTTGCGTCAACGCATTGTGGCGCAAGAAATTGTCGTGGTGCGCACCGATGCAGAAGAACGAGCGATCGCCCGTGCCCGGACGCTGGGTTTTGCCTATCGTCGCTATGGTGATGACCTTGCCTTTTGGCTACCGGAACCGCTGGAGATGAAGGAAATCATCGATCGGTTTGATGGCATTCCTTTAGACTCGATCGCTCGCCAACCGGTGCGCCTTGAGCATATTTATGATGAGGTGCTGCGACCAGAGACGGATGGGCGATCGCAGGAAACCCTACTGCCGCTTGAAGCCCTTAGCTAATCTAGAAACCCGGTTTCCTGGAGAAACCGGGTTTCCGATCAAAATAGTTCATACGTTCCATCAACTGTCGCTTACGCTAAAGAGTAAGGATTTGCTGTAGCTCGATGACCTATCAACCGCTCCATCACAAATATCGTCCGCAGAGTTTTGGTGACCTGGTCGGGCAAGAAGCGATCGCCACCACACTCACGAACGCGCTTCAGCAGCAGCGGATCGCTCCGGCTTATCTGTTTACAGGTGCAAGGGGGACGGGCAAAACATCGAGTGCGCGCATTTTGGCAAAGTCACTGAATTGCTTGCAGTCCGACGTGCCAACCGCTCAACCCTGTGGCGTCTGCGAAGTGTGTCAGTCGATCGCCAAAGGTTCGGCGTTAGATGTCATTGAAATCGACGCTGCCAGCAATACAGGTGTGGACAATATTCGTGAACTGATTGAGCGATCGCAGTTCTCGCCCGTGCAATGTCGCTACAAAGTGTATGTAATCGATGAATGTCACATGCTCAGTACTGCCGCATTTAATGCGCTGCTGAAAACGCTGGAAGAACCGCCCGATCGCGTGGTGTTTGTGCTGGCAACGACCGATCCACAACGGGTGCTACCAACGATTATTTCGCGCTGTCAGCGGTTTGACTTTCGGCGCATTCCGCTAGAGTCAAGCGCCAAGCATCTCCGATCGATCGCCACGAAAGAAGCGATCGCGATTACCGATGATGCCATCATCTTGATTGCCCAAATTTCTCAAGGTGGCATGCGCGACGCCGAAAGCCTGCTGGATCAGCTCAGTTTGCTGGCAGGCGAAGTCACAGTTGATAAAGTGTGGGATCTGGTGGGATCAGTACCAGAGCACGATTTGATGGCGCTGCTGGAGGCGATCGCGCAAGATAGCCCCGAAGTGTTGCTTGATAGCGTCCGACGACTGATGGATCGAGGTCGCGAACCGCTAATTGTGCTGCAAAATCTCGCCAGCTTCTACCGCGATTTGCTTATTGCCAAAACGGCTCCTGCCCGTAACGATCTGGTAGCGCTGACACCGCCAACCTGGGCGACGCTGTGTGACTTTGCCCAAACCCTGGATCTACAAAGCATTCTGGCAGGGCAGCAGCAACTCCGCCGAAGTGAAGATCAGATCAAAAGTACGACCCAACCGAGGCTTTGGCTGGAAGTGACGTTGATGGGCTTGTTGCCGTCAGCGGTGCAGCTAGCAGCGGTCAGCGGTCAGCAGTCGGCGGTCAGCCAGCCAGGAGCAGTCAGCAGTCAGCGGTCAGCGGTCACTCCCGTGAGAATGGCTGCTGTGACGGCGAGTCCTCCTGTGCAGCCAGTCAAGGCTTCGCCAGCGGAGGCGATCGCTCCAGCCATTCCAGTGGAGCCAGCAGAGGCAGCGACGATCGCACAACCCTCTCCGATCGCTCGTTCTGTAGAGCCAGCCGCAACACCGTTTAATGTGACAACCCAGCTAGCCAGTAGTACAAGCGGTGATCTCAGCCAAACCTGGCAGGAAATCTTGAGTCATATTGACCTGAAGGGCACTCGCGCCATGCTGAGTGTGAACTGCCATTTACTCGGCCAGAATGACTATGAAATTCTGGTGGGTGTGAAGGCTCAAAGCATGGTGAAGATGATCACGGGCATGATACCGCAGCTTGAGAAAGCGGCTGCTAAAGCGTTTAAGACAAAAGTTAAAGTTGCCCTTCAGGTGGCAGAGTCTACACCAACCGCAGCACAAACAGTCCAACCACCAGAGACAACCGATCGCCTGCCCTCCTCTGAAAATGAGCCTGTCGATCGCGATCGCCCGGCCCAACCCGCTGTCCCTGATGCCGACCCAACCTCAACGACTGAGCAGCCGATCGCGCCAATGTCTCCCACCGACGCTCAACCTGGCACGAACTCACAAGCCCCCTCAACGCCTAAACAGCCAACCTCTAACCATGCCACAGAGGCAGCAGCGGCTTACACGACATCCGATCAGTGGCAACAAGAAGACGATGTAACCCGTGCAGCGAAACAACTGGCTGACTTTTTTGGCGGCAGGGTTGTCGATATGAGCGACAGTGATACTGTGGCGGAAGCCCCCAAGCTGGCAGAAATCGACGCCGCTAGCCTGAAAGAGAAAGTGGCAGAAGCGTTACCCGAAACAGATTATGAACCAGATTCAGATGATGATGACGTGCCGTTTTAACGAATGTGAGAGTGAAACCGTAACATTAATAATAGTTTTGAATTGTGTTTGTGAAGCTACTAGACCTTGCCTTTAAGGAATCCCACAAGGCTTTGTAGAAACGATGGGCTGAACGAGGCTTGGGCTATACCAGCTCTGTCTTCCACTGCCGGTATTGACAGCTCAAGCTCTAGCTTTTGGGTGGGGGTCTCTATCAGCAACGGTACTTCTTCTACAAAACCTACAACCATTAAGCGAAAGGCAACCTGTTGAATTTTTTGGCTCGGTACTTGCAATTGCTTAGCAATGTCTTGAATGGGAACACTGCCATTGGCAAATTCCCAAACCTGCTGCTCCACTTGGTTCAAACGTAGTTGAGGTTTGACAGCGTTTGCACTGACTAATCCTGACGCTGTTTCTGGTAGCTTGTTTTGCAGCATCGTCCAATCTCGCAACGCCCGTAAGCCTGCCAGGGTCACTTCTTTGGCAGGAGCCGTTAACCCTGTCATTTCGGCATTGGGCAACAGCGCTGTATGATCAAATTCAAATTGCCCATCTGCCAATTCAAACAGTTTACAAACCTGTTGCAATACCTGCTGGCTAAACAGCAGTTTTAGTTGTTCAGCCTCCAGTAAACCTTGTGCTTTCAGGCATAAACCTGCGGGTTGATCGATCGCACACTTCAGCAATGCGAGCCGCAACCCGACTACTAATCCAACCTCGCCGCTGAATGATAGACACCAACCCCTGACCATCAAGCCGGTCAGCCGCCGCAATAATATGCCCCTGTTTAAACCAGATGTGCAACGTCAATCCGTTACAGGATGATTGCTGGGAGCGTTCTTGAACGCTTAACCGCCCTGTTTTATTACCCTGCTCAAGCAGTTGAAAGATTTCTGGCAGGGAGAATTCGGAGAGATATCCTGAAATAGCCATAACTTAGAGTGTGTTTGTAAATAAATATTGCAAGACATGACCGGGTGAATGCAGATTTTGCAGGAGGAATCCTATCACCCAGAATCAAATGGAAGCCATGCTGGAACGCAAGCAATATACCAGTGACCTGACGGATGCCGAATGGGTCAAGCTCGAACCCCTCTTGCCGCCAAAGAAACCAGTCGGACGCGCACGAGAAGTGAACCTGCGAGAAGTGTTAAATGCCATTTACTACCGTGCCGATCATGGCGTGAAGTGGCGCAATTTACCCTCTGATTTTCCCGCGTGGCAAACGGTCTATACCTACTTTCGTACCTGGGTGCAGGTGGGAGTGTGGGAAGCGCTCAATCTGGCATTGGTGCAGGTCGTGCGCCAGTCCGTGGGACGAGAAGCGGAGCCGAGTTTGACCATCATCGACAGCCAGTCCGTGAAACTGGGTCAAAAAGGGGGGACGAAATCGGCGTTGATGGCAACAAAAAAGTGAAAGGTCGCAAGCGTCATATCGCTGTCGATGTTTTGGGGTTAGTGCTGAAATGCCATGTCAGTGCGGCTAATTGTGCGGATGTGAAGGTCGCCCCCTGGGTACTCTTTTGGGTGTTAGAGCAGTATGGTCGGGTCAGCAAAATTCTCGCGGACAAGAGTTACCGGGGCGATTTAGTCACAGACCTTGCGACGGTGTATGGGGTCGTGATGGAGATTTCGGAACGAGTCAGTGCAAAGACGTTTGAAGTCGAACCCTTGCGCTGGATCGTGGAACGGACTTGGGCTTGGCTCGACAATGCGAGGAGCTTAACGCGAGATTATGAACGCCTGCCTGAGAATCATGCGGGTATGGTTTATGTGGTGATGATTCGCTTCATGCTCAGACGCTTGACCCAGAATCACACCCGCTGGAAAGCGAAAACAGCTTAATACTCGGTTACAAACACTCTCTAAGCTCGACTTTATCCATTTACTGAAACCCTGAAGCACCAATGGCTGTAGCATGTCAGTTTGTCGATAGACTTTTCTTGATATCGGTTCCACCACCGGAAATCCGAAAAAGTTTGCGACCCTGTCTGCGATCTAGGCACCGCCAAGAATAGCTCCCCTTCAAAATGGACAAAGTCGAGCTAAGGCAGTTTGCCATCAGCTAGTGGTATGCAAGACAAGCACCCGATGGTTGATGAGCCGTGTGCCAGGAAACCGGCAAGCACGGTTTTGAAGCAGAGGGTAGGGCAGCGATGTCCTACTCGACTGCATCCATACCCCAAAATGGGACAGAGGCCTTTGATCCTTCACAAACAACCAAAGTTTTCTGCTGTCAAAATCAAGCCTGATGGCGCAACCTTCAGAGTGCCTCTGAGCTGCTGCCTACTCTGCAGGCTCTTCAGCGATCGTCGTAGCGGAGACATAACGAAATATTTAGCTTGAGGCCTCTGCTGCTTAACAATTTGAAATTTCTTAAGCTTGCTTGTCCAGCTAAAATTTCCCTAACGTATAAAATTTAGAAAATCTTAGTTTAAGACGAACCATTAGTGCGGTACTCTACGCTTTATCGTTGCCGAATGATTCACTACAGTGAACGACTTGCCAACTAACAAGTGCCAAAGCTTTATTTTGAAACATTGCTTTCACTGGGGAAGCTTAGCCAGCGAAAGTAAATGACTTTGCTCTCAAAACCTAAAGGCCTAAAACTTTTCTCATCCCTTAGAAGAGCGAGAGCGGCTAAATGAAGAAGCTTTTAGAGAAGCATCACTGAGAGCCTTTCCTCTAAATTTTAAGCAATGATTTAGGAGTAGACATGCGCCATCGCAGACTTTTATTCTTTCTTTTAACCATCTTTTTCTGTTGTACTGGTATTCTTCTTTCCAGCACTTTGGTGCAAGCCAAAGTATTAGCAATTTCCCAACTGTTAGCGCCTGCACCGCCTCAACCGCTTGGCTTTTATGATTACTTTGGTAAATTGCTCTCGCCTGAAAAAGCGGCTCGTTTGGCACAGAAACGAGGCTTAGATCCTAACGCTTCAGCTTCTTATCAAAGCCTTGGAGCTGTTGAGATCACGCAACCATTGATTGATCAGGGCGAGCAAATTTTCTTTAACCGCAAGATTGGCGATACCTTTGGGTTGCAAGGGGTCTTGGGGTTTGGACAGGGACTGCAGCGCCTGCTCCCCGAAATTCAGGCTGGCATTCAGGCGTTACAGGGGCAACCCACTAGCAACTTAGTGCTAACGCTGCAAAACGATCTAACACTGGGCAGTCGTACCTTTCCGGCTGGAACCTTGATTCCAACGGGCTTGGATGTTCCCGGCAACGCGCCCTTCCCCCTTGGCCTATCACCAACGGGGAATCTGACTTGTGCTATTTGCCATGTGGTCGTATCACCTCAAGGTGCAATCCTCAAAGGAGCACCCAATAACGATCTGGGCGCTCAAATTCTGATTGCCCTGGCTCCTAATACAGCGGCTGGTTTTGCCCGCTTGAATTTTGATCCACTCGATCCAAAATTCAAGGTGAAGGGTACTGGTAAGACAATTATGGATAGTCACGGTCAGACGGTGCAGTTGCCTGATCCAGACGTGTTTGAGCAGGCTTTTGATGATGCGGTGTTAGCAGTGCCCTATGGGAATTTTGAGAGTTCGCCCGATCGCATTGACAACACTACGGGCATTCCGAATGTGTTTACCTTCAAGTCGGGACCTTATACAGCGGGTGGAGAGTTTGCAGTGGGTCCGTTTGCCGGTGCTAGCGCGATTAGTAATGGGGTGCACTCCTCAGAAATCAATGTGGTGGCGGCTTACCAATTGGCAGAACAGGCGCTTGGTATTGATCCAGAAGTCTACCTGGGAACCATTCTGCAAAACGCTGCCGTGCCTCAACTACGCCTACCGGATGGAGCACCTGTCAAACCTTCCGAGTGGTTGCGGCAAATCGCGCCTAATCCGAAACAAGCCGAACTAGAAGACCAGTTTCCCCTTCCTGGTGCCGGAGAGCCGCCCAACGTCCGTCCTTCGCTGCTCAGCTATAACGGTCTATTCTTTAGTCCAGATGCCAACAAACCCAACGATAGCGCCAGCGGCACTTTTATGTTTGCCGCTAACGCGATGGCAGCGTTTCAAAACAGTCTGGTACCACCTCCCAACCGTTCGACAGCTAATCAACTTGCCCTGGAAAGTGGTTCGGTAGAGCGGGGTGCGAAGGTCTTTAAGCAGGCGAATTGTGCGACTTGCCACATACCGCCTTTCTTTACTGACAATCAAATTCACCCGCTTCAGGAAATCAAAACCAATCCAGCGCGAGCACAGTCACGTCTAGGGCTGAAGGGGTTGTTGGTGGCACCGCAGATGTATAGCCTGAATACGCCCGTGCCTGTGCCAGCAGGCGCAACAGTGCTGGATGTGCCCACAGAGGGCATTGCCAGCAGTCCCACGAGTCTGCCCAATGGCTTGTTGCCCAATGGTGGGTACAAAACAACGTCACTGCGGGGTGTCTACCTCTCCCCTCCCTATCTGCATGACAGTGGAGTAGCCGTGCGTGCAGGAGCGATCGCAGTCAGCCAAGACCAGCTGAGTGTCACAGATCCGAGCGGACTAGGCTTAACAGGCACCCTGAGCCAGTCGATTCCAGCGGATGCCGCCAATAGTCTGCGGGCTCTGGTCGATCGCGACTTACGACGACAGGTGGTTGCAGCAAACAAAGCAGACCCCAGGTTGGTGTTCAGTAACCTCGATGGTACGGGGCATCGCTTCTACGTTGATCGCAAAGCAGGCTACAGCATGAAAGACCAAACGGATCTGGTGAACTTCCTGCTGGCTTTAGATGATCATCCCAGCGACTTTTAAGGCTCAGTGGTTGCTCCCGTACTGCGTGGGGATAAAGATACCCTTTGCGGTAATGCTGTGCAAAGACGACCACTCAGTACTTAGGAGATTTCTGGCAAAGAATTTACCCAAGCTTCTAGAATATTCTTATGTTCTTGCAAAAAGTAAGGCACAAG
>NZ_PVWK01000118.1 GCF_003003795.1 Stenomitos frigidus ULC18 | reverse complement strand
TCGCCTGGCAAAACTGTCCAACTCTCGAGGACCTGCGCCAACTGCTCTCCTCAAAACTCGATGCGATCTCCTCTGAAACGATTGCGTCGTTGACCGCCTACAATTTCATTCTCGAAGCCCTATTTGGCGCAGCTTCATATTAAAACGGTATGAGCAACACGAGCGGTTTCTTCAGGCACTGGAGGGATCGATTGGGGTTGAAGCGACATGGCAATGGCTCCTCGTTTTGAAGCTCTTTTATTCATGCTCGCTAAACCCAGCACCCAGGTCCAACCAGTTCAGTTTTTCTACAGATTTCACTGGTGCCTCTCCCCTTGTTGCCAATGAGCATCGGTGACATTGTCCTTGTGGTGTTAAGCAATGTTTCGCCAACGGTATCCTAAAGGGGGGGACTTAAGCCCACGACTACTAGGATGATGAAAGAGGGATAGTGACTATGAGTCTCCTTTACATCTGTGCGATACTCTCCATGATTCCCAGGGCTTGTAAGTACTACCCCACTTGTTGTTCTACAGAGCACCACTGTTAAACAACAAACAGACTTCAAAGCTGAATTAGCAGGCTTTGTAGATTGACAGGTTTTGTAGCGTGGTTACGAGCCCAGATCCCAATCAGGTCGGGGGGTCTGGGCAGAAGATGAAGTGCGGTTAGCGCTCCAACCGATTGTCAGAGGGCTGGGCATTCGTGAGTCAACGTCCAATGTCGATGCATTGTCCATCAACCCTTGCTGTGAGACCAGCGTGCTAACGTTTCCTTGTAGAAGTCTATCGACTGTTGGGCAACTACGACTGGTGAAAACCGCGCAGCGCAGGACTCAGCCGCTTGATGACCAAGCTTAGCCGCTAACTCTGGGTCTTTCAGCAGGTGGCGCAACTGCACTGCTAGATCGTCTACATCACCCGTTTGAAACAGTAGTCCAGTCACTTCATCGGTGATAATTTCGGGAATGCCCCCCGCACGTGCCGCCACGATCGGGCAACCTAGGCTCAACGCCTCCAGTGCCGTGTAGGGAAAATTATCGTAACGGGAGGCTACTACCGTAATTTGAGCTCGCCGACGCAATGCTGTTAACGCGGAGGGTGGTTGCTGCCCCAACAGCTCAACCGTTCCTGTTTCAAGCGCTCCAGGCAAGCGATCGCGCACATATTCCTCAAGCTGCCACGTGCGACCCGCTGCATCCGTATAGCCACGATCTGGCCCTAGAAAGACGAGTCGGGTATTGGGACAGTCTTGTAACACTTGAGCGAAGGCATCAATGATGAGATCACCACCTTTGTGACGATCAAAGCGACCGATAAAGCCAATGACATTTGGCTCGCAGGACTGAGCCTGCCAGCGCTGCTCTGGTGGCGTCGGAGCAATGGGACAGGGAATCACAACTGCCTGTTCCAGCGGGAGTTTGTAATATTCACGCGTCTGTTCCAAAACATCCTGCGAATCGGCTGTAATTGAAAATGCGTTAGCGATCGCCGTCCCCTCATCCCGCACCCGGCGCAAGAAATTATCCTGTTGCGACGCTTCTACTTCCCTACCATTGAGAAACCAGGGACCGTGGAGGCGCATCACGATTGGAATAGGCAGACGATTGCGCAAAACTTCAGCCAAGCCAAAGCTTTCTTCAATTTCGAGCAAATCCAAGCCTGGACCAGCCGTTAAGGTTTCAATGCCCCTACATACCCCACGAACAAAACAATCCCTGAAAACCCTTTCTCGGTCTATGCGTGCGACGACAGTATCACTCAAACGGCCTATGATATCACTTGGGCGACGACGGGACGATAGTTCAAGCACGTTCGGACTATCGCTTGTAGCCGAGTGTTCCAGGTGATAGGTCAGGACGTGTGGCTGGTGGCCGAGTTCACGCATGCCTTTGGAGATCGCTGCGACGTAGGTGATAATCCCATTGGCAAACGTTTCGGTTGGCCAGCCTGGGGTAAAATAGCCGACAGAAAGTTCATCACTGTTACGCTTTTGTGGAGATACAGGCGCAGTGCTTCTGTAGTTAAATGGACGTTCTTGCATATGCTTGACAGGGGTTTAAATCGAAATTTTTTCAAATTGATTTTTTTGAAAGCGACGATCGCTCAAGTATCCGTGATCAAGCGCCAGCACCAAAGCTACCAAACGGTGAACCAGAGCCTATGCTAATACGAATCGCAATCACTAAGCCTAAAAGAGCTAAAAATAAGGCTGTCATCGATAGATCTTGTCGCAGTGCCAGGAGCTTTTCGCGCCAAAGCCCATACATCACTACAACCCAAATGGGAACATTGCTGACAGCAACCGCTAAAACTGCCCCCACTTCGTGCAGGGGAGAGTGAAAGCCAAAAGGAATACCAATGGCATAGCAGAGGAAGCTTAGGAACGAGCCAAACGTCCAGTAGTTTGGTTTTCCCAGTGCCCACAAGCCTTGATCGATAGTTTGGATCAACACCAAAGGCCACATCCCTATGGCTAGCATCGGAAACATCCAGCTTGCTGCCGTATAGCGATCGTCATACAAAGAGCTGATGATTAAATCTCCTAACCCGACGATGAGGGCATTAGCGACTGCTAATGCAATCAACATGGGTCGACGGTGCTCAACAATCTTGGCACGAAATTCTGATCGGGGGAGATCAACAAATTTTGAGTACGCGGGGTAAATCACCTTGGTAGCCACTGCGAAGACGATAGAGCGTGGAACCTCGGCCAATGTAAGGGCGATACCATAAACTCCCAGTTGTTGCAGTGTGAAAAGTTTCCCAAGAATCAATCGATCAGTCGAAGACGATAGGAAAAAAATAGCTGTAGAAAGAAAAATCCATTTACCAAACGAAAGCAATTCTTTGACCGCACTAGGGTCCCAGGTAAAACGGTTACGTATTTCCCCATTGAGCCGATGGCTCAGAATTGTCTGAATTACTGATGCAACCAGACCGCCAGCAATCAGTGATAGCACTGATGGACTGAGCCAAGCCCAAACTAATGTCACGATCAGCGCTATTAGCTGCCCACCCAACTCAAACAAAGTAATGTACTTCAGGGCTAAGTGGCGATTCAGCGTTGAGAGAGCCGTTGAACCAAAGCCCCCAATTAAGGTACTGACTCCGACTAAAGGGATCAGCCATAAGAGCCGTGGCTCATGGTAAAACTGGGCAGACGGATAAGCAATACCGAGACAACATAACCATAGGACTACTCCCCGCAGAACCTGTAACGTCCAGGCTGTGTTGAGAAAAGTCGGATCGTCTCCACGCTTACTTTGAATGATGCTAGCGTTCAGGCCCAAATCAGAGAACAAGTGTAACCCGGCAATCAGGATACCGACCAACGCCATCAAGCCAAACAGTTCGGGAAAGAGTAGCCGTGTAAGTATAAGGTTGCTACCGAAACGCAAAATTTGACTGCTTCCATAGCCGAAGATCGTCCAAACTGCACCTCGAATGGCTAGCTTCTTAACGGATGGAGTACTGGTGGATGACATGAATACCTATGCTTGTGGTTCAACGGACATGAGGCTATGGGTGACTGACTGGGGTCGTTTGCCTAAGGTTGACACGCTTTAAGGGTTCAACAGCTTGGTCTTGCGGTAATTGTTCAATATTGAGCCGAAACAGGGCCGCTAATTTGCTGGCTTCGATCGTTGCGCTATGACAACTTGCAACCCGTTCAGCACCAATATTCCCCATTTCCTCTAGTTTTTCGACAGGTGTTTGAAGTGCTTTTTGCATAGCGATGACGAGATCTTCAACAGAACCAGGAGGAACCAACCAGCCACAGGCTTCGGGCTCAATTAGTTCTGGAATGCCAGCTACATAGGTGCTAATGACGGGACGCCCCAGAGCCAGTGCTTCCATGATCACGACTGGTAAACCTTCGGCAAAACTAGGAAGTACGAGTGCCCGAGCTGCCAGGATCGCCTGACGTACCTGGGTGCCACTAGCCCAGCCCGTAATTTTTACCCGATCGTGCAAAGCCAGGTGCTTGATTAAGATTTCGAGTTCGCCCCGTAAAGGTCCATCCCCGACGAGAACCAGTTTGAAGGCCACGCCCTGCTGCATCAACTGACTGGCCGCTTCAAGTAACAGCAGTTGCCCCTTTTCAGCGCAAAGACGACCAACGCAAACCAAACTGGGCTCTGAAGCGGGAGCTAAAGGAGCGGGGGCGGACGCAAGAAACTCAGAATCCACCCCACAGTGAACAAGATGGATTTTTGACCAGTCTGTTAATGGGCACCAGCGATAGAGTTGGCTTCTCCCAAAGTTACTGATCGCGACAACGAAGGCAGCTCGTGCGACTTTTTGGACTAGCGAGATGGCTTTAACTTTGTCAAACTCTTCTGGCCCATGCACCGTAAAGCTGTAAGGTGGCCCACCCAACGCATTGCAGAGCAGCGCTACAGTCGTGGAATTGGTGCCAAAATGAGCGTGAACATGAGCAATGTTAGCTTGATCAAACCAGCCTAAGAGGACACAGGCTTCAGCTAAGTAAGCGAGGTGATGGAGTAGCCCCCGCTCAGCTGCCCGGCTTAGCGTTAGAGTCAGCCCTAACGTTTGCAGAAAGCGAACTGGACGGGTGCTGGCAACCCGGAACAAACTCGTCAGCAAGCCAATGCCCCCAACACCGAGTACGAATCGAGTCCGGCTTAGCTCTTGCTGATCAGCTGGATCGATCAACTCAGCGCTACAGGAACGGATGGAAAACCGCTCGACTTGCAGACCATGTGCTTCAACAGCAGCAATTTCTCGCCGAATAAAACTATGGCTGACTTTAGGATATTGGTTAATCAGGTACGCGATCGTTTGCGGCATTTGGAACTGGAGCACCGTTCAGGGCAAGAGGGTAAATCTAATATGAATGAATGGTTCGCGAACCGGGTTGATCGAGCAGTGCCTTTACTAATTCTTATTTGTTAATTCTGAATTATCCAAGCAGGAGTGAAGATTAAATGAACTTCGCTGAAATACTCTACGAAACTACGCACAATCGTGTTTAAGCAAACAGTTGCCTACTGAGCCTGGCCTACTACTACCTCATACAACAGGCTTTAACCGGAACAGTAACATTCCCTCGCATGCCTGAATTTCGTTACGGAACGCCGATCGGCACCAACGCATTTTCCGGCAAATAGCTGCGGTAGCGCCCGCCATCTGATAGCACCAGCGCTAATTGCAGCGACCAGTCGGGCTGAATTTGCAAATCGGCCCAAGGCACAGCTAACTCTACACAAGTATCCAAACCAATCTGAGCGCGCGTCATGCGTGATTGCCAACGACAGTCTGCTTCGGCTTCTTGGAACCAGAGCGTCTTAGTGAACAAATTAACGCCTAAATGGTGATGGAACAGATAGTTGAGTGGTGCTTCGTCAGGCAATTCCACTAGCGGTACGGGGCTATTATGCATTGTCTGGTTTGGGTAAAACCAAAGTAGATTTAGTTCTGGCGGGAAGTCAGTGCCCGGTTTAGCGCCAGCCTTAAAGTCCAGCCGCAGGTAAAAGTTCAGGTGATCAACCCCATACCAAAGGCGCTGAATGGCACTACTGCGATGCATGGTGCCTCGTGCCCCGCCAATCTCAATCCGGCCTGCCTTGTCCCAATCTTGTTCATCGCCACGTCCGTCAATAAACGGATGGATGAAGCTTTGGGGCGCATGATCGCCACTACCTGTGTGTGCTTCTAGGGGACGATGCACACTGTCAGGCACTGGTTCATTCAACGCTTGATAGATGGCCGCGACATGTTCTCGAAACAGTTGATCGAAAATGGCGTCCTGGTTCGACGAGTGTCCTTCGCCAAACCACCAGAACCAGTCTGAACCTTCAGCGGCGTAGAGCGCTTCCCACACAGCTGGGTTAGCCTCTTCGGTTGCTTCAGGATGGTTCGCCAGAACCTGTCGCGCTTCTGTGAGTAGATTCCAGGCACGATTTTTAGCCGGATCGCCAATCCAGGTTGTGAAGTTGCCATCAACCCACGAGCCGCTGTGCAGCTGGGCGGCAGGGATGGTTTCAGTGGGCGGGAACTCGTCCAAAAATTCGGAAACTGTCACGAGTTTAATGTCGGACGTATGGCTGAGGGTTTCATAGAGCGATCGCAAAAACGGCATGCCATCTTGCGGGTAGTATTCCCAGCAGTTTTCGCCATCCAGTGCGATCGTTACTAGCCAGGGATCATCCAGAGCGGTGCTGCCGCTTGTTTGGTGGGCTTTCAGTGAACGCGCGATCGCTTCCATGTGACCGATTAAATCGCTGGCCGCCTGTTTGGGTTCCATCGTGCCGTAGGTGAAGCCAATGAGATCCGACAGTCGGTGATCGCGGAAGACGATCGACAGATCGCCAGCCGCTGTCTCCAAGCGATAGGGGCGATACAGCAGGTGCGGTTCAGACACATTGCCCGATCCATCCCGATGGAAGAAATGCTTGATACTCCAGCCCAGCACTGCTTCATCTGAACAAAGCCACTGAAAGCCTTCCTTGGCGATCGGGTTGAGCACCGCCGGACTGACGGATTGTTCTGAAGGCCACAAGCCACGGGGCGATCGACCGAAGCGCTCCAAATACATTGCCCAGGCTTTCTGCAAGTGACGTGGTATATCTTCTGCCCACTGAAAGCGCTGCTGTGGCAATATCATGTTGGGTACTGCCACCCGCCCAGCATCGGTATCTGCTAGCAGCGGCAAGATGGGATGAGTGTAGGGCGACGTGATGACTTCTAACTGCCCGCTATCCTGCATTCGGCGATGTTGCGGCAGAATGCGGCTGAGAATCTCTCGTTGTTTGGCATAAATACGCTGGCGATCGGCCAAGGTAAACCCTTTACCTTGCTCTAGCCAGCGAGCGATTTCTGGATCATCCCAAAAGAGCGGATCAATCCAGGCGAGATTGTGCCATGCGAGTAAATCGCTAAAGTCTTGTAAAGACCAGTTCTCCAGGCACCAGGCTCGTCCTTGATCTTGCCGTTGGTAATAAAGCTCGGCGTAACGGGCGTGAGGATCAATGAGCGTGTGGTGATTGCCGTCAAAGAAATGCTCAACGACAAACTCTTTTTGCTCTGGTTGCAGTTGCTCTGTAGGCAACAGCGCTGCTGTTAGATAGGGATCAAAAGCAGTGCCAGCGACATAATCCTCAATTTGTAGGATCAATGACGGCACTAAATTAACCGTTTGATGCAGCTTGGGGTACTGTTCGAGCAGCAGCACCAGGTCAAGGTAGTCTTTTGTGCCATGTAAACGAACCCACGGCAAGCGATACTGCCCAGCCAGCAACGTTTTGTGTTCAACTCGGCTTTTGTAGAGGGGCTGATGCTGGTGCCAGACGAACGCAACGTAAAGGGGATGGGGCATAACAAAGTTATGAGTTTTAAGTGATGAGTTTTGAGTTACGAGTCAATTCAAAACTTAAAGCTCATAACTCATAGCTTTTACATAACTTGCTCAATTTCGGCAATTTCAGGGATGAATTCGCGCAGGCGGCGCTCAATGCCCATTCTCAACGTCATGGCAGAACTAGGGCAAGAGCCACACGCACCTTGCAGGCGTAGTTTGACGATCGGACCATCAATTTCCACTAGCTCGACATTGCCTCCATCTGCCATCAGGTAAGGGCGCATTTCATCCAAGACTGTTTCGACATTCACTGTAGTCAGTTCTAACGTTTGAGACATAATTCACCTGTTTGATTCTGCTGCTTGATGATCTAGTTTGATCCTAGCGGGAATTGGTTAAGGAGTGCGGGATGAAAAGACAGCCTCCGCGTAACGATTCATCCCTTAGACCCATTCCTGCTGCGTTTATACGGCGACAGGTTCCAACAATTTAATGTGGGAGAAGCCATACTCCGTCACGATCAATGCACCTTGTTGATCTTCTTTAATGACGCGACGAGTCAGGATGTAATATTTGCCAATTTTCTCGTAGGTGTCTTCAGACTGGCTGGAGCCCTTCAGTTCACCCGTTTTCGCATCGTGGTAAACGGAGTCGTAACGCTCAGCAAGGTAGCCTTCGCCCGTGCCGATCGTGCTGAATGTGTTGATCGTGACGACGACACCATGAATGTGGCGATGCACCAGGGAAACTTCATTGTTACGAACTTTGTAGCCATCGCCCATCGCCTTGCCACTGACTGAAATCGCGATCGCTCCCGTTTCATCGGTTTCGCCCAGTTCAAAGACATTCTTACCGTGGGTTTCTTCAAACGGCTTGCGAACGCGGTGAACCGCAATTTCCCACACCTGACCTTTGATGAGTTCGTTGGCTTTCTCATCTGAGACATCAGTAATCTCATAGGTGAGATCGTGGTCAATGTGAGCTTTGCCTGTGTAGAGCTGGTCGCCCTGCTTAACAGTAATGTCGGTGCTATAGCCGGGAAAACTGGAGTCCCAGGTGTAGCGATTTTCGTAGGCAGCCCGGAATAACTCACGAGCGGACAGTGTTTCTGTCATGCAATTCTCCTTGCTTCGACATCCACTCTCTAGTGTAGGAGTTTTAGGGGCGATGTTGTTGCGTGGACCGAATTAGAGCTTTGGAAGTAGAGATTGGGGAGGAGGGAGCATGGGATGAGAGGATGGGAGTAGTGCAGAGGACGTTTTGAGGTTTGCATTGCTATTGACTGCTGACGTCTGGATTCTGATCCCTCACCCCTCACCCCTTACCTCTCACCCACTATGCCCTTTGTTTATCAGCGGACGGTTCGGTTTAGCGATACGGATGCGGCTGGAGTTGTTTACTTTGCGAATGTCTTAAGCATTTGCCATGAGGCGTATGAGGCTTCCCTTGCCGCAACTGGGATTGATGTGAAGGTCTTTTTTGGGGGTGTTGCGGTGGCGATACCGATCGCTCATACCAGCGGCAATTTTTTTCGTCCCATGGCGTGTGGCGATCGCCTGGAGATTCATCTGATCCCAAAATTATTGCAAGACAGTGAGTTTGAGATAGCTTACGAGGTGTTTTTGGAAAATCAGCTTGAGCGATCTGTGAGCAATGCTTCTACACGCCACGTTTGCATTGATCCCGCGACCCGCAAGCGTCGATCGCTGCCAGCAGAGGTCAGTCAATGGTTGCTGCAGTGGACAACCAGGCTTTAGCGATCGCCTCTACATGTGGTCGATTCACTTTGCCTTGAGCATTGCGGGGCAGCTGGTCAACCGTAATCCAGTGTTTAGGACACTTGAACTTGCTCAGTTTATCGTTTAACGCAGCCTGGATCGTGACGGTTGGGGTCGCAGCATTGATGGGGACATAAACGGCTGTGATGGCTTGCCCCCATTGGCGATCGCTGACCCCAATCACGCAGATATCTTGCACGAGAGCCGTCGATCGAATCGCTGCTTCGACCTCCGCAGGAAACACATTCTCGCCACCTGTGATGATTTTGTCGCTTTGCCGTCCGACGATGTGCAGGTAGCCGTTGGTGTCGAGGTAACCGAGATCGTCGGGTTGGAAGCTTGGGGGTGGGGGGGGGGTGGCTTCGACGGGAGCGCTCAGCCGAACGGTATGGTGTGTGAGGGATAGGGGGGGGAAGTAGCCCCAAGATAGTGATGCTGCCTGGATAGTGACGTTGCCAATTTGGTCAGCCTTGAGAATTTCGCCGGAGGTGTCTCGAATGGTGATTTGGGCGTGAGGTAAAACCTGTCCAGAGTTTGTATACCCATTGAGAAAGTCGTCTGGTTTGAGGGTCGCAATTTGGGACGCAGTTTCGGTCATGCCATAGGTGGGAGCAAGTCGGATGCGATGGTTACGAGCGCGATCGAGTAAGTCTGACCAGGCTGGTGCGCCGCCAAGTAGGACGGTGTGGAAACGGGATAACCAGGTAGGAGAGTTTTGAGTAGCTCTTCGTGCCAACAAGCTAGAGAGCTTTGAGTTTTGACTTCTGGTGCCTACCTTCTGACTCTTAACTTCTGACTCCCGATCATCCCCTAATCCGTCATGATTCAGCAGTCGCTGAAGCTGCGTAGGCACTAGGGATAGAAAAAACGTTTCGGGGTCGATGAGACCACGATCGCCTGCTTCAACTGCTTTGAACGGCAATATGACTAAGTGACCGCCTGTAGTGAACGATCGCAGAAACTGCATCAACCCGCTGACGTGGTAGAGCGGCAAGACACAAAACGAATTGATTTGATCGACTCCGAAATACTCACGAAAACCCTGAACAGAGGCCATCAATGTTTCCCAGGTATGAATGACAAAGCGGATTTTGCCTGATGTGCCGCCAGTGGGGATCAGGATATGGGGTGTCGGGTGTCGGGTGTCGGGTGTCGGGTGTCGGGTGTCGGGTCTTTTGAGTTCAGAACAAGCGGCGGCTCCCCCTGCTCCCCTCTCCCCTCTCCCTGCTGCTGCTTCTCCCCAAAGCAAATCTGGCTGCATTAACTTCCACACTTGATGCCATTCAGCGTCTACCCAGTCGGGGTTGGCGAGAACAATGTTGCAGTTGCCAACATAGGCAGCGACAAAGTAAACAAGAAACGCCAGGGGATCGCGTTCTGCTAGGAGGATGGTGAGGGGTGTATCGCTGTTAGGGCGCGATCGCAACTCCCCCAAGAGGCGCTCTACCAAAGCAAAAAACTCCTGACTGTCGTAGCCAACGAGCCAATCATCTCCAGATCGTTGCCTGAGGTGGGTTAAAAGGTCTGCCATAGCTGTTCAAAGTCGGTGGTGGCGGCATCATCAAACCAGTGCGTGGTACCGTAGCCCATTGCCCGATCGGGATTGCCTAATGTCTCCGCCAGTCGTAGCCCTGCTTGTCGCCCGATCGCAGTTTCCAGTGCTGACGAAAAAACGGCATCGATCGCGCAAGTCTGACAAAACTGGCGCAGACGGAAAGGTGAACCGACGATCGCGGGCTTGATCACAAAAATGCCTCGCCAACCATTGTCATAGCAAGCTTTTAGCTGGTCGAGCCTTGCTACAGATTCATCCAGGGCGATCGACGTGCGATAGTGCTGGCTCAAGTCCTGCATGGCTTGAAACTGCGCTATGGCTAACGGTTGCTCGATATATTCGATCGTTACCGGTACGTCTGGATTCGCCGTGATGGTATCGCACTGTTGTAGCCATGCAGCTGCGTCATCAGTGCTAAGTCCAGCATTGGCGTCTAAACGTAATTTTGCTGTTGTAGGCAGGTTTCGAGTCAGGATATGAAGGATCTCAAGCTCAATGGCGATCGCCTCAACCCCAATTTTCCACTTAAAGGTGCGAAACCCTTGTTCCCAAAGTGGCCTCCAGGTGTGTAGCGCGGCTTCTCCTGCTGGTAGGAGGGCGCTGTAGGTAAGAGAACGGGAGTGGGGAGTGTTTAATGAGGAATCTTGATTCCCTGTGTTTTGCTGCTTAAGCCATTCCGTAGGGCGACTGAACTGAGATGCGATCGCTTCCCAAGCTGATTCAAAGGCAAATTGACAGCAGGGTAGTCTGTCAGGAATCGAGAGAATGCGATCGTTGGAAAGCTCTGATGGCAGTTGCTGGCAAAATTCCAGGGCTTGCTCGATCGTTTCGGAGCCAAACCAGGGAATAGGTGCTATTTCGCCCCAACCGACGTTTCCGGCTTCATCAGTCAACCGCAGAATGATGCCATCTCGCACGGCCCAGGCACCATGATTGGTTTGGAGTGCTTGCTTGAAGTGCCGTCGGTAGGGGCGAAATTGCCACTGGTAGAGCATTTAAGCTGGCAGGACGGTTCCCAGACCCAGAAGTTGCGGGAGAACGAAGCCAAGACCCAGAAAGATGCCGCTCCAGAAGTGCATCGCGACGGCAATAAACTTGCAATTACTCACCTTTTCGGGCTTGTTGTGGGTTGCACCGACGTGTTTACAGAGTTTGAAGGCGATCGGCAAACTGGCAAACACCAGTAGCGTCGTTACCGGAAAAACGCCCAGCCACACGCATACTGCCGTCAACGCAAAAATGCTACCCGTCAGCCAGGGCAGCAGTTGAGCCGCACGCTGAGTACCGAGACGGACGATCGGCGATCGTTTGCCTACTGCCGCATCATCCGCTTCCTGGTGAAAGTGGGAACAAAACAGAATCAGGCTGGTGGACATGCCCACGATCGTAGAAGCCGCAAAGTTTGTGCCCGACCACGCTTGAGTTTGGCTGTAGTAAGCGGCTGCAAATGCCAGTGGCCCAAACGCGAAGAAACAGAGGATCTCACCCCATCCCTGGTAGCTGAGACGGAAGGGTGGCCCCTGATAGATATAGCCCAGGATGCAGCACAGGAGGATAATGCCGACAACGGTCAAATCTTTTTGCATCGCTGCGATCGCGCCGATGCCAAAGAGCCCCGTGGCAAGGCATAAATTCCCCAGCCAAAAAATCAGTGACTTGTTGTGCGTCAAGTGCACTAGCGAGTGGGATTTGTGGATGTCGACGCCCGTTTCTGAGTCGAACACATCATTTGCCAGATTTTCCCAGGCGAGGATAAGAATGGCAGCAAAGACGAAAATCGCGAAGATACCCGTCTGCAAGGTTTTAGTTTCGGCAACGGCGATCGCGGTACCCACTACAATTGGCATAATTGCCACACTGTACATCGGTGGTTTAATCGCTGCCAGCCACAGCTTTTTTTGCGTTCCTGGAGTTTTTGCCAAAACATTCGCTGAGGCACCAGCCGCTTTTGTTGTCATTTTTCAAGCGTTGAAAATTACATTCGGTTCTGAGAAGCTTACTCATTCTACGATCCAGTGGATCGAGCACCGATTTTCACCGTCCAGACTTCAAATTTCGCAACATTTCAGCAAGGGGTTAAGGAGTGTAGATTGCTTCCGTTCTGCGGTCGGTTGAGATGTCAGAATCAAGAAGTCGTCCGTCAGGAGCCAGGAGTCAGAAGTCAGGAGTCAGAAGTCAGTTTCATCCCTTAACCCTCCTCCTTTATCCCTATAGCCTTTCCATGACCGTTACACCTCGTCGCACTCATCTGTTTCAAAATCGTAGAGAACTACACCAATTTTTACGTCCTTATAAACAGGTTGCACAGGAGAAAAAACAGTCACAGATTGTTAGCATTTCTGTAGAGGTTAATGCTATTGATCCACTCGTTTTTTTACAGGCATTTGCAAAAGCCAATCAGCTTAGTTTTTATATTGAAAAGCGAGAATTTGGACAAGAAATTTATCCTGAGAATGGCATTGCGATCGCAGCGATCGGTGCTGTTTCGCAATTAACGGTGAGTGGTGAAACCCGCTTCGCAGCGGCCAAGCAATTTGTGCAATCGACGCTTGCCAAGACGACCGTCTGTGGCAATGCCCATCTGCCCTTGGCTGGGCCACATTTTTTCTGTAGCTTTACCTTTTTTGAGCATTCTGAGCCGCAATCGTCGTTTCCGGCTGCTACCGTCTTTTTACCGCAGTGGCAGGTTGCTTGTGATCAACAGTCTCATGGAGAACAGCGCTGCCTGGTGGTTGCCAATGTGATGCTACATGCAACTACAAAGCTCGAAACAACCGTTGATGAGTTGTATCAGACATGGGAAAAAATACAGTCAATTCACCACACTTTGCTGATGCCTGCGATCGATCAGCGAGAATTGCTAAAAGTTTGTGATGTCGTCGCAACTCAGCACTTTAAGCAGTCGGTGCGATCGGCGTTGGCATCGATTCAGCAAGAGACCTTCAACAAAATTGTGTTAGCTCACGCGGTGGATGTGGTGTCGCCGCTCCCCTTCGATCGTGTTGCGTCCCTGCATAAGCTCCGCCAACTGTATCCAGGCTGCTACGTTGTTTCAACCAGCAATGGCAGAGGGCAACAGTTCATCAGTGCAAGTCCAGAACGCTTGGTGAGCTTGCGAAACGGTCATCTAGAAACGGATGCGCTAGCCGGTTCAGCCCCGCGCGGGCAAACCACCTGTGACGATGCCAGACTGGCAAATCGACTGCTGACTAGCGCGAAGGAACTGCACGAACATCGGGTTGTCAGTCAGTTTATTCATCAACAGTTGGCTCAATTGGGCTTAAAGCCGCAGTATTCACCGCTGCGTCTCTTGCAGTTGTCAAACATTCAGCATCTGCAAACACCCATTTGTGCCGCCGTTACACCCGGCATTCACCTCTTAGACGTTGTAGCCGCACTCCATCCCACACCAGCCGTGGCTGGGATGCCTCGCGAAATTGCCTGTCACCAGATCCGCCACTACGAAACCTTTGAGCGATTGCTCTACGCGGCCCCGATCGGCTGGGTCGATCACAACGGAAACGGTGAGTTTGCGGTAGGCATTCGCTCCGCATTAATTGATGGACGCCGTGCCAGACTTTACGCAGGTGCAGGTATTGTGGCAGGATCAGACCCCGATCGGGAATTGGCAGAGGTGCAGTTAAAGCTCCAGGCGTTGTTGCAAGCACTTGTGTAAGACAGAGACGTGGGGAAATGTTGGATTTGTACTAATGCTCACGCCTCACGGCCCACCCCCGCCAAAGACTAGACTGAAGTAAGACGCGATCGCCCCTAACGACCATGACTTCTTTCGCTGAACTGCCAAACTCGGCTACGAAACTGCCTGACCATACCCAACTGCCAGAGTCGGACGGTACGTTTGTAAAAAATTTTCAGGAGCATCCGCAAAGCCTTTTGCTTACCGACTCCATTACGTCAAAGCTAGACGCACTGCATCCCGACGCACAATACTGCATTGGTCGAGATAGCGGTATCTATTGGCGCATCACGGAGCCACCGGAACGAGGAGCCGAATCGCCTAACTGGTTTTATGTGCCTAACGTGCCACCAACTTTAAACGGTACGTTTCGGCGATCGTATGTACTCTGGCAAGAATATATTGCGCCCTTAATTGTGCTGGAATTTGTTTCTGAAAGCGGTCCCGAAGAGCGTGGCAGAACGCCGTGGACAGGCAAATTTTGGATCTACGAGCAGGTGATTCGTCCTGCATTTTACGGCATTTATGAAGTGACAAAAGCCAAGGTTGAGGTTTATCACCTGGTCGAAAGGCATTACCATCTGCTGCCTGCGAACGATCGTGGACATTACCCAATCACTCAGATGAGTGTAGAACTAGGCATCTGGCAGGGGCAATACCTTAATCTAGAGTTGCCCTGGCTGCGCTGGTGGGATGATCAAGGCAACTTGCTGCTGAACGGGCAAGAGAAGGCCGCCCTGGTAGACGCGCGCACAGACCAGGCAGAGCGTCAACTAGCACAGGCAGAAAACCAACTAGAAAAGGCGGAAACCCAACTAGAGCAAGAACGTCAGCGGGCAGAACGGTTAGCGGCATTGCTGAGAGCGCAGGGGATTGACCCGGACGTATGATGCGATCGCGACTGGTTGATCAATCTCAGTGTTTGTATGCCCATTGATTTTACGAATACGAATCTGGTCTGGACTTCGATCTTGGCAGAAACACTATATCGCTTGGGTCTAACAACCGCGATCGTCTGTCCCGGTTCGCGATCGGCTCCATTGGCGATCGCGTTTGCCAATCATCCCCACATCGAAGCCATTCCCGTACTGGATGAGCGATCGGCTTCCTTTTTTGCGTTAGGCATTGCTCGTCAAAGCCATCGTCCTGTGGTGTTGCTTTGCACCTCTGGCACCGCAGGCGCAAACTTTTATCCGGCTGTGATCGAAGCGAAAGAAAGTGGCGTGCCGCTGATCATTTTGACGGCCGATCGTCCACCAGAGCTACGAGATTGTAATGCGGGACAGGCGATCGACCAGCACAAGCTCTATGGCTCCTTTCCCAACTGGCAGACCGAACTGGCGATTCCCGCGGTCGAACAATCAATGCTCGCATATCTGCGACAAACCATCATGCACGCCTGGGGAAAAGCCCTTTACCCCGTTCCCGGAGTCGTTCACCTCAACCTTCCCTTCCGCGAACCTCTCGCTCCGATACCTCAACCACAGGCCCAGGCGATCGCTGCTAGTTTTGACACCGAAGCTTTTTTTGCGTCTGTGATGCCGTTAGTAGCGGTCAGCGGTCAGCGGTCAGCAGTAGCGGTCAGCGGTCAACGGTCAGCGGTCAGCAAACCGTCTCCCATTGACCTCGCGCCTCGTGGCCTCATTCTTGCTGGCGGGGCACAACCGCAATCACCAGAAGACTACTGTTGTGCGATCGCTCACCTTTCCAAAACCCTTGGTTATCCTGTTCTGGCTGAGGGTCTTTCGCCTCTGCGAAATTATGCTGTTCTCAATCCCAATCTGATTACGACCTACGATTTGATCTTGCGTAATTCGGTGCTGGCAGAAAAATTGGTGCCTGAAACGGTGATTCGTGTGGGAGAGATGCCGACCAGTAAACAACTCCGCACCTGGTTAGAAAAGACACAGCCCCGACAGTGGGTGATTGATCCTGATGGGCGCAACCTCGATCCACTACACGGCAACACAACGCATCTGCGAATGTCGATCGCGGCCTTCCTCGAAACGCTTCCACAGCCTGCCGAAACACCAAACGCCTATCGCCATTTGTGGTGCGCTATCGAAGCGAAAGTGAGACAGACTCTAGACCAAACAATGTGCGAAACCGACACTCTTTTTGAGGGTAAAGCTGCCTGGTTGCTGTCTCAAGTGTTGCCCAAACGCACGCCGTTGTTTATCAACAGCAGTATGCCGGTTCGTGATGTCGAATACTTTTGGGCACCTGGAGATTCGAGAGTGCAACCGTTCTTCAATCGAGGTGCAAATGGCATTGATGGGACGCTTTCCACAGCGTTGGGAATCGCCCATCGGCAGCAAAGTAGCATCATGCTGACAGGTGATCTAGCGCTACTGCATGATACAAACGGCTTTTTGCTGCGCAATCATTTCGCTGGACATCTGACGATCGTTCTCATCAATAACAATGGTGGCGGGATCTTTGAAATGTTGCCGATCGCCCCCTTTGATCCACCCTTTGAAGCCTTCTTTGCCACACCACAAGCGATTGATTTTGCCAAGCTCTGCGCCACTTACGATGTGGCATATGAGCACGTTACGAACTGGCAGCAGCTAGAACAACGCCTCAATCCATTGCCTACAAAAGGCATTCGAGTGTTGGAGCTTCGCACCGATCGTAAAGCCGATGCCCAGTGGCGACAGCAGCATTTGGGTGCGTTTGCCGCTAATATCAGCATCTAATGGTCAGTTTTCAGGATTCAGCCATCAGACCAACTCAAAACTCAAACCTTCCTCATGCAAATTGATTGGCAAAGCGTCAAAACCTACGAAGACATCCTCTATCACAAAGCCGATGGGATTGCCAAAATCACCATCAACCGTCCCCATAAACGCAATGCGTTCCGTCCTAAAACGGTGTTTGAGCTTTATGATGCGTTTGCGAATGCTCGCGAAGATACCCGGATTGGAGTCATTTTGCTGACGGGAGCGGGGCCACATACGGATGGCAAGTATGCCTTTTGTGCGGGTGGCGACCAGAGTGTGCGCGGTCATGCAGGCTACGTTGGCGAAGACGGTGTGCCACGCCTGAATGTGCTGGATTTGCAGCGGTTGATGCGATCGATGCCCAAAGTGATTATTGCACTGGTTGCAGGGTATGCGATCGGGGGTGGTCACGTGCTCCACATTCTTTGCGATCTCACCATTGCAGCGGATAACGCGGTTTTTGGGCAGACAGGCCCTAAAGTGGGCAGCTTTGACGGCGGGTTTGGTGCCAGCTATCTATCACGCATTGTCGGGCAGAAAAAGGCACGCGAAATTTGGTACCTCTGTCGCCAATATTCAGCCACGCAAGCGCTAGAAATGGGTTTGGTTAACTGTGTGGTGCCAGTGGAGCAGCTTGAGGCAGAGGGCATTCAATGGGCACAAGAAATTTTAGAGAAAAGCCCGATCGCCATTCGCTGTTTGAAAGCTGCCTTCAACGCCGACTGCGATGGTCAGGCTGGCTTACAAGAATTGGCTGGCAATGCCACGCTACTCTACTACATGAGTGAGGAAGGTGCAGAAGGCAAACAGGCATTCCTAGAAAAACGATCACCCGATTTTCGTCAATATCCGTGGTTACCGTAAGCAGCACCGCTCACAAGGCTGACTCGTTATTTTTTAGTCAGCCCTTTCACTTCGCGCACATAAGGTGTGGTTGAGACTAGACACTCGGCGACCAGTCCTGAGCGATCGACGTCGTTTTTGGCCCACTGCCAGGTGCTTTTGCGATCAGTCACTTCTGTAAACGTGCCATCAATCTTGAGCTGCTCCTGCGTGGCATCAATATAAACGCCATTATCACGGAAGGAGAGCGTGCTCACCGTGATCTGCTGATAACCAGACGGCTTGGTGGGAGCGTTGACCAATTTAATACAAAAACGCCCATTCATACTACTAATTTCGCGGTAAGACTGGTTGAACAGCGAGACGATAGCAGCATATCGTCCGATGCGAGGAAGGCGTTGGTAAAAGTTATTTTTAATGCTAAAAGTATTGGGCGATGGAACCGGTGGCAATGATGGTGATGGGGTTGTTTTAGACCATGTTCCAGCCCATAGTTCATCCCATCGCTGGGGCGTCGTTAGGTACGGTGACACCACTTGATAAAGGGTAATACCTGCAAGCCCGATGGCCAGCGTGACGAGACTCGCTGCAACTGCCTGCAAAACTTTGCTGGGTAAAACCTTATTGGACTGTTGCGCCGCAAGGTCAATCGCCGGAGCAATATTTGACTCTAAATGGTTCGGCTCAGCTTTGGCCATAGCAGGCTTTTGCTTACCGGCACGAACTGTGACCGGATCGATCGTTTGCGGCAACAGCATAGCCTCTGGTCGTATCGGTGCATTGACGCTAAGACGAGGCGATTGGGATGGTTGACTGTGGCTCAGATTGACCTGTGGCAGGCGATTGTACAAATACTGAAACAGTTCCGCTACCGTTGCATCCGGTTTACGACCCTTCACCTGCAACCCTTCTAGCAGCACATGGGCAAAGGCACCCAGCTGGACTGCCTCAAGTTCTTGCGCTGTCTCACCAAAAGCCGTGGAGAAGAGGGTAATAACACCATTAGGGTCAGTACCAAAACCCTGCCCAAACTTCTGATCTTCAGTACGACAAGCATCTAAAAATAAAACGATCTGCTCAGTGCCACTACGGCTCAGGCAGTCTGCTAGCGCATCCATTGTAATGGCCGTTGTTTCTGCCGCTTCCGGTTCGACATCGCTGGGCAGCAGATAATCGGCATTGGCATACTGCAACCCATACCCACTGAAGAAAAACCAGAGCGTATCGCCCTGCTTGAGAAAGGGGGCCGCAAACCGCAGCTCAAGAAATCGCCGTAGATTGGCAACCGTTGGCTGCGTGGAAATAGAGACGCCTTCCAGCACAATTTCGGGAGCATGATCAGAAAAGTAATAAACCTGATCAAAGCCAGCATCGTTCAAAAGAAACGCTCGGATTGCTTTGGCATCGCGTTCTGCAAAACGAAGAGGTTGCAGACGCTTGTACTGATCGATGCCAACCACGATCGCCCACTTCTTTGCCATCTCTCTTCCAATCCATAGGGTACTGCACAAGTATCAAGTGAGACCTTTGACCTGCTGCAATCGTCCTTTCATCGCTTTGGCAAAGTGGTCTAACCCGGTTAAGGTCAGATCAAACCAAAGCACTGACTCGTTTTAGCACGCCAAATCCACTAAAAAACCAATGCACCCTACGTATCACATATGTATGAGTTAGTACATAACTCATTCACATGCCATCAGTTTTCAAAGTTCACTGCGGAAATCCGGATATTTTTAGCAGTCAAGCTAATATATTGTGCCGGCAGTCTAAAGGAAGCTTGGTGCTTTAAAAAGCACCGTCCCTAGCCACGATCGCTCAAGCACTGTTATAGCTCAATCATCTTACAAGCGACAATCATTGGAGACGCAAGCCGCAGGGTACAGCGGTTGGTAGGTGCGATCGCGCTTGCCAAAGAGAGTGTAGCGGTTGTCGCGGATTTGCGCATAGGCACGATCGCCCGTCCACTTGACTCCTGGCAAGGCGCGGTAGGCCGAGACGAAGACATGACCCAGCGGCAGCAAGCGGCCAATTTCTTCTGCAGCATCACTGCCTTGCCAGCGTTGCTCTGGGGCTGCCGCGTTGATTAAAAGCATGCCCTGCTCACAATCTTGAGGCGTAATACCAAACTGGCTTAGCGCTGGCTTGTCTTGCATGGGGATGTACTGAAACTGCTCGCCCTTGTCTAAACGCTCTAAAAGCTGAACCAACGTTGCGCAAAGATTGCAGTTGCCGTCGTAAATAACGTAGTAAGTCATAGCTTAGATAAGAATGCAGGAGTCAATAGCTAGGAGTTAACGGTCAGTGGTGAGTAGTCAGTAGCTAGTGGTCAGCAGTCAGTGGTCAGCAGTGAGAACTTAACTGATCCCCACTTCCTACTCCCCATTTCCTTCTTCCTCTTATGTTAACGGTGTTTTCAGCTACAGTCCGGACGACAGCCGCGATCGACAATGAAGGATTAATCCCGACTGTTCGATGCCCGATCGGCATTTTCAAGCATGAAACCGCACATTATTGTTTGTGGTTTGGGTTCAACTGGGTACAAAATTCTCTGTTTACTCAGGCAACAGGGAGCACATGTTGTGGGGATTCACAACCGCCCGCTTGCCAACGAGAAAGAACAGATTATCGTTGGCGATGCTCAATCTGCTGCAACTCTGATGCAAGCGGGTATTCGAGACGCCCAAACGCTGGTGTTGACGGATAGCGACGATGGCTTAAATTTGGCTGTTTTAATGCAAGCGCGGGTGCTTAATCCCCGTATTCGCATTATCAATCGGCTCTTCAACACTAGCCTTGGCGATCGTCTCGACACGACCTTGCCTGATCACATCAGCATGAGTGTGGCGTCTCTGGCAGCGCCCATTTTTGTTTTCGCAGCACTGGGTAATGCGGCGATCGGGCAACTGCGTCTCTTCAAACAAACCTGGCCGATTCATGAAGAGTACATTGAGGACGCTCATCCCTGGCTGGGAAGAAAGCTGAGTAACCTGTGGGAAGACCGCGATCGCATGTTGATCTATTACTTGCCCGTGGATAGCAAGGTGGATTTAGTTTCGGCGATCAGCCGCGGTTACTGTCTTCAAGCGGGCGATCGGCTCATTATTGGTACCAGGCCAAGCGTGCGTACGGCTCAGCATTCGCTCATGCGAAAAATCGCGAGATTGGCGCTGGGGCTGAAATATCTGCGGGAACACAGTCGGGCACTGCTAGCTGGCGCGCTGTTGCTGCTGGTAATGATTCTAATTAGCACGGCGACCTACACCTCGTCTGTCCTGCACATCAATCCGATTGACGCGCTCTATTTCTCCGTTGGGATTATCACTGGCGCTGGCGGCAATGACATTGGGTTGGAACGGGCTCCCGACGATCTAAAGCTCTTCACCGTGATCACCATGCTGGTAGGCGCGGCCATCATTGGTATTTCCTACGCACTGCTGAATGATTTTGTCCTGGGCACCCGGTTCGATCGCTTTTGGGACGCTGCCCGTGTGCCCCGTCGCCATCATTTCGTCGTTTGTGGGCTGGGTGGTGTGGGGGTACAAATTGTTAGCCACCTCCATAGCTGTGGGCATGAAGTAGTGGTCATTGAACAAGACCCCAACTGCCGCTTTCTCAGCACGGTACGGGCGATGAAAATTCCCGTCATTCAAGGGGATGCAACCATGCCCGCGACTCTAAAAGCCGCGAATTTTGAGCAAGCTCAGTCACTACTAGCGGTGACTAGCAATGATACGGTGAATCTAGAAATTTCCTTGAATGCCAAAAGTCTCAACCCAAAGACTTCAGTGATTGTGCGCTACCAAGATCCAGAGTTTGCCTGGATGGCGCAATTGGTGTTTGAGTTTGACGCCGTGTTCAGCCCTGCGGAACTGGTCGCTCCAGCGTTTGCGGCGGCTGCCTTGGGCGGACGTATTCTCGGCAATGGCATGACCGCTGATAGCCTCTGGGTCGCGTTGGCAACGTTAATTACGGCTGGGCATCCGTTTTGTGGCAAGCGTGTACAGGATGCTGCGATCGCTGCTGATTTTGTACCGCTTTACATGGAAACCCATAGTCAAACCATTCACGGTTGGGATTTACTCAACGTCTGCCTGAGCGCTGGCGATGTGTTGTACCTGACGATGCCAGCCAGTCGCTTAGAACAACTCTGGCGATCGCCCTCGACGATGACGCGATCGGCGTAAAGCCTACATTTCTACTGTCGCTGATAGCGCATACCGGGTTGTTGGGAGACTAAGCCCATGAGTTCAAGCTGCAGCAGTGCACTGGAAACAGACCCTGCCTGAAGTTGAGTTTGCTGCACGATGAAATCAAAGGGTAAGGCTTCAGCCTCGTTTTCCTGAGAGAAATTCGTCAGAATTTGTAGGACTTTCTCTAATTCGGGTTCCAGGTTGAGCGGGAGTTGAGTTTGCTGGGTTGGTGTGGGTGGTACAAGTTGCGGCAGGCTGCCCAACATTTCGAGTAGGTTTGCTTCGCTGAGAATGACTTGCGCACCTTTGTTGAGAAGCTGGAGGCAGCCGCTCGCCTTGGGATTATCCAAACTACCCGGCAACACATAGACATCGCGACCATAGTCATTCGCCATGTGTGCCGTAATGAGTGCGCCCGATCGCATGGGGGCTTCCATCACGATCGTGGCACGGCTGAGCCCAGCAATGATGCGATTGCGGCGAGGAAAATGAGTACGATCGGGCTGCGTCCCAGCAGGGTACTCGCTCAGCAAGAGACCATGCTCAATCACCTGCTGATGTAAATGACGATTTGACCAGGGATACACGACATCAACACCCGTGCCCAAAACCGCCAGAGTACGACCGTTCAAGCTGATACAACTGCGATGTACTTCTGTATCAATGCCTTCTGCGAGCCCAGAAACAACGGTGAAACCGCTCTGTGCCAGCGTTGTCGTCAAGCGGCGAGTCCAGCGCCTACCATAGTCAGAGGGATCGCGAGTGCCGACGATCGCCACCGTTGGCGTTGTACCCTGATTTTCCAGCAAGTCAACGGTGCCTCGATAATACAGTAGCGAGGGTGGGTCAGGCGTCTCCAGCAACAGGCGAGGATAGGCAGCATCGGCAGGTGTCCAAAAGTTGGGATTCTCGCGCTCATGTTGTTCTAAGAGTGCTGCTGGCTCAAGCTTTTGCCGCTCTGCCACAATTGTGTCTGCCGTTTGAGTGCCAACGCCTTCCACCTCCACCAACGCCGAAGTGCTGGCTTCCCATGCGGTGACCAAAGAGCCAAAGTGCTTCTGCAATCGCCTGAGCAAAACGGGACCAATGCCACTAAGCTGTGACCAGGCAAACCAAAAAGCACGTTCTTCTACCAATGTTCTCTCCTCGCGTGATACCATTCCCTGACGGAATTTGAAGGCTGAAACTACTAAACCTCAATCATCCTGGACGTGATGATGTGATCATTCCAGTTTTTCCAGCGACCCCTGTCAAAGCAAGGTACAGTTTTGTGAAGACGGCACTATCGATCATCCGTTATACTCTCTGCCATGGGTTTTCAACACGTTTCCACGCTTGAGGCTCACATTGAGTGATCGGCGATCGCTGGTAGCAGTCATTATGGACAATTTGGTGATCAAAATTGCAGATTTTTCGCTCGACTTTCCGGCGATTCAGCACATTCGGTCTGTTGTTTTCCAGATTGAGCAGGGCGTTGCCGCTGAACTGGAGTTTGATGGTCACGATGGGGCAGCCGATCACCTGTTAGCGTATCTGGATGGTCAACCAGTCGGTACGGCGAGAATCCGCAAGCTTGACCACAACACGGCTAAAGTTGAGCGCGTTGCCGTGCTTAAATCAGCACGAGGGTTTGGTATTGGCAAACGCATCATGATCGAAGCGCTAGCCTTTTTAAGGAAAGCACACGTTGCTGAAGTCTGCATTCACGCTCAAGAGGCTGTACGAGATTTTTACCAGCGACTAGGGTTTAAGCCAGAGGGCGAAATTTTTTTTGAGGCGGGGATTCCCCATGTCAAGATGAAAAAGCTGTTAACGAGCCAGACTGGACGGTGATCGAAAGCAAACGGCGACCATGGGTGAGGGGTTTGCCTGTTTTAGGGTCAATTTGGCTAGTAGGGGCGATCGGCGATCGGCTCTGGTTCACGCTAGACCACAGCATTCCAAACTGGGATCAAGCCGACTATTTAACGGGTGTGCTGAACTATTGGCAGGCTTTACAGACGCCCCAGTGGTTCTCAGGCGATTGGTGGACGCATTTATGGCAGTTGTCCTCTAAGATTCCACCCCTTGTCTACATCACCACAGCCCCCTTTATTGGTCTGTTTGGTGCTGGCGCTGATCAAAGTACACTGGTCAACCTTTTCTTCAGCGCCCTCTTACTCGGCTCGGTTTACACCATTGGCGTCTGTCTTTTCACCCTTCCAGTGGCCTGTTGGGCCGCAGGGCTGTGCTTGCTCATGCCTGGCTTGTATCGAGTGCGACTCGACTTTTTGCTCGATTTTCCACTCACATCGCTGGTAACGCTATGTTTTACCTGTTTGACGGTATGGAGGGAAACGGGGAAAGGGGAAAGGCTAAAGGATGAAGGCTTAAGGCGAAAGGAACCGCCAAATTTTACCCTTTATCCCTTAGCGTTCAGCCTTTCAGACTGGTTGCTAGCCACCGCGATCGGCATCACCCTCGGTCTAGCGCTGATGGTCAAGCAACCAGCACTCTTGTTCCTAGTTGTGCCGCTGGTGTGGGCGGGAATCGAAACAATCTGGCAGCACTCCTGGATACGGCTCTTACAGTTGGTGCTGGCAGTCTGCCTATCCACCCTCATCTGGGTGCCCTGGTATCGCACTAATTGGCTACTGATGCTGTCAGCAACCAAGCGAGCAACCATCGATTCGGCGATCGCGGAACATGACCCCTCCCTGCTGTCTCTCGATGCCTGGACGTACTACCTCAAAGTACTGCCTGAAATGATCTCGCTGCCGCTGTTGGTGCTGCCGCTAGTTGGCTTTTTATTTTTTTGGCGACGCTCGCGCGTGAGCAGTCAATGTCTGGGCGAAGCCGACTTTGGGCCGAAGACAAAAAACTATCGGCAGCAGGTCTACGGTGCGTCACGTGCAGCGCTTATCTGGTTGTTTGTTTACTGCATCGGTGGCTATTTGCTGTCGTCACTGAATGTCAACAAAGACGATCGCTATGTGGTGCCTTATTTGCCGATCGTGGCGCTGCTGCTGGCATACGGCCTGACGCTCTTGCCCAGGCGCTGGAAACTCTTGCAGTGGGGGACGATCGGACTCGCGCTTGTGCTGATGTTCAACAACCTGGTAGCGCTACCCCTTGGTAGTACTCCAACCCAAAAATCCTTCAGCCAGCACTTTGCGTACACTGGCGAGGGCTATCCCCATGCCCAAGTCATTGCCTCGGTCATCCAGGCGCAACCCTACCTGCGATCGACCATTGGCGTATTGCCTTCCACTGGACAGATTAACCAGCACAATATCAACTACTACGGCAATCTGCAGAATTTTCGCGTCTACGGACGTCAGGTTGGCACGCGCAAGTCGCAGGTGGAGCAAGATGCCCGCTCAGTCTCCTGGTTTCTGACCAAAACGAATGATCAGGGCTCCATTCGTCAGCAAGAAGCGCAAGCCGCGCTGGTCAAAACGGTGGAACAGGGCACCGATTTTACACTACACAAAACCTGGGCGTTGCCCGATCGCAGCACGTTAAAACTTTTTCGCCGTAGCATTCCACTGTTAGAGGTGGCACCTGTTGTTGGGAGTGGGCAATTAGCGATCAGCGGTCAGCGGTCAGCGGTTAGCAGTCAAAACTCAAAACTGTTTTATACTCCCCCCATCACTCTCGATCAGGTGATTGTGCCTGATCGAGTGCCGCCTGGACAGCCAATTCCAGTGACCTATCGTTGGTCGGGTGATTGGCAGTCGTTACAGTCGGGTTTGGTCCTCCTCACTTGGCACAAGCAGGGACAGCCTGCAGGGCGCTGGGTGCATGACCACGGCATTGGCATGGGCTTGTTGCATCCCAAAGTGCTGCCTGGAAGCAAGGCATCTCGCTTTCAGGTGGTGGAGCGTTTGGCCATGTTGCCGCCTCAAGACGCTGCTGCTGGAACGTATACGCTGGAGGCGACCTACCTCGATCGACAGACTGGCAAAACGGCTGCGATCGCCACGCCATCGGTAAGTCTGCGGCTTGATGCTAAGGCGACCGCCAACCCTGCACCGGAATTAGATCTCGCGACGCAGTTACGCACGTTATCGACAGCGTTGCCCAAAGGTGGCAAGGACTTAACGGCCGCCTTCGACCAGATTGGGCGCATCAATCAATATGACCCCACGCAAGACTATGCTGACCAGGTAAGGCAGGCGACGGCCTATCGTCTAGCGCAAGAACCGAAGAATCGTGAGTTTGCTTACACGCTGGTGCTAGCCAATGTACTGAAGCGCCGAGTGGGTGATGCGATCGCCTCGCTTCAGCAAGTCGTGCAGCTTGATGCTCAAAACCCTTATGCATACGGCTATCTTGCGTTTATCAATCTCTACGATTTTCGTGCGCAAGCGGCGCAAGCAGCGCTTCGTAGTGGGTTCAAGCTGAATGCAAAGCTACCGGAGCTCTATGCACTGAGTGGTGTAGCGGCTTTGATGCAAGGCAAGCCTATACAGGCTTGGCAGCAGTTCCAGCAATTTGAACGCTTGGAAAAGCAAACAAATTAGTGTCTACAAACGCTTTAGCGCTGCTGTGGTTCATGCTATGACTACGGGACCAGCACCGAAAGGGCTTTAGGAATGACGCGGAAGCAAGCTGGAGTGCTGGTCGTAATTTCACCATCGGTATTGATGGAGTGGCTTCGATGCGTTTTTACCTCAATTGCCTGACTCGATAGCGATCGCACGAATGACCAGGAACTATGGGTACCAGAGTGCATATTGGGTAGTAGTGCGATCATTTGCCACCAGTGCTCAATTTCAAGGCTGTAGAGATCAAGCCGCTGGTCGTCGATCGCGGCATCGGCGGCTACGGTCATACCACCGCCATAGTGGCGCCCATTGCCGATCGCAATTTGTACTATTCTGACCTGTAGCGGTTCACCGTTGGCATGAATCTCGGCACTGAATGGAACCGATCTTAGTAAACCCTGACAGGCGGCGATCGCATAGGCAAGTACGCCCCACCGTCGCTTCACCTCGCGGCTAAGCTGCTGCGTAATCTTAACGCTAAACCCCAAACTGGCGACGTTAAAAAAATGCTTCCCGTTGACCCAACCTAGATCGATGCGCTCCGATCGCCCGTTCTTAATGACTTCGCAGGCATCCGACAGAGCGGTTGGAATACCAAGGGTACGAGCAAGGTCGTTTGCGGTGCCTAACGGCAAGATACCCAGCGGTAGTTGAGTGTCAAGCAAGCCATCGATCGCCGCGTTGAGCGTCCCATCTCCTCCGCCAATGATCACCAGATCAACCTGCTTTGCGTAGCGTCGAATGATCTCCGAGAGGCTATGGGGGCTGTGGCTCGGTGGTTCAATCAAAGCAAAACCAGCCTCTCGAAGCTGAGCGATCGCGCGGGACCGATCAGCCTGACCGCGGCGAGCATGACGATTCACTAGCAGTAAAGCACGGGTCTGCATCAGTCTGTTCTAGCGCCAAAGCTTGTTTTCAATGTCTCGAAGCTGCCGTTCGAGGCGATCGATGCGGCCACGTAGCTCATCCACTTCTGATTGCCGGGGCACACCGACATCTTGCATGATGTTGCGAATCTGCCGTTGCACCTGCGACTCAAAGTTACCCTGTTCTGACTTCAGCGTCTGCATCAGGTCATCAACAACGTCCTTGGCTTGCTCTGGGTCAAGCTTGCCATCTCTTACCAGCTGCTCGCTCACTTCTTTAACCTTATCTGCAACTAAGGACGTGGTGCCAACGCCAAGCATCAACAGTTGCGAGAGCCAATTATTATTATCCATGCTGGTTTTCCTAAAGGGTTGTTGTAGCGGATGCAGGCGCGAAAGGGGAGTCTTCAAAGTACACCCTTATTCTGTCAAATTTGCGGCCTTTTCTGTGCAGTGGGGTGCCCGCCAACAAACAGTTAGTTGATCATGTGGTTGCAGAAGCGTGGTTGCATTCTTCAGCGCTCAACGCTAGAGTACGCTTGCCTTCTCTATCATCTCACGCTACTTCTATGGTCATCGAGTGGTTAAAAGTTCGGGTTGCGCCAACACTGCGCGAAAAATACATTCAGAAGGATGAAGAAATTTGGACGGCTGCTCTATCCAAGTATCCTGGCTATCTTGGCAAACAGGTTTGGCTTGATTCCAACAGCCCAGACATTGTGGTACTCGTCATTCATTGGGCAAGCCGTGAAGCCTGGAAAAGCGTGCCTGCCAAAGACCTGGAAGCGACTGAAAAGCGCTTTGCCCAACAGCTGGGACAAGATACCTACAAAATTATTGAAGCGGGTGAATACCAGGTGCGCAAATTTCCTCAGAAGTAATCATAGTGTGAGAGACTCATCACCCAGGTAGATGACCAGACTGGATGAGTCCTCACAAACGTATCAAGCGTAAGCTAGAGTCATTGAAATTGCACACAGTCAACGTAACGTTCTGATCTTGTTGCCTATCCTTTACGGAATCGTCTGCAAACTGTGTGAATGAAACAAAAAGCTTGGTTCAGTGTCAGTGCTACGGCTCGTTCCAATAGGTGCCTAGCGCCTTCTAGATTTTGCTAAAGTGAGCAGTCTTTTGCTCTGGCTTCAGCCCCTTTTGGGGCTGTTTTTTTGACCACCGTCAATCAAGCGCAACTTGAAACTGGTGACTAGCTGTGTGCCTGTCAAAAAGCAATAAGGCACACAGCATTCAAGCTGATGTAGCAACCGTGCGATCGCCCCACACACAAAGACGATCGCACGTTTTTAGGTCTTTCTCAGAAGATCGGCAAAGGTTGAGAGTTTCTATGCCATTGAGCGATTAATTCCAAAGAAAAGACCGAGGCGATTTCCAGCAAACAGATTACCCACTACTTTTCCGTCTCCTTAAGGATGCGAGGTTTTGCGTCCCTACAGGGGGTAAAACTTTCTCAGGCGTCTTTTTAGTAGGGGCTGTTAGAAAGACTTTTACCGCCTCCAGAACCACGACTATCCTCACGCGGCTTCGCTTTATTGACTTTCAACTCGCGCCCGAGCCATTCAGCACCATCAAGCTCAGAAATCGCCAGGTCTTCTTTCGATTCGTCCTTCATCTCAACGAAGGCAAACCCTCGCTTTCTACCTGTCTCGCGGTCTGTAGGAAGGCTAATGCGACTGACCTCGCCGTATTCTGCGAATACTTCTCGTAGGTCATCTTCAGTAGCCTGGAAGGACAGGTTACCAACGTAAATAGTCACGCTTCTCTCCAACCCAGTTTTGAGGGACACATCCAATGGCGATGAAAGTAGCAAAAAAGCCTTTCTACTCTGTTCAAAACCAATTGGGACATTTGGGAATTATGATAGCAGAATTTTTGGGAAGGAGCATAGTTCTAGCAAAATGTCTACAGTTTTAGTGAAATGTCTACAGGTGCAGTCGACGTTGTGTCAAGGGATGTGGGCGGTTGAAAAAGTGTGGGCTCCTGCCACCTGTCTTTCAGCTACCTCTAGTCCACGATCGCGCCAACGCGTATGATGAAAGGAAGCCGAATGTCGGGTGTGGTTGCAACAGAGGAAAGTCAAGGTATGGATACGCGAGCCTTTAAGCGATCGCTGAACAGTTCAGAGAATTATCACCGGAAAGGGTTTGGGCACGAAGCTGATGTCTCAGACCAGATGCAATCGGAATATCAGAGCAGCCTAGTGCAGCAAATCCGTGCCAACAACTTCACCATTCAGCGGGGAGCAGTCACCATTCGGTTGGCGGAGGCCTTTGGCTTTTGCTGGGGGGTTGAACGGGCAGTCGCGATGGCCTACGAAACACGGCAGCATTTTCCGACGGAACGCATCTGGATTACGAATGAAATTATCCATAATCCTTCGGTCAATCAGCGACTGCGAGAGATGAATGTAAAGTTCATTGGTGTCATTGATGGCGACAAGGATTTTTCGGGGGTCGATCGAGGCGACGTGGTCATCTTGCCAGCGTTTGGAGCCAGCGTGCAAGAGATGCAGTTTTTGAATGAGCGGGGCTGCACGATCGTGGATACCACATGCCCCTGGGTCTCGAAAGTCTGGACGACTGTCGAAAAGCATAAAAAGGTAGACTACACCTCTATCATCCACGGCAAATACAACCACGAAGAGACGGTTGCAACTAGCTCCTTTGCAGGCAAATACCTGATTGTGCTAAATATGGCGGAAGCGGAGTATGTGGCGAACTATATTCTCAACGGTGGCGATCGCGATGAGTTTATGACGAAGTTTGATCACGCTCATTCAGCTGGCTTTGATCCCGATCGTGATCTAGACCGAGTTGGCATTGCAAACCAAACCACCATGCTGAAAGGCGAAACCGAGCAACTGGGCAAACTGTTTGAACGCACGATGATGCGAAAATACGGTCCTGATCAGCTCAATCAGCATTTCCTCAGCTTCAATACGATTTGCGATGCCACGCAAGAGCGTCAGGATGCCATGTTTGAACTAGTTGAAGAAAAGCTGGACTTAATGATGGTAATTGGCGGCTACAACTCATCCAATACCACTCACTTGCAGGAAATTGCGATCGAGCGCGGCATCCCTTCCTACCACATTGACAGTGCCGATCGCATTGGTCCCGGTAACCGGATTGAGCACAAGCCTTTGAAGCGTGATTTGGAAGTGGCGGCAAATTGGTTGCCCAGCGGTCCTGTTGTTGTGGGAATCACGTCAGGAGCATCAACACCGGACAAAATCGTTGAGGATGTTTTAGAAAAAATCTTTGCGCTGAAGGCAACAGTTACAGTCGCAAAGTAGGGGCGTACGGCCGTACGCCCCTACCAGGTAGGTTTTTCCGTCTACACAGAAACAATGTACGGTGAATTAATCGCGGCGGCTCGTCCTGCCTGGACTAACCCCTGATAGACGATCGCCACTACTTCGGCGCGGGTTGCTTCACGGGTCGCATTCAGTTGCCGGACGTTGGGAAAGTTGACGATAATTTTAGCTTTCGTCGCGGTAGCCACTTCATCCTGAGCGTTCTGTGGCACCGTGTTGCGATCGTCGTAAGCATTGAGCAGACTCATATCGCCTACAGGTAAGCCTAAACCGCTAACCAGCGATAACCAAACCTGAAGCCGTAAGACATTTTGGTTCGGCTTGAAGGTGCTATCGGGAAAGCCCGAAATAAAGCCACCCTGATACGCCTGGTCGATCGCAGGTTTTGCCCAAAAGTTGGCGGGAATGTCCGCAAAATTCGTGGCGGCGCGTTTAGCTGGAGGATTGAAGGCTTTGGCAATAATGGCGGCATACTGTGCCCGGTTCATAGTCAAATCGGGCTTGAAGCTGCCATCCTCAAACCCGCTAATCAGGTTTTGGTTCGCCAAGCCGATAATGAAATCGGCTGCCCAATGGCCTTGAATATCGGTGAAGAGAGGCAATGGCGCATCGGGTGCAACGATGAATGCAGACGCGATCGCGGGTGCCCGGTTTAAGGCGACAAGCGATTGGTAGATGATGGCGACCACTTCAGCTCGTGTGGCATCTCGCATGGGCTCTAGTTGCCGGATGTTGGGATGGTTGACCACAATACGGCGCTGGGTCGCGATCGCCACATTCTCGGTGGCGAAGCTGGGAATCTGGGCACGATCGCTGTACACCTTCAGCACATCCAAAACACCTCCTGTAAGACCGAGGCCGCTAATCAATGAGACAATCAACTGGACGCGAGTCAGGTTTTGATTCGGACGAAACGTATTGTCTGGAAAGCCTGAAATAAAGCCCATCTGGTTGGCTTTAGTAATCAGATCGGCAGCCCAAAAGCTCTGCGGCACGTCACTAAAGTTTTTGGCAGACTGCTTGGCCGGTAAATCAAAGGTCTTTGCGATCACCGCAGCATACTGAGCGCGGGTAATCGGTGCTTCAGGTTTAAACGTGCCGTCTGGGAAACCGCTGATAAAGCCTCGGCTCACTAATCCTTGAATAAAGGATTCTGCCCAATGCCCCGTTGTGTCGTTAAATCCGGTTGGATTTGAGCGCGTTGGCGTGGGGGTTGGCGTGGGTGCAGGCGTTGGGGCTGGAGTGCCTGATGGAGACGGTGCAGGCGTCGGGATTTCGTTGCCCACAAAGTCGATCGCGCCTTGCACTTTCGTTGGGTCAACTTGGTTGCCCACTGAGATTAATGTAAGGATCGTGCCGTTTTGAATATCGAACTGTCCGTTTTGCCGAAAAATATTGCCACCTGGAGCCTGACTGCTACCTAGATCGGGTAATGCTGTTTCAGTCACAACCAGGCCGGTTTCGGTATTATTTTGAACAATATTGCCGCGCAGTACAGCTTTCGATTGCTTGTTAATGACAATACCAGCGCGATTTTCAGAGATTTGGTTTTCAACCAAAAGCGGCGCAGCACTATCCCCTACAGCGATGCCAAAGCCGGTTTGTCGACACACGTTTTGTCGCCATTCGCCTTTAGAGTTGCGCGTAATCGAAAACCCGCTGGCAGAGTTTTGAATCGCCACGTTGCCCGTCACTAAAGGATTGGCGGTGCCCGTAGCAAAAACGCCCTCGCGTTTGCAGTTGGTAAACGTGTTGTTGGCGATCGTGGGATTGCTAGACTCCACCCACACACCTGTGCCGCGAATCTCTGGGTTCGTTACTGTTACACCTTTCAGTTGAGCATTATTGGCCAGTTGAAACGTGACATTCTGGTTCGCAAACGTGGGACTAGGAAAAATACCGCTACCAGAGATTAAAATGCCGCTGCCCTTATTGGCTTCACTGCCAACAACGGCCACGCCAGAAGGGATTTTGATAGGAAAGGTCTCACCGCTAGCCGCGCTGTAAGTGCCTGCCACCAGTTGAATGGCTGTACCTGCTTGAGCCGCCTGAAGCGCGCGGCTGATCGTTTTGAAGGGAGCTGCTTGCGTTCCGTTACCGCTATCGTTACCAGTTGCCGGATTGACAAAGAGCGTCTTTGAAGTCGCTTGCACCATAATGGTTCCTCATTCTCAGATGATTATTGCCTTCAATTGAGCGTTCGATCATTCCGTGTTGCATTCGTTGATATTTACTGTGTCTAACCCCAAGCACCATCATTGGGCTAGCCAGCGCTCACTTAGTGTTTCCGTTGGAAACACGCTCTACAATACCCCTTAAAATGGTTACTACTCGTAGCTCATTTACTGGCCAATGCAGCCGTTTTTGCATGTTAGGTTGATGATGGCTACTACAACAGGAATGTTCGCTCATGCTGGCAGTCGTTTTGGTCTGCAATGTCGTGCTTGGGTTGCTCTGTTGCTATGGAGCCTGGCAGCTTTGGCGGTTTAAACGTCGTTTGGGAAGAGCCGCTGACGCGCTTTTAGCTTGCGATCGCGCTGTCCATCGTGTCCTTGACCGTGCACCCGATGCGATCTACAAAAAACACGCTGGTATCCACCGCTTGCGGGAGCAATATCAGGGTTTGGAACCTCAGTTGCAACGAGCTCAGCAGGCTCTAGCACTGCTGAGTCTAGGCCAGACATTGTGGCAACGCCGTACCTTCATCGTTGTACCGCGATCGCGATCGACGCGCAGAATGCCATAACCTTCCCCACTCCCTACTCTTTAAAACCCGCTACAATTCCAGGCAACCAATCGTCGGGGTAATGTTGGGGTAGATTAGAAGGTGTCAGTAAAGCCAGTGCTTCAAGTACATCGTTTTAGGGGTCGTTTCCCGATGATGACTGGCATGAATTGAGGGGTGAGTCGTAGTTTAAGAGGGAATGAGACGATGTCAAATAACCGCTCTGGCTCCTTTCTGGGAGGGCTGTTGGTGGGAACTGCGATCGGTACACTTACTGGCATTCTCTTAGCGCCGCGTACTGGACGCGAAACTCGGCAGTTTCTGAAAAAATCAGCCGATGCACTACCCGAGCTTGCAGAAGATTTATCGAGTAGTGTGCAGCTTCAAGCTGACCGTCTGTCAGAATCGGCTTTGCGAAACTGGGATGGAACCCTTGTGCGCTTGCGAGAAGCGATTGCGGCAGGTCTTGAAGCAACCCAACAAGAGCATCAGGCTTTAGAAACGGCTGAGACCGGACGATCACCTGAGCTTGATGCTCCTGCTCACGATAACTTGCTGTAGGCATACCTGTGACTGATCCGTTGTTCTGGCTAGTATTGTCGTTGCTGTTCGTCACGATCAGTCTGACGATCGTGCTGGTCGTGGCGATCCCCACTCTGAGAGAGCTTTCCCGCGCCGCTCGTAGCGCTGAAAAGCTGTTTGATACGCTGCGGAGCGAGTTCCCGCCTACGTTGCAGGCAATTCGGCTCACCGGCTTAGAAATCAGTGATTTGACAGACGATGTCAGTGAAGGCGTACAGAGTGCAGGTCAGGTGGTCAAACAGGTAGACCAAAGCTTGAGTGGCGTACGCCAACAAGCCCAGCGTGTGCAGTACAGTACTCGCAGCGTAGTCGTTGGCATTAAGGCTGCCTGGAGGACGTTTACACGATCGTCACGATCGACCTCCCAACGGCGCAGTTCCGGTCGTTTACCCATTCCCCGACCCGACCCTGAGTTTAATACTGCCGTCTATGACAGTGAACGATATGACAGCGAAGGTCTTCGCGATACGCTACCAGAAACCACGCGCAACGCTCGACGCGCAACGTCTCAAGACGAGACGCTGACCCGCCAACCGGCTCGAGCACATGACGCTAGTGACTTACAGGCCAGCGATCCCCGTGCCAGTGAAAATGGGCTACCAGCGCCTTCCCCCCATCCGGTTGAACGGTCGCGATCGACCCTTCCCACCCAATCGAACCCCAGTACGGCAACGCCTGACCCACCCAACCGCTACCCTGGAGCCGAAACAGCTGACCGTCGAGATTAATGCTGCTGTGGGTACTAAACTACACGCTCATAGCCGTCTAGTCTCTCTGCAAAATCGCTAGGATGAAGCAGTCGCCTCCAACTTATGACTAACGCCAGTTATGTCCGAGCCAACTCCAGCTTTGGGTTCGCCTCAAAAGCCCAGCCAGTTTAGTCAAGAGCTTGACGAAGCGATTCTCGGCTTCGAAGACATTCAAGCAGAACTGAACTATCGGCAGGCTCAAAGTGCGTTGCATGAACTGGTCGAGAACCTGGATTTAACTCTTCAAGAACGTCGTGGTCTAGAGCCAGAAATTGGCGGACTAGAAGCTCTATTGGACAAGCTCGATCGACAGGTGGTTCACATTGCTGTTTTTGGCATGGTTGGACGCGGCAAGTCGTCGTTGCTGAATGCATTGCTAGGCGATCAGGTCTTCGAGACGGGTCCCATTCATGGTGTGACTCGTACTTCCCAAACTGCAAGCTGGAACATCAGGCGCGAAGCCATTGCGGGGAGCGATCGTCCCATCCTGCGCGTCGCCTTACCCAGCGTGGGCGAATCCCACATCGAACTCATTGATACTCCCGGCATTGATGAAGTGGATGGTGAGGCGCGAGAAGCACTGGCGCAGCAGGTAGCTAAGCAAGCAGACCTGATTCTCTTTCTCATTGCAGGCGACATGACCAAGGTGGAGTACCAGGCATTATCGGAACTGCGCAATGCCAGTAAGCCGATCCTGCTAGTGTTTAACAAGATCGACCAGTATCCTGACGCCGATCGCCTTGCCATTTATCACAAAATCAGAGACGAGCGCGTACGGGAACTGCTTTCACCCGACGAAATTGTGATGGCAGCAGCATCACCCTTGCAGGCAAAAGCAGTGCGCCGTCCAGATGGCCGTGTAGCGGCTCAGTTAAGCACTGGCACACCCCAAATCGACGAGCTCAAACTCAAAATCTTAGAAATTCTTTATCGCGAAGGCAAAGCCCTTGTGGCTCTCAACACGATGCTGTTTGCCGACGATGTGAACGATCGCCTGATCGAGCGCAAGATGGTGATCCGCAATCAGAGTGCCGATCGCGTGATCTGGAACGGCGTGATCACAAAAGCAGTGGCGATCGCGGTAAATCCCATTGTGGTCGTTGATCTGCTCAGCAGCGCTGCGATCGATGTCGCCCTGATCCTCTCTCTCTCCAAACTGTACGGCATCAACATGACTCAGCATGGTGCTATCAGCCTGCTGCAAAAGATTGCGCTGGCGATGGGTGGCATAACGGCGAGTGAACTGCTGGCAAACCTGGGGCTCGGTTCGCTCAAAAGCCTGCTCGGTCTAGCGGCACCGGCAACAGGCGGTGTCTCGCTAGGTGCGTATGTGTCTGTCGCGCTGACTCAAGCTGGCGTTGCGGGAGTTTCAACCTATGCGATCGGGCAAGTGACGAAAGCCTATCTCGCCAACGGTGCCTCCTGGGGCGATGACGGCCCCAAAGCGGTAGTTACCCGCATTCTTGCCTCCCTCGACGAAACCTCTATCCTGAACCGTATTAAAGACGAACTCCGTGCCAAACTCGATTTGAGTCGGCGTCAGATGAATTCTAAAAAGGGTTAATCCAGCAATGCTTCCTTTGGCGACGCTTTAAGGACTCGTCAAAGGTTCTGAAGCCTGGATAACCGCGATCGCCACTCTAGCGCCACAAACGTAGACAAGCTAACCGCGATCGCCGCTGATTGATTTCTAGGCGTCTTTTTGATGCGTCACCTCAATCACCGTATGGACATTCCCACGCGGTAAAAAATCGCCTTTGATTTTGACTTCCAGGGGATCGCAGGCAGCAACAAAGTCATCCAGGATCTGGTTGACCGATTCTTCGTGGGAGATATAGCGATCGCGGTAGCTATTGATATACAGCTTGATGGCTTTCAGTTCCACGACTCGCTGATTGGGCACGTAGGATAAATAGATCGTCGCGAAATCTGGATACCCAGAAAAGGGACATTTGCAGGTAAACTCCGGCAACGTGATGTGTATGTCATACCGTCGCCCGATTCTGGGATTGGGAAAGGTAATGAGTTCACCCTGCGCGATGTGTCGCTCACCGTACTTAGGCTCAGACGTCTGAGCCTGGGTCTCAAATTCAGCGGTCGAGAAGGGTTGCGTTTCGGGGTGGATCATGGTCATGCGTGGAATTGTTTGCAGATTTTCGCGAACTTCTTGGCAAATTTTGCTTCGATTGTTCTAATTGCGGCTATTCTGAGCGTAGCTTATCGACTCTAGCGTTCAGACGTAGACCTATGACATCTAGAATAAACGCCAAACAGCCTCCACGAAAGGCTCAATCAGCCAGTGTTCCGAAAATTCCAGCCAATCCCCATTCACCGTCAGTGCCGATCTCGCTGTATCGGGAAGTCGCCACGGAACTCAAAGCGACTCAAAGCAAAATAGAGTCACTGACCCTCCAAAATCAGCAGTTAACGCAGCAGAATCAGCAACTGCGGGTAGAGATTGAGCGGGTTGTACAGTCTGCTTTACAGCTTCGCCAAACCGCTGATGCCCATTTGCCTGCAACCCAATTCCCCGCGAACCAATTGGCTGGGGCGTCCACAGCTACACAGGGCTTAGAACTCCACTTTCAACCGCCTGTAGCGGCTTCTGGCACGATCGCTCCAGAAAAACCTGAGCCATCCACCCCAAAATCGCTTTTCACCGAGCAAGAAGGCAAGCTACGACAGCCAGCCTCTAAAGAACGAAGTGCAGAAATGGGTGGTTGGTGGTTAGCGATCGTCATTTGTTTCATTATTGTCACTGCCTTTGGTACGGGATTTTTCATCGTTCGCCCATTGCTGCCCTCACGGTGAAACCCAGATGACGTAGGTCGATCGACTGATTTGTAGCAAGTTGATCAAGCAAACTTCTGACAAAGAATGACAAGGCATTGCGAGAAATTGTATCGTTGTCTACAAAACGGACGCTTTTGACGGTGATAGAAAGTGTCTTGCTAGATAATTGACCGCGTCAATAAAATAAGGAGTGTGGGAATTGAAAAAGGTTGAAGCAATCATTCGTCCATTTAAGCTCGACGAAGTTAAAATCGCGCTTGTCAATGCTGGCATTGTCGGTATGACTGTATCTGAAGTCCGCGGCTTTGGCCGTCAAAAGGGGCAAACGGAGCGCTACCGGGGCTCTGAGTATACCGTTGAGTTTTTGCAAAAACTTAAAGTTGAAATCGTGGTCGAAGATGATCAGGTTGACATGGTGGTAGAAAAAATTATTGTCGCAGCCCGTACCGGAGAAATCGGGGATGGCAAAATTTTCATTACTCCAGTGGATCAAATTGTTCGAATTCGCACAGGAGAGAAGAACTTAGAAGCGATTTAAGCTTTGTTTGCGTACAGACAGGAGTAAAGGACAGCCCCTGCTTGCTTGCACGCGTGCAAGCAAGCAGGGGCTGCTTGAATGAGACCAGCTTTTCAGCCCTCCGTTTCTAACCCACAGGGTTTTTAGCGCTTTCAGTGGCTGCATGAACATACGTCACGGCATTGGGCGTAATCATTTGTACGATTTGCTCGATCGCCTGTCGTTCTGTTAGCGTCCATTGTCTGGGGCGCCCAAAAACACAGGGCTGTAAGACGCCCCAAAGCTCTCCGTCTTGGCATAAGTGAGCATGGATCAACGCCCGATGTCCAAAGCTTCTACGCTCAAACTCTTGGCTTAAAATGGTTGGACTGGCAGTTTCGACATCCTCAACGAAGATCGAAGGCTCTGTCCGCAGTGCCGCAGCAAACAAGGGATCTTCATCAGGCAAAGAGATTGGCTCCAGTTTCCAAGCTTTGTCATACACGGTAGGAATATCGGCGTGACGAATCCAGTAGAAGGGCACTCTGCCCAACCGCGTTTTCGGCTCCCGCAAGTAAAGAAAGCAGCGATCGCACTCTAAAAACTTCCCCACTGCTGGCATAAGCGCATCAAAAAGCTGCTCAGGCGTTGGTGAGTCTGCAAGCAGATCGGCAATGTCAGGCGGTACGCGATCGGGCATAAAGTTGCTTAAAGTTAGGTGAAATGGGATTGGAGCATTTTAACTTAGAGGGCTGTAGACGGTCAGCTTAAGGGATTTTCCTGCATTGCTTCAGGGCTTTCCTTGACAAACGTCCATTCGAGCCGTTTGCGCGGTCCATGCTTCAGCGCTTCCACCAGGCTCTCGTTGTCATCAAACGTCACTTGCGACAGCGATGTTGCCTCGACAGTGACTGTGAAGCGATCCTCCTCAAAGCACCACGGCGTGACGGTTACCAGACCGCTACTATGTTGGATGACGTCATACCGCTGCCCATCCGGTCCTTTGCTAATTTCCAGTGCCCGTTCGTCCATTGGTAGCTTATGCTGGCAGAGAATGAGTGATAGACGATCGCACCACTGCATGAAGGCATACGCACTAGCCGCATCGTCTTCAGATGCCTCTACTTCTTTGAGCCAGCGCTTTTGATACTCCAATTGTTCATCTAAAAACGCATCGGCTTCAGCAGACGTGCCGCGCTTACCGGCATTGAGATGGGTTTGGTGCATCGAATTTAAAAGTGCTACCCAGTGCCCTCTATACAGAGCCTGCTCGATATGTTTTCGTAAGGGATCATAGGACTTACCCTCATCCATCAGAAAGTCTTTCGGCGTCCCTGCTTCGGTGAGGTTATCGCTTTCCCACTCTTTGGCTAAATCATCGTGGTGCGAGATTGCTGCGATCGTTTCATACAGTCGGGGTGGTGCATCTTTGCGTCGCCAATGTCCAGCAATTTGCGCGGCAAGTAAGGCGTGGGCACGATGGTAAATAATCTGCCAACCGTTTTGGGTCGGGTGAACAATCACGGTACAAGTCTCCTGAATGTCGCTGACAGTGGGCTGGACGTAAGTGCTGCTCTTCTGAGCAGCAGAATATAGCTACAACAGGAACAACCCTTTGCGGCGTGTTGGAAGCAGAGTCATTTTTGTCGCTGGCGATCTGGGATCGCTAAGACTCAACTGAGACGTACTTGCATCGATGCGTGTCTACTGAGTAGCAAAGGCAACCGCTAGTGATCAGATAATGAACAAAATTGATGGATTGCTCACTATGAACAAAATAGCGGAGTCGTCAGTTTGTCCTCTCTATCCGACGACTGAATAAGGGTTTGAACCGTATTGATCCATTGCTTTTGTTGTCTGCCAATTTTCAAGAAGGAGCGGCAGACACTACGACCTCACTGATTGACTGACAAATCTTTTGATCCTGGCGGTTGTTTGCGCAGCGTTCCCGAAGGGTAAGCGTCTACAACCGCCAGCACAGGCGTTTTGCCAGTCAATCAGATGACCCCGTTATAGTTGCTGTCACTGTGATGTGTTCAGCGTTTGGATGGTAAGCATTTGAGGCGGTGTGGCATCCGGTGGATACAGGAAATCGACTTGCACTAAACGTCGATCGCCCGGAGGCATGGTGAGAGTTGCCAATGGTACGCCTAATTGACCGCGTCGTTGTACCAGATGCCAATACTGGGTGCGAGGAAGACCACGATCGTCGTTGTACCGAATGCGCACAGTGCCGCGGAAAAACACATTGGCATACGGTGGTTGCCGGAACTGTAACCCTGGTTTGCTTAATGTGTCTTCTTTCAGCGGTGTTTGCACCAGCACCTGTACCGTTTGCGGTGCCTCTGTGGTGTTGATGAGGGGCAGGGTGAGTTGATACTCAATGCCGTAATTGCCATGAGCTTGATACGCAGTGCCGGGATAGCGAGTGAGCAGTGTTGCACTTTGGTTTTGTCCCGTGCCCATTTTGCCAGCCAGAAGCGTACTCAAGCCATAGGAATACGCCTCTCCACGCTTTGGAATTGCCAGCAAGCGGCTATCTGGATCAGTGACTTGAGTGCGCCACTGGGAACCTTGCGCGACGGCTGCCACGCGACCATAAATTTCTGACCCTGTGGGACGATCAGGTGGACTAGGAGCACCTTCACGCGGTCCCGCCAAGTCGCCTGTTTCTAGCAACGCCACCCACTCTTCGTGGGTGGGTGCCCGTTCGCTGCCGTCTGGGTTTTGCTTGGCAAACATCGCCAGATTTGCCATGTAAACGGCACCATTGCTGTAGAGCCTTGCCAGCGTCGATCGCCCATTCAGCGGCGGAGTCAACGGTCGCACCGGAATCGGCAGGTTCATTAACAGACGGCTCTGCTTCGGCGGAATTACCAGGCGATCGACCCAACCTTCTTGCCGTCGCCCTCGCAAGATGTCATTCATCGCGCGATCGCCCGGACCTGAATAAAGCTTGCCCAATGTATTATCAAGGTGCGCCGGTAGATCAATGAACTCGGCATCTGGCTGGCTGAGATAACTGGCGGCTTGCAGGACATCCACGGTCACTGGTTGATCGCCAGGATTGTAAACGATCACGCCTAAGTAGAGGGAGCGTAAATCGTTAGGGGTCTCGATCGCCCGCGCAATGTGGTGCGAGAACAAATCGAATCGCCCCTGAAACGGAAAATTGAGATGCACACCCGGCACTCGCTTGCCCTGTGGCGGGAACGTCGAGAGCAAAATGCCCTCAGTCTTCACGACCTCTGGGTTGTTGCTATTGAAGACAGGAACCTGATCTAACCCACCCGGTAAGGGACGTGTCTGTTGAGGGATCACGATTGTCTGCGGCATAACAGGAGTCATGGGCACCGTTTGAGCAAGCAACACGCTGGCAAGGAAGGAAAGCATAAATTGCCTGAACCTGGCTAGTAATACAAACAGAAACCGGGTTTCTTAACGGAAAAATGCCGTTTGAGCATTCAAGCCACGTCCAGAAACCCGGTTTCTTTCAAAAGTGTGTCGCTACTACGCTAAAAACTGTTCTTAAAGTTTCGCGGCCCCTGGTAGCCAGATTGATTGGCCAAATCCTGCAATGGCTCTTGTCCAGAGTAAAACTTACCGTTGATCTCCCAGGTAGGGAAGCCGAATGGTCGTCCTAACTGTTTTTCAGCTTTGGCGGCTACATCTTGACAGGCAGCAGTTTGAGAATTCTTGCCGTCTGGAGCACACTCAACAAAGGGTAGATCATTCAGTGCTGCGACGCCAAAGAGTTTCTTCTGCTCATAGCAGTGGGGGCACCAGTAAGCGCTATACATTTTTGCGCCCGTTTGCTTCAGATGGCGAGCGAGCTGAATTTCTGACTCACCTGACGTATCAGTCACTGTAAAAAAGACTTGACCGCTGCCAGACGCAACGTTGTAAGCACCAGCAACGGCTTTGCCTATGGGAGCATAAAGCGCCAGCGTGCCGACCAGTGTAATCATCCCAACGATAACGCCAGTGAAGAAGAGCTGCCCAACATCGTCCCAGGTGCGACCTAGAAGCGTGAGCACAAACAAGCTGAGCGCAAAGATCGCTGATGCCACACAGTAATAACAGATGCCTTGTGGCCCATTGGGTATCACGAACTTGGTGATCATGATGCTCATCAGATAACCGCTGAAGATCAACATGGCGGTTGATCCGGCAAACAGCAGAAACCAGGTCCAGTTTTCTAGGTTCGATCGCAGCTCTTTCTGCTGATCGCCCTGAACCGCTAAGGGCGCAAGCGCAAAGATTGCCATACTGATGTATGCCAGTAAGCCAAACACCGCTAACGGCAGACCAAAGGCTGTTGCATACGCGCTGGAGAGTACTTGCTCACAGCCACCTGAAGGACAAGCCGTTTCCCCATTGGTGAGCTTGGTGATTGTCAAGTAAGCGGTATTGAGCGCGCCTAGAACAGCAATCCCGCCGATCAGTGGGCGCGACCAACGATGCAGCCAAGGAGCAGTGCGACGACGACTGACAAGACTCTTAGACATAAGCAATCCTCAAAACCCAGCAGTTCCCCTGGAAGTCAGAACGTTACCTTCTCATTTTGCCTTATGTGCCTTCTGATGTGATCGCAAGTTTTTGGGCAAAGGGTTAGAGGGGCGGGGGAAGCAGGGGGAGACGGGGAAAAAGTTTTGAGTTCTGAGTAGCACTGAGTCTTTTGGACTCGCTTCGCGTTTCTTGTATGCCAAAGGCTTTACGTGCCGCTCCGCTAGAGGGTTTTAAGTTGATTCTGACTACTGATGATTGACCACTGACCACACTTTTAGCCTTCATCCTTCATCCTTTAGCCTTCATCCCTCATCCTTCATAGTGCCGTGGTGTGTAAACCCAAACGCTACCGTTCGATCGCTCAATGATGCGGGTCTGACTGGAGCCAATGAGAATGACCGTTCGCATATCGGCATCGCTCGGTGAGAGATCTGCAAGGACTTTTACCTGTACCGATTGACCCGATCGCCCTAAATTACGTGCCAAGACGATCGGCGTTTCGGGCGATCGCCACTGCCTTAAAATTTCCTTTGCCTTGTCTAACTGCCACGTCCGCTGCTTAGAAACGGGGTTGTAGAATGCCATCGCAAAATCAGCTTGAGCTGCTGCGGCAATGCGTTGTTCAATCACTGACCACGGCTTGAGAATGTCAGACAGGGAAATGGCGCAGAAGTCATGTCCCAAGGGGGCACCGATCGCCGCTGCTGCCGCTTGCATGGCTGAGATGCCGGGTGCGACGTGAAGCTCAAGCTGCTGCCAGGCTGGGTTTGCTTCATGATCGATGACTTCAAACACAGCGGCTGCCATTGCATAAATGCCGGGATCACCAGAGGAAACGACCACAACCGATCGTCCTTCAGCAGCAAGATCCAGGGCTTGACGGGCGCGATCGATCTCTACACGATTATCGGACTCGTGCCGTTTTCCCTGAGCAAAGGTGCCGACTAAATCTAAATAAGTCTTGTAGCCAACTAAATCCGTAGCAGCTTGCAGAAGCGTCTTGACTTCTGGCGACATCCACTCAGCGGCTCCGGGGCCTGTGCCCACGATCGCCAGCTTACCCTGAACCGCAATGGGCTGATAGACCAAATGGGTGGCACTGCCTGCAATGGCTCGATCAGTCACTTCGATCGTATGGGTGCCATCGGACGTAAACGGTAGGTTGCTCTGACGCAGCCAGTGCGCCTCACCAAGCAGTTTGACCGTCGCTCCAGAGAGTAAATCGGACGTGAAGGCCTTTGCGTGTTCGGGGTTGGTCAACCGATAGCCAAGTGGCGGTGCTTCCAAAACCACATTGAAGCGCAGTTGTCCGGTTGCTGTGATGGCGGGCTTGGTATGCAGAGCGTGGGCGATCGTGGTTGCCAAGTCATTCGCACCCGTCAAGCCGCCCAAAAGCGGCACTACCGCGCTCCCATCGTCTGCAACAGCAATCACAGGTGGTTCGGCTCGCTTATCGGTCAGCAGCGTTGCCAGCGATCGAATCAGAATCCCAGACGCGCAGATACCAATGACAGGTGTGCCGCTACTGAACAGTTCTCGCACCGTATCGCCAAATTTGGCATAGGACACATCCATAGATTGCGTGCGTCCAGCTAACCCATAGATCGTCGCGGCTGGCAATGCTGCTTGAATCTGCTGCGCGATAGCCACACTGGTTTCGCCGAGAATCACAATTGCGGGTGACTTCATTGCGGTTGGCGATCGCTAGCTTGCCTTGTTTTGTCCCGCTGATCCTCAAGCTGTTGAACAAAGACTTGATGTGCTTCAGTATCAATGCCTGTTTGCAGGACTGCTAATACCGATCGCATATCGCCCTGCAACATGGCCTCCACGTTCAGCCACAACCCTGGAAACACCTGACTGTGAATAACGCCTTGTTCATCTGGCGCTAAGGAAACATAGTCACCATCCTGCAACTGAAACCAATCAATTTTCTGGTCATACACCTGCCAGACAATGTATTCCTGCACGCCACTCCGCCGATAGGCACGTTTTTTGTCGCCTAGATCGATCGCAGCACTGCTAGCAGCGATTTCTGCTACTAATTCGGTTGCGCCTTCCAAGTAGCCATCGTCACTGAGTGTTGAGTGCCCACCGCTTTCCTGACTAATTAGCAAGACGCCATCTGGTTGCGGCTCATTGTCTACATCCAGACGCATTGTTGGCTCAATGCCCATTTGCGCTCCTGGTGTGGCGGTTTTGTATGTCCACAGCCAGCCAATGAGATCACCGTGCGGTTCAGCATGGGGCGTAAAACGTAGTGGCGATGCCATGTAGACGACTCCTTCAATTAATTCGGCTTTTCTCAGATTGGGCATGGCATGATAACGACGCTCAAATTCGGGGCGCGTCAAGCGATCGCCGTTCTCCAATGGAGGCAGCGCCAATCCTTTAAGCTGAGAAGCAGTGGTTTGAGACAAAGAAGACGTCATGGCAACAGTCCCGATCGCGGGGTCAGAAGTGATTCTATTATCGATAATTGCACTGTTCAATAATTTTACTGCGGTCGTGTTTCGCTAGGGACGAGAATCAGCGCCCAGTAGGGAACATCAGCCGGATCAAGATCTGCGATCGGACGAATCTGCTGGTTTGGCATGGTTGCCCGTTCAATGTACAGCGCCCGTGATAGCAAGCCCAGTTCATCCAGAATGGTGCGGACTTTGGCGAAGTGTCTGCCCAGCTTGATGATGATGGCAGCATCGGCAACGGCGAGTCGATCGCGCAAGGTGTCTTCATCCAGCGTGGCAGGCATAATGCTCAGCACATCATTACGGTAGGTGAGGGGTGCGCCCAGCATTGCGGCACTGGCAAAGGTTGAAGAAATCCCTGGCACCACTTCGGTATCAAAGCGATCGGCAAGTCGATTGAAGATGTACATAAACGACCCGTACAGCATCGGATCGCCTTCACAAAGGACAGCAACATCGCGTCCCCCGGCCAAATGCTGCGCAATCGTTTCAGCCGCAGTGTCGTAGTAAGGCTGTGACGATCGCTCCACGCTAAACGGCAATGGCATCGGAACTTCAAGCTGCTCTGGGCGAATGAAATCTGCCACGATCGCCCGTGCCAGCACTTTGCCACTTTCCATTGTGGGATAGGCAATGACCGGTACTGACGTCAAAATGCGATGCGCCTTGAGCGTCAACAGCTCCGGGTCGCCAGGCCCAATGCCCAAACCGTAGAGCTTTCCGGGTGTTGGGTGTTGGATGTTGGGGGTCGGGTGGCCTTGCCCACTCCCCACTCCCCACTCCCCACTCCCCATTGTTGCGTCTGTCATAATTCAGTCTCCTTTGCTAACGCATTCACGGCTGCGGCTGCCATTGCACTACCACCCCGACGACCGTGAATGGTCAGAAAGGGGACACCCCTGCTGTTGGCTGCGAGGGCAGCTTTGGATTCGGCTGCACCCACAAACCCGACTGGAAAGCCCAAAATCAGCGCTGGTTTGGGTGCGCCTTCGTCCAGCAATTCCAGCAAACGAAATAAAGCGGTGGGCGCATTGCCGATCGCCACCACTGCGCCCTCTAGATGCGATCGCCACAGGTCCAGTGCTGCTGCCGATCGCGTGTTCTGGATTTTTTGAGCGATCGTGGGCACTTGCGGATCGTTGAGCGTACAAATGACGGCATTGTCTGCAGGCAAGCGTTTGCGAGTGACTCCATTGGCCACCATTTGAGCATCACACAAAATCGGCGCGCCGTTGATGAGCGCCGATCGTCCAGCATCCACCGCATCAGTGGAATATGCCAAATCATGCACAATATCGGTCATACCACAGGCATGAATCAGCCGTACTGCAACAGTTTCTAACGCTGCAGGTAGTATTGCCAAATTTGTCTCTGCTCGAATAATGGCAAAGGACTGTTGGTAAATTTCGTTGCCATCGCGAATGTAATCAATCATGCGTACGTTCAGTTGTCATGTTTAGTTGTAATGGCTAGCATTTCGTTACCGCCTTTTTGTAATTCGTAAGGCACTTTTTTGATGGCTAAAAAGTATCCTTGCTCACCTAAAGTTTGTAGAATCGGATCGAGGTAGGGCGATCGCTGGCGCATCAAGGTTAGCAACGGGAAAATGCGCACTTCTCGACTGACTCTCAGCAGCTCCTGAATTGACTCTAGATGAAATGAGTAGTCGAGTTGTTCCGAATATAAAAATAAAAAGTGTGAACAAACGGCAAGATCATAGGCTTGATCGGGCAACGTCAAATGTGGTAAGGCATCAATGCGATATCGTCCGTCTGCTTTGCCAGCGCCATAATCATTCAGGAATGTCTGAATCGCATGAACTCGGTTTTGACGCAGGTCATCAGGCGATTGATGATACATCCAAACCCAATCATTTGGCGATGTCCTGACTTGCTCAATGATGTCATCAACTACAGCATTAAAGCGAGACAAGATTTCAGCACCGCTGAATTGATAAAGGGGATCGATTGAAGTCGCGGTATAGCCTAATTTCGTCGCCTCAGCATTGAAACTAGCGGGGCCATCACCCACACCGAGAATGCGTTTGGTTAAGTCAGCATCCGTCAGGTTAAACATTTTGATGTATTCATCCAGCGATCGCCCAAAGGGTACGACCGTCTCTAGCTTCATTGCCATTAGTTTTGTTGTCTAGCCCCTATTAAGTGGCGATCTGAGGCAATCAACATCTGCTTTAATTCAGCGATCTTGTATCGATTGACGAAGCTTTTAAAGGTCTCATGCGACTGCGATTGTTCTTGATAAACCCGTAGCATTTGTTCAATCAAAGCAGGTAAATGCGCAGGACGATAGTTTTGATAGAGCGATCGACCAAATTTTGAGCCATCATCTCCGACATAAACGTGATAGCTTGCCTCGCCTTCTTGCGCAACGCCAAGCAGTGCAATGTCGCTGGCATGGTGTTGAGCGCAAGACTTTTCACAACCGCTAAAGTGGATGTTAACCGGGTAGCTCAACACGATAGTTTGTTCTAAATGAGCCGCTAATGCTAGTGCATCTGCTTGCGTATTGGTGGCAGATGATTGGCAGCCTGTTGTGCCGGAACAAGCCACGATCGCGCCATGAGGATGTGTCGCTGAACTATGCAATCCCAACTGCTCAATTTTCTGCTGTACCACTGCTATTTGTGCAGTCGGAAGATCAGAAAGAAGAACATTCTGCCACGGTGTTAGCCGCAGCATACTACTGCCGTATTGTGATGCTAATGTTGCCAATCCGCGTAATTGTATTGTTTCTAAGCGACCCAGGGGAAGGATACAGCCAATATAAGAGCGATCAGACTGACGTTGAGAATGTATCCCTAAATGGTTGTACGCATCCGAAAATGAGTTGCCATCGATCTTTTCATTTTGCCGGAGCGATTTTGTTCCATCTCGCAGGGGTAAAAACGAAAGACGCTGTACTACTGCTTGCAAATAGGTTGCCAAACCCCAGTCATGTAAAAGATTCCTTAAACGCGGTTTTCGCTGGCTGCTATTGCCGAGCTTTTGCATCGTATAATCACGATAAACCTCTGTCATTGCTATTAGCAATTGCAGACTTTCTTCTGGTTGAATGACAACGCCTGTATCACAGGGTGATGCGCCACGATCGCCCAAACTTAAATGGAGACGAAAGTAAATCGCGTCTGTGATCGCGACTGCAACCAGACTGATATCGTTGGGCCGATCGCGTACCGAAACCGCTTCACCACCGTCAAAGCACACGCTGAATTTGGGTGATAGCACCGCAAAATCGGGGCGAGTCGTAAGATAACGGTTCCAGGCAGCAACAAACGGGCGTGTATCCAGCAACTGTTGCCGATCGATGCCTGCTGTGGGGCTGCACATGATGTTGCGAAGTGCGTCAATAGCAGCAACCGGAGATGCCAATCCGACGGCTTGTAGGCGGGCTAAGTGGTCTGCATCAATGGTCGACTGAAGTCCACGGATTTGCACATTGGCGCGATTCGTCACTTCGACATAGCCGCCCCCCAATTGATCAGCGAGGTCAGCGATCGCCTCACACTGAGTAACTGTCAGCAGTCCACCCGGCACTCTCAGGCGCGAAAGTAACCCATCGTTTGCGGCTGACGGCTGAAACAAGCCCGGACAGATCGCAAATTGCGATGACACACATTCTAACGACAAAACTTCCACTCCTTCCCCGTGCGACGCAGGGAGTAGACGACGGTATCCCGCAGATACCACCCAGTCGGCATTCTGACTTGAAAGCATGCAAAACGCTTTATCACAGTTGCGGCACAGTACCGGAATCACACCGGACTTTCCCGACTCTAGGCTTCAGTAACTTAGCATGAGAAAGCGGTCGAAAGGTTGGATGCCATTTTTCGTAACTTGTTGGTAAGTAGGTGCGTGGAATTAAATATAAGATGGGCGTAGCGATTGTCTTGAAAGTCAAGGGGAATGAAGCAAATCTTTTGTGCTCCAAATACTCATGACAAAGTAACGGCAC